>JAZKCW010000131.1:0-4506 GCA_040387895.1 Gemmatimonadota bacterium
GTGCTGGTGGTGTTCCTGTTCCTCAACTCGTGGCGCTCGACGGTGATCACCGGCCTCGCATTGCCGGTGTCCGTGATCGCGAGCTTCATCGCCGTGTGGGCCTTCGGGTTCACGCTCAACACGATGTCGCTGCTCGGCTTGTCGCTGGCGATCGGTATCCTCATCGACGATGCCATCGTGGTGCGCGAGAACATCGTGCGCCACGTCGAGATGGGCAAGGATCATTACACGGCCGCGCGCGAGGGCACCGACGAGATCGGGCTCGCCGTGACCGCGACGACGTTCTCGATTATCGCGGTGTTCATCCCGATCGCGTTCCTGCAGGGTGAGTCGGGCCAGTGGTTCAAGCCCTTTGCGCTCACGATCGCCTGCTCCGTGCTCGTGTCGCTGTTCGTGTCGTTCTCGCTCGACCCGATGCTTTCCGCCTACTGGGCCGATCCGCATCTGGAGGAGCACGAGAAGTCCTGGCTCACCAAGCTGCTCGACCGCTTCAACAACTGGTTCAACGGACTCGCGAACAAGTACCGGTCGGTGATCGGCTGGGCGCTCGACCATCGTGCGGCGATGGTGGTGCTCGCGATTGCATCGTTCGCGGCAGCCATCGCGATGCCCGCCACAGGGCTCGTCGGTGGCGGCTTCTTCCCGCTCGACGATCGCAGTGAAGTGAACCTGAGCGTGGAGACGCCGCCCGGTGCGAATCTCGATTACCTGCGCCAGAAGGTGAACGAGACGCTCGCGCTGGGTGCCGACATGGGCCGGTATCCCGAGGTGAAGTACACGTACGCGTCGGCCGGTGGTGCCAGCGGCGCCGTCGACAAGGCGGGCCTCTACTTCCGCCTCATCCCGAAGGGGGAGCGCACCCGTGGCGCCGAGGAGATCGGCGCGGCGCTGCGCGAGGATGTGAAGAAGATCGGCGGCGCGAGCATCTCGGTGTTCACGAACGACTTCGCCGGTGAGCAGAAGCAGATTTCGCTCGAACTCCGCGGCAACGACAAGGATGCGCTGCAGAAGGTCGCCGATCAGTATCTCGCTGCGGTGAAGGGCACGCCGGGCGCCGTGGACGTCGGGCTCAGCACCAAGGGGCAGAAGCCGGAGCTCACGGTGTCGGTCGATCGCGGCCTTGCCGGTGCACTTGGCCTGAGCATCGGGCAGGTCGCGCAGGCCATTCGCCCGGCGTTCGCTGGCCTGGATGCCGGCGACTGGGTCGACCCGACCAACCAGACCCGCAAGGTGATGGTGCGACTGTCGCCCGAAGCGCGTGCACGCGGCACCGACCTCGCGCAGCTGCCGATCGCAGTCGGCTCGGGGCCGAACGGCGCATTGATTCCGTTGTCACAGGTGGCACAGATCCGCACGGAGCTCGGGCCGGCCGTCGTCAATCACCTCAATCGCAACAACGTGATCAAGGTGGAGGCGAATGCCGCAGGGCGCTCGCTGACGGAAGTGATTAACGACATCGAACTCAAGACCAAGGACATTGCGCTGCCGCCCGGCGTACAGGTGTCGCAGGGCGGGCAGGTGAACCAGCAGAACGAAGTGTTCACCAACGTGTTCGTCGCCCTTGGTGTCGCCGTGGCGCTCATGTACCTCATCCTCGTGGTGCAGTTCGGCTCGTTCCTCGATCCGATCGCCATCCTGATCTCGCTGCCGCTGTCGCTGATCGGTGTGATGGGCGGTCTGGCCATCACGGGCCAGACGATCAACATCATGAGTCTGATCGGCGTGATCCTGCTCTGCGGTATCGTGGCGAAGAACGCGATTCTGCTCATCGACTTCGCCAAGTGGGCGCGCGAGAAGAACGGCATGCCGTTGCGCGAGGCGCTGATCGAGGCTGGCGCGATCCGGCTGCGTCCGATCCTCATGACGACATTTGCACTCATCGCCGGCATGATTCCCGTGGCGCTGGGACGAGGGGAAGGCGCACAGTTCCGCGCCCCGCTCGGCGTCGCGGTCATCGGTGGCGTGATCACGTCGACGGTCCTCACGCTGCTCGTGATCCCGACCTTCTACGAGATCATCGACAACATCCGCGGGTGGTTCTCCTCGAAGGTGGGCCTCACGCCGCCGCACACCGGCCAGTACCGCGTGCCGGAACCCGTGCCGGCACTTGGTGACTGAACGCGCACAGGCCAGCTTCTGGCCCCGCGGGCTCCGGCAGTACATTCCGGAGTGATGATTCCGCTCCGCACCTATCCCGCTGCTTTCGTCGCGCTGCTCGCGACGCAGGCAGCGGGATCTGTCGAACCGGGCCTGCTGGCGGGGCTGTCGGACAACCTGTGGACGTACGTGGTGCTCGGGTTCTCGGCGATCGTCACGGAGGAGCTGAGCCCGATCTTCGCGGGCATCGCCGTGCACGAGGGCGAGCTGCGCATGGATCGCGTCCTGATCTCGCTCTCGCTCGGCGGGTGGATCGCGACGACGCTGCTGTATGCGCTTGGCCGGCTCAAGTGGGACTTCATCCGCCGTCGCTGGCCCAAGACGCGCGCAACGGGCACCGTGGCGCTGCGCCTGGTCGCACGGAATCCAGTCACCGCATCGCTGCTCGTACGGTTCGCGTTCGGCCTGCGCATCGTGCTGCCGATCGCCTGCGGGGCCGCCCGTGTTCCGCTGGCGGTCTACCTGCCGGCATCGCTCGTCGGTTCGATCGCGTGGTCGGTGCTCTTCACGCTGATCGGCTTCGGCGCCGGCGAGGCCGCGGTGAACGTCGTCGGCAAGCTCGGGCGCGTCGGCGAGATCGTCGGTGCGCTGGTGGTCACGCTTGTCGTCTTTCTCTTCATGCGCTGGAACAGCAAGCGCAATGCACGCAAGGCCGAGCGGCGCCGGCGGCGGCAGGCAAACGAAGTCTGAACTCGGCGCTGCGTCAGGCGGGTTGCGGTGTGTGCGACTTGAACTGCAACTGCTTTCCGCGGATATGAACTGATGGGGCGGATAACAGCAGATACTGCAACGGCTTTCCGCAGATACGAACTGATAAACAACAGAAGAAGTGCGGAACTGTTCGGTGCAGGGACAAATGACGACGCACATGGCCGGCGTCGCGCTTTTCTTTTGTGGGGCTCCGCACCAATCCCGGCCCCCGCATGCTGTTACCAAAGAAATTCGGTCTCGCCATGCGCATCGAAACCCCGTTGCCCACGCCGGAAGATCTGCGTCGTTTCAGTTCCCTATCAGTTCATATCTGCGGAAAGCAGTTGCAGTATCCGCTGTTATCCGCCCAATCAGTTCGTATCCGCGGAAAGCAGTTCGCCGTACGCTACAGGCTCACTCAGGTCGCCATCTGCGCACAGACCACCTACGCCGATGCACCCACGACATCGCGCGCCGCAGCTCGTAACAGCTTCCACACCGCCTCGATGTGCGAGCGCTCCGTGCGCAGGTTGCCGATAGCCAGCCGCAGCGTGTATCGGTCGCCGAGCTTGGTGTGCGACAGGTACGCCTCACCGGACGCATTGACCCGCTCCATGATCGCGGCGTTCAGCGTGGCGATCTCCGCTTCGCTCGCGCCGGGCGGAGTGCACCGGAAGCACACGAGCGATAGCGGAACCGGTGCGGTGAGTTCCCATCCGCCTTCGAAGTGCACCATCCCGGCGAACTCCCGCGCGAGCTCGCAATGAAAGCGGATACGCTCGGCGATGCCATTCTCGCCGAAGGCGCGCAGTACCATCCACAGCTTGAGTGACCGGAACCGGCGGCCAAGCTGGATGCCGTAGTCCATGAGGTTCGTCACGTCGCCACCGCCGCGGGTGACGAGGTACTCCGGCAGCAGTGCGAACGCCTGCTTCAAGGCGTCCGGATGCCGAGTGTAGAGCACCGAACAGTCGACCGGCGTGAACAGCCACTTGTGCGGGTTGACCACGAGGGAATCGGCCAGGTCGATGCCGTCGAGCAGGTAGCGCAGCTCCGGGACGATGGCAGCGCTCGCACCGTATGCGCCATCGACATGCGTCCAGCATCCATGCTGCCGCGCGATGGCGCAGACGGCGCGCACGGGATCGACACTGGTGGTGCTCGTCGTTCCAACCGTCGCGACGACAGCGATCGGCTTGAACTCTCGGGCGACATCGGCCTCGATCGCGGCGGCCAGCAGTTCGGGGCGCATGCGGAAGTCGGCGTCCGCGGGAATCTTCACGAGGTTCTGGTGTCCCAGCCCCAACGCGATCACGGCCTTGTCGACAGAGGAATGCGCGTGCTCGGAGCAATACACCCGCAAGGCCGGCATGTCGGCGCGGCCACTCATGCCGCGCGCACGAACGTCCAACCCCGCCCGTTCGCGTGCCGCCGCCAGCGCGTAGAACGTGCTCACGGACGCGGTGTCCGTGATCTCGCCGAACCATCCGTCCCCCATGCCCATCATCTTGCGCAGCCATTCGAGCGTGACGGCTTCGAGCTCGGTGACCGTCGGACTGGTCGCCCACAGCATGCCGTTCACGTTGAGCCCCGCCGCGAGCAGTTCGCCCAGGATGCCGGGCATCGAGCCGCTGATGGCGAAGTACGCGAAGAACGACG
>JAZKCW010000132.1:0-316 GCA_040387895.1 Gemmatimonadota bacterium
GTCCCTTCGGTCGCTACTTCCTTCGAACGCTCGTTGGCGTTCTCAGTTCAGATGCGCCCGGCGGGACGCACCCCGCGCGCTCCGCCCTTCGGACGATCTCGCGGTCGCATACCGAATGTGGCGCCAGAGGATGCGGAGGTGTCGGCCGGATGCACCCAGCCTCCCTCTCAGCGCAGGCGGGAATGTGGGTGTCCACTCGCTTGTCGTCTGACCTGGGCGTCCAGCACTCCTGCCAGCGACCGGCACACTGTCGTAAGCGGGATCTCTGCCGAGGCCGCGGGGGCGGAGGGGTCCACAGGGCGCATCTGAACTGAGA
>JAZKCW010000132.1:326-29737 GCA_040387895.1 Gemmatimonadota bacterium
GTTCGAAGGAAGTAGCGACCGAAGGACCCCTCCGCCCCCGCGGCCCCCGCACCGAAACACGCGGCCAAGACAAAGCGCCCGCACCCCAATTAAGGAGTGCGGGCGCCAAGGTCCAGCTACACGCGACCTAGAACACCAGCATGGACGCCGGGTCCTCCATCAATTCCTTGACGCGGACCAGGAAGAGCACTGCCTGCTGGCCGTCGATGAGGCGGTGGTCGTAGGAGAGCGCCACGTACATCATCGGGCGGATCTCGACCTTGCCATCGATAGCCACCGGACGATCCTGCGTCTTGTGCAGCCCGAGGATGCCGACCTGTGGGTAGTTGATGATCGGCGTCGACACCAGAGAGCCGAACACGCCGCCGTTCGTGATCGTGAACGTGCCACCAGTGAGGTCTTCCATCGTGAGCTTGCCGTCGCGCGCGCGCTTGGCCACCGCACCGATGTCCTTGCCGATGTCGACGAGGCTCTTGCTGTCGGCGTCTTTTACGTTCGGCACGACGAGGCCCGCGTCGGACGCGACCGCGATGCCCAGATTCACGTAGTGCTTGTAGACGATGCTGTCGCCGTCGATCTGCGCATTCACCGTCGGGTAGGCCTTGAGCGCGAGACAGGCGGCCTTCGCGAAGAACGGCATCAGCGACAGCTTCACGCCCTGCTCCTTCTCGACGCGGTCCTTGAGCCGTTCACGCAGCGCGTTCACCGCGCTCATGTCGATCTCGTTGAACGTCGTGAGATGCGCCGTCATGTGCTGCGACTGCAGCAGGTTCTCCGCGATGCGCTTGCGGCGCGTCGTCATCTTCTCGCGCGTTTCGCGCTGAGACGCTGAGGGCGCGGAAGTGGCTGGAGCAGCAGGAGCCGAAGGAGCTGCTGGTGCTGCCGGAGCCGCCGGTGCTGACGGTGCTGACGGAGCCGCCTGTGCACTTGTCGCCTTGACGGCGTTGAGCGCCGAGATGACGTCCGGCTTGCTCACTACACCGCCACGACCGGTGCCTTCGACGGTGCCCAGGTCGAGTCCAGATTCAGCGGCGATGCGATTGGCGGCCGGAGACACCTTGGGCGCGCCCGTTGTCGGGGCCGCACCCGAGGAAGCGTCGGCGCTGGCACCATATGACGGGGTCGATGTCGCGGCCGGGGGCGCCGCCGGTGCAGGCGCCTGCGGAGCGGCGGCTGCGGTCGGAGCGGCTGCCTGGGTTGGCGTCGCTGCCGGCGCTGGTGCCGCTGCCACGCCACTGCCGGCGCCGATCTCACCGAGCGAGTCGCCGACGGCGACGACATCGCCCTCGTTCTTCGCGCGTGACGAAAGCACGCCGGACTCCAGGGCGCTCACCTCGACCGTGATCTTATCGGTCTCGAGTTCGACGAGCGTGTCGCCCGTCGACACGGTGTCGCCTTCCTTCTTGAGCCAGCGGGAGACGGTCGCCTCGACGATCGACTCGCCGAGCGGTGGGACCTTGATGGACGCCATGGGACGCTTGCGGGTGAAGGTGGCCGCCTCTCCGGCACGGGTGTCCGGGACGACGGCGATGGTGCGAAATTAGGAGCGGTTGCTGACCGCTGAATATAGAGCGCGACATCATCCCCGTGCGTCCGCCGCTTCTGCGTCCCTCAGCTTGTCGAATTCTCAGCTTTTCAGCCTCTCTACATGAAAGCCCTCACGATCGACGCACACGGCGGCCTGGATCAGTTGCGCCTGCGCGACGACCTGCCGGTTCCGGTGCTGCAACACGATGACGACGTGCTGGTGCGCGTGCGGGCGGCGGCGCTCAACCGTCTGGACCTGTGGGTGCTGGGAGGAATTCCGGGCGTCAAGATTCATCCGGGATGGGTCGTCGGGTCCGATGGAGCGGGGGTCGTCGAGCGCGTTGGCAAGGCCGTCACCAACGTCGCGCCGGGCAACCATGTGATTCTCAATCCCGGCATCGTCGACCGGAGCTGCAGCTGCGAGTACTGCCGAGACGGTGACCAGCCGCTTTGCCTCAGCTACGGGATCCTCGGTGAGCATCGCAGCGGTACGTTGGCCGAGTACATCGTGGTGCCGGCGGCCAACGCGCGGTCGATTCCCCGGACGATCTCGTTTGAGGCCGCCGCGGCGTTTCCGCTTGCGACCCTCACGGCGTGGCGCATGATCGTGACCCGGGCGAAGACCCAGCCACGGGACCAGGTGCTGCTATGGGGCATCGGTGGTGGCGTCGCACTGGCAGCACTGCAGATTGTCAAGCGCATTGGCGCGACGGCATGGGTGACGTCTGGAAGCGACGAAAAGCTGGCCCAAGCCAGGGAGCTCGGCGCCGATGTGCTCCTGAATCACCGCCAGCCCGATCTCGGGCGCGAGATCCGCGCGCGCACCGGCAAGCGGGGCGTCGACGTCATCATCGATTCCGTGGGTGAAGCCACCTGGTCGCAATCGTTGATCGCACTCGCCAAGCGCGGGCGCCTCGTGACCTGTGGCGGGACCTCCGGCCCGAACGTGCAGCTCGATGTGCGTCGCATGTTCTGGAATCAGTGGACGCTGATGGGATCCACCATGGGCAACGACGAGGAGTTCGACGCCATCACCGAGGCGTTTCGCGGCGGCGCGCTGCTGCCACCCGTCGATTCGGTGTGGCCGCTCGAAAAAGCGCGCGAGGCGTACGAGCGGCTCGAAAGCGGGGCGCAGTTCGGCAAGGTCGTGGTCACGATCTGACCCTGTCGCCCACGCCTCCCCACTCGTCTCCGCACCCGTCTCCATGACCGAAACTGCGCGTTTCACCGCAGCCGAGGAAAAGGCGCTGCGCGATACGCTGGCCACCGGGGAGACTCCACTCTGCCCGCGATGTGCGGTGCGCATGACGCATCGCCCCATTGGGGGCGGTTCGTTCGGACTGGGCTACCACCGGCAACGGGAATGGCTGCTCTGTCCCTCATGCAAACGCAGCGCGATCTTCGACGTGAAGCGTGGAACGCGGTTGTGAAAGAATCCGTGCGCAACTGTGACTTGCGCCACTGCATCGGTCCCTCTTCGCCTGCTTCACCAACCCCGCTAGGTTTCTCTCAGAGCGGTCCGCTCCTCTCGCGCCGTGACACAAGGCGCACCCCTGTCCGTACTCCCTGGCAGTGCCAATCATCCAGCAGTTCCCCGACACGCTCCTGCTCGCGCAGGGTACCGCCACCGAGAGCGGTGATGCGTCCGTCGTGTCCACGTTTGCCGAACGCCTCGAGCTGAGCTTCCTGCTCCTCCGGGACCTGGTGCCCGCCTTGTTCGGCGCCCTGCTCATTCTCTTCGTCGGCTACCTGCTGGCCAGGCTGCTCGAGAAGGGGACCACGCGGCTCCTGCGCCGGTTGCATTTCAACCAGCTCCTCGAGCGCGGCGGCGTGATGCAGGCGGTGGAGCGTTCGGGATCGCATCTGAATCCCGCGCGCGTCATCGCCAACGTGCTGTTCTGGGTGGTCATGTTCGCGGTGCTCCTGATCGCGGCGAACGCGATCGGCATGGAGTCGCTCGCCAACGTGTTCTCCGAGCTGGTGAGCTACATCCCGAGTGTCATCTCGGCGATCGTGATCATCATCCTGGGCATCGTGCTGGGCGGCTTCGTCGGAGGCCTGATCATGGCCTCGGCGGGCGGGCTGCACGGGGGGCCGTGGCTCGCGCGCATCGGCCGCGGCGGCGTGATCGTGCTGGCGATCTTCATGGCGCTGCAGGAGCTGGGCATCGCGACCGACATCGTCACGACGGCGTTCGCCATCCTGTTCGGCGCGGTGGCTCTGGCACTGGCCCTGTCCTTCGGGCTCGGCAACCGCGATCTCGCCGGGGAGGTGACCCGCGAGTGGTATTCCCGCTACCGCGCCGAGCGTCTGGCCATCGAGGCCGAGGCGGCAGCGGAAGAAGCGGAAGATCTCGCGGAGGAAGCGGAGGAGCTGGCCGAGGAGGCGTCGAGCAAGACACCGCACCGCGGCATCGCCACCGTGCCGCCTGCCGCGCCCACCGCAGTCTCCGCCGGGGCGCAGGTCGCCGGCGCGGCCCCGCTGGCCGACCGGCGGTCGTAGGGACATCGGGTGCCGGCCGCACTCCTCCCGTAAGCCATTTGTAAGTCATTGCGATACAGCGATTTATGGACGGTCTGGAGCGTTGATTTCGGGCTCCACACCGGCTAGATTTCCGGGTTGTATCACGACCCATTGTACATCCTCCCCGCCGTGTCATGACTGCACCGAACGCCCGCGAACGCATCCTCCCCCGTCTCATCGACGAAGAGGTGAAGGAATCGTTCATCAACTATTCGATGAGCGTCATCGTGTCGCGCGCACTGCCCGACGTGCGAGACGGTCTCAAGCCCGTGCATCGTCGCGTGCTGTACGCGATGAACGAACTCGGCCTGCTTCCTGGCCGTCCCTTCAAGAAGTCGGCGACGGTGGTCGGCGACGTGCTCGGCAAGTATCACCCGCACGGTGACAGCAGCGTGTACGATGCGCTCGTGCGCATGGTGCAGGATTTCTCGCTGCGCTACACGCTGGTGGATGGCCAGGGCAACTTCGGCTCGATGGAAGGCGACAACGCCGCCGCGTATCGCTACACCGAGGCTCGGCTCACGCGGGTCGCGGTGGAGATGCTCAACGACATCGACCAGAACACCGTCGACTTCGCGCCCAACTACGACGACCGGCTCACCGAGCCGAAGGTGCTGCCGTCGGGCATTCCGAACCTGATGGTGAACGGGTCGACGGGTATCGCCGTCGGCATGGCCACGAACATTCCGCCACACAACCTGCGCGAGGTCACGGCGGCGGTCGTCGCACTCATCGACAACCCGGAGCTCGAGCCCGCCGAACTGCGCAAGTTCGTGAAGGGGCCCGACTTTCCCACGGGCGGCTATGTGTACGGGCGGGCTGGCATCGCCGACTACCAGGACACGGGCCGCGGCCGCATCGTCATGCGCGCGCGTGCGGTGATCGAGGAGAAGGAATCGACCGGCAAGTCGCAGATCGTCGTGACCGAAGTGCCGTACCAGTCGAACCCAGGCAAGCTGGTCGCGGACATCGCCGAACTGGTGCGCGAGCAGAAGCTCACGGGCATCAGCGAACTGCGCAACGAATCCGATCGTGACGGCATCCGCATCGTGATCGGCCTCAAGCGCGATGCGATTCCGCGCGTGGTGCTCAACCAGCTGTACAAGCACACGTCGATGCAGTCGACGTTCGGCGTGATCATGCTCGCGCTGGTGCCCGACCCGAACACGCGCCAGCTCGTGCCGAAGGTGCTGACGATGAAGGCGTGCCTCGAGCACTTCATCGCGCACCGCCACGAAGTCATCATCCGTCGCACGCAGTTCCAGCTCGACAAGGCGCTCGAGCGCGAGCACATCCTCGAGGGGCTCAAGATCGCCGTCGACAACATCGACGAGGTGATTGCGCTCATTCGTGCGGCGGACGACACACCGACGGCCAGCCTCCAGCTGCAGTCGCGGTTTGCGCTGTCGGAGCGTCAGGCGGAAGCGATCCTCAACCTGCGTCTCGCGAAGCTGACGGGGCTCGAGCGGGACAAGCTCGAAGAGGAGCTGCTCGAGGTGCGCGCCACCATCGGCGAGCTGCGCACGATTCTCGAGTCGCGCCCGCGGCGCATGTCGATCATGAAGGGCGAACTGCTGGAGCTGGCCGAGCGTTTCGGCGACGACCGGCGCACGGAGATCGTGAGCGACGAGGGCGAGTTCTCGATCGAGGACCTGATCGCCGAAGAGGAGATGGTCGTGACCATCTCGCACAACGGCTACGTGAAGCGTACCGCCTACTCGTCGTACAACCGCCAGATCCGTGGCGGCCGCGGCAAGCAGGCGGGCAGTCTCAAGGATGGTGACTTCATGGAGCGGATGTACATCTGCTCCACGCACACCTACATCCTGATCTTCACCGACGACGGCCGCTGTTTCTGGCTCAAGGTGCACGAGATACCGGAGGCGGCGCGCAACACGCGCGGCAGGCCGATCGTGAACCTGATCAACGTCACGCCGGATACGCGCATCCGCGCCGTCGTGCCGGTGCGCGAGTTCACGGACACCGAGTCCCTGTTCTTCTGCACGAAGAACGGCACGGTCAAGAAGACGGCGCTGTCGCAGTATTCCAACCCGCGGTCGAACGGCATCAAGGCCGTGAAGATCGAGGACGGTGATGCGCTGATCGACGTGCAGGTCACGAGCGGCACGAACGACGTGGTGCTCGCGACGCGGCATGGCCTGTCCATCCGGTTCCACGAGAGCGACGTGCGCGAGATGGGCCGTGACACGACGGGCGTGAAGGGCATCGAGCTGCGCCCGAGCGATTCCGTGGTCGGCATGGTCGTCATCAAGCGCGAGTGCACGCTGCTCGTGGTCACCGAGAAGGGCCTGGGCAAGTGCTCCGACATCGAGGAGTACCGCGTGCAGAAGCGTGGCGGCAAGGGCATCCTCACGCTCAACCGCACCGAACGCACGGGTGACGTGGTCGCGCTGCTCGAGGTCGTGACGGAGGACGAGCTGATGATCATGACCCGTCAGGGCGTGGCAATTCGCTCGAAGGTCAGCGAAATCCGGGTGGCCAGTCGTGCCACGCAGGGCGTGAAGCTGGTGGCGCTCGACGACAAGGATGTCGTGTCGGCGGTGGCCCGCGTCGTGCCTGACGACAAGGACACGGAAGGACGTTCGACGACGATCGCCGATGATGCGGCGGTCGAGGGCGAAGACAACGGCGATGAAGGGAGCGATGCCGACAGCGGTGCGTGACGCGACGCGTGATGCGACCCGTGATGCGGGTGAGCTGGTGACACTGCAGGACATCGAGGCCGCCGCACGTGGCCTCGATGGCATCGCCGTCCGGACACCGCTGTTGCCGGTGGACGCGCTGTCCGCGCGTTTTCCGGATGGTGTGTGGGTCAAACCCGAGATGCTGCAGCGCACCGGCGCCTTCAAGTTTCGCGGTGCGTACACATTTCTGAGCCGGATGGACCCGGCCGATCGCGCGCGTGGCGTGATCGCGCCGTCGTCCGGCAATCATGGGCAGGCGGTGGCGTATGCGGCACAGATGTTCGGGGTGCCGAGCACGGTGGTGATGCCGACCACAGTAACTGCCGCCAAGCGGAGTGGCGCCGAACGGTATGGCGCGAGCATCGTGCTCGCGGGCACGACCTCACTGGAGCGTCTCGCGCGCGCCGACGAGATTGCCGCGGGTACCGGTGGTGTCGTGGTGCCGCCGTACGATCATCCCCTCATCATTGCGGGCCAGGGTACGCTCGGCCTCGAGATCGCTGACGACCTGCCGGCCATTCGCACACTCGTCGTGGCCGTAGGTGGCGGTGGACTGTCGAGCGGTGTGGCGACAGCGATCAAGGAACGGTGCCCGGGCGTGCGCGTGATCGGTGTCGAACCGGCGGGCGCACGCAAGCTCTCTGCGGCGCGCGCGGCAGGCGGACCAGTCACCCTGCCGTCGTCGTCCGGCCTGCCGGATGGCCTGCTCGGCGTGCGCATCGGCACGCGCAACTTCGCGCAGCTCGAACGCTATTGCGACGATGTCGTGCAGGTCGATGACGGCTCCATCCGCTGCGCGATGCGCTTCCTGCTGGATCGCATGAAGCTCGTTGCCGAGCCAAGCGGCGCGATCACGCTCGCCGCGATCATGGAAGGCATCGTCCGGCCGGTCGGGCCGACTGCGGTCGTGCTGAGTGGCGGCAACATCGAGTGGGGCGGCCTGCTGGAACTGGTCGCCGACGTGTCGGGGCAATAGCGATGGTGGCCTCGCGCATCCTCGTTGCCGACGACGATCCGTCCGTCCTCGAATCCGTCACCTGGCTGCTCAAGGAGAACGGATACGAGGTGGTGCCGGCGGACGGTGGCGCTGCCTGTCTCGAGCAGCTGGAGAAGCGCACGCCCGACCTGCTGCTGCTCGACATCCTCATGCCGGATGCCGATGGGTGTCAGCTGCTCGAGCGCATCAAGAGCGAGGAGCGGTGGCGCGACCTGCCCGTCCTGATGCTCTCGGCGCAGCCGCCGGAGGAAGCGTCGGTGCGGTCCCTTGGCCTGGGCGCGAGTGACTTCATCCGCAAGCCGTACCGGCCGAAGGAGCTGCTCGCTCGCGTGCAGGCGCAGCTGCGTGTCGGTGCGGTGCTGCGCACGACGCGACAGGCCCTGGTGCGCACCGAGGAAGCACTGACGCGCGCACAGCAGGACGCGGACAGCCGCCGCAAGCTGGTGGACATCCTGCACGAGGTCACGGGCGACCTGTCGGTGTCGGAGCTCTTCCACCTGCTGGTGCGCCGCGCCGCGCGGGCGCTGAGCGTGTCGCACTGTTCGGTGGTGCTCGCGCGCCCCGGGGAGTCGTCCGCGGTGGTGGTGGCCGCGTACGAGAATCCGAACTTGCACCAGCTCACCATTCAGCTCGACCGCTATCCCGAGCTCAAGGCGGCGTTCGCGAGCGGGCAGCCGTTGCTGGTGGAGGACATCGACACGCACCCGCTGTACGAGGGCGTGCGCGAGGTGTGGGGCATCGAGGGGATCGAAGTGCCGATCCGCTCGGTCATCGCTCTGCCCTTCTCGGTGGAGCGTGGGCAGTACGGCGTGTTCCTCGTGCGTCGCACGCGCGACCAGGATCGCTTCGGCCCGGCTGACCTGGAGTTCGCGCAGGCCGTGATCACGGCCGCGGTCGCGGTGATCCAGCGCGCGCAGATGGTCGAAAGCACCATGGCCGACAACGCGCGCCTCGAGCAGCTCGCGCAGACGGATCCGCTCACGCAGCTGCTCAATCGCCGTGCGCTCACGGAGCGGATCAGCGCCGAGATGGAGCGGGCGCTGCGCTACGACAGCACGCTGGCACTGCTGATGATCGACCTCGATCACTTCAAGAAGGTGAACGACAGCTACGGTCACCTCGTGGGTGACGATGTGCTGCGCGACGTGGGCCAATTGCTGCTCGAGACGATCCGGGGCAGCGATATCGTGGCGCGCTATGGCGGCGAGGAGTTTCTCATGCTGCTGCCCGAAACGGACGACGTGGGCGCGGAAGCCTTCGCGGAGCGTATCCGCGCGTCGATCAATGCGCGCCCCTTCAACGGTGGCGCGAGTGGCACCACGCTGACGCTCACGGCGAGTATCGGAGTCGCGGTCTATCCGGCGGCACGCATCGAGTCCGTCGAGGACCTGCTGGCCCGCGCGGACGCCGCCCTGTATCGCGCCAAGGCGGACGGCCGGAACCGCGTGCGAATGTAGGCCTCAGTGATGGCAGTCGCTCGGCGCCCTCACCGGCCCAGGCGCTGCAACTCCACCTTGAGGCACTTGTCCTGGATGACCGTGATGCCGGCCTTTGCGAACTGTTCGGCCGCCTCGTCGTTGCGGATGCCAAGCTGCATCCAGACCACCTTGGGTTTCGCCGCCAGAATCTCGTCCACGTGCTTCGGGACGTCGCTCGACCGGCGAAACAGCTGCACCATGTCGGCCGGCGGATCGATCGTCGCGAGGGAGCGATGCACCGGCTCTCCGAGAATTTCCGTCGCCTCCGGGTGATAGACCGGAACCGGAATGATGGTGAATCCGGACTGCTGCGTGATCTCCGGGACGTAGTAGGCCGGGCCACCGGCTGCTTCCGTCTTGATGCCGATCACGGCGATGCGGGACACGCTGTTGACCACGCGAGCGATACCCGCGCGATCGTCGACGATGCGGCTGCGCCACTCGTCTGAGTCCGGCATTAGGTTCTCTGCTGTCACTCCAAAATCCTCCTGCTCGCTGTGTCGGAGACTTAGATGCGAATACTCGTGCTCGGCGCGGGGCTGCAAGGCACCGCGTGCGCATTCGACCTGTTGAATGATGTGGCGGTTACCCGTGTGACGTTGGCCGACGTACGCATCGGCACACTGCCCGAGTTCCTCCAGCCACATCTGCAGGGAGACGGTGCACGTCTGGTGCCGATCGCGCTCGACGTGCGTGACGGCGCGGCCGTGCGCGCGGCCTTCGCCGATTGCGATGCCGTGTGCAGCGCCATTCCGTACTACTTCAACTTCCCGCTCGCGGGTATTGCGGTCGACTGCGGGGTGCATTTCTGCGATCTGGGCGGCAATACCGAGATCGTCCGGCAGCAGAAGACGCTGGACGCCGCCGCGCGCGCGCGCGGAGTGAGCGTGGTGCCCGACACCGGCCTCGCGCCCGGCATGGTGAACGTGATCGCCCAGCATGGTATCGATCAGTTCGATTCCGTAGAGAGTGTGAAGCTGTTCGTGGGAGGCCTGCCGCAGGAGCCTGAGCCGCCCCTCAACTACCAGATCGCGTACTCCATCGAGGGCATGGTGGACTACTACACGTCGGAGTCGCTTGTCGTGCGCAACGGGCAGCCGGCAGGCGTGAGGGCGCTGTCCGAGATCGAACCCGTGCACTTCGACGCGCCACTCGGGGAGCTCGAGGCATTTCACACCGCTGGTGGGCTGTCCACCATGGTGTACCGTTATGCGGGCCGCATCCCGACGATGGAGTACAAGACGCTCCGATATCCGGGGCACGCGCGCATCATGGAAGCGATCCGCGACCTCGACCTGCTATCCGTCGAACCGGTGGACGTGAAGGGCCAGCAGGTGGTGCCACGCGACGTGTTCGTGAAGGTCGCTGGCGAGAAGCTGCACAAGCGCAAGCCGGATCTCGTGGCGCTGCGTGTCGTCGTGAGCGGCACGAAGCAGGGCGTGCCGGCCACGCGTGCGTGGCAGGTCGTCGACCGGTACGACGAGGCCAATCGCATCACGGCGATGATGCGCACGACCGGCTACACGCTGTCCATCACGGGGCAGCTGCAGGCGCGAGGCGTGGTGAAGCCCGGCGTGTACACGCCCGACGAATGCATCCCGTCCGAGCAGTACTTTGCCGAATTGGCCAAGCGTGGCGTGATGGTGACCGAGGTCGACGGATACGTCACCTGACCCGGGAGAGTACGTCACCTGACGCTCTGCGTGCGTCATGTGACGGATAGAGCGCCCGGACGGCGCGAACGACCTTGAGGCACACCCTCAAGGAGATGTCATGCGGTCGCTCATCCTGCCCCTCGTCGCGCTGCAGCTGCTGTTCGCCGGCGCGTGCACGCCATACACCGTCCACAGTAGCGCCCGACCACTCGCACAGGGTGAGTCCCGCCGGACGTCGATGTTCTTCGTCGTGCCGGGCGGCGCGAAGTTCGAGAGCGACAGCGGCGGTGGCAGTGCGAGCGCTGCCCTGCCGGGCTACGACATCGAGCAGCGGTACGGCCTCGACGACCGGTCGGACGTCGGGCTGCGCATCACCACGGTGAGCGGTGCCATCGTCTCGTACAAGCGCCGACTCGATGGGCCAAGCGACAAGGATTCGCGGGCGACGGCGCTGATGCTGGGAGGAGGCTTCGTAAACCTCGGGCAGCATGCACACTTCGAGGCGACGCTGATCACGTCGGGGCGCGAGGGCCGATCGTTCACGCCCTATGGCGGCATTCGCGCGCTGCAGGTGGTGCGGATGAGCACCGATGTCCCGAATGACAAACCGACGCTCGGCGGGTTCGGCGGCGTGCGGTTCGGCGACAACGCGGCGGGAATTTCGCTGGAGCTGGGGGTGTTCTACGACCGATCGGCGCTTGGGCTGCGCCGGAACGACGTGGTCATCGTGCCGTCGGTCAGCTTCTCCGGCGGGGCGCTGCGGCGGATGGTGGGGCGCTGAGCGCTCAGCGCTCAGCGCAGACGCCGGACGCCAGGCGTGAGACGCCAGGCGTCCGGCGTCTGCTTCTCAAGTTCTGAACTCGCCGATCAGTCCTCGCACCCGCACGCTGGCCTGCTGCAGCATTTCCGCTGTCGCCGAGACTTCCTGTGCCGATGCCGATGTCTGCTCCGTGCTGGCCGCGACTTCCTGCGCCGCTGCCGCATGGCCCTCCGACGTGTCCCGCGCGCTCGTCAGCGACTTCTGTACGGCGCCAAGCGACATGCGGTTCGTGGTGACCGCGCTCGACACGCGGAACGCTGCTCCTTCCACCTGCACCACTGCATCCTCGATCCGCAGCAGCGCCGCGGACACACCGGCTGCCACCGTCTCGACGTCCTGCAGGCGCATGGCGCCGGATTCCACGGACGACGATGCGCTGCTGATACGGGTCCGGATGCGCTTCACGTTCTCCGTGACTTCGTTCGCGGCACTCGCGCTCTGCTCCGCCAGCGTGCGCACCTCCTGTGCGACCACGGCGAATCCGCGGCCCGCGCCACCCGCACGCGCGGCCTCGATGGCGGCGTTGAGCGCCAGCAGGTTCGTCTGCGTGGCGATCTCCGAGATGACGCTCACGAAGTCGTCCACGACCGCCGTGGCGTCCTTGAGCTCCGCCATCTCGCGCTTCGAGTCGGTGACCACTTCGCGGGCGCCGAGCAGCGTGTCGATCGCGACCTGCAGCTCGTCGCGCGTGCTGTTCGTCGTGTCACGGATGTCGCGGCCCACGCGCTCCGTCTCGTCGGCCGCCTCACCGATCGTCGCACCCGCCTCGGCCAGGTTCTTCACCGCTTCACTCGCGGCATTCAAGGCACCGAGCTGCACCGATGCGCCGTGCGAGATATCCATTACCGCCGTCGTGACGTGCTGTGACGACGCCGCGGCCGCGGAGGCCGATGAACTCAGTTCGCTCGCGGCAAGCGTGACCTGGTCTGCCTGCTCCTGTACCCGCGACAGCAGGAGGCGCAGGCGTTCGCGTGCCTGCTGCATCGCGCTCACGAGGTCCGCGTACTCCGTTGCCACGATGGCCGAGTGCGCACCGGCTTGCGGAATGCGCAGGTCGCCTGCGCCGATGGCCGCCATTTCCTGCCGCAGCTGTGCCAGGGGGCCCGTCACGGCGCGCGAGGTCGAGATTCCGAAGTAGGCAGCGACGGCGAACGCGAGTGCCATGACGATCGCCAGGCTCAGCTCCGCGCGGTGCAGGCCTGCGCGCATCGCATCGACGGACGACATCGCACCGCCTCGCGCTGCCTTGCGAAGCCCCTGCAGTTCGTTCTCGATGGCCTGCATGTCCTGCGTCGTCTGCTCCAGTGAGACCTGTGCCGCGTCCGTCATGCCCACGGTCTGCCACGCACGCGTCACTGCAATTCGAACCTCGAGCGCCGCCTGCAGGCCGCCGATGGTCTCGAGCCGTGTGCGCTCTTCCGGCAGCAGCATCTCCTTCTGGATCGCGTCACGACGCAGCTGGTCCGCCTGGTCGACCAGCGCGTAGTACTGCTCCTGATAGGTTGCCGTGCCGGTGTTGAGATACCGCAGGCCGGCGACGAGCTCGCGGAGAATCGTGGTGGAGGCGCGCTCTGCAAACTCCGACCGGTCGGCGAGCGCGCGTACTGTGGCATCGGCCTCCGCATTGGTGCCGCGCAATCCATACCAGCCCACCGCACCCGCGAGCAGCAGCAGGCCGATGGACGTACCGAAGCCTGCGATGAGGCGTGCGCGGATCGTTCGCATGGCGATCATGGCTCTTCTCCGATCCGGGTCACGACCACCGTGCGGCCGGCCGCATCGTGGTTCTTTCCGAAGGCGATGCGACCACCGACGCCGTCGATGCTCTCGGTCGCGTTGCCGAGGCGCTCCACGGCTTCACGCACGGCGACGCGAGTGCGTGCACCTGCCGCGACCGTCTTGCCGATCGCGAGGGCCGCATCGTAGGAGAGCGCGGCGAACATGTCCGGGTCTTCCTTGAAGCGAGCGCGGTAGCGATTCACGAAACTCTGGCCTTCGGCCGATGTCGCGCGCTCCGGTCGGAAGAACGCGACGAAGCGTGCACCCTGCGCCTCTGGTGCGCTCCCCATCGCCTCGGTGCCGTCGCCGCCGACGAATGTGAGCTTGACGTTGGCCTGCTCGAGCGCACGCAGCAGCTCGACGGCGTCGCCGGCGTCACCGGGGAACAGCAGCACATCTGGCTTGAGGCGCGCGAGCAGCTGTGCGTACGCTTCCCACTCGGTGATGCCCGTCAGGTACGGGTCGCGTGAGACGATGGTGCCCGCGCCGTCCTTGAAGGCGGAGACGAAGGTCGCCGACCAGTCGCGTCCGTAGGAGTCGTTGCGGTAGATGATGGCGGCCCGGGTCGCGTGCAGGGAGTCGAGGGTCCAGCGGGCGACGAAACGCGCCGCATCGTTGTCGCTTGGCGCCACGCGGAAGAACCAGGGGCTGATGCCCGTGAGGCGAGGTGAGGATGCGGTCGGGGAGATGAGCACGACGGCGTTGGCCCCACCGTGCTCGCCATCGCTGTAGACCGGCAGCGTTTCCAGTGTATGTCCGCTCTCGGGGTGTCCCACCACGCCGATGACCCCGCGGTCGTCGCGCAGGGCCTTCGCGACGCGGACTGCGCTCGAGGCGCCCGCGTCCGGCTTCTTCACACGAAAGCGGGTCGTTCCGGTTTCATTCAGCCGTTCGACCGCCAGCTCGACGCCGCGCACGACGTTGTCGAAGCCGGGACGACCGGGGACGGCCCCGACGCCGATCGCGAAGACGCCATCCGAATCGCCAGTGACGCCGCCTGCCTTGGCGCATCCGGCAGCCCACGCCATGGTCAGGGCAGGGAGCCCGGCGGCGAGGAGCGTGGCGAGTGTCCGGACACCGGTCCGGCGGCGGGCCGGAGTGGCGATTGGGGCCGTTCGTGAAGGAGGGGTCACAGCGGTTCAGCGAAGAGGAGTTCCGAACCACGCGTCCGAGTGCGTTTCGGCGGTCCGCGTGTCATGGTGCAGTCACCCTGAAGACGATCCGGTTCTCGCGAGGCAATTCCGCGTTTCATGCGGGGCTCGGGACACCCATGGGAGGCAAAACAGCATGAGTAACCGGTGTAATGCGCGCTCGGCGGTTATGAAAAAGCACGCGAATATTTCTTCTTGTGCGGATACGCCGAGTTTCCTTGCCGCGCAGCAAAACCCCAGTTTACCTTCGCTCTGTTGTCCCATCGAACGCTTCCCGCGCACGCGCCAAAACGCGCCCCGGGCGGGGGCTGTCCACTCTCAAGGAACCGGCATGGTTGGCACGTTCCGCCCGCGGCGGATGGTCAGCGTCGCGCTGCTGGGCGCACTGGCACTGGGTCTCGCCGCCTGTGGTGGCGAGTATCCCAATTCGACGTTCAATCCGAACACGGAATACAACGCCGCAATCGATTCACTGTGGGACAAGCTGCTGTTTCTCGGCACCATTGTCTTCATCGTGACCGAGATCGGCCTCATTTACACCATCATCCGTTTCCGGCGCCAGCCGGGCGGCGGCACGCCGAAACAGGTGCATGGCAACACGGCGCTCGAGATCACCTGGACGGCCATTCCGGCCGTCATCCTGATCTTTGTGGCCGTTCCGACCGTGCGCACCATCTTCAAGACGCAGGCGAAAGCCGCGCCGGATGCGCTGCAGGTCGAAGTGATCGGCCACCAGTGGTGGTGGGAGTTCCGCTACCCGCAGTATGGCATCACGACGGCCAACGAGCTGTACATCCCGAACGGCCGCACGGTCAACTTCTCGCTCAAGACGGCGGACGTGCTGCACTCCTTCTGGATTCCGCAGATGGGTGGCAAGCGTGACCTGATCTCGAACAAGACGAACTACGTGTGGTTCACGCCGAACCCTGATCTGGGTACGCAGGCGTGGAACGGCTTCTGCGCCGAGTTCTGCGGGCCGTCGCACGCGAACATGCGCTTCCGCACCTATACGGTGACGCCGGCGGAGTTCGCGCAGTGGACGGCGCACCAGAAGAACATTGCGATGTTCCCGGCGTCCTCGGGTGATGCCGCGGCACCGTCGACCGTGCCGGCCGTCGCGCCGGTGCCGTCGGGTGCCGGCAGCGCGCCACTCCAGCGGGACTCCGGACAGCGCGTGCAGCCGCAGGCCAAGCCCGAGCTCTCCAATCAGGCCCCGCAGACCGCACCACTGCCGTCGAACGCACCGCAGCCGCAGGCTCCGGTGTGGACTTTCCCGGCAGACAAGCTGCCGCCGCATGTGATTCCCAACACGCCGCTCCCGGTCGGACTGGCGTACGACGATGCATTGCTGGCGCAGGGTGACGCGGCACGTGGTCAGGCGACGTACTCCAAGAGCAGCTGCATCGGGTGTCACGCGATCGCCGGCAACCGCTCCAGCATGGGCATCATCGGCCCGAACCTCACGCACTTCGGAACGCGGCACACGCTGGCCGCCGGCCTGTATCCGAACGACGCGAAGCACCTCGCGCGGTGGATCAAGAACGCCCCGCTCATGAAGCCCGGCAGCATCATGCCGACGCTGGGCAAGGGGCTGACGGATCCGAAGTCGAAGATGGTGGTGAACGTCGGTGGACTGACCGACGCGGACATCGCGGACATCGTGGCCTACCTGCAGGCCCTCAAGTAACCGACCGGACCTAAGGAACTCATCGCGATGGCAACCATCGTTGCGGCACCCCAATACACCGACGCCAAGACCGAGTACTCCAATAGCGGCATCTGGAGCTGGCTGACGACGGTCGATCACAAGCGCATCGGGGTGCTCTATCTCGTCTCCGCGCTCATCTTCTTCATCGTCGGCGGCCTCGAGGCCGCCATCCTTCGCGCCCAGCTGGCGACGCCGAACGGCCGGATCGTGTCGGCCGAGATGTACAACCAGCTGTTCACGATGCATGGCACGACCATGATCTTCCTCGCGGTCATGCCCCTCTCGGCCGCGTTCTTCAACCTGCTGATTCCGCTGCAGATCGGCGCGCGCGACGTCGCGTTCCCGCGTCTCAACGCATTCAGCTACTGGGTGTACCTGCTCGGCGGCCTGTTCATCACGTTCCCGATCTTCTTCGCCGTCGCGCCGGATGGCGGCTGGTTCGGTTACGCGCCGCTCAGCACGAAGGCGTACTCGCCGCAGATCAACATGGATTTCTGGGTGCTTGGCCTCCAGATCCTCGGTGTGTCGTCGCTGGCGGCCGCGTTCAACTTCATCACGACGATCATCAACATGCGGGCGCCCGGCATGACGCTCATGCGCATGCCGATCTTCACGTGGATGTCGTTCGTCGTGCAGTTCCTGGTGGCGCTCGCGTTTCCCGTGATCACCGTGGCGCTGGTGTTCCTGCAGTTCGACCGCTTCTTCGGCACGAACTTCTACACCATCGCAAAGGGCGCCGACCCGCTGCTCTGGCAGCACCTGTTCTGGGTGTTCGGCCATCCCGAGGTGTACATCCTGATCCTGCCCGCCTTCGGTCTCGTCTCCGAAGTGCTGCCGACGTTCTCGCGCAAGCCGCTGTTCGGATACCCGGTGATGGTGTACTCCGGCATCCTGATCGGTTTCCTCGGATTCGGCGTGTGGGCGCATCACATGTTCTCGGTGGGCATGGGCCCGATCGCCGACGCGGTGTTCTCGCTGACGACGATGCTCATCGCCATTCCGACCGGCGTGAAGATCTTCAACTGGATGGCCACGATGTGGGGCGGGCAGATCCGCTTCACGGTCGCCATGAAGTTCGCGGTGGCCCTGGTCGCGATGTTCACGATCGGCGGCATCTCGGGCGTCATGCACTCGTCGCCGCCCGCCGACCTGCAGCAGACCGACACGTACTTCGTCGTCGCGCACTTCCACTACGTGCTCTTCGGCGGCTCGATCTTCGGCCTCATGGCCGGCGTGTACTACTACTTCCCGAAGTTCACGGGACGCATGCTGGGCGAGAAGCTCGGCAACTGGCACTTCTGGCTGTACCTGCTCGGCATGAACCTCACGTTCTTCCCGATGCACTTCAGCGGCCTGCTCGGCATGCCGCGCCGCATCTACCAGTACGATTCGGGACAGGGCTTCGAGCTGTTCAACCTGATGTCGTCGGCCGGCACGGTGGTGCTCATGCTTGGCACGGCCATCGGCGCGTGGAACTTCATCAAGAGCTGGCGCAGCGGTGAGCGCGCGTCGAGCAATCCCTGGGGCGCGGCAACGCTCGAGTGGACGATCCCGTCGCCGCCGCCCGACTACAACTTCGCCGAACTCCCGCAGGTCAAGTCGCGCTACCCGCTGTGGAACATGAAGAGCGGGGAACTGGTGCACGAGACGACGTGGGAAGAGGAGAAGAACACGCGGATCCCGACGTCGAAGGAGCTCGGCATCGTCATGCCGAACCCGTCGATCTGGCCGCTCATCACCGCCGTCGGCATGCTGATCATGTTCTCCGGCCTGCTGTTCATGGATTCCAATACGGGCCTCGCCATCGCGATCATGCTGGGTGGAACGGCATTGATGGTGGCCTCGCTCTACCTGTGGCTCACGACCCCGCTCGAGGATCATCACTAGGATGACTGCCACCACGGCTCCCGCGGCTGCTCCGCACGGAGATGGCCACGCCCAGGGCGGCGGGCACTACACGACGCTCGGTCTCGACAACCGGAAGATCGCCATCTGGACCTTCATCGGGTCCGAGTGCATGCTCTTCGCGTCGCTCATCTCGACGTACCTGATCTACAAGGGCAAGAGCCCACAGGGCCCGTACCCTGCCGAAGTGTGGACGAATCCGACGACGGGACAGGTGTTCCAGCCTATCCTGAACATCCCGGTTACTTCGTTCTCGACGTTCGTGCTGCTCATGTCTTCGCTCGCGATGGTGCTCGCGCTCTCCGCGGTGCAGAACGCGCGCGTGCCCAAGCACACGTTCAAGGACCGGGTCCTCGGATCGTCCAAGCTCTGGCTGTGGGCGACGTGCCTGCTCGGTATCGTGTTCCTCGGATGTCAGGCGTACGAGTTCACGTCGTTCATCCATGAAGGGCTGACGATCCGCACGAACCTGTTCGGTTCGAGCTTCTTCACGCTGACCGGGTTCCACGGCGCGCACGTCACGGCCGGCGTGCTCTGGCTGTTCACGCTGCTCGCCATCGACTACAAGCGCGGGCTCAACCCGTCGGATGCGACCGCCGTGGACATCGCGGCCCTGTACTGGCACTTTGTCGACGTGATCTGGATCGTGATCTTCACGCTCGTGTACCTGATCAAGTAGAGACGACCATGGCTGACAACGCGCACGACACGGCCCACGAGGCCGCGCACGCCGGCTCGCATGCGAACCACGGTGATCATGGCGATCACGAGGAGCATGCGGAGCATCCGGGGTGGTCGATCTACTGGAAGGTCGCCCTGATCCTCACGATCATCACCGCCGTCGAAGTCTCGGCGTTCTACATCCCGGCGTGGGAAACGTCGTGGATCTACGTGCCGAGCATGCTGATCATGTCGACGGTCAAGTTCGTGATCGTGGTGATGTTCTACATGCACCTCAAGTACGACCACAAGCTGTTCCGTTCACTCTTCACTGGTCCGCTCATCATCGCTGCGCTCACGCTTCTCGGGCTGCTGTTCCTGTTCGGCCAGCTGAGCGTGCGACTGGGCCTGTTGACCAGCTAGAGTCGTCCCGACGTGATCTGATCTCGACCGGTGCGCGCCAACCGCGCGCCGGTCATGGAGAAAACCGATGTTACTGCTGCACCCCGCCGCAACGCTGTCGTGGACGACCTTCACGGTCCATGCGAGCACCGCGATCGGGATCACGGCCCTCGGAGCGGCGTATTTTCTGCGCGCGCGACGGGGGCCGTCGGCTTCCGATCGATTCCCCGTCACCGTCAGCGAGAGCACGCGCGCCAGCAGCGCGCAGCTCGACGCGGCCGCGGCACTGCAGGGGCCCACGGCCGGCCAGCGCGCGAGCTTCGTCGCCGGCCTGCTCGCGCTCTTCCTGACGCTCAACGGGCCGCTGCACGACCTGAGCGACTACTACCTGTTCAGCGCGCACATGGTGCAGCACCTGATCCTCACACTGCTGGTGCCGCCACTCCTCATCCTCGGTACGCCGGGATGGATGCTGCGCCCGCTGCTGCGGGTCCCGGGCGTGTTCGCGCTGGCCCGGAAAGTCACGACCGTTGGCGCCTGCTTCATGCTGTTCAACGTCGTGCTCGCGGTCTGGCACCTGCCGCCGATGTACAACCAGGCGCTCGCACACCACTCCGTGCACATCCTGCAGCACCTCATGTTCATCGGGGCGGCGGTGCTGATGTGGTGGCCCATCACGTCGATGCTGCCCGAGCTTCCGCGCGCGCCGTATCCGGTGCAGATGCTCTACTGCTTCCTGCTCGTCATCCCGATGTCCGTGATCTCGATCTACATCGTCATGGCCGATACGCTGCTCTACCCGGCCTATGCCACGGCGCCACGCATCTTCGGCATCGCACCGATGGAGGACCAGCAATACGGTGGCCTCATCATGTGGATTCCGGGTGGCGTCTTCTTCTACGCGGTGATGACAGTGGTGTTCTTCAAGTGGTCGGGGCGTGGCGAGGACGACCAGGCGAGCGCCCAGGTCGACTGGGTGCCGGGCTCGCAGGGAGCGGTGTGATGCCTCCGCGAAAGCCGGACATCAAGGCGCATCCCAAGTCGGCCAAGGCGGCCGAGGAGAAGTTCGGCAAGGCGGCCCGCAAGGCGGCGGAGAAGGGTGGCAAGAAACCCGTGATCTGGCAGCATGCGGAGCGCACGGTGAAGCGGTTGCCGGGCTCCGTGCCGCTGACGCCGGAACGCGACATCTTCGAGCCGGTGGCCAAGACGTTCGAGGCCAGCGTGGCCCGCACGATCGAAGCGTCGCCCTCGGAGGTGTATCGCGCCTTCAACGATCCGAAGCGACGGGGCTGGTGCCACGAGCAGCACTATCTCGTGCGCAGCAGCGTCGCGCCACGGTCGCTCACGATGAGCATCGGCACGTCGAACACGGGCGCATCGAACACGATCGTGAACGTGGCGATCTCCCGGAAGGGCAACACGCGATGCATGGTGTCCGTGACGCACAAGGGATTCCCGGACGCGGAGCGCGCCGAGCGGGCGCGGGGCGACTGGCGCGCGGCGCTGGAGCGGCTTGCGGGGCTGGTGAACGAGTAGCGGCAGCGGCGGAGCCGGTGCACCAAACGACGAGACACCGGAGAATCGTATCCCCGGTGTCTCGTGTGCTTCTGGTGTCGAAGCTATTCTGGCGAACCAGCGAGGTTACGCCGCCAGGTTACTCCGGTGCTCCGGCAACGACGCGGTCGACACGACCGGCAAGCGACGGATGCTGGCGCCACATGTACCAGCCCATCACGACTGCAGCGATCAGGTTCGCGACGAACACCTGCAGCCAGCTCAGTTCACCGAAGCTGTCCCGCTGCGACAGCACGGTCGTCCATCCGATCCATCCTACCTCGAACGCCACGAACAGCCCCAAGAAGCCGATCAGCGCCGAGGGTGTCTTCTCTGCGGCGTTGACCACCCAGGACAGCAGCAGACCGATCAGGATGAACAGCGTGATGTGAAACAGCGTGTATCCGATGAACGCGGCGGCGCGACTTGGTGGATCACCGCCGAGGAAAAGTGAACCGAGCGACGTGCCGAGCATCACGGGCGTTGCCAGCATCTGACCCCGGACGATGTCGATGATGCCGAACCAGACGGCAATGGCCGTCGCCCCGATGAGGCCGGCCGAAATTCCTTCGCGCACCACATGGTCCCTGTTGGCCATCCGAACACTACCTCCTCTCGATCGGTGTCGACGCGTGCCGGGCACCACCTGATGATGGGCTCTCGACAGCCGTCCTTCCTGCCCTATAATCGCGCTGGGCCTGCGGAGCGCCAGAGCCTTGCGACCGGTCGATGGCAGCATGGGCGCCCCTCGACAAACACGGCCGTTCGATCCAGTCTCTACAAGTCTACGCAGCACACCATCTTGCGTTCCCGGAACGCGTTCGCTGCAATCCGCGCTCCTCGTCCCCTCTCCTGCGACCCAGCCTGCATGCATACGGCAACTGCGCCCCGTACCTCCAGCCGGACGAATGCGTCCCGCTGGATCACCGCCGTGCTTCTCGGACTCGCCACGGCATGCGGTGGCGCGTCCGGCGATGGTGCGGCAAACGGCAGTACGAATGGCAAGGAGCGGGCCGAGGCGGACGCCACCGGTGATGGGCTGGCGGCATGCGCGAAATCGGACACGACCCCGGTCAGCCTTGCCGTTCGCGACTACGTAACGCGCGCGATGCCGTCCGCGCAGCGGTTCCTCAGTGCCGTGGGCACCGACTCGGCGCTGCCGGACGATGGATTCCGCGTGCTGCAGGACAAGGGACCGACCTACTTCTACAGCAGCGACACGACCGCGCAGCGAAAAATCCGCGAGAAGCTCGCGGAAGTGGGGCCATTTGGATCACTCCTGGTGGTCTATCGCGGACAAACTGCGGCAGCCGATGGACGTTCGGTGGATGTGCGACTCGGTGGTCACTACGTCGGTGGGCAACATGATGGAAAGCAACTCGCCACCAAGCGATTCTCCATTCGCTGCGATTCGACGGGATGGAGCATCGCATCCTCCGCGGAGGAGCCCGGAGCGTGAAAGCTCCGGAGCGTCTGCTCTCACTCGACGTGTTTCGCGGCATGACGGTGGCCGGCATGCTGCTCGTGAACAACCCGGGAACGTGGAGCGCGATCTACCCGCCGCTCCAGCATGCGCCGTGGCACGGATGGACGCCGACGGATCTCATCTTTCCGTTCTTCCTGTTCATCGTCGGCATCACCACCGAGCTCTCGCTCCGCGCACGCCGCGCGCGAGGGGACGATGAGCGCGCGATCATCCGGCAGGTCGTGCGTCGCGGGGCGCTCATCTTCCTGTTCGGTCTCGCGCTGTCGGCGTTCCCGTTCTTCACGTGGACGGCGACGTTGCCAGACAACCCCGATCCGACGTTCTGGGATCGCGTCGTGCATCGCGTGGAGAACCTGCGCGTGCTGGGCGTGCTGCAGCGCATCGGGATCGCGTACTTCTTCGGCGCCTTGCTCACGCTGCGCACGAGCTGGAGACAGCAGCTCGCCATCCTGGCAGCGCTCCTATTCGGCTACTGGGCGCTGATGACACTCGTGCCGGTGCCCGACACCGGCGTGCCGGGCCGGTTTGTGCTCGACCAGCCAGCCGCGTTGCTGAGTGCCTGGCTCGACCGCACCGTGCTCGGAACGAACCATCTGTGGATCGGCAGCAAGACATGGGATCCCGAGGGACTGCTCAGCACGCTGCCCGCCATCGGAACGATGATGCTTGGCACGTTTGCGGGACGCTGGATCGGCGAACGTGATCGGCAGCTCACGGAGCGACTTGCGGCGATGTTCGCAATCGGCGCAATTGCAATGGTCGTCGGGCTCATGTGGGGATGGGTGTTTCCGATCAACAAGAGCATCTGGACGAGCTCGTACGTCATCTTCACGGCCGGCATGGGCGCTGTCGCCCTGGCCGTGTGCATGTGGACCATCGACGTGATGCAGGTGCGGCGATGGACCTTCCCGTTTGTGGTGTATGGGATGAATCCGATGCTCGCCTTCCTGGGCTCGGGGCTGATGGCGCGGCTCATCTCTTCGATCTGGATGGTCGAAGTCGGTGATGGAACTCGCATTTCCGCGCAGGGTCTGGTCTTCAAAGGGGCGTTTGTTTCATGGTTGCCACCCCGGGAGGCTTCCTTTGCGTACGCCTTGAGCTTTGTTGCCCTCTGGTTCGTCATTCTCTGGGCGGCGTGGAAGCGGGGATTCGTACTCAAGGTGTGAGTGCGGACGCGCGAAGCCCGCATTTCTGGCACCTGACCGTCTCACCATGATTCTGCGTTCGCTTCGACACAGCACCCTTGCCCTGGGCCTCGCGGTCCTGGCGCCGGCGTTCGACGGGTCCGCACCCGCGGCCCGTGACAGCCAGGCCGGGATGCCGTCGTTCACGTTCCCGCACGCCCTGTCGACCGAGCTTCTGGCGCAGACACGCCAGCCGACGAAGCGCACGACCACGACCAAGCGCAGCACGAAACGCGCGCCTCGCAAGAAGGCGGTCGTGGTGCCCGTGCTCCGGTACACAACACCGCGCGGCGCCAGTGCACTCGGCAGTGACCTGGGCGCCCTGCTCGGCGCGCGCACCCGCAGCGGGAAGTGGGGCGCGATCGTCGTGTCCATCACGCGCGGCGACACCCTGTTCTCGCACTCCGCCGACGAGCGTCTCGTGCCGGCGTCCACGATGAAACTGTTCACCTCGGCGATCGCGCTCGATCGGCTGGGGCCCGATCACACGTTCAGCACGGACGTGCTGCGCGACGGACCCCTCGAGGACGGCGTCGTGCGCGGAAATCTCATCCTGCGCGGCGACGGCGACCCAGCGTTCTCCTCACGCTGGGTGCGGGGTGGGCTCGACGCCCCCGTCATGATGCTGGCGCGATTCACCGCCGGCGCGGGCGTCCAGCGGGTGACCGGCGACCTCATCGCCGACGCATCGGCCTTCGAGTCACGTCGCATTCCCGAGGGTTGGCTGACGCGCTACGCGGGCGCGGGATATGCCGCGCCCTTCTCGGCGCTCTCGCTCAACGAGAACATCGTTATCGTCGCCGTAGCGCCCGGCAAGAGTGGTGGGGCAGCGTCGGTGTCACTCGAGCCGGCGACGCGCGCACTCACGGTCACCAGCACCGTGCGCACCGTGGCCGGAACGGGCAACCGCATCATCGCGCGCCGGATCGGCGACGATCGCGTCGTGGTGTCGGGCACCATCGGTTCGCGTGCCGGCACGGCACGCTATCAGCTGGTCGTCGGCGATCCTGCCGCGTTCACCGCGGGCGCATTCCGCGCGGCGCTCGAGGCACAGGGCATCAAGGTCGACGGGGCAATCCGCATCGGCGCCGCGGCGCCGGGGGCCTCGCTCGTCACGAGCCTGCCGTCACCGCCACTCGCGCGCCTGGTGTCGGTGATGAACCGGGAGAGCATCAATCATTACGCCGAGTTGCTCTGGCGTGATGCAGCACGGGGGCCGGAGCGGGCCATGATCGGGTCGGCGGAGACGGCCAACGCCACCCTCAATGATTTCCTGGTGCGTCAGGTGGGCGCTGCACCGGGCGCGGTCAGTGCGACCGACGGCAGCGGGCTCTCGGTGCTGGACCGCGTGACGGCCCGATCGCTCGTGCAGCTGCTGTCGCATGCACACGGCGCCAGCTGGGGCAGCGCATTCCACGCCTCACTGCCGGTCGCCGGCGAATCGGAACTGCTCCGGACGCGCATGCGCGCGACACCAGCGCAGGGCAACCTGCACGCGAAGACGGGCACGACCAACGACGTGATCGGACTGTCTGGTTACGTCACGGCGGAGAACGGCGAGATCCTCGCGTTCGCATTCCTGTACAACGGCACGGACCGTTGGCATGCGCGCGAGTCGATCGACGCGATGGGGCCGACGATGGCGGCGTTCTACCGCGAGTAGAGCGGGGTGCGTGTGTCGCTGATGCGTTGAATCTTGAACTGCAGGTAAACGGGTAGAAACAGATAAAGGCTGAAACGAAACGGATACAGCGGGAGTGGACGCTGAACGGGCGTGGGCGGCTTGAACTGCAGCAAGCGGATTCAAGCGGATAGGAACAGATTTGAACGGATCTGCTCCGTGTACGAGAAGAGGACGACATCGCCTGGCGGATGTCGTCCTCTTTTTTGCTGGGTCTCCTCACGAGCCCCGGCCCCTGCATGCTGTTGACCAAAGAAACGCGAGCTCGCTGAACGCGCCGTCATTTTGTTGCACGCGTCGGACAGATCCGTTTCTATCTGTTCGTTATCCGCTCAAATCCGCTTACCTGCAGTTCAAGCGGCCTGCACCACAGCCCGTCACGCGGTTCAGTGCACCACGCACTAACACCACCGGCATCAGCATCACCGGCCCCGCGTACGCGGCCCGAACTTCACCAGCTGCAGGCCTGCCCGCGTGTCGCTCGCCGATCGGTCGGCCGCACCGGCCTCCGTCGTGCCCTTTCGGTTGCGGCGTGCCGCGCCGGTGGGCACCGGTCCGAGCCCGCGCGGATCGCGCAGCGCCTGCGCGCTCGGCTCGAGATCCGTGCGTGGGAAGAGTCGCATCGCCGACGTCATGAAGCCGCTGCCGCCCGAGCCGGTGAGGATCGTGCCGTTGTAGCCGACGGCAAAGGCACCGCCGCCGCCCGCTGGTGCGCCCGTCACGCTCCAGAGCAAGTCCGTCGTGCCCGTCGTCATGCTCTGCCAACCCGCGCCGTTGAAGCGCAGCAGGGTGCCCTGGTCGCCGGTCGCGTACACGTCCGTGCTGCGAGGGCCCCAGATCGACGTGAGCACGCGGCTCGTACCGGTGGACTGCGACAGCCAGGATGATCCGTTGAAGCGGTAGGCGATGCCCGCCGAACCGTCTGCACCGACTGCGAGCACGTTGCTCGTGCTGCTCGTCCACAATCCGGCCAGCGTGCCCGAGCCCGACGGCGACTGCGAGGTCCAGCTCGAGCCGTTGTAGCGAAGCAGCGTCCCATCTTCACCGGAGACGTACACGTCGTTCGCCGACGAGCCGTACACCGCCCATAGCGAGGTGCCACTGGTCGTCGCCGTGGTCCAGCCGTTGCCGTCGTACCGGAGCACCGAGCCAGCCGCGGTCACTGCATATACGTTCGTGCTGCCCGATCCCCAGAGGGCGTAGACGCTCGACGATCCCGGGAGTGATGTCGACGTCCAGGTCGACCCGTTCCAGCGCAGCATCGTGCCGTCGTCGCCGGCGGCGAATGCGTCATTTGGTCCTGATGCCCACACGGTGTTGAGCGTCGCCGTCGTCGGTGTGGCCTGCCGCGTCCAGCTCGACCCGTTCCAGCGGTAGATGAATCCGAACTCGCCGACCGCCCACGCGTTCGTGGTCGAAGTCGACCACACGTCCAGCAGGTCCGGCGCGATGCTGATGGTGGTGAATGCACCGCCGCCCGTCGAGCGGAAGATGGATCCACGCTGGCCACCGGCCCACACGTTTCCGGATGCATCGACCGCAGTGCTGAAGACGCGCGGCTTGTACGGGGTGTTCACCATCAGCAGCGAGTTGCCATCGAGTTGCATCAGGCCATCGTCACTCGCGATGTAGTAACGCGTGCCGTTCGCCGGGTTGGCGTCGACCGTGTAGAAGTCGGCCACACTGCCATTTGTGTTGACCGACGTCCACGCCGAGCCATTGAAGCGAATGATCGTGCCGAACGTGCCGACGGCGATGATGCTGCTTCCCGACAACCCGCTCACACCGTACAGCGTTTCCGACGTCGGCACATTCTGGCGCTGCCACACATTGCCGACGAGCCGCAGGACTTCACCACCATTGCCGACCGCGACGGCCGTGCTGCCGCTCGACCAGATTCCGTGGAGGGTCTGCAGCGTGCCGGAAGTCATGCTCGACCACGAGGAGCCGTTGAACCGGATGATGGTTCCGTTGTTGCCGGAGGCGTAGGCGACGGTGGGCGACTCGACGTACACGTCCAGCAGGGTGTTGGTCATGCCCGTGGCGATCGGCGTCCAGTGCGAGCCGTCCCATCGCGCGACGATGCCGCGTGTGCCCACCGCGATCACGTTGGATGCCGACGACCCGTGCACCGAGGTGAACTGCGTGCCGAAGCTGCTGCCACGCGCGCTCACCGTCCACGCGCTGCCGTCCCACCGGTACACGTCACCCACCACGTTCACGCCGAACGCAGAGTTCGCCCCGAAGCTCGTGATGGATAGGACGTCCTCGTAGATCGTTCCACCGAGTCGCGACGCGGTCCACGCCGATACCAGGCGGCTCGAGACGACGGCGATCACCGATGCCGCCTTCGAGGCATCGGCCTGCGACGTGGCGGTGATGGTGGCCGAACCGTCGGCGACCGCCGTGACCAGCCCGTTCGCGGACACCGTGACCACGGAAGCGTTGCTCGTCGACCACGTCACGGCCTGCGACGTTCCCGGATTGCCGGAGACGACGGCCTGGAGCGACGTGCTCTGTCCCGCGCTGAGTGAGACTGCCTGCTGCGTGATGGCGACGCTGATCGGCCTGGAGGACACGTTGATCGTGCTGCTGGCGCGCTTCATCGTATCTGCCACGGAGACGGCGGTGATCGTCGTCTGGCCCGCCGACACGCCGGTGATCATGCCGCTGCTGGTCACGGTGGCGGCCGAGGTGTTGCTGGAGCGCCAGATGATGTTCGTCGAGACGCCCGGGTCTGCGGTGAGTGCTGCGGAGAGCTGCAGGCCCTGTCCGATGTACAGGTCGGCCGCCGGTGGCGTCACGGTGATGGAGCGGACGATCGGTGCAATCGTGATGGCCGACGAGGCGCGCCGCAGCGTGTCCTCGACCGAGAGCGCCGTGATGGTGGCCGTGCCGACGGAGACGCCGGTGACCACACCTGCCTGAGTTACACTGGCGACGCTGCCGTTGCTGGTGCGCCATAGCACGGCATTGCTCTGTCCACCGGTGACGTTGATGGTTGCCACGAGCGTACGCGTGTCACCCGTGCCGAGTGTGGCCGACGCCGGCGACACCGAGATCGCGGGCGCGGGGAGCACCGTCACCGCCACCTGTGCGCGCTTCGTGGTGTCCGCAGTGGACAGGGCAGTGATCGTGACCTGGCCCGGTGCCACGCCGACGACGCCACCAGCACTGGTCACCGTTGCAATGGTGGGATTGCTGGTGCGCCAGAAGACCGTGCGGGAGAGCGAACCTTCGGCGTCCACTTCCGCCGCCGCGAACTCGGTTTCGCCGGAGTTCACGGTCATCGAGGTCGGCGTCACATACACACCGCGCACGACCGGCAGCACCGTCACGGACGCCGTGGCCCGGCGCAGCGTGTCTTCGACGGAGATGGCCGTGATGGCGACCGTGCCAAGACCCAGGGCACTCGCCACGCCGGACTGCGAGACGGAGACGATGCCGGGGTTGCTCGATCGCCAGATCACCGCGCGGCTCAGGCCTGCCTCGATGCTGACGTTCGCCGCGAGTGTGCGCGCGCCGCCGATATTGAGCGTCGACGCGGCCGGCGAGATCGACACACCGCGCGCCGGGAGAATGCGGACTTCCGCGAAGCCCTTCACCCGCGGGTCCGCCACCGAGGCGGCACGCACATAGGTCGTGCCGACGGAGATCGCTGTCACGACACCACTGCCGTTCACCGTGGCGATGTTCGCATGGTCCGTCGTCCAGGAGACGTCACGTGACAGCGTCCATCCCACTTCCGGCTCGGCCAGCACGGCGTTCGCGTCGCCCAGCCACATCGTCAGCACACCGGGTTGCATCGAGAGCGCCGGACCAGGAGTGACGGTGAGCTCGATGTTCGCCGTCAGGCGCGGATCGCCGACCGCCGTTGCACGGATGCTCGTGGTGCCGACGCTGATGGCGTTCACGACGCCGCTGGAACTGATGCTGGCGATGGCGGTGTTGTCGATGCTCCAGCGCACGTTGCGCAAGGCACCGGCTTCCGCGTCCACCGTCGCGCTCACCGCGGATGTGGCGAACGCGCGCATGGACAGCGCCGGCTGATTGATGTCCAGCGAGCGCACGGCAAGCACCTTGACGTTCACCTCGGAGGCCGCCGTGCCGGCGACGGCCCGCACGTTCGCACTACCCGCCGAGCGTGAGCGCAGCGTCGCGGTGGAGCCATTGCCCGTCACCTCGACCACGGCCGG
>JAZKCW010000133.1:0-42522 GCA_040387895.1 Gemmatimonadota bacterium
TCAGCGAGTTCCTCACGCATCTCGTGAAGGAGCGCGATCTCTCGCCGAACACCGTCTCCGCGTACCGACGCGATCTGCGCGAGTTCTCCGGTTGGCTCGCGGCGACCCGCGGCATCGCCGGCTGGGAGTGGGAGTCGCTCGGCCGCACCGATATCCGCGGATACATGGCGCATCTCACGCGGCGTGGTCTGGCCAAGCGATCCATCGCGCGCGCCCTGTCCGCCGTTCGCAGTTTCTATCGCTGGATGCATCGGGACGAGCGCGTCGACGTGAATCCGGCACGCGCGGTCGGTTCGCCTCGGTTGCCACGCACGCTACCGTCGTATCTGGATCGTGCGCAGGCCGAAACGCTCATGGCCCATGCGGTCACGCGCGCCGGGAGCGGCGACTTCACCGACGTGCGCAACCTCGCGATGCTCGAGCTGTTCTACTCGAGCGGGCTGCGACTCTCCGAGCTGCGCGGAGTGGACCTGGCCGACCTGGACCTCGTCTCGCAACAGGTCAAGGTGCGAGGGAAGGGGCGCAAGGAGCGCATCGTTCCGCTCGGGGACCACGCGCAGCGCGCCCTGCGCAATTATTTGGTGAAGCGCGACAGCCAGCTCTCGAAGCTTGGCGGCGCGAAGGCCAGTCGGCTCGCTCGCGGCGCCGTGTTCCTGAGCGACCGCGGATCGCGCATCAGCCCGCGGGCCGTACAGCATGCCATTGTCGGCCTGCTGCAGGCCGTCGACGAAGGGGCAGGTCTTTCCGTGCACTCCCTCCGTCATACCTTCGCCACGCACATGGTGGACGGCGGGGCAGACCTGCGCGCGGTTCAGGAGCTGCTGGGTCACGCGAGCATCAGCACGACGCAGATCTACACGCACACCAGCGTCGAACGCCTGAAGAAGGTCTATCGGCAGGCGCACCCGCGCGCCTAAGGCTCCAGCGGGACGGCCGTACCGCCTAAGATGGCGAACTCTGGTGCTGCACCTGCAATCCTGTGACTGCACTCACTGGATCTGAACAGCGCCCAGCACGCCCTTGTGTGGCAAGTCACACTGGCCCGCGACAGGTCGAGCCCGCTGGCACTGCTTTTCCGTAGGGATCGCCTTCGTGCGAAAGCGAACCCACGAAAGATCAGGAGCGGGGAGTTGACGACCATCCAGCAAGGCGAGACAAGGACGCGGGTCTCCGGTGGCTTGCGCAAGAGCCCCTCGGGAATCGAGGGCCTCGACGTGATCACCGGAGGCGGACTGCCGACGGGACGATCCACGCTGATCTGCGGGGCGGCCGGCTGCGGGAAGACCCTCATGGCGATGGAGTTTCTCGTTCGGGGAGCGACCCAGTTCGACGAACCGGGGGTGTTCTTCGCCTTCGAGGAACAGCCGGAGGAGCTCGCCGACAACGTTCGGTCGCTCGGATTCGACCTCGACACGCTGGTGGCGGAGAACCGGCTGGGCCTCGAATTCCTGCTGGTGGATCCCCTCGAGATCGCCGAAACGGGCGAGTACGATCTTGAGGGGCTGTTCATCCGCCTCGGGTTCGCGATCGATGCGATCGGGGCCAAGCGCATCGTCCTCGATACGATCGAATCGCTCTTCGGAGGGCTGAGCGATCAGGGCATCGTGCGGGCGGAGCTCCAGCGACTGTTCCGCTGGCTCAAGGACCGGGGGGTCACTGCGGTCGTGACCTGCGAGCAGGGCGACGGTACGCTCACCCGGCATGGCATCGAGGAGTACGTCAGCGACTGTGTCATCCTGCTGGACCATCGGGTCATCGACCAGATCTCCACGCGCCGCCTCCGCATCGTGAAGTATCGCGGCTCTGTGCACGGGACGAACGAGTACCCCTTCCTGATCGATGAAAACGGCATCTCGGTTTTGCCGATCACCTCGATCAATCTCGACTATCAGGTCAGCGGGGAGCGTATCGGGTCCGGCGTGCAGCGGCTCGATGACATGCTGGGCGGCGAGGGCTACTTCGTCGGCAGCACCGTGCTGTTGTCGGGGACGGCGGGCACAGGCAAGACGACGCTGGCGTCGCACTTCGTCGACTCGGTCTGCCGGCGTGGCGAGCGTTGCCTGTTCGTGGGTTTCGAGGAGTCGCCGAGTCAGCTCGCGCGCAACATGAAGTCCGTGGGCATCGACCTGCTGCAATGGGAGCGCTCCGGCAAGCTGCTCGTCCGGTCGGCGCGTCCGACGATCTACGGCTACGAGATGCACCTCGCGATGCTGCAACGGAGCATCAGGGAGTTTCAGCCGGCGGCTGTCGTCCTCGACCCCATCAGTGGGTTGGTGGCATCCGGTTCGCAACATGCCGCAAGTGCCATGATGGTGCGGCTGCTCGATTTCATGAAGAGCCTCGGCATCACCTGCGTGCTCACGACGCTCATCGGCACGGATCCGACCCGCGACATCGATATCGGGGTCTCCTCGCTGGTGGACACCTGGATCCTGCTGCGCGACAACGAGACCGCCGGGGTTCGGCAGCACACCATCGCGGTTCTCAAGTCGCGCGGGATGCCCCACTCCAACCGTGCGGAGTCGTTCGAGATCACGTCGCAGGGAATCGACATCGGCTCGGGAGGCCTCAACTCGTGACAATTCCGGAATTATCACGTCTTGTCAGGATTTCTGGAACAATTCGGCGCCGAACTTGCCAAGGAGACGGCATATGAGTGACCACGTGTCGCCAACGACGGTGGCGCAGGACGAGGACATCTGGGAGCTGCGCTTGTACGTCGCTGGACAGACCGCCCGTTCGCTCACGGCGTTCGCCAACCTCAAGCGGATCTGCGAGGAGCACCTCGAGGGTCGTTACACGATCGAGGTCATCGACCTCGTGGAACGGCCGCAATTGGCCAAGGGCGAACAGATTTTTGCATTGCCGACACTCATTCGCCGATTGCCTTCGCCGATGCGCAAGATCGTCGGGGATCTCTCCAACGCCGAGCATGCCTTGATTGGATTGCAGCTTCGCCCCCGGCGTGTGTGATCCGTGGATGCTGGCCAGAATGACACCGCCGCCTTCGACCGACTGCTTTCCAACAAGCAGCAGGAGCCGTACGTGCTGAAGCTGTTCGTCAGCGGCATGTCGCCCCGGTCGACCTCGGCGCTGCACCTGCTCAAGACCCTGTGCGAGGAACATCTCGCCGGCCGGTACTCACTCGAGGTCGTCGACATGTACGAGCGGCCCGACGCGGTCACGGCACATCGCGTCCTGGCCTCGCCGACGCTGCTGCGGCTACGCCCGTTGCCGGAGCGCCGGCTGATCGGCGACCTCTCGGATCGGTCTGTCGTGATGCGAACGCTCGATCTTGGCTGAGCGGGCGATGAGCAATCCGCTGCAACACCCCGTCTTCGAGCACGCCATGGCTGTGCCGCCACCGCCCCTGCCGACCGACATCGCGGACCTCCGCCAGCGACTGGAGGAAGCCGAATCGACGCTCTACGCCATCCGTACCGGTCAGGTGGATGCGTTCATGATCGATCGCGGCACTGGCGAGCGGTTGTATACGCTCGAGTCTGCCGATCGGCCTTATCGCCTGCTGGTGGAGTCCATGCGCGAGGGTGCGCTGGTGCTCGGTACGGAAGGGCAGGTGCTGTTCACGAACGCATCGCTCGCGACCATGCTGCGCATCGGCCGGTCGCAGATGCTCGGTGAGTCGCTGGCGCGCTACGTCGCACCGGCCGACCGTCCGACACTCGATGCGATGATGACCGATGCCCTCGCCAGCAGCGTGCACCGGGACATCACGTTGATGCGCGAAGATGGGTCGGTGCTTCCGGTGCACATCTCGATGAGTGCCCTCGAGCTGAGCGACATGCCCGGCGTGTGCGCCATCGTCATCGACCTCACGGAACGGCGGCGTCACGAGGAGATGTCCCGCGCGCAGGCGCTGCTGAAGGAGGCGGACCGGCGCAAGGACGAATTCCTGGCCACGCTGGCGCACGAGCTCCGGAATCCGCTCGCACCCGTTCGCAACGCGGTGCAGTTGCTGCGCATGCTCGATCCTGCGCATCCCGATGTCCGTCGCGCGTACGACATCATCGATCGGCAGGTATCGCAGATGTCGCGGCTCGTCGACGATCTGCTCGACCTCAGTCGCATCACGCGTGGGCAGATCGTGCTGCAGCGCCGGCAGGTGGATCTTGCCACGGTGCTGCGCGCGGCGCTCGAGACCAGCGATCCGGCGATCAGCGCCGGTCACCACACGGTGTCGGTTGCGCTGCCCGACACACCGGTCATGCTGAATGGGGACGTGACACGCCTCGCACAGGTGTTCTCCAACCTGCTCAACAACGCGGCCAAGTACACCGACAACGGTGGTCGCATCGAGGTCAGCGCGGTGCAACGCGGCGGCTTTGTGGAGGTGTGCGTCAAGGACAACGGCATCGGCATCGCGTCGGACGTGCTGCCGCAGGTGTTCGACATGTTCACACAGGCCGGCCCGACGAGCACTCGCTCGCGCAGTGGCCTCGGCATCGGACTCGCACTCGTCAAGCGGCTGCTGGATCTGCATGGTGGCACTGTCGTCGCGCGCAGCGAAGGCATCGGGCACGGCAGCGAGTTCCTCGTCACGTTGCCGGCGATCACCAACATCACGCCGCGGGCGCACGTACCGCGCGCCGAGCAGCACGTGCCGGTCGCGCAGGCACTTCGGGTGATGGTGGTGGACGACAACGAGGACAGCGCCATCACGCTTGGCCTGTTGCTCGAGCGGTACGGGTGCGTCACGCGCGTGCTGCACGACGGGCTCACCGCGATTCGCGAAGGGTCGACATTCCTCCCCGACGTGATCCTGCTCGATCTCGGTATGCCGGAGGTGGATGGCTTCGAGACCTGTCGGCGGTTGCGCGAGGAGTCGTGGGGTGCGCGGGCCACCGTGGTTGCACTCACCGGGTGGGGGCAGGCGGAAGACCGGCGACGCACGAAGGCGGGCGGCTTCGATCATCACATGGTCAAGCCGGTGCAGTCGAACGTGCTGATGGGTGTGCTCACTGGCAAGGGACGCGAAGCCGGCGACCGACGAGCTCGCTGAACGCATCGCTGTAGCCTGCGTGTATTTTGCAGGATGCCATTACCACGTATTCGCGCCACGACCATTCTTGCCGTTCGCCGCGACGGCAAGCTCGCCATCGGTGGCGACGGACAGGTGTCCGTCGGAGACACGGTCGCCAAGTCGATGGCGGTCAAGGTTCGCACGCTCAAGGGAGGCCGCGTGCTCGCCGGCTTCGCCGGCTCCGCGGCCGATGCAATCACGCTGTTCGAAAAGTTCGAGGAGAAGCTCGACCGCTTTCCGGGCAACCTTCCGCGCGCCGCCGTCGAACTCGCGAAGGAGTGGCGCAGTGATCGCGTGCTGCGCCGACTCGAGGCGCTGCTCATCGTGGCCGATGTGAACCATGGCTTCATGATCTCCGGCAACGGCGAGCTCATCGAACCGGACGATGGAGTGCTGGCCATCGGATCCGGTGGCGCCTATGCGGAGGCCGCGGCGCGCGCCCTGTTGCGGGAGACTGCCCTCGAGCCGCGCGAGATCGTCGAGAAGGCCATGCGCATCGCGGGCGAGATCTGCATCTACACGAACACGAATATCACCGTGCTCGAGCCGGCGACCTGATCTTTTCATAACTCTGCGGTAGATGTGTGATGCACGTTGCAGCGGAATCGTGGTCGAGTCTGTTGCACGTCACTGACAGATTCCCGCCGGGGCGCCGATCGCGTTAGCGTTCGGTATGACTTCACCACGAACAGAACAGGCGATTGCACGGCTTGCGGACCTGACCCCGCGCCAGATCGTCGCCGAACTTGACAGGTATATCGTTGGTCAGGCCGAAGCGAAAAAGTCGGTCGCGATTGCGCTGCGCAATCGCTGGCGTCGGCAGCGCGCTCCGGAATCCATCCGTGACGAGATCTCCCCCAACAACATCATCCTCATCGGCCCGACCGGTGTCGGAAAGACGGAGATCGCGCGTCGGCTCGCCAAGCTCGCCGGTGCGCCCTTCGCCAAGGTCGAAGCGTCGAAATTCACCGAGGTCGGATACGTCGGTCGCGATGTCGAGTCCATGGTGCGCGACCTGGTCGAGAATGCGATCGACATGGTGCGCACGGAACGCGAGAGCGAAGTCGAGGATCTGGCGAACGAGAAGGTCGACGAGCGCCTGCTCGACCTGCTGCTCCCGCCGCCGGCTGACCTGAAAGGCGACGTCAGGAGCGAAACGCGCAACGACACGCGGGGCGAAGCGAAGGTCGATGTTCGCAACGAGTTCCGTAGCGGCACCGGCAGCGAGCCCCGGCCGAACGGCACGCACGCGCCCGATGGCGCGAACGGCGCCGGCTCAGCGACCAGCAGCGTGTTCGCCGTGTCGTCCGCCGGCACGGTCACGCAGGAGCGCGAGTCGGGTGCCGGCGCTTCGTCGGAGCATGATGCGAATGCCGAGCGATATCGCCGCACACGCGAGAAGCTCAAGAGCCTCCTGCTCGATGGCAGTCTCGATGGACGCGAAGTCGAAATCGAGGTGACGCAGTCGAGCCCCGGCATGCCGGAGATGATGGCCACCGGCGCACCGGAAGGCATGGAGAGTTTCGCCGACTGGTTCCGTGACATGATGCCCAAGCGGAAGAAGAAGCGGAACGTCAAGGTCGCAGAGGCGCGGCGCATCCTGCTCGATGAAGAGCTCGACAAGCTGATCGACCTCGACGACGTGACGTCCGACGCCGTGGAACGCACCGAAGCCATGGGCATCATCTTCCTCGACGAGATCGACAAGATCGCCGGGGAGCGCGGGCAGGGTGGGGGAGCGGACGTCTCACGCGAGGGCGTGCAGCGCGACCTCCTGCCCATCGTCGAGGGCAGCAACGTGCAGACCCGCTACGGCATGGTGAAGACGGACCACGTGCTCTTCATCGCCGCGGGCGCGTTTCACGTGTCGAAACCCAGCGATCTCATTCCGGAGTTGCAGGGCCGGTTTCCCATTCGTGTCGAGCTCAAGCCGCTCACCGAAGCCGACTTCGTTCGCATCATGACGGAGCCGGAGAACGCACTCACCAAGCAGTATGGTGCGCTCGTCGAGTCGGAAGGCGCGAGCCTCGTGTTCGAACCGGATGGCATCGCCGAGATCGCGCGCACGGCCACGAAGGTGAACGAGCGCATGGAGAACATAGGTGCGCGTCGCCTTCACACGGTGATGACGACGCTTCTCGAGGACGTGCTCTTCGAGCTGCCGGACCGCGGACGGGAGGAGGTCACCGTCAACGCCGAGATGGTGCGCGAGCGCCTGAAGGCGATCAGCGAGGATGAAGACCTGCGGAAGTACATCCTCTAAAAGCTTGTCCCTGCTCGACGCGCTCCCGCTATTGCCGGAAGAGCGCGTCGAGCGCCGGGTTGCCGCGCAGCGCGATGAATTCGTGATTGCCGTGCACGACCTCGTACATCGACAGCCCCTTCGTCTGCGCCGCTCGCAGGTGCGCGATCGTGCCCGCAATGTCCCCTCGTGCCATCGCCAGCCGCGCACGCTGGAAGATCTGCTCGCCGGCCCGGTAGGGCGGCAGCGGCATGGCCGCAAGCTCCGCATCCACACGTTGCGCAGCGGCAGCATCGCCGAGGTGAGCGGTGAGCACTGCCACCGCGAGTCTGGTCGCGAGCGTCGTGTCGCCGGCGAGGGTCGGCAACACCAGGTCGCCCGTTTCCTTCCACCGGCCAAGACGCGCGAGCACCTCGGCGCGTCCACGCAGCACCGCCGGAAGGCGCACCGAGTCCGCGGGCATGCCGTCGTAGCTCGCAAGCATTCCGTTCAGCAGCCCGTCAGCCTGTGGCGCGTGCCCGTGCCATCGCAGCTCGTCCGCGAGCGCGCGGAGCAGCGTGCGCCATGAGGAGCCGACCGTCGGCGCCACGCGCTCGGCGATCGGCCGCAGCGAATCCGTTCGGCCCAGCGCCGCCAGCGTGCGCGCATAATCGAAACGCAGGCGCGGGGAGTCTCCGAAGCGCGTGATGATCTCGCGCGCGGTCTCGAGCTCCTCCTCGTGGCGCCCGAGTCGGTGCAGCAGCTGCCGCCGTTGCTCGAGCGGGTAGGGTTTGTTCTTGAACAGCCCGATCTCCGCGGACCGCGCACCGAGCGTGTCGAGCGCCTCCTGCCATCGCCCTGCGATCATCAGTTTCCTGGCCAGCGTTGCGCGCCACTGGCCGCTCGGTGTCAGCGCGTGCATGCGCATCGTGGCGGCGAGGTTGCCCGCAGGGTTTCCGCGTATGCTGGTCGCGTATTCGTCGAGCTGTGCCGCCTCGAGCGGTGAGAGACGTTCCCGGCGTGCCTCGAGCTCACGTGCGACGGAATCGGCTGCTGGCAGGTCGCCGCCCTGCTCGAGCACCTCGAGCAACCATGTCCGCGGCTGCACACTGGCGGTGTCGAGCTGCGACGCGCGGACGAACCTCGTGCGCGCCTCCGGAAGCTGGCCGGCGAAGAACGCATCCATCCCGGCGACGATCTGCTGATATGCATCGAACGAGGGCGGGCGGCTCATCGACTGTGCGAGCGGCGCGAGCTGCGGATTGAAGCGCGTGGCCAGTGCGCCGAGCGTACGCTGTCGCACCTTGTCGATCGTGCCCGACGGGTCGGACAGCGGGCCCTTCACGGATTCGAGCGTCCCCACGATCTCCGACGATGCGACGTCGATCAGTTTCACGTCGAACTGCAGCGTGTCCCCAAGCTTGTAGTAGCTGCCGGTGACGATGGTGCCCGCGCCCAGCTCGCGCGCGGTCTTGATCGCGCTGCCGGCATCGGCCGTGGCCGACGAGCTGCCGAGCGCGGCGCGCGCGTCCAGCACCTTCACGAGCCCAGTGCCTGCGAGTGCGGTCGTGACCCAATCGGCCGTCATGCGGCCCAATGCATCGAGCGATGCGTCGCCGGTCTCGTTCCGGAATGTCGTCACGGTCACGCGATCGGCCGTCGGCCCTGACGCGCTGTCGGCTGCGGCGCTCGAGGCGGCGGGCCCTGCGTTCGGACTCACGAAGGTGCGCCACCCCCAGGCACCGGCGGCGATCGCGATCAGCGCCAGCACACCGAGGCTGCCCCACATCACGCTGGCCCGCTTCCCGGACGGGGTGAGCGCCGCATCGGACCGAGCGCCTGCGTTCCCACCCGGGACCGCCCCTGCGACCCCATTAGCGCGCGGCGTGTGCTGCCTTGCCCCGCTCGTCGTGCCCGATCTGTCTCCAAGCGAGCGGAGCTCTCGGACAACGTCTTCGCCGGACTGCGGCCGGTCCTCGGGCTTCTTGGCGAGACAGCGCGTGACGAGCGCGCTGAGCCCATCCGGCAGCTCCGGACGCTGCTCCTGCAACGGAGGCGGCGCCTCGACCATGTGTGCCATCAGCAGCGCGTGCGTCGTGCCGCGGCCCGCAAAGGGAGTGGCACCCGTCAGCAGCTCGTACGCCATGATGCCCAGCGAGTAGATGTCGGCACGATGGTCGGTCGACGGATCGGCGACCCCCTGTTCGGGCGACATGTACGCCGGAGTGCCGATGGACATGCCCATGCCGGTCAGGCCTCCCGAGGCGCCGGTGGGTGCGTCGGTGGGGCCGTGCGTCAACGCTTTCGCGATGCCGAAGTCCGTCACGAGCGCATGGCCCTGCGACAGCAGCACGTTTTCCGGCTTGATGTCCCGGTGCACGAGGCCCTGCGAATGCGCATACCCAAGGGCACCTGCCACCTCGCCGATCACGGTGATCGCGTCCCCGACCGGCAGCCGTGTCTCCCGCTCGACGCGATCGCGCAGCGACCGGCCGTCGATGAACGGCATCGTGTAGAAGAGGAGCCCGTTCGCGGTGCCCGCCGAGAGGACGGGCACGATGTGCGGGTGTTGCAGCCTCGCCACCAGCTGGATCTCCCGGCGAAACCGTTCGGCGCTCACGGCTGCGGCGAGTTCGGGCGGGAGCAGCTTGATCACCACCAGGCGCCCAAGCGCCAGCTCCTCGGCGACGAAGACCCGGCTCATGCCACCGCCGCCAAGCTCGCGGTCGATACGGTACTGACCTTCGAGGGCCTGCCGAAGGTCGGCGGGGATGTTGGACATGCCGGAGTGCGGGGCGACTGTGGGAGCGACTCTGCGAGGGGAGGAGCTCGCGCAATCTATCCTGTGCTTCCACCGATCATGACGTATACATAGGTTCTCAATCGTTGGCCGCCGTCAGGCGCGACCCGGATTGTATCGGAGTCGCGCCTGCTGCTTTTCCGCACCGACTTTCCTGCTTCCGGGTTTGCCATGCCGAATGCGCCGCGGGTCTTCGCCGCACATCGCGACTTCCTCAACATCGCCGACTTCACCACCGAGGAGACGTTCGCCCTGTTCGCGCTGGCGGAACGCATGCGGGGTGGCGCGTACAGCAGCAAGCCGCTCGCCGGAAAGGCGCTGGCCATGATTTTCATGAAGTCGAGCACGCGAACCCGCGTGTCGTTCGAGGTGGGCGCGACGCAGCTCGGCGGGACCGCACACTTCCTCTCGCCACGGGATGTGCAGATCGGCCGCGGTGAGCCGATCGAAGACACGGCGCGCGTGCTCGATCGGTACGTGCACGGCATCATGATCCGCACGTACGCGCATGCCGATGCGGTGCGACTCGCGGAGTTTGGCGGCGTGCCGGTCATCAACGGGCTCACGGATCTGTCGCACCCCTGTCAGGTGCTGGCCGACGTGCTGACGATGCGGCAGCACCTCGGCGAGACACGTGGGCGCACGGTTGCCTGGATCGGCGACGGCAACAACATGGCGAACAGCTGGATCGAGGCTGCCGCGCACCTCGGCTTCGCCTTGCGCCTCGCCTGTCCCGAGGGGTACGACCCCGACGCCGGTTTCCTCGAGGCGGCACGGGGTGCGGGGGGAGACGTCATGCTGGTGCGCGATCCCCGTGCGGCCGCCGAGGGCGCCGACGTCGTGACCACAGATGTCTGGGCGTCCATGGGGCAGGAGGAGGAGCAGCGGCATCGGGAACGCGCGTTCGCGGGCTACCAGGTCGATGAAACGATGATGGGACACGCCGCCAGGGGCGCGATCTTCCTGCACTGCCTTCCCGCGCACCGCGGGGAGGAGGTGACTGCAGGTGTCATCGACGGGCCGCAGAGTGTGGTCTGGGACGAGGCCGAGAATCGCCTGCACATCCAGAAGGCGATCATGGCGGTGCTCATGGGCGGCGAGCCGCTGCTTCCGACGCCGGCTCGCTGACTCGTCGGTGCGCTCACGCGTCGGTGCGCCGACTCGTCGGCACGCAGCCCTGCGCCTCGCCATTCCATTCACCCGGACTTCTCTCATGACTTCCATCGCCCCACGCACCGCTGCCCCGGATTTCACGCTGCTCACCGACACGGGCGATTCGCTCACGCTCTCGAGCCTTCGCGGCCGGCCAGTGGTGCTCTACTTCTACCCGAAGGACGACACGCCCGGGTGCACCACGGAGGCCTGCGAGTTTCGCGATGCCTTCCCGGCGTTCGATTCATCGCGCGCGGTGGTGCTGGGCATCAGCCCCGACGGCGTGAAAGCGCACGCCAAGTTCAAGGAGAAGTTCTCGCTGCCATTCACCCTGCTCGCGGATACCGAGAAGGCCGTGGCTCAGGCCTACGACGTGTGGAAGGAGAAGTCGATGTACGGTCGCAAGTACATGGGTGTGGAACGCACGACGTTCCTGATCGACGCGAACGGCGACGTGGCGGAGGTGTTCTCCAAGGTGAAGCCGGCCGGTCACGCGGCCGAAGTGATGGCCGCCCTGCATCGTTTGTAGGCGGTTCGACAATTGGCGGGGCGGCCGTCGAGTTCGTCGGTCGGAGCCCGCGCTGCCACACTGGCACTGGTCTGCCAATCCCGGCATCTTTCGGGGGCGCTGCCGCAATCGGAGCGGCAGCGCGCTTCCCGGAACCCCGCCTCATGACCGCAACTGCTCCCGGCGCGCTCAAGCGCACGCCGCTCCACGATATCCACGTCGCGCTTGCGGCCAAGATCGTCCCGTTCGCCGGCTATGAGATGCCGGTCACCTACCCGCAGGGCATCACCGCCGAACACAATGCCGTGCGCACGGCGTGCGGGATGTTCGACGTGAGCCACATGGGTGAGTGCATCGTGCGCGGGCCAGACGCGATCCGCTTCGTCAATGCGGTCACCAGCAATGACGTGGCGGCGCTGGCCGTCGGCCAGATCCACTACAGCACGCTGCTCCGGGAGAACGGCACCATCGTCGACGACCTCCTCGTCTACCGGTTCGCCGACCATCTCATGCTGGTGATCAACGCCAGCAACAAGGACAAGGACATCGCGCACCTCCGCGGCGCGATGGGTGGGTACGACTGCACGCTCGAGGACATTTCGGACGACATGGCGCTGCTGGCAGTGCAGGGGCCCGATGCCCCGGCCGTGATTGCGGGGCTGTCGGAGGTGCCGGAGGGCAACACGCCACTGTCGGCCGTCAAGTATTACTGGTTCACCGAAGGGCAGGTCGCCGGCGTACCGTGCATCATCTCGCGCACGGGCTACACGGGGGAAGTCGGCTTCGAGCTGTACTTCGACGCCGCGCACGCCACGACCGTATGGAACGCCATCATGGCCACCGGACAGGTCTCGCCCTGCGGGCTCGGTGCCCGGGACACGCTGCGGCTCGAGGCGGGGCTGTGTCTCTACGGGAACGAGCTGGATGACAATACCACGCCGGTCGAGGCCGGGCTGTCCTGGCTCGTGAAGCTCGGCAAGGCCGAACCCTTCCTGGGTCGGCAGACGCTGGCCACGCAGCAGCAGGAAGGGACCGATCGCAAGCTGGTCGGCTTCACGCTCGACGAGCGGGCCATTCCGCGCCACGGCTACGGCGTGGTGTACGGCGGGGTGCGTGTCGGCGAAGTGTGCAGCGGGACCATGTCGCCGACCCTCGGTGTGCCGATCGGAACCTGCTACCTGCCGGCAGCAGCGGCCGTCGAGGGCACCACGTTCGCGATCGACATCCGGGGGAAGGAAGTCCCGGCGCGGGTCGTCAAGCTCCCGTTCTACAAGCGCGCGCCGAAGTGAGAGGGTAATGGCGGCGTCCCGGAACGGCGTGAGCCGCCGAAGCGGTAGCGACGACCGCGACGGCGGGTTGATCGCGATCTTCATGACCGACGTCGAACCAGCGGTGCGGCTCAATGCAGCGCTGGAGTCGGCGGGGGTGTCGACGGTCATGATCTCGCCCATGGACGATGTGCGGGGCGACCTCCGGCGCGCCGCTCCGGACGTGCTCGTGCTGACCGGCGCGCTGCTCGATCCGAACAACGTTGCGCTCGTGCGGCAGCAGCTGTGGGAGGGTGTCAGCGTGGTGGGGTTCACGGATGTCGCCGACCCGCACGTGATGGAGCGCCTCCGCGACGTCGGGTACGCGGAGACCTGGCCCAAGCCGATCGTGGTCGACGAGGTCGTGCGCGACCTGCGCCGTCGGCTCGAGCGGCAGTGGCTGGCGAGTGTCACTGGCCTGGTCGGCGAGTCGGAGGCCATCCGCGAGACGCTCGTGCAGATACAGCAGATCGCCCCGGTGTCGAGCACCGTGCTGGTGGAAGGGGAGAGCGGCAGCGGCAAGGAGCTCGTCGCACGCGCCATTCATCGGCTCGGGCCTCGCCGTGCGCGCCCCTTCATCGCGGTGAATGTCGGCGCGTTGCCGGAGACGCTGCTCGAGAGTGAACTGTTCGGCCACGAAAAGGGCGCCTTCACCGGTGCGGCGGAGCGCCGGCTCGGCCGGTTCGAGCTCGCGGACACGGGGACGCTGTTCCTCGACGAGATCGGCGAGATTCCGCAGGCAACGCAGGTGAAGCTGCTGCGCGTGCTCGAGGAGCGCGAAGTCACGCGCGTGGGTGGCTCGCACTCCATTTCGGTCGACGTGCGCGTGGTCGCTGCGACGAATCGCCCCCTGCGCGAGCACGTGGAGGAAGGCGGCTTTCGCGCGGACCTGTTCTATCGTCTCAACGTGCTGCGGATCTACCTGCCGCCACTGCGTGAGCGGAAGGACGACATCCCGATTCTCGTGCGGCGTTTCGTGTCGGAATTCTCGCGCATGCACGACCGGCGCTTTCACGGCATCTCGGCCGACGCGCTACAGCTGCTCGTCGACTATCCATGGCCCGGAAACGTCCGCGAGCTGCGCAACCTCGTCGAGAGCATGGTGGTGCTCGCGCATGGCCGCGAGATTGGGCCGGACGACATCCCGCGCGCCATTCGCGACGCGGGAGCGGGGCGGTTGCTCCCGGTGCATGTCGGTCCTATCGTCCGCGCCGGAGAAAGCGCGAGCGGACGTGAGCTGGAATTCATTGTTCGCTCGCTCGTGGAATTGAAGTTACAGGTCGAGGAGCTACGTCGTCGGATGGATGTCGAAGGGCCAGCATCGTCACCGGGGTGGGTTGGTGAGGTGCGCGGGCAGCCAGCGGTTTCCGCCGCCGGTTACGCCGAAGTCCAGCCGGCAGCATTCGTCCGAGGCATCGAAGCGCGCGACGTGCCCACTCCACCGACAGTTATCACCCTTGGGCCCGGCATGACGATGGCTGAAATCGAGCGAATAGCGATTCAGGCGGCGCTGCGCGACAGCGCAGGCAACCGGCGAAAGGCAGCCGACCTGCTCGGCATCGGCGAGCGGACGCTCTACCGGAAACTCCGCGAGTACGAGGGGGAGGGTGCGGACACCCTCGACGCAGGATGAGGTGTAGGCCTTTACACCATTGTGATACAAGGGCTTGTGGACAATTAAGCCTTGCCCATTTGCGATCTGGCGCACATATTCGCCCCGTGGTATGGATCAGCATGGCTCGTTTTGAGTCATTCCCACCGTGGAGCCCCATCTGTCGCTTCCAGTCAATTTCGGCATGACGTCGCCCTCTTCGCCTTCTGGCGCCATAGCGGGCAGCGTGCTTCCCATCCGGCGTGCCGAAGAGCTCATCGCCACCCTGCAGGGTGTCCTGTCGGTGCGGATCGTGCCGAGCGACAGCGGCTCGATCGAGGAGATTCACGTGCTGACCACCGATGCGGTGCTGCCCAAGCAGACCGTCCGGAATATCGAGAGCGCCCTCATGGCGCAGCTCGGTCTGCGCGTCAATCACCGCAAGATTTCCATCGCGACCACGCTGGACACGCCGCGCGCCCTTGATCCCGCGCCGCCACCGTCCCGCACCGGGTCGCAGTCCGCATACGTTCCGCCAGCTGAGTCGTCCTCTCCCGCAGGGCAGGCACCCGCACTGTCCCCGGCAGCGGCGGATCCGCAGGCGCCCACGCAATCGCCCGCACAGATCCCCACGCAGGGTGCTGGTCAGGCACCGGCGGACGCGCCGCGGCAGTCGCGGTCGGCCGACGCAACATCGGCAGGCGCACCAGTGATGGGCCGTCGCGCCGTACCGGTGGACGTTCCGAATGCCGGCCGTCGCGCGCTGATTTTCGAGGACGTGGAAGTGCGTCGGTCGCGCTCCCGCGGTGTCATGTGCAAGGTGACCCTGGGTCGCGACGGTGAGGAGTTCATCGGCGAGGCAGAGGGGCAGGAGAGTGAGCGGTCGCGCATCGAGCTGGCGGCGCGGGCCACGTTGCTGGCGATTGTGCAGGCCATGCGCGTCCCGGGCGGCGCCGAGCGGTCGCTCGCGCTGGAAGGGTCCAAGTTGATTGATGCATTCGAACGGGAGTTCATTTTCGTCAGCATCGCCGCGCGGATCGGTCGCGAGAGTGTGCTGCTGACTGGAAGCTGTGAAGTGCGCGAGAGTGCCGAGACCAGCGCCGTGCTGGCGGTCCTCGACGCGACGAATCGCTGGATGCACCTGGACCGCTAGCAGCGCGACGACGCGCCCTGCGGACAATACTTTCTCGTCTCAAGACGAACCCGAAAAACCCCCGTCGCTCGGCAGAGCGAAGCTGAGCGGGCAGGCCAAGCAGTAGGAGCGGAGCCAACCTTAAAGAGAGCACGCGAATCCCGAACGGGATGAGCGTGACTACCCTGATGGGAGGTGACGCAAAATGGAGTTTCTGGCCCAGCTCGTGAACGCAGTGTGGTCGTTGGTGATGCTCGAAGGGCAGACCTGGAAGTAAGCGTCGTGTCGGCGGGGGCCGAACAATCCTATGCAAACAAGTGTCCGCGTTTACGTGAGCTTCGTTGTTGTCACCGCGATTTTGGTGACAGCCGGATTGACGTACGCGCTACCTTCGTTGAACTGGGATTACGCTGCCGCGCCGCTTGCATTCGCGGTCATGGGCCTTATTGCCCAGTCGATCGGCCACGATACTGGTAAGACTATCAGTGGCTCCATCGCATTTCTTCCGTTCCTGACCAGTTTGATCCTGTATCCATCGTGGATCTGCGTCGTGTTCGTTGGATTGGCGATGCTGGTGGGTGAGTTCCGCGAGAAGAAGGCTGGGATCAAGCGTGCGTTCAATGTTGCTCAGTATATGGTTGCAGTCGGTGTCGCGACTACCGTGTATCTGGCCTTGGGCGGAAAATCAATTCAAGTAGACAGTTCGTTTCAGGTCCTGCCACATACAGCCGCCGTTCTGACGTTTCTGGCGCTGAATACCCTACAGGTGGCAACCGCAGTCGCGCTTAGTAGTTCGAGAAACGTGCTAGATGTCTGGATGCAGAACAATCGAGGAACGGTTGTTTACGACATCGTTGCTGTTCCAGTTGTCTACCTGTGCGCACTGTTTTTTCATAAGATGGGATGGGCTGGCGTAGTGGTGGGGTTTGTTGGACTAGCGGGTACGCGTCGCTTCTACATGAGCACGCGTCTGCTCGAAATTGCATACGAAGAAACGCTGGACATTCTCGTAGGCGCAGTCGAGTTACGAGACCCGTATACGTCTGGCCATTCGCAGCGAGTGCGGAAGTACTCTCAAATTATTGCGTCTGCGCTTCAGCTTCCCGCTAGGCGGGTCGAGCGAATCGGGGTGGCTGCGCTGCTACACGATGTCGGAAAGATTGACGGAATCTTCGTTCCGATTTTGCAAAAGCCAGGGAAGCTAACTCCTGAAGAGCGCGCAATTATGGAATTGCATCCAATCAAGAGCGCTGAGTTGGTGTCAAGGGCTTCTCAGCTTGCTGACATTGTGGAAACGGTTCGACACCATCATGAGAACTGGGATGGCACCGGTTATCCGAGCCAGTTGTCAGGAACTGACATTCCGCTAGGCTCGCGAATCATCATGTTCGCCGATACTATCGACGCGATGACCACCGACCGACCGTATCGTAAGGCACTCGGGCCGGCTGATGTTCGAAGTGAGCTGATCAAATATCGAGGCACACAGTTCGACCCAACTATTTGCGACGTTTTGATCGACTCGCCCGAATTTCTGCGCATCTTCGATAGCCAAGATTCGGGAGGGGTTCAAACCTTAACGCAGATATTCGACCGCGTAAGGAAGCGGAATCGTACTCCGCAGGTCGCCTAGATCAAGTTGCCGGCGTACCGTGGCTATAATCGTGAGCAGTTCCGCAGCAAAGCTGAACACTTCGCGAAAGGGTAGATACCGGTAGTTGGCGCCATGCCCGAATGAGAGTTCAAGGGAGCGGTGATGAGCTTTGAGCGGTCACTCAAATAAGTACGCTGGTACCTCCGCCCCAGGTCGTCGATCCTCAGCGAGGTATGCCTTACGCAGGGCGACACCTTCCTGCTGACGTCCAAGTGCTACGAAGGCACTAACAATCTGACTGACCAGGAAGTCCTGTCCGGTCATTCTCTTCGTATGGCTTAAGGTCTCTAGCGCATCTGCAAGTAGTGCGCTAACGCGTGTTAGATCTTTCGTAAGTACTGCAGTTCCGAGCTGCATTGCAAGATAGTAGGCGGTGCGGAATGGTAGCGCGCGATCAATGCGCGACTCAGAGATCATTGATAATGCGTCGGTCGCGAGGCCTGGTTCACGTCGAACGAGCGCAGCTCGCACGCGATTGTATTGGTGCACGAGACCAATGTGATGGTCAAGAACTTCAGGTTCGTTGCAGAGCTCGTGTTGCAGCCACTTCTCGGCCAAGAGTACGTCATTGAAGTGGTCGAACGCTATCATGCAGGCGTTCCATGCATTCGCAGCAGCTAAATACGGAAGGTGCGCTGCGACCGTCTCGTCAAAGGTCTCACAGGCTAACTGATATGCACCTTCAGGGTCTCCTGAGACTCGAAGCGCATGCGCGATATTCGTCTTCAGCGTGATTCGAATGCTTACGTCGTCGTATGATGTGAGCTGCGAACGGAGCCACTGCGCTGACGTGCGTGCAACTTGATGGTCACCGAACACTGTATGATAAAACATGCTGAGTTCATGCTGCGCGCGTTCGCGCTCAGTTCCCTCAGATATGCTCCGTGAGCCTGCAGCAAAGGCCCTCCTTGCACCGTCGAAGTCGTAAATGTCTGCCGCGCATCTCAATGCGGTCTTTGCCGCAGCTAGGCGCTGTTCGGCGACTAGCCTGACACTCTGCGAGAGGAGAAGTGCGCGTGCGAAGAGCTCACGTATCTCCCCGATGACCGGCGAATGTCGCGACGCATCAATGTACCGTAAGACTTGTTCGACGTGCTCTTCATCCCACGTCTGATCCGGCGACGCGCCCCCAAGAGTGTCTGAATACTTCGATAGGATGGTCGAATGCCTACCGGCTGCATGCAGTGCGGCTACCTCAATAATACCAAGCGTTCGAATATCTTCCTGTGTCAATCTCGCTTGGTGAACAGCCTCGCAGACCGCTAGCGCTCGCAAGGGACTTCCGTAGTGCACAAAGCGGCTCGCGGCCCGCGTTGCGTACGAGACGACATCCTCCGTCGATCCAGTTAACTGGAGATGCTCCACCACGTCGATGGGAAGGGAATCGTCAGTTTGAAACCTCGGCGTCTGTAGCACGTGCGCGACTCTAGAGTGAAATAGCCTCGTAGATGCAGCTGAGAGACGTGAAACCGCCGCGCGAGATATCAACTCATGGAATAGAACGAGGGTGCCGTCGGCATGTGTGTACGCTCCCGCGTCCCCAAGCTCCTCCAGCGCCCCGATCATCCGGATCACCGGCAGCTCCAGCACTTCCGCGATCGTCTGGATTGTCGCATGCCGCCCCAGTACACTCGCCGCCTGCATGATCCGCAACGCGTCTTCGCTCAGCGCGGAGATCCGCTGGTCGAGCAGGCCGGCCAACGTCGGTGGAATGCCCCCTGCCGCTCCCGTATCGACCCAGTGATGCAGCAGCCCGCGCAGGAACAACGGAGTTCCCTCGCACGCTCGAACGAACCAGGCCTGTAGCTCGCTCGAGCACGTCATGCCGGTGTCAGCGCAGATCAAGTCGGCGAGCTGCCGGGCGCTGTGGTCCGACAGGCCCGGCAACGCACACGCCTCCATCCCGCCCGCGATCATGCGCTTCACCGGGTCCGTCGTCGTCACGCGGCTCGTCGCCAGCACGAACAGCTTCGCCTCCCGCGCTGCGCCCGCGATATCGGCCAGCACCGAGGCCGAGAGGTCGTCGACCCACTGCATGTCGTCCGCGATGAACAGTGTCGCGCGCTCATAGCAGACATTCACGAGCAGCTCCACGATGCACTTCCGCAATACCGATGGCAGCGGAAGCGGCATCTGCGATGTCAGCGCAGTCGGTATTGGCACGCTGCCATCGGCCGGTTGCGCTTCGCCGACCGGCAGGCCGGCGTCGTCCTCCTGGCTCGCCAGCCGTCGCAACACGCGCAGGCGCTCCGGATCGCACGCCATCGCGCCGGGCATGTCGAGCAGCTCGGGAACGAGCGCCAGGAACAGCGCGAGCGGACGATACTGGTCGCTCTCTCGGCATTCGACGGTGATGACTCGATAGCCCTCGAGGGCTGCGCTCTTGGCCAGCTCCTGCGTGACGCGCGTCTTGCCCATCCCCGGCGCCGCGTGAAGGAGCAGGGCACTGCCCTCGCCCCATTTGCTGCGACGCATCGCGAGCGTGAGCTCCGACATCAGCGTGTCGCGTCCGACGAAATGACGATCCGTCGGCGCGAGACTGATGCGCTGCTTTCCGCTGCGCTGCGGCTCCGTGATGCGCCGTCGAAGCAGCGTCGCCGACAGGCGCAGGTCTCCCGCGTCAGGCCCGAGCTCCTCGAGGTACCGATCGATGAGCGCGACGGCCTCCATCTTGGATCCATTGCGCGCCAGGCACTCGGCGACTGTCAGCGTCGCTTCCTCGTTCAGCGGATCGAATTGCAGCAACCACCGCGCGAGGGCGTCCGCACCGATCCAGTCCGCGCGCTCGCGACGCGCAGACAGCTGGCCCACCAAGACTCGGCGCACGTCGGAATGCACCGACTCCCGCTGCATGACGAGCCACTCGTCGTACTCGGGCCAGCCGGTCTGGTAACCGGGCAGGAACAGCCCGAATGGCTCGTCCCCGCGCGTCACGTCCTCGTCGAAACGCGCGACGGATCGCTCGACGGCGAAGACGGCGGAGAGCTGCGACGGGTCGAGCTGCACGACATCGCCCTTGAGTCCGATGCGCACGCCAAGGAGACGGAGCTTGTACAGCGCCTGCCTCAGGTTCGCGCGCTGGCGATTGTCGGTCTGAGCCGGCCACAGACTTCGCAGCAACACGTCCCGGCCGACGGAGTAGCCGGGGCTGAACACCGACCGCACGAGCAGTGCGAAGAGCGTGTCCGAAGACGAGTCGAGGCGATCCTCCCCCACGAGTGCCGCGACGGCACCGAGGCACTGCATGCGCACGAGCGGGCGCCCCTGGTCATCGATCACGGCGGGTCGCGATGTACCGGACCGGCGCAGGGAGGGCGCATCGAACTGCCAGCGGGCACGTGCCATCGGCCATTCCTCTCGTGAGGCGGGAGTCCAGCGTGGATGGGACACACTCGCCCGCCGCGTCACCGCATCGTCATTTCGTGGGCAGCCTAATGCTGAGGTCGGGGGCAGCGAAGCAGAAGGCGTCAGCGCCGCCTTCTCGTGGGAAAACGCAGCACGTTGAACTCGCAGCGACAGAACAACCCGTCGATGTCGCCCCTCTATCGTCATTCGGCTGGTCCCGCGCTCCCAGGAAAGACGACGCCCCCTGTCGGTCATCGACAGGGGGCGCGTCCTGCTGTTGGCCGCTTAGGCTTTCAGCCTCTCACTTCGGCAGCTCGATCAGGCTCTCGACCGGCACGCCGTCGGCTTCTGCCTGGAAGTTGACGACGAGACGGTGACGCAGGACCGACGGCGCCACGGCTCGCACGTCGTCCAGGTCCGGCATGGCGCGGCCATCCATCGCTGCGCGTGCCTTGGCGCCGAGCACGAGATACTGGCTCGCACGAGGGCCTGCACCCCAGCTGACGTACTTCTTCACCTTGGCCGTCGCATCCGGATCATCGGGACGCGTGCTGCGCACCAGCTTGACCGCATACGACACGAGGCTTGGTGGTGCAGGGAGCCGACGCACGAGCCGCTGCAGCGAGAGCAGTTCCTCGCCGCCCAGCACGGGCTTCACCGCGCCTTCGGTATCACCCGTGGTGCTGGTGACGATCTGCTCCTCTTCCGCCTTCGTCGGATACGTGACACGCAACTCGAACATGAATCGGTCGAGCTGTGCTTCCGGCAACGGATACGTGCCTTCCTGCTCGATCGGATTCTGCGTTGCGAGCACGAAGAACGGACGCGGCAGATCGTACGTGCGGCCGGCGACCGTCACCGTGCGCTCCTGCATGGCCTGCAGCAATGCCGCCTGCGTCTTGGGTGGGGCGCGGTTGATCTCGTCGGCGAGCACGATGTTCGCGAACACCGGGCCTGGTGCGAAGCGAAACGCGCGATGGCCGGTCGCCGAATCCTCCTCCATGATCTCCGTGCCGGTGATGTCGCTCGGCATGAGGTCGGGCGTGAACTGCACGCGCGAGAAGGAGAGATCGAGTGCGCGCGACACCGTCTGCACCAGCAGTGTCTTGGCGAGTCCCGGCACACCGACGAGGACCACGTGACCACCTGCGAGCAGGGCGGCGAGCAGGTCGTCGACGATGTGTGCCTGTCCGACGATCCGATGCGAGATCTCGGTGGCGAGCGCGCGACGCGCGTCGGCGAGACGATCGAGCAGGGCGAGGTCGTTCGCGTCGGTGGGTGCGTTCACGAGAGGAGGGAAGGATGAGACTGCGAGGAGTACCAGCAAAAAATACGGACGTCCGAGGACGTCCGTTGGGGCTGGTTCAAAGGTAACGTGCGGGACCGCGATCGACGCGGCGCAATGCGGGCCGCGTCAGCGCAACGTCAGGGCAGCGTGAACTGCACCTGCTGGCGCACAGGATAGTTGGCGCTGTTCAATTGTGCGACCAATGTGTACCGACCGGGCGCAGGCTGGGACCAACGCTCTGCATACGTCACCGAGTCGTTCGCGTCGAGCAGGCGGTTCTGCATGCCCTGCGTGAACATGCGCCCCTCGCTCCAGCGCCACACTTCCTTGCCGGTGGAGTCGAGTACGGCGAAATCGTGCGTGAGGCCCGTGGGGAAGTCCAGTTCCACGCGCTTGCGGGAGTCATTCGCGAGCGCGATGGCGAAGCGGACACTGCCGCTGGTGGTGTCGACGACGACCTTGGAGACGACGCCCTGACCCGCAGTTGCACGCGGGCGCGCCTTTGCCACCGGGCTCGGCGTCCGGGGACCACAGGCGAAGAAAACGACGCTGGCCGCCGCCAGCAGTGGTGCGGTGATGCGCGGGAGCATCAGATTTTGACGAGGAAAACTGTGACTGGTGGTACGGAGGCTATGCGCCCTATCGACATCGAGTTGGACGACTGACAGTCACATTTCGATACTCGCGCACGTTATGCACCCCCCGGAGGGGTGTCAAGTGGAATGGACTCGTAAGTGTCGGTACCCGTTGCATTTGCCTGCAGCCTCCGCTTGCCGGTTTCCATTCGGTGTGGGATTGTTCATTCGCTTGCGAAAAATTTCACAAGCCTCTAGCTTCCCCCGCGAATGAGCGACGAATCCAGGTCCGGCGGTCAGGGGACAGGGGGTGGCGGAAGTCCGCCTCCGGGCGAGCGCTCACCATGGGCCCTGGCCGGGCTCGGGATGCAGTTCTTCGCGGCGCTCGTGCTCTTCGTGTACGCTGGGAACTGGATGGACGAGCGCTTCGGCACGTCGCCCCTGTTCCTGCTGGCCGGCTTGTTCATCGGCGGCGGTGGCACTTTCTACCTGAGCTACCGACGTCTGATGCGTGATGGAGACCCGAAGTGACTGGCACGACGAACGCGACGCCTGATCGGGGATTCGGCACGGCGCTGCTGCGGTTCAGCGTCGCGCAGGCGGTAGTGGTGGCGGTGCTCGCGTTCGGTCTGATCCGGTTCGTGTGGAGCTCGCCCGCGGAGGCGAGTGCAGTGCGGGCCAGCGCATGGCTCGCGGTGGGGGTGCAGGTCGTGACGTTCGCGATCGCACGCCTGGTGGCCCGCCAGAACGTGATGGCGGGGTGGGGTCTCGGTGTGCTCCTCCGCTTCGCCACGGTGGCGATGTGGACCTTCCTCGGCGTGAAAGCGCTGGGGCTCGCCGTCGGTCCCGCGCTGTTGTCTCTCGTGATCTTCTTCTTCGTCTCGACGTTGCTCGAGCCGCTCTTCTTGAACACCTAAGTCCGGACGCACGGCATGCTGCGATCGCTGGTTTGCGCCCTTCTCCTCGTGCTCGCGCCGCAGGTGGCCCGCGCGCAGGAACCGACCGTCACCGGTACCGACAGTTCCACCATGAGCAACCTCCCGGCCTCGCCGGTGGGGAGCGAGGCTGCTGCCCAGGGCGCGGCCGAACATAGCAACGCGGCGGTCGGGCCGGTGGACATCATCACGCCGCACATCACCGACGGCCACCACCTCGAGTATCCCTGCTTCACGTCGCCGTACGTCTGCGAGTACGAGCTTCCGCACTTCGCACCGGTGCACCTCGGCCCCGTGAGCGTCGACCTGTCGCCCACGAAGCACGTGGTCTTCATGCTCCTCGCCGCGACGCTTGCGATGCTCATCCTCGTGTCAGCCGGCCAGGCCAGCAAGAAGCACCATCGGATGATCGGCCGCCCGCGCGGCATGGCAGCCGGGATGGAAGCGATGGCACTCTACCTCCGCAACGAGGTGGTGCTGCCGAACGTCGGGCATCACGGCGAGAAGTTCGTGCCGTTCCTGATGACGCTCTTCTTCTTCATCCTGATGTGCAACCTGCTCGGCCTCATCCCCTATGGCTCGACGGCCACGGGCAACATCTCGGTGACGCTGACGCTCGCCCTGGTCACCTTCATCGTGGTCGAGATCGCAGGCATTCGCGCGCAGGGCGTAGGATACCTCAGCACGATCTTCTACTGGAACAAGGACCTGCCGATCGTCATGCGCGTCATCATGTTCATCGTGATGTCGCCGGTCGAGGCACTGGGCAAACTCACGAAGCCATTCGCGCTGACGATCCGTCTGTTCGCCAACATGACCGCCGGGCACATCGTGCTGCTCGCGCTCATCGGCCTGATCTTCACGTTCCAGAGCTGGGCGATCGCCGGAGTGCCGGTCCTCATGGCCGTGGCGATCAGCATTCTCGAACTGTTCGTGTCGTTCCTGCAGGCGTTCATCTTCACGCTGCTAGCCAGTGTGTTCATCGGACAGATCCGCGAGTCGCATCACTAGAGTTGTTTGACTGCGCTGGAGCCGCCCGCTCCACTGCAGGCACGTAGCCGGTCGAGCGACCGGTGATGCTCGTTGGGCTCAGGCCCGGTGACGAGAGGCGCGGTGCGAGAGCATGCAGCGCAGGGCAGCATCACTCAACGATTGCTATCGGAGTTTTCCCATGGTTGAAGTCCTCGGACTCCTGCAGAGCGCGACGGGTGCGGTTGCATCCGATCCGCGTGGCTTGGCGATGATCGGCGCGGGTATCGCGGCCGGCGGCGCCGTGATCGGCGCCGGTATCGGCATCGGTCAGATCGGTGGTTCCGCAGTCGAAGGCATGGCGCGTCAGCCCGAAGCGGCCGGCCGTATCCAGACTGCAGCGCTCATTCTCGCGGCACTGGTCGAGGGCGCCGCGCTGTTCGGCGTCGTCATCGGGTTCCAGATCCAGAACAAGATCACGTTCTAAGAGTCTGCTGTTCGTAGTCGCACACAAGTCCTGCCCGGATGCCGGCCGACGGTCGGCCGGCATCCCGGGCAGGCGTGAGGCTCCCCTCTCCTAATCGTTCCCATGCTCGCATCGACGCGCCTCCGCGCTGCTGTTCTTCGCATTTCCGCGCTCGCCACGACCATCACGCTCTTCGCCGCGCCCGCGCTCGCGCAGGAGCATGGAGGCGCGGCCGCGTCCGGCCCGCCGAACCTGCTCATGCCGCAGGCCGGCCTGATGTTCTGGACGCTGGTCATCTTCGTGATCCTGATGATCGTGCTGTCCAAGTTCGCCTTCAAGCCGCTCTTCGAGTCCGTCGAGCAGCGTGAGAAGGCGCTCGAAGACGCCATCGAGGGTGCCAAGCGTGACCGCGCCGAGGCCGCCGAGCTGCTCGCACAGCAGCGCACGCTCCTCGAGGCCGGCCGCGCCGACGCGCAGAAGTTCATCGCCGACAGCCGCGCCGTCGCCGAGAAGATGCGCGCCGAGATGCTGGCCGAGACGAAGCAGCAGCAGGAAGCGATGCTGGATGGCGCGCGCCGCTCGATCGAGGGCGAGATGCTGGCGGCCATTGCACAGCTGCGTCGCGAGTCCGTCGACCTGGCCATCGCCGGTGCGTCGCGTGTCATCGAGCAGAATCTCGACAACACGAACAACCGCCGCATCGTCGAGACCTTTCTCTCTTCGCTCGACAGCGCCAAGGTCGCGAAGGGATGAGCAAGGCCGAGGGGTCGACCGTCGCCCGCAACTATGCGGAAACGCTGCTGGCGCTCGCCCGGAAGGCAGAGGACGCACCGGGGTGGGGCAACATGCTGCGTCAGGTGGCCGCGGCAATGAACACGGACACGACGTTGCATGGCTTCCTCGAGTCGCCGCGCATCGCGTCGGAGCGCAAGTCGGAGGTGCTCAGCAAGGCCCTCGGCGATCGCGTGCCGCGTGTGTTCATGCTGTTCCTGCACTCGCTGGTCAAGAACCGTCGCCAGATGCTCATCCCGGCGATCGCGGACGAGTACGACACGCTGCTCGACTCGTCGAACGGCATCGTGCACGCCCGGGTGACGGTGTCGCGCGAGACTGCCGACGACGAGCGTGATGCCATCGCTCGGCGGCTTTCGTCGATCGTGGGCAAGACGGTGGTGCCGCACCTCGAGATCGACCCGACTATTCTCGGTGGCGTGATCGTTCGCATCGGTGACACGGTGATGGACGGGTCGCTCCGGCGTCGGCTCTCGCTGCTGCGTCGCCGCATCGGAGTGGCAGGCGCGCGTTAGCGTTTCCCGGCTGTCCTGCTGGCGCAAACGAGGCGCGGCTGCCGAAAGGCTGCCGCGCCTCGTTATTTACCGGACCGGGTTACCCGGATCACGAGGGTGACGCCGGTATGCAGCACATCGTCCGTAGCATGACAAAAGTTCGTATGCATCCCTTTGCCCGTGGAGTCGCAGGATGAGCGGTCGCGTCGATGTACGGCATGTCCCCAAGCCCTGGGGGCACGAGACGATCTGGGCACAGACGGATCGTTACGTGGGCAAGATCCTGCACATCAAGGCGGGGCAGGCGCTCTCCGTGCAGTATCACGAGCGCAAGGACGAGACGGTGTACCTGCTCATCGGCGAGATGAAGTACTGGGTCCAGCTGCCGGGCGACACCGAACTGCGGGATCAGCGGCTGACCGCGGGCCAGTCGTTTCGCATCACGCCGGGCACGATCCACTACATGGAAGCGGTCACGGACTGCGACGTGCTCGAGGCCAGCACGCCGGAACTGGACGACGTGGTGCGCATCAAGGACCGCTACGGTCGCGAAGGCACCAGCGCGCCCTGAGCGCACCCTGAGCGTGCCCTGAGTGCTATGTGAGCCGTCGGTGGCAGACCCGACGGCTCTTTCGGCATGTTGGTTGCCGTGTGCGGTGGAGGACGCGAATATTCGCGCAGCAGTCGCAGCCGGTTGAGCGACCGTTTCCTGCCCATCCCAGCCCCGCACATCGATGAAGGTCATCATCCCGCTTGCCGGCAAGGGCACGCGCCTGCGCCCCCATACGCACGTCACACCCAAGCCGATGCTCAAGGTCGCAGGCCGACCGGTCATGAGCTACGTGATGGACGACGTGATGTCGCTCGGCAACGTGGAGCAGGTCGTGTACATCACGGGGCACCTCAAGGAGAAGGTGGAGGCGTACACGCGCACGAACTACGCGATTCCCAGCGTGTTCGTCGAGCAGAAGGTGCAGGATGGCACCGCAGGGGCCGTCGCGCTCGCGCGTCCGTACGTCGACCAGCCGGTGCTCATCATCTTCGTCGACACGATCTTCGACGCGGACCTGAGCATCACCCGCGACAGCGACGCCGACGGCATCATCTGGGTCAAGGAAGTCGAGGACTACCAGCGCTTCGGCGTCGTGGTGACCGACGCGGACGGCTACATGACGAAGATCGTCGAAAAGCCGAAGGAGCCGATTTCCAAGCGGGCCAACATCGGCCTCTACTTCATTCGCAACTGGAAGCTGCTGTACGAGGGCATCGATCACGTGCTCGCATCGGCGCAGAACAAGGGCGAGTGGTACCTGACGGACGCGTTCCAGTACATGATCGACAAGGGTGCGAAGATCAAGGTCGTGGACGTCGAGGGCTGGTACGATGCGGGACAGCTCGAGACGCTGCTCGACACCAATCGCACCATGCTCGAGAAGGGTCGCGCACGCCGCCCCGAGGGCCTTCCCGCCTCCGCAACCATCGTCGAGCCGGTGTACATCGAAGATGGCTGCACCATCGTGAACAGCACGGTCGGTCCGAACGTGTCGCTCGGCGCGGGCAGCAACGTGCGCGACAGCGCGATCAAGAACGCAGTGATCGGAACCGGTGCCACGATCATGGACTCCACGCTGCACCACTCGTTCATCGGCGACTCGGTGACGGTGCAGGGGGTGAAGGGTTCGCTGTCGGTCGGTGACCACTCGGAAATTCTCGGCAACACCTGAGTCGGGGGCATCATGATCCGAACTGCTGCAATACTTGCCCGGGGGCTGGGAAAGCGCATGCGCCAGGAGGACGCGGCCGCCAGCGTCGACGAGGCGCAGGACAAGGCGGCAGACTCGGGCATGAAAGGCATGATCCCGATCAAGCGCCCGTTTCTCGAGTATGTGATCTCCGCGCTTGCTGATGCCGGCATTGCCGAGGTTGTATTGGTGATCGGGCCCGAGCATGATGCCATTCGGCGGCACTTCACCGTGGACACGGTTCCGTCACGGGTCCGGATTCGCTTTGCGATCCAGGCAGAGCCTATCGGTACGGCGAACGCGGTACTGTCCGCCGCGGAGTCCATCGGCAATGAGAGTTTCCTGGTGCTGAACGCGGACAACTACTACCCGATCGAAGCCTACCGGGCGCTCGCGGAGGACGACCGCGCAGGAACCATTGCGTTCGATCGCGATGTGCTCGTCGCCGAGGGCAACATCGACGGAGAGCGGGTGCGCTCGTTCGCCGTGCTGGACGTGACGGCGGATGGTCGGCTCGCGGGCATCATCGAGAAGCCGGGCAGCTCGCTCGATCTCTCTGCGGAATCGGCCCGCTGGGTCGGCATGAATTGCTGGGCGGTCACGCCGGAACTCGTGGACGCCTGCCGTCGCGTGCCGAAGTCGGCTCGCGGCGAGTTCGAGTTGCCGGAGGCGGTGGGCCTGGCCATTCGCGAAGGCACATACGTGCGCGCAATCCGCATGGCGGCGCCGGTGCTCGACCTGTCGCGGCGCTCCGATATTGCGGCAGTCACTGCGCGACTGGAAGCCATAGAGCCGCTGCTATGATCGGGTCCCGGCAGTGAACCCCCGGCTCGCGCCCACGTGACCGCTCCCGTCGCATCGCTCGATACGATGTTCGTGCGCATGTCCATGGCGGACGCGGGGTTCACGCCCAGGGTGCACGACGCCTATATGCGGCTCGTGCGCGAAGCACACCGCGCGCTCGATGAGAGTGCCGTGCCGCGCGACGGCCGTCGGGTGTGGATCGTACCCGGGCGGATCGAGGTGCTGGGGAAGCATGTCGACTACGCCGGTGGTCGCTCACTCCTGTGCACCGTGCAGCGCGGCATCGTGATCGTGGCGCGCGGGCACGAGGAGCGCACCATCGTGCTGCGCGACGCGCGGCGGCGGGAGGCGCTGACGGTGCCATTCGACGGCCCGCCCCAGGCATCCCTGCCGTGGACAGTTTATCCGAAGACGGTCTTGCATCGGTTGCAGCTGAACTTCGACGATGCGGTTCGTGGTGCGGACATCGCGATCGCGAGCAACCTGCCGCCGGCGGCGGGTGTCTCGAGTTCGAGTGCACTAGTGGTCGGGCTGACGCTGGCGCTGTCTGCATTGTCCAACCTCCCGGCGCAGCCCGCGTGGAAGGAATCGATTCCCGACCGGCTCGCGCTCGCCGGATATGTCGGCGCGCTCGAGAATGGGATCGGGTTTCGCGCATTGCCGGGTGAGCTGGGTGTCGGGACCATGGGCGGCGCGCAGGATCAGACGGCGATTCTTTGCTGCGCTCCGGGGCAGCTCGACGTGTTCGCGTGGTCGCCGGTACGGCACGAGCGCACGGTGCCGTGGCCGACCGGCTTCTCGTTCGTGATCGGCGTGAGCGGCGTGGTGGCGGCGAAGACGGGTGCAGCGAAGGATCGGTACAATCGCGCGGCCCGCACGGTGCATCGACTGGTGGACCTGTGGAATCGCGCCGGCGGGAGCAATGCCCGCACGCTTGCGAACGTCTTCGAGGAGGCATCCGGCGTCCAGGATGCCACCGCCGTGCCGGACGCGCTGCTCGCGCTCGCGAAGGGCGGCGGCGACGAGGAGTTCTCCGGCGACCATCTGCAGCGGCGTCTGCGGCAGTTCCACGATGAGACATACCGGCTCGTACCGGGCGCCGCCGACGCACTGGCGCGCGGTGCGCTCGATGAATTCGGCACCCTCGTGGCGGCGTCACAGCTTGGCGCGGAGCGGGCGCTCGAGAACCAGATCGTAGAAACCGTGAGTCTCGTGCGCCTCGCTCGCGAACTTGGCGCGGTTGCCTCGAGCGCATTCGGTGCCGGCTTCGGGGGCAGCGTGTGGGCAATGGTGCCGACACCTGATGCCGATCGGTTTGCGACGGCGTGGCGTGATCGGTATGGTGAGGCGCATCGCGGGCCGAGTCGTCGCGCGCAGTTCTTCACGACCGAACCGAGTGCACCGGCGTTCGAGCTGCAGGCTGCGGATCCGGTGGCATAGCACCGGGCCGTGCACCGGCGTCGCGTTTCAGCGCATCGATGGTGCGTCGCAGGCCAGTGCCGCAATGATGCCGAGTGCGCGAGCCGCGCCGCGCGATCCGTGCGTGTCGTCGTACCACTCACTCGTCGTGTGCGCGCCGCCGCCCGTCCCCCCCGCGCCGATGGCGATCGCGGGGATCTCGCGCGAGAGCGGAATGTTCGCGTCCGTGGATGCCATCGCCGACTGCGGCTCCAGACCTTGCCACGCGGTCGCCTGCATCGCGATCTGTACCAGCGGATGATCGGCGTCAAGCGCGCCACCGGGCCGGTCGCCGATGGTGAGGACGGAGGCGACGAGCGCCTCCCCTGAGGGCGTCACGTCGGCGGCGTCACGGCGCGCCGACTCCACGGCACGATGGACGTCGGCGAGCAGGGTGCGCATGGTCCCGGGGTCGAGCGCGCGAATATCGATGTCCAGACACGCGTACTGCGGAATGGACGTCAGTGATTCTCCGCCGTGCATCCGCGTCACCGCGATGCTTGCACCGTTCCGCGCCGCGCGCGACATGAGGCCGATGGACGCGATCACGCTGCCGGCCGCGTGCACCGGATTGGCGGTGCGGCTGTCGAGCCAACTGTGGCCGCCCGCGCCACGCAGTTCCACGCGCAGTCGACATGATGCGATGGCGTGGTGCACGATCGTACGGTCGCCGGGGCCGTCGAGTGCAACCATGGCATGCGGACGAGATTCGTGAGCGGCGTTGCGTGCATCGAAATAGTGCCGGGCACCGCGAAGATTCCCATGCGCCTCCTCGCCCACCGATGCCACGAACTCCAGCGGACGTCCCTGGAGGCGGCGCAGGTCGTCGTGCTCGAAGGCACGCGCAAGCGCGATCAGCACCGCGAGCCCGCGACTGTTGTCGCCGATGCCGGGACACGAGATGCGCGAGCCGTCCCGGACCGGGGTGAGCGTAGTGTCGTCCTCGAAGACCGTGTCGAGGTGGGCCATGACGACCACGGGCGACGTGTTCGCATCGCCGGCGTCGACGGGGGCTGTGTGCGCGAGGGTAGGAGACAGGCGCGCGATCACGTTGCCCACGCCATCTTGCGAGGTGCGCCAGATTCCGCTGCGGCCTAGTGAGCGCCGGATCACATCGGCGCGTGATGCTTCGCCTCCGGTGGGCGCTGCTATCGACGCGATGGTGATCTGGCGTTGCAGCGTGGCCTCGCACGCCTGGTGCAACCGCTCCACGGGAGCGGCGAGAACGGGCCAGAGATGGGTGAGCTGATCGTCGCGCATGGCGAGGGGTATGTCCACGGGTACAGATCTGTCGGATCAGACACAGCATCGCAAGCCGCTCGCCACCGCTGCTCGATGGCGGCCTGGCCGCAACGTGCTCGCACTCTCCGCGGTCAGCTTCCTCACGGATGCGTCGAGCGAGATCATCGCGCCGCTGCTCCCGCTCTTCCTCACGGGCACCCTCGGTGCATCGGTCGCCTTTGTCGGGCTCATCGAGGGCGCGGCCGAATCCGTCGCCTCCCTGCTCAAGCTGGGCAGCGGATGGTGGTCCGATCGCCTGAAGCGACGAAAGCCGCTCATCGTGGCGGGCTATGCGATCGCCTCGTTCGCGCGGCCGCTTGTCGGACTTGCCGGCAGTGCAGGGCAGGTGCTTGCCATCCGGCTGGCCGATCGCGTTGGCAAGGGCATGCGTGGGGCGCCACGCGACGCGTTGCTGGCAGCATCCACGGATGCCGCGACGCGTGGCCGTGCGTTCGGCTTTCATCGGGCAGCGGACCATGCGGGCGCAGTGGTCGGTCCGCTCATCGCCATGCTCTGCCTCGGCGCGTTCGCCATGCCGATCCGCCAGGTGTTCCTGGTGGCCGCGATCCCTGGTGCGCTCGCCGTGCTCGTGGCCGTGGTGTGGGTGCGCGAGCAGTCCGATCACGTCGTCGCGCCATCACGAACTCCCATGGCGCCATCGCCGGACGCTCACGCCGCGCACGTGTCCGTCGAGCCGCTGGGCGTTCCGTTCCGCAATGCGATGCTCGCGATCGTGCTGTTCACCCTCGGGAATTCCACGGACGCGTTCCTGCTGCTCCGCGCGAATCAGCTGGGTGTACCCATCGCAGTGATCCCGCTGCTCTGGATCCTGCTGCACGTCGTGAAGATGCTGTCGAGCACGCCGGGTGGATCGCTCTCCGACCGGTTGGGGCGACGGCCCCTCATCGCGGGCGGCTGGATGCTCTACGCAATCGTGTATCTCGGCTTCGCGTTCGCGACGGCGCCATGGCATGCGTGGGCGCTGTTCGGCATCTACGGCGTGGTGTTCGGACTCACCGAGGGCGCAGAGAAGGCGCTCGTTGCCGACCTCGTACCGGTGCTGCGGCGGGGAACGGCATTCGGCTGGTATCATGCTGCGGTCGGCGTTGCCGCGCTGCCGGCATCACTGCTGTTCGGCGTGTTGTGGGACCGCTACGGTGCACCCGTGGCATTCGCGAGCGGCAGTGCCATCGCGATCCTCGCGGCGCTGGCCTTCCTCACGGTCAGCAGCAGCGCGAGCCCGGACGGCTATACCGATCGATGAGACGCGCGCGCTCGAAATCGCGCGGCGTCATCGGCGTCTGATCCGGGTGGCGCGCCGTCATGTGCGCGAGGTAGGTGTCGTAGTCCGGCGCGCCGATGATCTTGCGGACGACCGCGGCGCAGCGTTGCAGTAACGTCGAATCGACAGTGTGCTCTGACATGGGCGCGGGGGTGTGACGGCGGGCGACGAAGGAGTGACGCCGGGGTGACCAGCGTCGGGTGCAGGCGTCCGTAGCTACGGGATGGTCGAGGAGTACACTCGGGTCTTCCCGTGAAAACGTCCGGGCTTCCCATCGAAAGTATGGGATACCCGCATGAAAGCTACGAGCGGTACCCACGCAAAGGCGAGGGACGCCCACCTCAAGCGGTCAACATGCTCGACACATTGCCGGATCCACCGGCTGCTGCGGCGGAAGGCGCGCGACCGGCGCGTCTGTTGCTGCTGCTGGTGGGATTGATCACCGTGGTGCTGACGACCAGTACGGCCGCGTCTGTTTACGTGGCTGGCGACTCTGCGCGTCGGGACGCCGCGCGTCGTCTGCCGATGGTCGCCATGTCGATGGGTGTGCGTGCGTCCGTGCAGGACGTGGCGGCGCTGCTCGACTCGCTCGCACCGTCGCCGGTTGCGGGTGGACCACCCGCCGTCGGCACGGAACAGGTCGCGCTCGACGTTGCGCTCGACGCCACGACGAGTGTGACTGTGAGGGTCGCCGCGAGCGTCGCGCGCGCCGATTCCGCCTTGCTCGTCGGGAACGTCCGTCGCGCAGCGGAGGAAGCACGCGCGCTCCTCGCCGATTCACGGTCGTTGCTTGGCCAGCCTGGTGCCGACGCCATGGCGGACGGATGGACGATGGTGCAGCAGGGCGCCCGCCTCCTCGTACGCGCTGCGCAACAGGGCGAGGAGCCATTGCTCGCCGGTGCCGCGCGACGTCTCGAAGCGGTGGGTCGCTCGGCCTACACCCTCACCGCGGACGAACGCCGCGCGTTCGAGCGCCTCGGCGAAACACCCGAGGATGGTCGTCTCCTGCAGATCGTACGCGATCCGACGCGTCCCTTTGCCCTGCGGACCGATGCTGCGGCCGGCGCACTGCTTCGCGGTGCATGCATGAACCCGCGGGAAGTCATGTTCGGCATTTCGGACGCGCGCGACGAGGCATTCGCGGTCATTGTCGCGACGCTGGATTCGGCCACCGCGGTGAGTGGTGGAACCGTTGCGGTCGCAACGCGAATCCGCCTCATGCGCGACGCGTTTCATGGGAGCGTCGGGCAGTCGGGTGCGGGGCGCGTGCAGGAGGATTGGCTCGCACTCCATCTCGTGCCTGCGCCCGTGCGGACGCGGGCCCGGTTCTGTCGCACGATATAGCCGGTTCGGTGCTGACGTGATTCTGCAAACAAAGCGGGGGCCGGTCATCGACCGGCCCCCGCTTTGCGCAGCTGCACCAGCCGCGACGCCTAGCCTTCCGCCAGCTGCGTCTCGATGTAGCGCTCCTCGCTCGAGGCAGCGACCTTGCGCCCACTTGTGACTGCCATCCACTCGCGCACCGAGTCGGCCAGGATGACCACGACGGCGATGAGGAAGAATGCCGCGACCGCGGCGTCGAGCCGGTCGTTGAAGATCATGCGATTCGCCACCGCGACGCTCTTGATGTTCGCGGGCAGCGTGCCACTCGCGATCTGCTCCGTCAACACCCGGGCGTGCGACAGGAAGCCCAGCTTCGGATCGGGCGAGAAGATCTTGAGCGATCCGGCCGTCATCGTGACGATCACCAGCCACGCGAGCGGAATCATCGTCACGAACGCATAGCGCGCCTTGTCCATCTTGATGATGACGGTCGTGCCGACGCAGAGTGCGACGGTCGCCAGCAGCTGGTTCGAAATTCCGAATAGCGGCCACAGCGAGTTGATGCCGCCGAGTGGATCGGTGACGCCCTGATACAGGAAGTAGCCCCAGCAGGACACGAACAGCGCGCTGGCGAACACGACCGCCGGGTACCAGTTGAGGCGTCCGAGCGGTGCCCACGCCTTGCCGAGCACGTCCTGCAGCATGAAGCGGCCGACGCGCGTGCCGGCGTCGAGCGTGGTGAGGATGAAGAGGGCCTCGAACATGATGGCGAAGTGATACCAGAGCGCCATCGCGCTTTCGCCGCCGAGTGCACGCGAGAAGAGATGTGCCATGCCGACGGCGAGGCTCGGTGCTCCACCGGTGCGCGAGAGCAGGGAGCTTTCCCCCACCTGTCGCGCGAGCAGGTCGAGCTCCGCGGGCGTCACGACGAATCCCCAGTTGGCGATGGCGGCAGCGGCGCTCACCGTCGTGGTACCGAGGGCCGCCACCGGCGCATTGATCGCGAAGTACACGCCGGGCGTGAGCACGCACGCGGCGATGAGTGCCATCGTGGCGACCAGCGATTCCGTGAGCATCGCGCCGTAGCCGATGAAGCGTGCGTCCGGTTCGCGCTTCAGGAGTTTCGGTGTCGTGCCGGAGGATATCAGCGCATGGAATCCGGAGATGGCACCGCAGGCGATCGTCACGAACACGAAGGGAAAGACCTTGCCCGCGAACACGGGGCCGGTGCCGTCGATGAACTGCGTGACGGCCGGCATCTCCATGTGTGGCATCACCAGGATGATGCCGGCACCGAGCGCGATCACCACACCGATCTTGACGAACGCGGAGAGGTAGTCACGCGGGGCGAGCAGCAACCACACCGGAAGCACGGACGCCAGGAACCCGTAGCCCATGATGTACCAGGCGAGCGTGACCTTGGAGAGCGTGAACATCGGGGCCCATTCCGGCGAGGCTGCGACCCACTTGCCGGCCTGCAGCGAGAGCGCGAGCAGCACGAGCCCGATCGCGGTGGCCTCCAGCACGGCACCGGGGCGGATCCAGCGCAGGTAGCCACCCATCAGCATCGCGATCGGTACCGTCAGCGCGATCGTCACGACGCCCCAGGGGCTTTCCGCGAGTGCGTTGACCACCACCAGCGCGAGCACGGAGATCAGGATGATCATGATGCCCAGCACGGCCACCAGGGCCGTGGCGCCCGCCACGGGGCCGATCTCCTCACGGGCCATCTGTCCAAGTGACTTGCCGTTCCGTCGGATCGACGCGCACAGGATCACGAAGTCCTGGACGGCGCCGCCGATGCACACCCCGATCACGATCCAGAGTGCGCCCGGGAGAAATCCGAACTGTGCGGCGAGGGTGGGCCCGACGAGCGGGCCGGGACCGGCGATGGCCGCGAAGTGATGCCCGAATACGACCCATCGGTTCGTGGGGACGTAGTCCCGGCCATCCTCCAGTCGCTCCGCCGGCGTCGCGCGCGTGGCATCCAGCGAGAAGATGTCGTGCGAGATGATCCGGCTGTAGAACCGGTAGGCGATGAGGTAGCAGCAGATCGCCGCCACGAGAATCCATGCCGCGTTGACCTTTTCACCCCGGTTGAGGGCGATGGTCGCGAGGGCCCCGGCGCCGACGAGCGCTACGGCAATCCAGGGCAGGAATCGGAAAACACCAGTCTGCGGCTTGAGGGGAGCTGTCATAGCACTCGGTGTACGCTCTCGGCCCGGGGGCTGTCAATGGTGGGTGCGAATCTGGGTGACCGGACGGCGGAGACACCGCCTCCGCTTCACCGGACGGCGTCCAGCAACGATCTTAGTGACATGCCAATTCCAGTGACTCTCATCCCCGGCGACGGTATCGGCCCGTCCATCGCCGAAGCGACCGTACGCATCCTGGCTGCCGCAGGCGCCGACATCGAGTGGGACCGCCAGGTCGCCGGCATGGCCGGCGTGGCTCGCTGGAATGATCCGATTCCTGACGCCACACTCGACTCCATCAAGAGAACGCGCATCGCGTTGAAGGGACCACTGGAGACGCCGGTCGGGGAGGGATATCGCTCAATTAACGTGGCACTCCGCAAAACGTTCGACCTGTACGCGAACGTGCGGCCGGCGTACACCATCGTGCCGGGACGCTTCGACAATGTCGACATCGTGCTCGTGCGCGAGAACACCGAAGGCCTGTACATCGGCGTCGAACATTACGTGCGCATCGGCGACGATCCGAAGGCCGCGGCGGAATCGGTGGCGATCATCACACGCCACGGGTCGGAGCGCATCGTACGATACGCCTTCGAGTACGCGCTGGCGCACGGCCGGAAAAAGGTCACGCTGGTGCACAAGGCGAACATCCTCAAGTTCTCGCAGGGGCTCTTCCTCGACGTCGGCCGCATGGTCGCGCGCGAGTACGAGGGGCGCGTGCAGTTCGAGGAGCGTATCATCGATGCGATGGCGATGCACCTCGTGATGCGACCCGAGTCGTTCGACGTCGTGGTGACGACCAACCTGTTCGGCGATATCCTCTCGGACGAGATCTCGGGACTCGTCGGTGGGCTCGGTCTCGCACCGGGCGGCAACATCGGCACGTCGGCCGCGATCTTCGAGGCGGTGCATGGCACGGCGCCGGACATCGCCGGCAAGGGTGTCGCGAACCCGGGCGCGCTCGTCCTCGCCGCATGCATGATGCTCGAGCACCTCGACCAGCGGCCGATGGCCACGCGCATCCGTTCGGCATTCGAGGGCACCATCCGCGACGGCGCGACGCTCACGCGTGATCTTGGCGGCACGGCGTCGACGGACCAGTTCACCGACGCGGTCATCGCGCGGCTCGACTGATCGGCACCATACACGACCCCGTGGTGCGCGGCCCGCGCGAGCCGGATGCCGGTGTGCGAATCCTGCACATCTCCGACATCCACTTTGGGCGGTCGTACGTGGAGGCGCATGTCGCCGCGGCGGAAGCGCTCGCGGCGGAGACGGCGGCGAGCGAAGTGCCGCTCGATGCCATCATCGTATCCGGCGATCTGTCGCAGCGCGCACGCGCGCATGAATTCCTTGCGGCGCGTGGCCTGCTCGGTCGGCTCGAGAACGTCGCCCCGGTGCTCGTCGTACCGGGGAATCATGACGCCCAGTGGTGGCGTGCGCCGCTTGGCATCGGCGGGGCGAAGCGCGTGCATGCGGAGTGGCGGCGCGTCATCGCGCGCGAGCTCGAGCCCACCCTGCGGCTCCCCGGCGTGTCGATCGTCGGCCTCAATTCCGCCGCGGGTGTGATGCCATGGACCGTGACGTGGAATCCACGCGACCTGCGGGTGAAGGGCGGCCTCACCGATGCCCAGTTGGCGGATGCGGACGCGCGACTGAACGCGACGCCCGCGGGGGATCTGCGCGTGCTCGTGCTGCACCACAACGTCGTCCGCGGAAAGCTCTCCAACCGCTGGGGCCTCGCCCGGCCGGAGCGCACGCTCGCGCGCATTGCCGCCATGGGCGTCGACGTCGTGTGCACCGGGCATGATCACGAGGAACGGGCGGAGCTCGTCACGACCTCGTCCGGTCCGCTGCTCGTCAGCACCGCGAACACACTGTCGAGCCGTGCGCGCGGGAAACGCGTCGCTTCGCTCAACCTCATCGAGGCCTCGAAGGCAGAGGTGGCCATCCGGATCTGGCACTTCGACGAGGAGCAGGGGTCGTTCGCGATGCAGCACGAGACGATCGCGGCGCGCGAGGCGCACGCACGATAGGCTTGCGCAGGCGACGGATCATAGTATCTTAGTACTGAGATACTAACGCCTCGTCCGAGGCAGGAGCAGACAATGACCAACGCCGCACCCGCCCAGAGCAGCATCCTCGGCCTCCACCACGTCACGCTGGTGGCGTCCAATGCGCAGCGGACCGCCGACTTCTACACCCGGGTGCTGGGGCTGCGCCTGGTGAAGACCACGGTCAACTTCGACGATCCCGGCAGCTATCACCTCTACTTCGGCGATGAGCGCGGGAGCGGCGGCACGGTCGTGACGTTCTTCGAGTGGCCGCGCGCGCCCAGGGGGCGCCCCGGCATCGGCGGCACGCACCACTTCGCCCTGCGGGTCGCCGACCGCGACGCGCTGCTCCGATGGAAGCGGCGGCTGTCCGACTTCGGCCTGCGCATCATCGGCCCCTACGACCGGCATTATTTCACGTCGATCTACTTCCGCGATCCGGATGGAGTGATCCTCGAGATCGCGACGGACGGACCGGGAATGCTGGTGGACGAACGCACCGCTGACGTCGAACAGCGCACGCCCCCGAAGGCCCTGGTGCGTGGCGGGCGGGACGAGGCAGCGATCGCCGCACTCACGTGGCCCGAGCCCGTGACCGCGATCGACGGGGGCATGTCGCTGCTCGGCGGCATGCATCACATCACCGCGATGACGGCGAATGTCGAACGGACGGACGAATTCCTGCGTGGAGTCCTTGGCATGACCCTCGTGAAGCGCACCGAGAATTTCGACGATCCCGGCAAGCGGCACTGGTCCTGGGGCTCGGCGGACGCTCGTCCCGGATCGCTCGTGACGTACCTCGAGCGTGACCCATCCGATCGCCGTGCACAGATGGGAACGGGGCAGGGGCACCACTATGCGCTCGCAGTGGCGGACGATGTTTCACAGGCCGAGTTCCGCGACCGGTTGCTGAGTGCCGGGTTGCCGGCATCGCCGGTCATGGATCGCGTGTACTTCCGCAGCGTGTATACCCGTGATCCGGACGGGCACATCGTCGAATTGGCCACCATGGGGCCCGGGTTCCTCATCGACGAGCCGCTCGAGACGACCGGATCCGAGCTGCGGCTGCCGGCATGGCTCGAGGAGCAACGCGCGAACATCACGCGACGGCTTTCACCGATCGAGCGCGCGCCGTGGCCGACTGATGGAAGTGACGCGGATCTCGGCGTCATGTCGCACCCACGCGGTGGCCTGCAGGCCGCCGACGAAGCGGAGACTGTCGCATGATGCAGGAACCGAATCACCCGCATGCAGGGCAGGCTGCGTCGGTCGCCGGCGTGCCCCTCGACGTGGCGTCGTACGCCGTCATCCTGGTGCACGGACGCGGCGGCACGCCCGAGGGCATGCTGCCGGTAGCGCGCGCCGCCGGCGCAGTGGATGGTTTCGTGATCGCGCCGCGTGCCGCTGACGGGCAGTGGTATCCGTACCGCTTCCTCGCACCGGTCGCGCAGAACGAACCGTGGTTGTCGTCGGCATTGCAGTCGATCGACGACACCGTGCAGTACGTGCGCAAGGGCGGTGTGCCGGTGGAGCGCATCATTCTCGCCGGCTTCTCGCAGGGGGCATGTCTCGCCCTGGAGTACGTGGCGCGTCATCCGCAGCGGTACGGTGGAGTCGCCGCGCTCGCCGGTGCGCTGATCGGCGATCCCGCGGTACCGCGGGAGTACGCGGGAGCGCTTGCGGCGACTCCGGTGCTCCTCGCCTGCGGCGACGCCGACGAGCACATTCCCGAGCCGTTGGTGCGCGAAGCGGCTCGCGTGTTCGGCGGTCTGGGCGGCACGGTGGACCTGCGGATCTATCCGGGCCTCGGGCACTCCATCACCGGAGACCAGCTCGACGCGCTGCGAGAGATGCTCGATGGCGTCCGCGCCACGATCCCGGCGGGCTGACAGCCGTTCATCCGTCATGCGCTGATGCGCGCGCGGAGTAAATTGCGGGATGCCGCAAACTGGCTTTTCGCAGCTCGGATTCGACTTCGACGACGCCGGCGCGCCGGAAGATTCGACGGTCGGCGCGTCACCCGCGCCGTCGCAGTCGAGCGCGACCGACGCCTCTGGCAAAGTCGCTCCGCGCCCCGACATCAGTTGGGTCGGCGGCGATCTGACGCAGACGCCGCCCGCCCGCGGGCGCGCGGCAGTGCGCGCCCGCACCGCGGTGCTCTTCTCGCGACTGCAGGGGCTTGGGTTGCGGGGAATCGAGACCCTGGTGCTGATGCGCACGCGCACGGTCATGGTGTCGCTCATCGGACGGACGCTGCGGGTGCACGAGGGATACGCGGATGCATCCGATGACGTGCTGCAGGCGATCGTCACGTTCGCCACCTCGCGCACGCGGGCAGCGCGTACGGCCGCGAAAACAGCGATCCTGAGTCACGACGTGGAGCGCGTCCCGGCCGTGCGGCGTGCGGAGCGCGCGCGGCCGGGCGATGCCGCGCTGGTGGCGCAGCTCGCGGCGGCGCATCGCGAACTCAATGCGAAATGGTTTGATGGCGCATTGCAGCCCGTTCCGCTGCGGCTGTCGGGAAGAATGGCATCGCGCCTGGGTCATTATGATCCGGGTTCGCGCCTGACGCCTCCGGAGATCGCCCTCTCACGCTCCCACGTGGTGCGCGATGGCTGGCGCGAGGCGCTCCATACGTTGCTGCACGAAATGGTGCACCAGTGGCAGCATGAGACTGGCGAAACCATCGATCACGGTGCACAATTCCGGCGTAAGTGCAGGGAAGTGGGTATCACGCCGGCGGCTCGCCGCACTGTGCAGCCCATCCTCACCCGACCGGAGCGCGAGCGCAGGCGAGGCTGACCTCCGCGTCGTCCCGTGCTTCGTCGTCACCTGCTGCAGGACTGAATCTGGAATGGGCGCTCCTCGCTCAGCATCCCCTCGTCCGGCAGCGCAATGTGCAGCTTGATATCTTCATTCTGCCAGCTTCATCCCACCGAACACTCCCCCGAGAAGAGGAACGCAATGCGCGGATTACTCCCCCTGATGCTCACAGCTGTCGTCCTCAGCACGGCATGCGGCGATGATGACAAGTCTCCGACGGGCAATGGTCAGGTCAGCGGCCTGGTTGCCATCGCCAGTGCCAACAGCGCGGCGAGCGTCCCAGTCGGCGCATCGACGACGTTGCCGGTGATCATCACGCGCTCGGGATCCTTCCTTGGGCCCGTGACGATGTCCGTGACCGGGTTGCCGGCCGGCGTCACGGCGTCGTTCACGCAGGCTGGTGGTGTGATTCCCGAGGGCACGCGCCTCAGCACCCTCACCCTCACCGCTTCCGCCACTGCGGTCCCCACGACCACGGCCGCGCCGATCCAGCTCGTCGCCACAGGACAGGGCACGAACCCCGTCCTGCAGAACATCGCACTGACGGTCACTCCCAGCACGACGGGCAGCATGGCCATCACGGCGGCCCCGGCCGCTCACATCATCACGGCGGGGCAGACGGCGACTTCCACGATCACCGTGACGCGTATCGGTGGCTTTGCAGGCAGCGTGACGATTGGTGCGGTGGCCAACGCGCCCGCGGGCCTGACGGCAACCGTCGCCACCAGTCCGATCACGGGCAACACGGCCGTCATCACGATTGCCACGACCACCGCCACGGTGCCGGGCAACTACGCGCTGACGTTCAGCGCAACGGGCACCGGCGCGACCACGCGTTCGGTCCCGATCACCGTCATCGTTCAGCCGGTAGCAGCGCCGTAAGTCGACTGCAGCAGCACGATGCAGGATGCGCTGCGAACGCAGCGGCTCAGCAGGACGTGACGCCCCCGAATGCTCATGCATTCGGGGGCGTTTTCTTCGCGTCCCAACTGCGGAGTTCGCAGCTGGTCGTGCAGAGAAGCAGAGGTCGCTGATGCGTGGTGCATTTCGTTGGGATGTACCGCGACGCAACGCTCGTATGGGTGGCAAACGTCACACAACCGTCTTCGTCGCGGTGCGACGTTTGCGTCGCAGCATTGCTCCCACCAGTAACACCAATCACTACCTGAGAGAGGAACGCAATGCGCGCATTACTCCCCCTGATCCTTACCGCAGCCGTGTTTACCGCCGCGTGCGACGACGATGATGATCCGATCGGACCTGGCACGCAGGGCAGCATCAGCTTCG
>JAZKCW010000134.1:0-14579 GCA_040387895.1 Gemmatimonadota bacterium
CCACATCCTGCTGCGCGATCATCGCATCGACGACGAGCGCACAGCGCCGGCCCGAGACCTCCACGATCGCCACATACCCTTCGCCGCCACCGGCCGCGTAGCCGAAGCGGTGCCGAAGCCTGAGCACCGGCACCTGCTCACCGCGCAACTCGAGATACTCGCGCCCACCGCGCTCGCTCCGCGCGGCCGGGTCGAGTTCCAGCGCTTCGACCACGTGCGCTGCCGGGATGGCGTACGTGCCGTCACCGACTTCCACCAGTAGCGCCTTCGTGATCGCGAGCGTGGCCGGCAACCGCATCGTGAACACGGTGCCGGTCCCTTCGATCGTTTCCAGCGACAGCACGCCGCCCAGGGCTCGCACGCGGGTGGCCACCACATCTACGCCGACGCCCCGGCCCGACACCGAGGTGACGGCGCGTGCCGTCGACAACCCGGAGTACGCGAGCACCTGCAGCAGGCGATCGTCATCGACGGTTGCCCCGACCTCGCTCTCGTCCTGCGCGAGCAGCCCCTTCTCCCGTGCGCGCTGCAACACGGCCCGTCGATCGATGCCTCGGCCGTCGTCCTCTACCTGCAGCACCACCGATGCGCGATCTCGCGCCGCACGCAGCAAGAGCCGGCCGGTCGAGCCCTTTCCGGTGGCGCGACGCGTCTCCGGAGTCTCCAGCCCGTGATCGAGTGCGTTTCGCAGCAGGTGCAGGATGGGGTCACCGATCGAGTCGAGCAATGAGCGATCCAGCTCGATCTCGCGCCCTTCCGTCACGAACTGCACGTCCTTGCCGAGATCACGCGCGAGATCCCGCACCAGGCGCGGGAAGCGATCGAAGACCTGCCCCACCGGCACCATGCGCGCCTGCAGCACTTCGTCCTGCAGTGCGGTGACGAGGCGCGCCGTGTCGTGCGCGGCGCGCGCGAGCGAGCGGTCGGCGCCGCGCTCCACGGCACGCTCCGCCTCACGCAGCAGTCGGTCGCGCGTGATCACCAGCTCGCCCATCAGGTCGACGAGCGTGTCGAGCCGTCGCAGGTCGATGCGTACGTGACGCAACCCCTCGCCCGCACCACGCTCTCCGGTGCGCTCGGCCGCACGCTCATTGCGAACGTCACCGGCGCGAACGTCCACGCGCGCCACGTCGCCGGCGGCGCGTGCGGCCGCTTCGATCGCTTCCGGTGTAGCGTCGCCGCGAAACAGCAGCGTGAACGTGCCGTCGAAGTCATCATCGCTCCACCGCTCCTGCGGTGGCCGCACGGTTCCGACGTCGCCGAGTGCGCGCAGTCGCGCAAGCACCAGCAGCGTGCGCACACCCTTGAGCGGACAGTCCGGCGCCAGTCGGACCTGCACCGTGCGCGCTTCCGTGTGTGCGTTGGCCGAGATGATGACGGAGCCGTAGGCGGGCGTCTCCAGGTACGCGGTCCGCAGCGGGGCCACGGGGCGGTTTGCCGTGCGGTTGTCCGTGCGGTTGTCCGTGCGATCCACCGTGTCGACGGATGCGTACAGGTCGTCGGCGCCGGATGCGCGGGAGGTCACACTCGCCAGGCGCTGCACGATGGCGCGCACGTCGGCGCGCTCGGGATCATCGATGCCTTGCGCGGAATCGCCGACGGCGGCCGAGAGCGCGTCGGTTGCGTCGAAGAGCAGTGCGATGGCATCGCCGTCGAGCGTGACGGAGCCGGCGCGTGCGCGATCGAGGAGGGATTCCAGCGCATGCGAGATCCCTTCCACCGCGCGATACCCCATCGCGGCGGCCATGCCCTTCACGGTGTGGACAGCGCGGAATAGCGTGGCAACATGCGTGTCGCGCTCGGCGTTGCGCGCGCTGTCAGACGCCCCGCCGCTGTCCGCCGCGTCGCGCTCCGCCTGCTCGAGCGCGAGCAGCGCCGCGTCGAGCTCCGCGAGATGCTCGCGTGCCTCGATGCGGAACAGGTCCGCATAGCGGGACGTGTCCGTCGGTGAGAGCGACATCGCTCGGCTCGTGGCGCGTTACGGAAGGCGGTGCTGACCGCCTACGCGGCGGTCAACACCCGATTGACTGCCTCGAGCACACGACTCGGCTGGAACGGCTTCACCACGAAGTCCTTCGCGCCGGCCTGGATTGCCTCGACCACGAGTGCCTGCTGTCCCATCGCACTGCACATCAGGATGCGCGCCGTCGGATCGTGCTTCGTGATTTCGCGAACGGCATCGATGCCACCCATGTCCGGCATCACAATGTCCATCGTGACGAGGTCAGGGCGCAGGTGCTTGTACTTCTCGACGGCCTGCACGCCCGTCTCGGCTTCGCCGACGATCTCGAATCCGGCCTGCTGCAGGATGTCACCCACCATGGTGCGCATGAAAAGCGCATCGTCGCATACCAGTACTGTACGGCTCACCGTCCCATCTCCTCGCCAGAGATCAGATACCGCGCGCAGAGCGCGGCCGCATCCAGGATCACGATGCCGGCCCCGGACGGGACGCCGTCGGCGTCGACCTCCAGGGCGCGAACGTCGCGCACCGCATCCACGGCGAATCCCACCAGCCGGGTGCCGTTCTCGATGAGGACGACTGACGCGCCTGTGACGGCACGTGATTGGTGCAGGATGGCGGCGAGGTCCAGCACTGTGACGACCACGCCCCGCACGTTAACGATGCCCAGCGTCTCGGTCGGGGCCCCGGGCACACGCGTCACCCGGAGGGAGCGCACCACTTCGCGGGCGTCGTCGACCAGCAGGCCGTACACCTCACCCGCAACCTCGACGACGAGAGCACGCGGACGGGTGTCGTCACCGTCCTCGTGCGAGAACGCGTCAGCCGGCCGAACCGGCTGCGGCAGCGTCGGAACTGACCTCGTCGGAGCGATAGAAACCAAAGACATCGAGTGGATCCTCTCGGGATGCTAACTCCGGCATCTCGCTCATGGCAGCGATCGAGCGACGGAGATCGGCGGGCAACGGCGACCGCAAGTCCATGGCGACGCCCGACACGGGGTGTCGGAAACGCAGCCATGCCGCATGCAGGAAATGCCGCTTGGGCGGCAGCGACGCCAACCGGCGCGCGCCCCCTCCCCCGTAAGTATCGTCACCAACCACCGGATGCCCCACCGACGCGAGGTGAATGCGGATCTGGTGCGTACGGCCGCTGTGCAGGTGTGCGCGCAGCAGGTCGCACGAGTCGAAGCGGGCCAGGCGCACGAAGTCCGTGCGCGCCGTCTTGCCGTCCGCCACGATCGCCATCTTCGTGCGGTCATTCGGGTCGCGCCCCACGGCCTTCTCCACGCGCAGCGTGTCGGAGGCGAGATGTCCCCAGCTGAGCGCCGCGTAGCGGCGCGTCACCCGGCGTTCCGCGAGCGCGAGGCTGAGGGCGCGATGCACCGCGTCCGTCTTCGCGACGACGAGCAGGCCCGATGTGTCCTTGTCGAGCCGGTGCACGAGCCCTGCGCGGTCCGCGCCGCCGCCTTCGGCCAGTGGCTCGCCGCGGCCGAGCAGTGCGTTGACGAGCGTGCCGGTCCAGTTGCCGGGAGCGGGATGCACCACCATCCCCGCTGCCTTGTTGATCACGAGGAGCGACTCATCCTCGAAGACGATCTCGAGCGGGATGGACTCGCCGACGATGTCGCGCCCCGGCGGTGGCGGCACATCGACGACGATTCGGTCGCCCGGCTCGCCGCGGTACGACGCCCGCTCTGATTTGTCGTTCACCAGCACGTTCCCGTTCGCGATCAGCGTCGCCGCCTGGGTGCGGGACAGATCGAGCCGGCGCGAGACGATGAGGTCGAGGCGTTCGCCAACCTCCGCCTCGACGACGAAGGTGTGCTGCGTATGGGTCATGTAGGTCTATGCGAGTTCGCGCTCGTGCGCGCGATCGTGCTTCCACAGCGCAAGCACGAGGCACACGGCACCGACCGTCACCGCAGTATCTGCAATGTTGAACGTCCAGAAGCGCACGTCGCCGACGCCGATGTCGATGAAATCTACCACGCCGTCACGGAAACGAATGCGGTCGAGGAGATTGCCGATCGCTCCGCCGATGACGACCGGGACGCCGATCGCCGCCAGCCGCGAGATCCGCGTCAGGTCGGCCGTGACCTTGAGGATCGTGAACACGATGATCACGCTCAGCGTCGCGAAGATCCAGCGCGAGGCCGAACCGAGGTACATGCCGAACGCCGCACCCGGGTTGTAAGCGAGGGTGAAGCGCAGGAAGTCGCCGATGACCTGATGCGGCACGTGCCGCAGCACGAGATGTTCGACGGCGAGCGCCTTCGTGAACGCGTCGAGCGCAGTGACGACGGCGACGATCAGCCAGAAACGCGCCGTGTGTGACGCCGGAGGCGGCAGCACGGCCGACGCGTCGACCCCTGCGCCGGCGTGCGGGCGCGCCGACGACGACTTCATTGACGAGTTCACAGGATCTCCCGTGCATCGGTCCGTTTGTCCGCCGGAGCCGGGTCCACGGCGGCGTCGGCCGGCGCCGCCTGCTCCTCTCCCCACAACACGTACGCCAGCAGGAAGGCGCCGCCACTCACCGCCATGTCGGCGATGTTGAAGGTCGGCCATCGATGCTCGGCGAACCCGATGTCGATGAAGTCGACGACGCCGAGCGAGTTGCGCATGCGATCGATCAGGTTGCCGATCGCGCCCGCCGCCACGAGGCCGATCGCCACCGCCCGCGTGAGATCCTCCTGCATGGTCTGACGGTACAGGCGCCACAGGATGATCAACGCGCCAGTGGTCAGCACGATGAAGATCCAGCGCGAGTAGGCGCCGAGATACAGGCCGAACGCCGCACCCGGATTGTAGACGAGGGTGAAGCGAACGGTCTCACCGAGAAACGGGCGTGTCAGGCCGACGCCCGGGAGCATCGCCTCCGCCACACGCTTCGTGACGACGTCGAGCAGCACCACGAACAGCAGCAACGGCCACGTGACGAAGGCCTTCACGAGAGTCTCACCTTAGGCCTTCTTCGCCCCTTCTTCACGCTGCTTGCACGAGATGCAGAAGCGCGCATGTGGAAGCGCATCGAGGCGCTCGAAGGCGATGTCCTCGCCGCAGTTGTGGCACTTGCCGAACGTTTCGGGCGACTTGTAGAGACGCCGGAGCGCCTGGTCGATGTGCCAGAGGAATCTCCCCTCCTGTGACACGAACAGGAACGCCTTCTCGCGCTCCATGGCGTCGGTCCCCTGATCCGCCATGTGAAACGAGTACGCGCTGGTGTCGCCGTCAGCCTCCTGGCTGTTCGGGCCGAAGGCTTCGCCATGATGGCCGAGCTCCTTCAGCACCCGACGGCGCTCCTCCAGCAGGCGCTTCTCGAAGTGCGTGAGGTGCTTCTTGGACATCGGCTTCGGCTTCGGCTTTTTCGCCGCGTTGGCTTCGGTCATCACATCCCGTCCTTTCTGAGCGCGAGTCGTACGGAACGTCCTTCGACGTCCACGGTCTGGGTCGCGGTCCACGTGGTGCCGTCATCCGAAGCACGGTCCGGCGTATCCGCCTCATCTCCAATTAGCATCCGAACGGCAAGCGTCTCGTCGGCAATGCGGTCCCGATGGGTCCGCACGGCCTCCTCGATCTCGACGTCACCTTCCACCTGCAGCACGATGCGATCACTCACATCCAGCCGTGCTTCCTTACGCAAGCGCTGCACCCGGCTGATGATTTCGCGGCCGAGCCCTTCGGCGCGCAGCTCCGGCGTGACCGTCGGATCGAGCGCGACACCGTAACCGGCATCCTCCTGGACCACCGCGGCCCCGGACGCCCGTCGCACGATGGTCACATCCGCCGGGTCGATCGGGCGATCGGCGCCCGCCACCACGATTGTGATCGAATGTCCCCCGGCCAACGGCCGGAGGGCGTCCGCTCCGAGCGCGTTCACCGCTTCCGCCACCAGCGGCGTCTCCTTCCCGAACTTCTTGCCCAGTGTCCGGAAGTTGGCTTTCGCCTCGAGTGAGACCAGCCCATCCGTCGAGGTGACGAACTCGACACGCTTGACGTTCAGCTCCGCGGCGAGGAGACCACCCAGTCCCGCCGTGATCTCCGCCGCCCCCGGCACCACACACTGCAACAACGGCAGCGGCTGACGCACGGCCACGTCGGCCGCCTGGCGCGCCGCGTGCGCCAGCGTCGCGAGCTTCCGGATGTCGTCCATGGCCGCCTCGAGCGCCACGTCGATCTGGGACGCCGAGTCTGCCCGGGTATACGACGCCAGGTGCACAGACGTTCCCGTCAGCGACCGGTGCACCGCATCGGTGATGAATGGGGCGAATGGCGCCAGCAGCCGGCACACCACCGCCAGCGTCTCGTGCAGCGTGGCGAAGGCTGCACGATTGTCCGCGCCGTCGATCTCATAGAACCGCGCCCGCGAGAGCCGGACGTACCACTTGGACACGTCCTCGTCGACGAACTGGGTGATGCGCCGCGCGGCCATCGTCGCATCGTACTGCATCATGTACGCGTCGACGTCGCGCTCCACGTTCGCGAGACGCGACAGCACCCAGCGATCGAGTGCGGGGCGATCGGCCACGGCCGGATCGAGCGCACTCGGGCTCCACCCGAAGTTGGCGTACTGCGCGAAGATGCCGTTGTAGACGTTGCGGAACGTGAGCAGGAACCGTCCTGCGGTTTCGCGAATCGCCGCCTCGTCGAAGCGCCGCGGGGTCCACACCTGGCTCGACTGCACCAGGAACAGGCGGACTGCATCGGCGCCGTGCCGTTCCAGTACCTCCCATGGATTCACCGTGTTGCCCTTGCTCTTGGACATCTTCTGTCCCTGCGCATCGAGCACCAGGTCGTTCACGACGACGCTGCGGTATGGCGCCGCGGTGTCGTTCGCATTGTTCGGCAGTGCGTCGCCCAGGCCCGTTGCGATCGCGAGCAGCGAGTAGAACCAGCCGCGCGTCTGGTCGACGCCTTCGGCGATGAAGTCGGCCGGGTACTGCTGCGCGACGACATCAGGATTCTCGAAGGGGTAATGCCACTGCGCAAAGGGCATGGAGCCGGAATCGAACCAGGCGTCGATGACTTCCGGCACGCGCCGCATGGTGCCCTTGCCCGTGGGCGAAGGCCACGTGTAGTTGTCGATGCCCGGCTTGTGCGGATCGAAGTCGGCGCCGAGCAGGCTGGCGTGCGCGTCGCCACCCTGCACGCCAAGCGCACGCTGCGCCAGCTCCGCGAAGCTGCCGATGACGTCGACTTCCGTCGGATCCTCGTCGTTCACCCACACCGGGAGCGGCGTGCCCCAGTAGCGGTCGCGCGAGATCGCCCAGTCGACGTTGTTCGCGAGCCACTCGCCGAACCGCCCGCTGCCCATCTCCGGCGGGTTCCAGTTCACTTCGTCGTTGCGCGCCATCAGGTCACCCTTGATGGCCGTCGTGCGCACGAACCACGACCCGCGTGCGTAGTACAGCAACGGGGTGCCGCACCGCCAGCAGTGCGGGTACGAGTGCGTGAACGCGGTCGCCTTCCAGAGCACGTCGCGCTCGCGAAGCACCTCGATGATGCGCGGGTCGGCCTTCTTCACGAACACCCCGGCGACCTCCGGCACGTCCGCCGCGAACTCACCGCGCGCCGTCACCGGCTGCACGAACGCGAGTCCATGCCGCTGCCCGGCGGCGTAGTCGTCGGCGCCAAATGCCGGCGCCATGTGCACGATTCCGCTGCCGTCATCCGCCGACACGAAATCTTCGGCGACGATCACCTCATGCCGGCCCTCTTCCGGATAAGCGACCCAGTCGAGCGGACGCCGGTATCGCAGCTCCGTGAGGTCGCTGCCCTTCATCGTCTCGACGATGTCCCAGCGATCCTGCCAGTCGGCACCGAGCACCGCGCCAGCGCGCGCCTCGGCGAGCACCAGCGTGAACTCCGCACCGCTCTTCTTGCGCACCTCGATGTAGTCGAGCTGCGGATGGACGGCGAGCGCCGTGTTCGAGACCAGCGTCCACGGGGTCGTCGTCCAGACCAGGATGCGACGACGCACACCCAGCGGCGCATGACCGTGCTTGTCGAGCAGGTCGAGCGCGACGTACACGCTCGGATCCTCCACGTCCTGATAGCCCTGCGCGACCTCGTGGCTGGACAACGCGGTGCCGCAGCGCGCGCAGTACGGGAGGATCTTGTGGCCGCGAAACAGCAGGCCCTTGTCGTGCAGGGTCCGCAGCGCCCACCACACGCTCTCGATGTAGTCGTTGTGGTACGTGACGTACGGCGTGCTGTAATCGAGCCAGTAGCCGATGCGCGCCGATACCTTCTCCCATTCGCTGCGGTAGCGGAACACGCTCTCGCGGCAGCGACGGTTGAACTCCGCGACGCCGGTCTCCTCGATCAGTTGCTTACCCGAGGGCACGACGGCACCCGCGTCACCACCGAGACGCGCCGCCGCTTCGCGCTGCAGCTCCTTCTCCACCTCGATCTCGACGGGAAGGCCGTGCGTGTCCCATCCGGCTTTGCGCGGCACGAAATGCCCGTGCATCGTGCGATGCCGGCAGAAGAGATCCTTGACGGTCCGCGCAAACACGTGATGGATGCCGGGACGTCCGTTGGCCGTCGGCGGTCCTTCGAAGAACACGAAGGGCGTACCGTCCGCGCGCGCCGCCTGCGTGGTCTCGAACAGGCGCTCCGCGTCCCACTGCTCGAGCATGGCCTGCTCGAATGCGTCGGCGCCCGTGTCGGCCAGCAACGGGTACTGCTGCAATGTCTCGCTCATGCGGGCACCAGCCGTTGAAGCACGCCCTGCACCACGGCGGAGAGCCGCGGCTCCGACGCACGCGCAACCGCGATGATCTGTTCGACGCTCGCCGGCTGCAGCGCGTCGGGAAGGCACTGGTCGGTGATGATGGACAGGCCCAGCACACGCATGCCACCGTGGCGCGCCACGATCACTTCCGGCACGGTGCTCATGCCGACGACATCCGCGCCGATGGTGCGCAGAAAGCGATACTCCGCCCGCGTCTCGAGATTGGGCCCCTGCACCGCCGCGTACACGCCCTCGCGCAGCGTGATGCCCTGCGCGGTCGCGACTTCGCGCGCGAGCGCGCGCAACGCAGGATCGTACGGCTCCGACATGTCGGGGAAGCGCGGACCGAGCGCATCGTCGTTCGGCCCGATCAGCGGGTTGTCGCCGAGCAGGTTGAGATGGTCGGAGATCAGCATCAGCTCACCGGGCGCCCACAGCGGATGCATGCCACCACACGCGTTGCTCACCACGAGCGTGTGTGCGCCGAGGGCACGGAGCACGCGTACGGGGAACGTGACCTGCTGCAGCGAGTAACCTTCGTAACGGTGGAACCGCCCCTGCATGGCGATCACGGTGTGGCCGGCAAACGTGCCGCACAGCAACCGGCCGCTGTGCGACTCCACGGTCGACAGCGGGAAGTTCGGCAGGTCGCGATACTCGATGACCGTCTCGACGCTCATCTCGTCGGCGAGACCGCCGAGGCCCGTGCCGAGGATGATCGCGACGTCCGCCGGTCGCGCGAAGCGCTTCCGCACGGCCTGCGCGCACGCCTCGACCCGCTCGCGCGCATGCAGGCCGAGCGCCGGATTCGCCAGCCCCACCATCTTGTGTTCCTGCGTGTACTGCAGCGACGGGAATGTCTCGGGTGTCTTCATCAGTCTCGGTACTAGCCGTCGTCGACGACGTCGAGCCAGGAAGGCGTCGGCGCCGCATTGCGGGGCGGAAGCTCGCGCAGCTCACGGAGTTCAGGCAGCTCCGCCTCGTTGCCGGAGGCCATCGGTGCACTGAACGGCGACTGCCCGGGCACCGTACGTGGCGCGATGCGCGGCGGTTCCGAGTCGCCTCCGCCCTGCGCGCGCGAGCCCTGCGCGCGGGGCTGCGCCTGCGACGACGGTGCCTGCGGGTGCTGCGATGGCGTGGTGGCGCCCGCCTCCCGCAACGTGCCGAACGACGGCATGGGCTCGGACTCGGCGGCATTCAGTTCGCCGAGCTGCCGCTCGAGGTTGTGCCGGAGCCCCGTGAGGAAATTGCGACGCGCGCGCCACAGGGCCTGCAGCTCCTCCTCGGCGCGGCGCACGTCGCTCTGCACCTGCTGCAACTGCCGCTCTGCCTCTGCGCCTGCCTCGCGCAGGATCAGCTGGGCCTCGCGTTCCGCCTGCTGCCGGATCTCGCCGCGCAGCTGCTGCGCGCTGACCAGCGCCTCGTTGAGCGCCTTGTCGCGATCACGGAACGCCTTGAGCTGCTCGTGAAAGCTCCGCGCCTTGAGGTCGAGCTCCTGGTTGGCCCGTGACAGCCGCTCCAGTTCCTCGGCGACCTGGTCGCGGAACTGGTCGACACGCGCACGGTCATAGCCACGCAGCGCGTTGCCGAAGTCGTAGCGCCGCACATCGAGCGCTGTCAGGTGGAAGGCGTCGTCCGTCATGCGGGAGTGGGATGCGGGTTACGTTCGGCTGCCGAACAACACTGTACCTAGGCGCACGAACGTCGCGCCCTCTTCCACGGCGATCTCGTAATCGCCCGACATGCCCATGCTGAGCTCCGTGGCCGGGTGACCGGAAGCGGCCAGCACGGTCCGCACGTCGCGCGTTCCGGCGAACACCCGGCGCAGCACGGACTCCTCGGCATCGAAGGGCGCCAGCGTCATGGCCCCCACGAAGCGCAGATGGCGCAATTCCCGAAGGCGGTCCGCCATTGCCGGAACGTCGGCGGGGGCAATGCCGCTCTTCGATGCCTCTCCACTGACGTTCACCTGCAGCAGGCACTCCTGCACGGTTCCGGCCTGCGCCGCCGCCGCATCGAGCGCCACCGCGAGCCGCTCACTGTCCACGCCGTGCACCATCGCGAACTGCACGCCCGAACGCGCCTTGTTGCGCTGCAGATGTCCGATCAGGTGCCAGCGCACCGGCACCGTCGTCGCGGCCATCTTCTCTTCGGCCTCCTGCACGCGATTCTCGCCGACGTCATGCACCCCGGCGCGAAACGCCGCCTCGACCGCCTCCGGACCGTGCGTCTTCGTGACCGCGATCAGCGTGACCGTCCCGGCGTGACCGCCGCGCACCTGCGCCGCCCGGATCCGCTCACGAGCCTCGGCGACCCGGTCGGCCACCGCACCCGCAAAGTGGTCCGAAATTGGCATAGCACATAAGGTTAGGCACCTTGGCACATCGACACAAGTAATGAGTCCGTCACCGCCGTGAGCCTCGTGCAACGCAGCAATCCCTGAATCTGCTCGCCGGCTCCGTCGATGCCCGGAGCGAGCGGTTCGAGTGCCGACAACGGAACGCGCCCCCGTGCGTCGGCCAGGGCAATCAGGTCGAGTCCCACGGTTCCACGCGCGAGCGACGGCGCCGGCGCGTATACCAGGCCCTCCAGCGCCCACCCAGTGGACGGATCGATCCGGGAGCGGTCACGCGCTGCGAGCAGGGTGCTCACCCGATACGGCCGCCGGGCGCGGCCCGCGTGGACGACGATCGACTGCAGGACGGCGTCGAGCCCCGGCCACCGCTCCACGCCGGGCTGCGAGAGCAGCCGATCCCGCTGGGCGAGCTGCGCGCGAAACCACTGAGCCGGCAGGAGCGGGACCGTCACAACGGTGACATCACGCCGGTAGGACTCGACCTGCTGCAGGTACCAGAGCGGAAACGAGTCGTTGTCTCCTGCCGTGAACAGCACACCGCCCTGCGGGACGGCATCGAGCAGCAGGCGCGCGTACACACGCGGCAGCGTGGCGAGCGGCTGTTGTCCGCGGTTCATCGCACGGACGTTGGCCACGAGCGGCACGGCAGCGACGCTCAGCGCGCCTGCCACGACGGCAACGCGAAGCGGCGTGCCGGCCAGTCGCTGCGACAGCGATCGGGCCAGACTCGCGATGCCGGCTCCGGAGAGCAGCCCCCACGTCCAGAAGCCGAGCACGAAGAAGTAGTCACGCTCACGCGCCTCGTGCGCCGCACCCGCCGGCAGCACGCCCACCCCGTACGAGGGGCCCGCGCGCATGTTGAGCCAGACCACCACGCCAAGCGTACCGCTGGCGAGCAACAGCAGCATCGCCCGGCCGACACGCCGCTCACGTTGCCAGAGGGCACGCAATCCGACGATGCCGAGCGCCGTCCAGAGAATCGACAGCGGCGTGCGCACGAGTGCCGGTGTGGGATGCGGGTGCAGGCCGAACGCCACCTGCCAGTCGGCGTACTGGAACACGTTGCCGATCTGCAGCCAGAGTGGCGCGGTGCGCGGCCAGAGACCGGAGACCGCGAACTGCTCGCGGCGCAGCACGGCGACCATCGCGCGGAACGTCTCCGGATCGCCCGAGTTGAGCGCGGGATCGTGCATCGCGCGCAGCGGCAGCACGGCGACGGCGGACAGTGCGAGCAACGCGAGTGCGCCCCACCCTGCCACTTCGCCCAGCGTCGGGCGTGGCCCGCGCCACGCGAATGCGACGGCCGCAGGTAGCGCCACCAGCGCGCTCAGATGCAACGGCACCGCGAGCGCTGCGAGAAACGCCAGCAAGCCGCGTGCGCGGCGTCGCGCATCGTCGGACGCGTCCTCACGGCCGGCGCGCTCGCCGATGGCGAGCATGCACACCGAGAGCAGCAGGGCGACCGCATACACCTCGGTTTCGGTCGCATTGCTCCACACCGACATCATCGCACCGGCGCTCACGGCGGCCGCAACCGCGGCGCCTGCACCGATCCAGCGCGTGATCATGGCCGCGCCGACGCCGCCAGCCAGCGCGCTCGCGATCACCGAGAGCGTCGTCACGGACCGCACCGGGCCTGCATTCGAGAACAGCCTCGCGCAGACGTTGGCCAGGAGCGTCCAGAGCGGAGTACCCGGCGGATGCGGAATGCCGAGCGTTTGCGCGGCCGTCACGAACTCGGAGGCATCCCAGAACGTGAGATCCGGTGCGATCGTCGACAGGTAGAGCGCGAGCAGCAGCATCGTGGTGATCACACCGGCCATGAGCGGCGGCGTCACGGGCATGCTGCGCCGCCCTGCCCGCCGGCGCCCCCGCTTCACCGCGTTGTTCGAGGGTACCGTTGTCGCCGTTGCCGTCGCTGTCCCTGTCGTGCTCGCGCTACGCATTCAGCGCAACCGCGAATTCCGAGGTCTGCCGCGGCAGGCGCCCGGCAAGCAGGTCACGCAGTTGCACCATGGTGAGCTGCTGCTGCAGCACGCCACCCTGCGCGACGCTGATGGACGAGGTTTCCTCCGACACGACGACGACGATGGCGTCGCTCTCTTCACTCAGGCCGAGCGCTGCGCGATGGCGCGTGCCGAACGACCGGTCAGCGACGACGGCCTGCGAGAGTGGCAGGATGCATCCCGCACCGATGATCGTTTCGCCACGCACGATCACGGCGCCATCGTGCAGCGGACTGTAGGGCGTGAAGATGGTGGTGAGCAGGTCAGCACTGAGCTTCGCCTGCATCGCGGACCCGCTCTCGATGTACTCCCCGAGCGGCACGTCACGTTCGACGGCGATGATGGCGCCGATGCCCGAGCGTGACAGTCGTTCGACGGCGTCGGCGATCTCGTCCTCGATCGGGCCGTCGTCGAGACGGCGGAAGAACCGCGTCACGGGCGCCTGCCCCAGCTGCGTCAGCGCCGCGCGGACCTCCGGCTGGAAGATGATGAGCAGTGCGAAGACGCCGTACGAGAACACGAGGCCGAGCAGATACGTCAGCATCGTCAGCTGGAGGAACCACGCGATCACGTACGCGAGCACGAGCGCGACCACCCCACCGAGCATCTGCAGCACGCGCGTCCCCTGCACCAGCAGCAGCACCCGATAGAACACGGCGGCCACGAGGAGAATCTCGAGGGCGTCGCGCCAGTCGAACTGCAGGGCCGTGGCGAGCGTGAGGTCGTTCAAGGGCGCGGAAGCGGTGGTCGGGATCGGGTGCACGACGGACATGAAAACGGGTCCGGATTGTTATCCGGACCCGCGGGTCTCACGAATCTACTGTCGCCTTCGGGTTCGCGCTCTCGCGCGCCCGCTCGCATTGCAACCCTTACGCGGGCGCGATCTCCGGGCCACCGAGCAACGGCGGCACAGGGCGCGGCGTCATTGTCGGCGCCGGCGCCGGGACCATCGGCGGCGACGGCGGCCCGTCGGGCGACGTGCGTGGTGGCAGCGACTTGCCATCCTTGAGCAGGATGATGTCGTCGCGGGTCAGCGTCTCACGCTCGAGCAGCTGCGTCGCCACGATCTCGAGCAGTGCACGATGCTCGGTGAGCACCTGCACGGCACGGCCATGTGCCTCCGTCGCGACGCGCTTCACTTCCGCGTCGACCAGCTGCGCCGTCTGCTCCGACACTTCGCGACGGTTCTGGATCTCGCGACCCAGGAACAGCTCCTGCTCGTTGTCACCGACGAGGATCGGACCGATGCTCTCGGACAGGCCCCACTGCGTGACGTAGCGACGCGCAATGCTCGTCGCCTGCTGGATGTCGCTCGCGGCGCCCGTCGTGACACGCAGGCGGCCGAACACGATCTCCTCGGCGGCACGGCCACCGTACGCCATCACCAGCTTCGCCTCGAGCTGCTCGCGCGTGACGGAGACGCGATCGTCTTCCGGCAGCGTGAAGGCGATGCCCAAGGCGCGGCCGCGCGGCACGATGGTGACCTTGTGCAACGGATCGTTGCCCTTGACCATCA
>JAZKCW010000135.1:0-12924 GCA_040387895.1 Gemmatimonadota bacterium
GGCCCGACCTTCTCCGTGACGAGCATCCGGCCGTCGGGAAGGAACGCGATGCGCCACGGCAGGTTGAACGTCGCCACCTTGGTCATCGTGAACGGCAGCACGCTGTCGGCAGGCTGCTCGCCGGCGTTGACCTGCGCCTGCAACGAGGCAGCGGCAACGGACAGCAGCATCGTCAGCGGCGCGGTGACGCGGGCGAACAGTCTCATCGGCTCTTCCTGGGCTCTTTCGATCGTGGTTGGTCGGCAAGGACGAACGAACGGTTGAACGCAGGCGTTCGTAGGTCTGCCGAGGGAAGCTACTATGCGGGGCAAGGCACGGAGATCACGCGCGCACCGGATGCAGGACCAGGTCATGGAGAAGGCAATCAGCACGTCCCTCAGATCGCTCTGCTGCCTCGTCGGGGCGCTCTTCCTGTGGTGCTCCCCCGCCGCGCAGGCGCAGCGTCCTCGGCCTGCCACGGCACCCGTCACCGCACCCGCGACGGCACCCGCTTCCGCCGCCGCGCCATGGGTGCACGAGAGCTGGACGGTGCGCGATGGTCTCCCGGTCAATTCCATCAGGGCGCTCATTCAGGACCGCGCCGGCTACATCTGGGCCGCCACGTTCGATGGCCTCGCACGCTTCGACGGCGCGCGATTCACCGTCTACAACTCGGCCAACTCCGACGAGCTGCCGAGCAATCGCATCACCTCGGTCGTCGAGGCGCGCGATGGTGCGCTCTGGCTCACCACCGAGCAGGGACACGTCGTCCGTTTTCAGGACGGCACGTTCAGGAACATCGCGTTCGAAGGGGAAACGCTCAGCCCCGGCGAGAGCAACCTCACCAGGGATTCGAGTGGCGCCCTCTGGGTCGGCAATGAGGCAGGGCTGTGGACCGTTCGCCGCGATCGCAGCGGAGATGAGAGGCTCGTTCGGGTCGGGGGCGAGATGCTCGACCGGCGCGTCATCAGCTTGCTCCCCCGGAAGGACGGCACACTCTGGGTGGGTACCATTGGCGCGGGTGTCTTTCGCGTCGCAGCCGATGGCAGCGTAGCGCACCTCACCGGCGTGCCGGCACTCGACGCCGACGAGATCACGCGCATGACGGAGGACCGGTCGGGCACGGTCTGGCTCGCCGGCCTGCGTGCGCTCTGGAAGTGGCGCGACGGCGAGGCACCGGTGCGAGTGCGCGGAGTCGCACTGCTGTTCTTCGCGGACCTGCTCGTGCCGATGTCCACGATGCTCGCCGCTGATTCCCGCGGCGGCTTGTACCGGATCGACGACGACTCGGCGCGTCTCGTCGAGACGTTGCGGACGGTCGGACAGCGCATCTGGGCGGAGGGGGACACGCTCTGGACGGTACAGGGCACGAGCGTGCGGCGCGGGGGACAGCGTGTCATCACGCTTCCTGAAGGCCGGATCGTCACCGGCGTTCTCTTCGATCGTGAAGGCAGCCTCTGGCTCGGCACAGACGCGGGTGGACTGCACCGCCTCAAGCGCGCGCTCTTCACCACGCTGAGCGTCCCGGAAGGGGTCGGGCACCCGAACGTATACTCGACGTTCGTCGATCGCGCCGGCGCCGTCTGGCTCGGCACGTGGGGCAACGGCGCAAGCCGCATCGATCCGGTCTCGGGCGGAGTGTCGGTGCCCGACATGGGGCCGCGACTCTCGTACATCAATTCGTTCTTCGAGGATCGCGCAGGTGCACTGTGGATCGGCGCCGGACAGTATGCCGGCGTGTCACGCTGCACGCTGCCGGCAATGACCTGTGAGGCCGACGGCCCGCCCGAGCTGCGGAATCGTTCGGTGTTCGCCCTGCATGGGGACGCCGATGGGCGCTTGTGGGTCGGTGCGGACGGCATGCTGGTCCGACGCGACTCGGGAGGGTGGACGACGTTTTCGGCAACGTCGGGTGCGCCCACGGTGGCGGTGCGCGCGTTCGCGAACACGAGAGACGGTGCGGTGTGGATGGGCACGAATGGCGGTGGACTCGTGCGCTACAAGGATGGAGTGTTCACGCGCGTCACGCGCGACGACGGGCTGCCGAGTGACCTGGTGCGATCGCTGCACGAGGACGCGGATGGATGGCTGTGGGCCGGCACGGAAGGCCGTGGCCTCGCGCGACTGGACCCACGCGCGTACGGCACACGAACGGCGGCGACACGGCCGGCGATCGTTCGTGTCGGAACGAAGGACGGGCTGTTCGATGAAGTCATCCATCAGATGCTCGAGGACGACTACGGGCGGATGTGGATGAACACGAACCGCGGCGTCTTCTGGGTGGCACGCGCGGAGTTGAACGCGTTCGCCGATGGTCGCACCGCGCGGGTGCACTCGACGGCCTACTCCGAACGCGACGGCATTCGCAATCGCGAGGGCAACGGCGGCGTACAGCCCGCAGGTGCACGGGGCCTCGACGGACGGCTGTGGTTTCCCACGCAGGACGGCGTCGTCGTGGTCGACCCGGCGCGTCTCGGTCGGGACAGGCGGCCCCCATCGCTCGTGATCGAGGGTGCGATTGCCGCGGGCCAGTCGTTGCTGCCAGCACGCGATTCGCTCACGCTCGGCGAGGACGAACGCGACGTGCAGTTCGAGTATACGGCGCTCACGTTCCTCGAGCCGTCGAATGTGCGCTTCCGTTATCGCCTCGACCCGTACGATGCGGACTGGGTCGACGCCGGCAATCGTCGCACGGCGTTCTACACGAAGGTGCCGCCCGGGCGCTACACGTTTCAGGTGCAGGCCACCGACCCCGCCGGTGAGTGGCACGAGCCCGGCCGTCGGCTCGCCGTGCATGTCGCGCCGAGATTCCGCGAGACGGGGCTGTTCCTGTGGGCGTCGGTGCTGACGTTCGGCGCACTGGTCGTCGTCGCGCTGCGCCTGCGTGACACGCGGCTCCGGAAGCGCGCGCTGCATCTCGAGCGGGTCGTCGACGAGCGGACCGTGGAGCTGCGTGCCCGCGAGCGCGAACTCGCCGACCACAACGCGCGCCTGCAATCGGTCGATGATGCGAAGACGCGCTTCTTCGCCAACGTGTCGCACGAGCTGCGCACGCCGCTCACGCTCACCATCGGGCCGCTCGAGGACCTGCGCGCGCGTGCCGGTGGCGACCCGCAGGTGGAACGCTGGCTCGACATCGCACTGCGCAACGCGCGCCGCCTGCTGCGTCTCGTGAACCAGATTCTCGATGTCTCGAAGCTCGAGGCCGGGGCGATGCAACTCGCACCGCGGCCGCTCGACCTCGGCGCATTCACGCGCGGGATCGCGGCGGCATTCGGGCCGGTGGCCGAGCGGAACGGGATTGGGCTGACGGTGGAGACGCCGGAGGGGCTGCGTGGGGCGTTCGACGCCGACGCGATCGAGAAGATCATCACCAACCTCCTGTCGAACGCCATCAAGTTCACCCCGGCCGGCGGTGCGGTGCGCGTCGCGCTGACGGGGGAACCCGCGGGGGAGCGCGCGGGAGATCGTGCGTGGGCGCGGCTCGTGGTGACGGACACGGGCCCCGGAATTCCGCCGGATCACATCCCGCACGTGTTCGAGCGTTTCTACCAGGTGGATGAGTCGACCTCACGCGCACAGCCGGGAACGGGAATCGGGCTGGCGCTCGCGAAGGAGCTGGTCGAACTGCACGGCGGCACGATCAGCGTGACGAGCGGGCATGGTGGGACGGTCTTCGCGGCGGTGCTGCCGGTCGTCGACGTGGCCACGGGCGATGCGACGGCAGGCGACGTGATGATCGCCGAGGCGGCCGTGCGGACGCTGGTGTCGACGCCTGCGGCCGAACACGTCGTCTCGCCGGCCGCGGGGAACCCGGCGGATGCTGCCGGCGTGAGCGCCGACGACACCGACACCAGCATCGGCGAGGATATTCCGACGCTGCTCGTGGTCGACGACAGCGCCGACCTGCGCGCGTACATCCGGGACCATTTCACCAGGCGCTTCCGGGTGCTCGAGGCCGGCGACGGTGGGGAGGGTATCGCGTTGGCGCGCCAGCACCTGCCGGATGTCGTGCTCTCCGACGTCATGATGCCAGGCACCGACGGGTTCGAACTCGTGCGGGTGCTGCGCGAGAGCGTCGAGACGGATTTCCTTTCCATCATCCTGCTCACGGCGCAGGCGGGCGACGACCAGCGCCTCCGGGGGCTCGAGCGCGGGGCGGACGATTATCTCGTGAAGCCGTTCGACATGCGCGAGCTCGACGCACGGGTGCGCAACGTCATCGCGTCGCGTCGCCGGCTGCGGGACCGGTTCACGCGACCGTCGGCCGAGGTGATCCGCCCGGATCCCGCCGCGCGTCCGGCCACGAAAGCGCCGGTCGGAGCGGGAGCGGGAGTCGCATCGGGAGTCGCATCGGGAGTGGCCGCGGGCGCCGCGGACCAGGCGTACATGGCGCGGGTGCGCGAGACCATCGCACGCGGGCTGTCCGATCCCGCGTTCGGCGTCGGCGAACTGGCGGACGCCGTGTCGCAGGACCGCTCGCACCTGTTCCGGCGGGTGAAGCTGCTGTTCGGGGAATCGCCGTCCGACCTGATACGGCGCATGCGGGTGGAAGAGGGCGAACGTCTCCTCGCCGACCCGTCGGCCACGGTGACCGACGTGGCGTACGCCGCGGGCTTCAACAGCCTCTCATACTTCTGCCGCTGTTTCCAGGAAGTGTATGGAGAGACGCCCGCCGTCTACCGAAGCCGGATGTACGCAACACCGCTCGCCTGAAGTTGCAACATCACTGCTCAGTGCCGGCGACGATTCCCGGTACCATCTCCGCACACTTCAGCGGAGACGAGCATGCGCATCAACCCCCGTACCAATAGAAGCATCTTCTGGGTCGCGGCCATCGTGATCGGCACGGCCTGCGGACAGATGGTGGACCGGACAGTGACCGCTGTCGACGAGACGCCCAACACGGTCGTGCACAGCCGGGCCAATCCGGACCCGCACTCGGGCCACGGGCCGGAGGCGACGACGCTCTATGTCTGGGCGAGCGACGCCGCGAAGGTCGCGCCGGACTTCCTCGCCGTCATCGACTTCGACCGCAAGTCACCGACCTACGGCAAGGTCCTGAGCACCGTCCCGCTGCCGGCGCCCGGCAACGTGGGCAACGAGCCGCACCACTGCCACACGTCGGCCGACGGCAACGTCCTGGGCTGCGGTGGCCTGCTCAGCGTGCTGAAGGGGCAGAACGACATCTTCTTCTTCGACATCAGCGACGCCCGGCATCCGAAGTTCATCAAGTCGACGCGCGCACCCAACTCGAGCATCACCGACGAATTCGTCGCGCTTCCCGATGGTGGATTTCTCGTCACGAACATGGGCTCCGCGAGCGGCGGTCCGGGCGGCCGGGTCGTCGAGTTCGATGCGGACCTGAACCTCGTCGCCGAACATCCGAAAGTCCTCCCGGCGGACGGCAAGTTCAACCCGCACGGGATGGACGCGGACTTCAAGCGGAACCGTCTCGTCACGGCCGATTTCGTGAATCCGGCGTCGACGCTGAACGCGGTGCCGGGTGGGATCGAGTTCCGCAGCTCGCTCCGCTTCTGGGATCTCGCCACCCGCACCATCACGCGTACGGTGAACCTGCCCGACCAGGCCGGCACCATGGACGTGCGGCTCATTCCCGGTGACCAGCGCGGCCGCGCGGTGACCGTCAACATGTTCACTGGGCTGTTCTACTCCGTCGATCCGACGGATGGCAGCTACGAGCAGGCGTTCGATGCGTCCACCGTACTCCCTCACGTCGAAACGTCGGTGCGCGGCGGCCTGCCGGGCCTCATGGCGGTCCCGCGCACGGGTTCGCGGTTGATCTACGCCACGATTCTCGCTGGCCAAGTGGTGATGCTCGACATCTCCAACCCGAAGAATTTCAAGCAGATGTCGGTGGTCAGTTTCGGGAAAGGCGCGGGTCCGCACTCCGTCCACCTCACGCACGACGACAAGCGGCTCGTGGTCACGGACTACTTCCTCGACCAGGACGACATCGGCAAGGTGCGCCTCGACGGTGACCGCAAGGTGCACGTGCTCGACGTCGGGCAGCAGAGCATCAGCGTCGATCCCAGGTTCCAGGTGGTCGACTTCAACATCGCGTTCAAGACCGGCCCGGCGCGCCCGCACGGCATCGGGATGAAATGACGCGTCCCGAGCTGACACGCCCGGACGACGGCCTGCCGGTGCTGTCGCACAAGGACCCACTGCACGGAGACAGCGGCGTGTCGGCGCGGATGCGGCTCGAGCTCGCGTTCCTCGACGAGGGCGCTCCGGCTCCCGCGTCGCCGGCACGGGACGAACGCAACGGCCCGACGTTGCTCGTCGTCGCGGCCGAGGCAGACCTGCGGCGGTATGTGCGGGAGTGCCTGCACGAGCGACTGGACCTGCAGGTGTGCGACGCGGCGACGATCGACGCAGCCGTTGCGCTCGCGGCTCACCGGGAACCGGCGCTGCTCATCGTCGACGAGCCGGAGCGCGGTGCGACCGCGATGCTACCGGAGGTGCATGCGATCGTGCTCGTCGACGAGTTGCCACGCGGAATCGCGGACGCGAACTCGCGTGTGCGACTGCTTGCGCGGCCGTTCTCGGCGGATACGCTGGTAAACGAGGTCGCGCGGCTTATTGGGTGAGGCTGTGGTGCTGCTCGCGCCGTGACGTGAGCAGCGCGACGGCGGCGAGGGACAGACCCAGGATGTTCGCGGCCCACATGCCGACCCCCGGTGACACCACCAGCCCTTCTGCGAGCTGTTCGCCGAGGCGCAACGACACGTAGTACAGGCCGATCACGGTCACGCTCGCCACGACCGCGAGTGCAGTACCGCCACGCGGAAATCGCCAGGCGAGTGCGACGCCGATGAGGGCGAGCACGATGCAGGCCGCGGACAGCACGAACTTCTTGTGGATCTCGATGCCGTAGTTCGCCCCGAGGATCCGTGCATCGCGTGACTCCTCGGTGTCGAGCGTGGCTGGTGCGAGCGTCACCTCACGTTCGGCAGCGCGCAGCTCGCCGAGCGTCAGGGCGCGGTTGCTGCGCGCGACCTCGTGTCCGGCGAGCACGGTGGTAAGGCGTGCATTGGCGCGCGGAACGATCTCCGCGGTCAGCAGCATCATGAACGCCGCAACGCCGACCGACAGCGCCAGTGCAGCACGCAGCAGTCGCGGGAAGTCTCCGCGTGCGACCGGTGATGTGCCCCATTTGCGGCCGGCGCAGAGGCCGACGCTCACACAGAGAGTTGCGACGAACAACGCCACCGGGATCGTCATCGCCGACATGAACGGCAGGGAGAGGGCGAGCAGCTCGGGCATCGCGCTCGCTGGCAGCGACTGCTTCAGGCCGTAGTTCGTCAGCAGCACCGTCGTGAGCGCAATGAAGGCCAGGACGAACGCACCCGCGAGTCGACGAAAGTACACGGTTCCTCCGTTGGTGGCGGCGAGCGCGTCGTGCGGACGGCGCAGCCGTTCGTAGCCCGCTCGGCGTGTGACATCCATGGTTGCGGCGAACGTGGTGAGTGCGACACCCGCAGCGCCCTGCTCGCGCGCGAGTTGGTCGGCGAAGGAGGCCGTCATCGCCGCGCCGTGCTTCTCGCGCAGGACCGATGGCAGCGCGTGCAGGGCCATCCGATAGAGACTGATGCAGGCGCCGCGCATGTTGGCGAGACCGGTCATGCCGTCGCTCCGCGCAGCGTGAGCCGCCGGCGCGCGACGCGGGCCAGCCCTTCGAGGCGCGCGATCTCCCCCTCCAGCGCCGTGCGTCCGGGTCGCGTGATGCGGTAGTAGCGCTCACGTCCGGAGATGCCCTCCGGCCGCTCGTCGTCAGGCACTTCCTCGAGCCAGCGCTTCTCGACCAGTTCCTCGAGTGAGCCGTACAGCGTAGCTGGCCAGAGACGAACGGCGCCGTCACTCAGTTCGCGCACGTCGTCCTGGATGGCGGTGCCGTACCGGGCGGACGACGCGAGCGACAGCAGGATGAAGAACCAGTTGGGCTTCATGGGTGGGAGCGCATGTGGGCCGACACCGTCACGAACTATTGAAGCATAGTATGCATTGATAGTTTGTCCCGCAACCCCTCAGCGCCTCCGGGGAGTCGGCGCCCACGCCATCGTGTCCGCGGCACTCGCCGGCCCGATCTTGCCTTCGACCGACTTCATGAGCGCTTGGGGGTCGTACACGCGGCCGGCCTTCACCACGAGTCGCGGCTCACGCGTGCGACGGATGTCGGCCACGGGGTCACCGCGCACGACCACAAGATCCGCCCACTTTCCCTCCTCGATCGTGCCCAGCCGGTCGCCAAGCCCCATGGCGCGTGCGCTGTTGATGGTGGCGATGCGCAGCACGGCGGCATTCGGGATGCCTGCTCGCGACAGCGCCTGCATTTCGCGATGCACCGAGAATGGCGTGAGGAACTCGCCCCAGCTCGGATGGTCGGTGCCGAGCGTGATGAGGTCACCGCCGCCGGCATCGAAGAAGGCTTTCACTTCCTTCCGCTTGTTCCAGTAGATGTTCTCGAACTGCTGGTTCACCGGCCGCGGTGCGCGCGCGTCGATCACGCCGCGCATGTAGGGCGTGAGAAACTTCTTCTCCTCGACGAAATACGTGAACACGTCGGGGTCCTTCTTGCCGTAGTAGCCATACGCGCTCATCGTCGCGTCGAAGTTCGTGCGCTGCCGCTTGTACAGTTCGGCGATGCGCTTGAACTCCGGCGTGTCGAACTTCATGGCCTCGTACGACGCATACGCCGACTTGTCCGGCGTGAACGCGTCACCGCCCATGAAGTGCTCGATGCGATCAATGCCCATCAGGATCGCGTCGCGCGGGTTGACGCTGTTGCGATTGCCGCTGTCCAAATGGCCGGTGACCGTGAGCCCGTGGAAGTGCGCGCGTTCGATCAGTGCACGCAGCTCGTCGGGTGTGACACCCTTCGCCTTGAATCCCTTCGCGCCGAGCTCCGCCCAACGATCCACGTCGGCGTAGATCTGTGCGACCGTGACGTCGCGGCTCCATCCGGGCCGCGCCGTCCCGAAGTACGGCCCCGAGTTGAGCAGCCGCGGCCCCGGCTCGGCGCCGTTCTCGATGCGCACCCGCAGCGCGCGCATGACCTCCGGGTCCATCTCGCCCGCCGGGAACGTGGCCGTGACGCCGTTCGCGAGGAAGAGCGACGGGTACGCGACGGTTTCGTCCTTGCGGCCCGCGTCGAACAGTTCGACCGCATAATGCGCATGCAGGTCGAACAGGCCTGGAATCACCGTCTCGGTGTCGGCGAGCGTGACGCGCTCCGAACCTTCCCCTGCGACCGACACGTCTCCGCCCACGCGCAGGAACTTGCCCGCGCGAATCACGATGCCCGGATTGCGCACGCGGGCGTTGCCGGTGGACGTGAAGAGCCAGCCACCGGTGATGACGACGTCGCGCTCCCGCGTGCTCGCCTGCGCGGAAAGCACTGTGGTGACGGGAAGCGCGCTCGCGAAGAGCGACAGACCCACCGCGCACATCAGCGTGGTGACCATGCGCGACAGCATGGCAGACCTCACGACGATCACGGCGTCACCAGCGCGTCGAGCATGCGCGTGCGTTCCGCAGGCCCGATCCAGCGGCCGTTCACGACGACGCCGTTGATGCGCAGCGAATTGCCGATCGCCTGCAGCGGATTCGCATCGAGCAGCAGCAGGTCGGCCCGCGCACCCTGACGCACGACACCCGCACGTCCTTCCTCACCCATGAACTTCGCGACGTCGACCGTGCCGGTGCGCAGCGCCTGATACGGCGTCAGCCCTGCGGCCACCATCGCACCGAGCTCGCGATGCGCGGAGAATCCGGGCACGTTCCATAGTTGTGGCGCATCGGAGCCGAGCAGGAACGGCACGCCGGCATCGTACAGGGCCTTCACGAGACGACGGCGCAGCGCGATGAACTCCATCCGCTGCTCGCGCGGCACGGGCGCCTGCTGGATGAGGTTGTTCTTGTTCATGCGCCACGCGGCGACCTGCTGCGGCACCCAGTACTTGAACTCCGGCAGCGACGTCAACTCGTCACCGGTCGCGTCGCTCGCGTAGTTGTCCATCAGGATCTGCGTCGGCACCATCGCGACGCCCGAGGCCTTCACACGGCCAACGATCGCGTTGAACCGCGACAGGTCGAGCTGCCGCATGATGCTCAGGCCGAAGAACCCGTTGGTCTGCGCGGTGAGTGGCTGCGGGCCGGTGTACATCGCCTCGACGATCCCGTCGAGGTGATCGATGGTCGAGTACTTCGACGTGAGCGCGGCGTCGAGCCCGATCTCTAGCGGTACGTGCCCCGCGAACGGAATGCGGAGCGCATTCGCGACGATCGCGAGGGAGTCGAACGCCGCGCGCGGCACGCCGGGGTGAATCTTGAGCAGGTTGTAGCCGGCCGACTTCTGGTCGCGCACCATGCTCGCGGCAACGGTCGGCGATGTCGCAGTGTTGTTGTTGAACGATGGGCCCGATGTGAGCAGGCGGGGGCCGAGCAGCTGGCCCGCGGCGATGCTGTCGCGGAGCGCGAGGTGCATGGGCGCGCCGAGCATGCCGCGCGCGGTGGCGACGCCGGCGAGCGTGTACAGCTGCAACGTGCGATGCGCCTGGTTGGCCTGCGCACCGCTCGGTACATGCGCGTGGAACTCCGCGATCGCGGGCATGAGGAACTTGCCGCGCCCGTCGACCGTCGTCGCGCCCGCCGGCGCGGTGCGCGCGGCACCGACGTACGCGATGCGTCCGTTCTGGACGATCACCGTCTGGTTGGCCAGCACCGTCTCGCGATCCATGGGGATGACGGACACGCCGGTGAAGACCACGGGAGCCTGCTGCGTCTGTGCAGACCCCTTGGATGCGACGATGACGAGTGCGACGACTGCGGCGGCGAGCGTACGAGCAGCCTGCGCAGGACGGGTCACGGGTGTGATCGAGTGGCGGGGCGCGAACGAGGGCGCGGAGGGCGCGTGGCGGGGCACTTGGGGCTCCACGGGAGGATGGGGAACGCTGAAGTCGCTGATGAATCGGGGCATCCGGACGGCGTCATCAGTGGTGACACTCCACACCAATATGCGGTCCCGGTTCCGCTCCGAGCATACGATAACGCCCGGCGCGACGAGTCCGGCACACGATCTGCTCTGGAGATCGCCGTGCCGGACTGTCCGGTCACGATTCCCGAGCAGGAGGAACTGATGGGCATTCTCGACAAGATGCTGGGCCGAGACGACGACAAGGACGAGAACAAGGCCGGAACGGTGGGCAAGCCGACGTTCAATACGACGAGCGACACACCGATGGCGGACTTCTCCGACGTGCAGGGCACGAGCTCTTCGGCGCAGGTCGCCGACGAGCGCACCTATACGGTCCAGTCCGGTGATTCGCTCTCCAAGATCGCGCAGCGGGAGTACGGCAACGCCGGCGACTGGCAGCGCATCTACGAGGCGAACCGTGGTCTTATCTCGAATCCCGACCTGATCCATCCGGGTCAGGTACTCACCATCCCCGCCGACCGCTAACCGAGGACACGATGACCAGGAAACTCACACGTACGATCGCAGGACTCTCGCTGGCCCTGTTCAGCGCGACGGCCTGCGGTGACAAGGACAAGACGAACGACGGCTTGGCGGTCGACAGCACGACGGCTGCGAACACGGGCACGGGCACGATGTCGACTGAGGAGCTGGACGTCGAGAGCATCGAGTTCGGCCGCGCGGTCGGCGCGGACGGCAAGGTCGCAGAGAAGATCGGCGACTTCGGCACGCGCGACACGATCGTGGCGGTCGTGGAGACCGACGACAACGCAGCCGGCAAGGAGCTCGTGGCTCGCTGGACCTACGGCGACAACGACCAGCTGGTCGAGGAGCAGCGCCAGACGGTCGCGGCAGGTCAGGATGTGCGCACGACGTTCCGCCTGACGAAGGCGAGCGCATGGCCGACGGGCACGTACCACCTGCGGATCATGCACAACGGCAAGGAAGAGAAGTCGGAGCAGTTCACGGTCAAGTAAGCGCCTGGCACTGTTCGCAGTGAGAGTGCTCGACTGAGGGTGCTCGACGCGAAGGCCCCGCCACACGGCGGGGCCTTCTTGTCATATGCGCCACTGCCGCCCGCCCCGTGTTGCGTGACGGCCAGACGATCCACATGTTGCCCAACATGTTGCCGAGTTCGCATCGGCGATGGCCGCACGATAGTTGGCTGCTCCTTCTTCTTGGAAATCAAAAATGGGTCTTCAGACGTTTGGGGTCGGAATGCTGATGTGGCCGATCGCGTTGCTGTCGGCCGTCTTCTGGATGTTCGTCGCCTGGCGTGCAATGCGCGCGCACGAACGGCTTGCCGATGCAGCGCAGGAGTTGGCGAGGCACGGACGGGGAGTTCCGTGATCGAATGAAGAAGTCTGTCCCCGCTGCATCCCCCGACGCATACATCGACGCCCTGTCCGGCTGGCAGCACGACTGCGCATCGTCTCTGCGCACCGCAGTGCTGAGTGCCGCGCCACTCGACGAAGCCATCAAGTGGCGCAACATCATCTACTTCTCGAACGGTCCGGTGGCGGTCATTCGCGCCGAGCCCTCGCGCGTGCTGCTTGGCTTCTGGCGCGGGCAACTGCTGCGCGACATCGAACCGCGGCTCAAGCCGGGCGGCAAGTTCGACATGGCGACGATCGAGCTGCGCGAAGGCATGTCGGTGTCGCCGGCCACGGTCCGCGAACTGGTGCGGGTCGCGGTGCAGATCAACGAACTGCTCGGCGATCCGACGCACGAGGCACGCGCGCGGTGAAGCGAATTAGCGGGACGTGGAGGACAGCAACCGCGTCTCACGCGGAGATCGCGGCGGACTACGGAATGGCGTAGCGAACCGCGGGTTTCTACAGCGTCACGCGGAGGCGCGGAGAACAGCGCGCGGAGGCGCGGAGAACAGCCCGCGGTGACGTGGAGCGGGGCACCGAGAAGATCGCCGTCGCCATCGGCATGATCGA
>JAZKCW010000135.1:12934-21619 GCA_040387895.1 Gemmatimonadota bacterium
ACGCCGGAGAGATCTCGGCGTGCCCCTTCTCTTTTCTTGATGGGGGTTTGTGGCATGCCACGGAGCCACTCCAAAAGAGTTGCTGCACTGGTGTCGCGGCCTGCACCCCTCCGCGTCTCTCCGCCGTTCTCTGCGCCTCCGCGTGAGGGTGTAGAAACCGGCGGTTCGCTGCGCACCTCCGCGACCCTCGTCGATCTCGCCGTGAGACGCAGTTGCAGTTCGCCGCTACTTCGCCATCCGCGCCAATTCCGCCTCCGACGCGATGTAGCCGAAAGCGCCCCACTGCCCACCCGCGAGGATCCGTCGAAAGAGTCGTTCCGCTTCTGCAGGACGGCCGTTGTACAAGTGCCAGTTCGCGATGCCGTAGGCCGCCGTCGCATCCTTCACCGACATGGCGCCGTCCGGCCCGACCGCCAGCACCGAGTCGATCGACCGCAGCCCCTTGTACATCTGCACCAGGTGCAGGTACGCGTCGTTCTCGATCACCGTCGTCGCGCTCGTGATCGGCGCGAGTACACGTGCCGCGTCCGCGTCGCGTCCAAGGCGGCGCAGGCTCATGTAGTTCCAGTGCGACGTCGACACGCGACGGTCGTCGTTGTGCGCCTTGGCCAGGTCGCGCTCATACACCGGCAGCGCCTTCGCGAAGTCGCCCTTCAGGTAGTGTGCGAGTGCGAGATGGTAGTCGATGTTCGAGTGCAGCGTGCCGATCGGCGTGTTCTGTGCATTCGGCTGCCCGTCCGGTTCCGTTTCGTCCGGCTTGCCCGCTACCAGAGTGGCGGCGCGCTCGAGATCCGCGATCGCGTTGTCGAACTCGCGCACCGAGATGTAGCGATGCCCGCGATGCCGGTAGAGCCACGGGTTCTCCGGATGGAGCGCGATGCCGCGTCCGTACACCTCGATCGACTCGCGCAGACGTCCGAGGTAGCCCAGACGACGGCCGAGCCAGATGATCGAGTCGACGTCCGTCGGAGCGTTACGGTAGGCACGCTCCGCGTCGGCCAGTTGCGTTTCGTATTTCGCACGCGCCTCCGGTGCGAGCGGAAACGTGCGCAGTGTGTCGCCAAGCAGTGAGATCGCCTGCACGTCCACCGGTGCGGGCGAGGCCGAGCGTTGATCGGTACCGGTACCGGTGCCGGACGCGCTGGTACCGGCGGCGCCGGAGTCGGCACCGCGTGGGTTCGAGTCCGGTGCGCAGGCCAGCAGCAGCAGCGCGGTGCTGGCAGCCATGAGTCGTGACGGTCGCATCGTTGGTGAGGTGGGCGAAGCGTGGCGGTGGCGGGAGCGCGTCAACATCAGCGCACGGACGTCGGTTACGCGAGCGTGCACCAATAACGCGCCACGACCATGAAGGCGCAATCATGGCGGGTGCGAGTCGCGCATGTGAGTCGCGCACGCGCGTCGCGCACGCGAGCTGCGCATGTGTAGCGGTTTGCGAACCACACAAGCATGACGCGCGCTTCAACTTTCTGGCTGCATCGATCTCACGCACGCTCTGCCAACGCTCGCTTGCGTTCTTTTGAAAAGGACATACGTTCGCCGACCACTTGCATTGCTCGCTTGAAATCGCCGTTCCCTACAACAGAGAATACCCATGGCAGTGCGTCGACCTCTGGTATTGCTGATCGCGCCCCTGCTGTTCACTGCTTCATGCGCCGAGCAGACGCCGTTCACTGCAGTCGACGCCGCCAGCTCGAGAATCCGTGATTTCGCACCGGCACCGATCGAGCCCGGCCGCTACCTCGTCGGCTTCGACGGCGATGCAGTGATCGCAGACGATGTGCTCCACGCGTCCGGCGGGCGCATCATCGATTCGATTCCCGAGTTCAACGTGCTCGTGGTCGACGACGTGATGAATCCCGATGCGCTGCTCGCGGCCAGTCCACGCTACATCGAGGCCGGCTTCGACGTCTCGGTCGAGCCGATCATGGGAGACGATGCGACTCCCGTCGACGACGAGGCGGTAGCGGCGGCCGTACCCGGTGCGGAGAGCACGCCGTGGTACGCCAGCAACGTGCAATGGGGCATGCGCGCCGTACAGGCGGACGAAGGCTGGGCACTCACCAGTGGCGGCGAAGGCATCAATATCTGCATCGTCGATTCCGGGATGGACATGCTGCACCAGGAGCTCGCCGGCAAGGTGACGCTGCGCGCGAACTTCGTCGTTGCGGAGCCGCGCCTCGACGATCCGAACGGACATGGATCGCACGTCGCCGGCATCGCGGCCGCGCAGGGCGTGGTGGTGAACGGCGTGGCGCCGCGCGCGTCGCTGCTCGGGGCCCGAGTGCTCAACGCCGCCAACAGCGGCACCGAGACGGCGATCGTCAACGGCATCCGCTGGTGCGCCGACAACGGTGCGCACGTCATCAACGCGAGCCTTGGCGGGCTTCGCTATCGCGGCCAGGCGTCGTTCATCTCATCGCCGATCACCTACGGCGCCGCGATCAACTACGCCACCTCGCGCGGCACCGTCGTCGTCGTGTCCGATGGGAACAGCAACCTGCAGAAGCCGAATCCGCAGGTGATCACCGTACCCGCGGAGGTGCCGGGCGTGATCACCGTCGGTGCGACGGGTCCGCTCACGCGCTCCACGGCACCGATGCCGCCGCTCTGGGACCCGTTCAATCCGGAGCATGTCTGGCACAGCCCCGACACGAAGGCGTTCTACTCGAACTTCGGTACCGGCGTGACGGTGTTCGCCCCCGGTGGCCGCGGCGGCATCCCGCTGAGCGCGACCTACCGGTTCGTGAACAGGATTCAGCAGGGAAGTGTGCACGACGCCATCTGGTCCGTCTGCTCCGGCAACTCCCCCAACTCCGGCGCGGCCAACGTGGGCGGGGTGCCGAGCGGGAACGCACCGTGCAGCGGCACCACCAACCGGTACTGGGCGATCAACGGAACGAGCATGGCCGCCCCGCACGTCTCGGGCATGGCCGCGGTGCTGTATGGCGAGATCGGAGGTGAGCGGTCGGTGGCGAACCGCGCCCGCATCGAAGCGTGCATCAGGACGACGACGGACGACATCGGCAGCTCGTCGATCTATGGCGGTGGGCGCGTCAACGTCCGCAAGGCAGTCGAAGCGATTCGTAGCGGAAGCTGCTGAACGTCCCGAACTCTCCTCTTCCTTCAGCCAGGCCAGACTGCATGCGTCGATTCCACCGTCACCTGCTCGCCGTCGCTGTCGTCACGCTCGCGCAGAGTGCAGGCGCCCAGCAGACCGCGACGTCCACCTTCGGCGAGTACTCGCGTCCCGTCACTACCGAGCATCAGGCAGCGATCGGGCGGCCCGTGACATCGGGCGTACTCGATTTCTACGCCACCGAGTTCTTCGCGTCCGGTGCGCGCAACGTGCTCGGCACCTGGGGAACCAACGACGCGACGTCCGTGAACCGCCCGTCGAACCTCGGCAGCGCGACCACGATGTTCGGCACACAGGCCAACGAGGAGATCGACATCTTCGGCCGGGGATCCAACGTCGTCGTGGGGCCACGCATCGATTTCCATCTGCACTCGATGGATGTCGCACACCTGTATTCGACGGCATTGTCGCCGTTCGCGCTCGTGCCATTCACACTCACCTTCTCCGGCTTCGGGCCCGGCACGGGTGGCGCGCTCATTCAGCAGAGTTTCACGATTGCGGCGCCACCGGTGATCAACGGCGTCCAGACCCCGTTCCTGCAGACGATCACATTCGACAATCGCTGGCGATCGCTGCAGAACGTCTGGTGGTTTCAGGGCGCCGGCTCAGGCTCTGCGCACCAGTTCACCAACGTGAACGCGACACTCGTCCCCGAACCCGGCACCTACGCGCTGATGCTCGCTGGCTTGGTCGTCGTTGCCGTGCTGCGGAGTCGCCGCCGCGCCTGATCTGCGCAGCCGACTTTCGGGCGATGACGGCGATGCAACAGGCTGATGCCGGCATGCCGGCATCGGCCTGTTCAGCATGGCTCAACATGGCTCAACACGGCTCAACACGGCTCAACACGGCTCAGCACGGCTGGACGACGGACCGCCGTTCGAATCGCACTGCGCCCTCGCGTCGCGCTACGCTGACGATATCCACCGGTGACGTGATCATCTGCGTGGTCATGCACGACGTACCGGGCGCCGTGGCCGTGTAGTGCACGGTGGTCCGGGTCCCGTCCGACGTCACTGAATCCACGCGTACGCCATGCCCGCCGGTGTTGCGGGAGCCGAGTGCGACGACCACCACCATCCGCGTGGACAGGTCGACTGCCGGAGCGGGGTTGCCGGGGAGACGGCTGTGCAATGTCCGCCAGGCGTCGTCCAGCGCAGCCTGATCACGCAGCACGAGCTCGGCCGGTTCAGTGAATCCGCTGGTCGCGGCCGAGTACACACGGGTCATCGGTTGTGCGATGGACGGTGTCACCGTCGTCTCGGTAGTCGTGGACGGTGCGCCATTACCCGGCGTGGCGGTACACCCGCACAGTATCGCCCCGAGCGCTGCGGTGCGGAGGAGCGACGAGTGCGCGGGAGAGAACGTCATGCGTCAACATTGGTTGCACCGACCGCGCGTGCAAGACCTTGATTCGCCTGGAATCGCCACGGCACGTTGCGCTCTGCAGCATCCCGCCGACGGTATTCACCCGGTGATGCGCCGACCGCACGCTTGAACGCCTTCGAGAATCCGAACGCGTCCTGGTAGCCGACTGCGCTCGCGACCTGCTCGAGAGTGCGGTCGCTCTCCACCAGCAGTCGCATCGCACGTTGCAGCCGCACGACGCGAAGGTACGCGAGCGGAGTCTCGTCCATCGTCTCGCGAAAGCGTTCGGCCAGCACGCTGCGCGACAGCCCCACCTCACTCGCGAGCGTCTCGAGCGTCCACGCGCGCGCGGGATCCTCATGCATGTGCGCGACGGCCTGCCGCACCTGCGGGTCCTGCACCGCATGGCTCCATCCGGTTCCCGTCTCGCCGCGGCGCGCGACGAGTTCACGCATCAGCAGCGTGAACAGCACGTCGAGCAACCCGTGCACGACGGTCTGGCGGCCCAAGGCATTGTGGCGTGTCTCGTCGGCGAGCATCGCGATCGTGAGCCCGAGCGGGTCGAGCCCCGGCGCGCGCTCCCCACGCAGCACGAACCATGGCGGCAACTCGGCGAAGAACGGATGCAGCGGCGCATTCCACAGCTGATACGCGCCGCTGACCACTTTCACCGGACCGTCGCGACCGCCGTCGGCGGCGTCGGCGAAATTCGACCGCAGCGCCGGATCGACCGGGATCGATTCGATCGGGAGCGCGTCCGGCGACGGCGACGTGGAGAGCACGTGCACGCAGCCGCGCCCCATCACCGCGATGTCGCCCGCCTCGAGACGCAACGGTTCATCGAGCGCCGGGGCATGCACGTACACCACGCCGTCGAGCACCACATGAAAACCCACGCTGCGATCACACGGGAAGCGCAGGGCGCGGTCGCCGCCGAGCCGGTGCTGGTCGAACACGCGCCGGACGAGCCCGGCATCCTGCAGAAGTTCGGTGAGGAGGTCCATGTCCTGAAAGTAGCGACTTCGGACGCAAAGACAACAAAAGGCGACGAGAAACCATTCAGCGTCCGACTTTGGTGCGCGAGGTTCCTTCCATCACCTCAACCCATGGACGGACTCAATGAAGACAATTCTGGTACTCGGCGCGAGCGGCACGGTCGGCAGCGAACTCTCCCGGCTGCTCGAGGAAGGCGGACACTCGGTGCGGCGAGCGACGAGCCGACCGGCGGGAGCCGGTCAGGTGCACGTGGACCTCGGCACGGGCGAAGGCGTCACGGAGGCGCTGACGGGAGCAGATGCCGCCTTCCTGCTGTCACCTCCTGGGTTCACGAACCAGGATGAACTGCTCGGTCCCGTGATCGATGCGGCCCGCGCGCTCGGCGTCGGGAAGGTGGTGTTGATGACCGCGATGGGTGCCGACGCGGATCCCACGGGGCCACTGCGCAAGACGGAGCTCCGTCTCGAAGAGTCCGGAGTTGCCTGGAACGTGATCCGCCCCAACTGGTTCATGCAGAACTTCAACACGTACTGGCTGCACGGCATCAAGCACGCCGGCGCGATCCAACTACCGGTCGGCGATGCAAAGGGAAGCTTCATCGACGCGCGTGACATCGCTGCAGTCGCGGCCGAACTGCTGGTACGGAGCGACTGGGACAATCGTGCATTCGACCTCACCGGCGCCGAAGCACTCGACCATGACGCGGTCGCGCGGATCCTGAGCCAGGAGGCGGGCCGGAACATCGGCTACGAGGACATCACGCCGGACGCCATGCGCGCCGGCCTGCTCGCCGCGGGCCTGCCGGCGGGGTACGCCGAGTTCATGCTCGTCATTCTGGGCTTCTTCAAGCTCGGGTACGCCGAACGGGTGACGGACGCCGTGGGGACGATCACGGGACGCGCACCGCGCACGCTCGAGGCGTACGCGCGGGACTACCGCGACGCATTCGTCGAGGGTGTGGTCCACGCTCAGTGAACCGCAGCGGTGTCACGCAACGCACTCTGCCCGAGCGTCGCTGACACGATGTACCGCGGGGCATCGCCCTGCAGCCTCCGCTTGAACTGCCGCTTCGCCGAGCGACCTCTGGATGCGCTGGCGAGGCGCCGCAGTTCCTCGGTATCACTGAAGCCCATGGACGCAACGCCCACCTGGACGCCATCGGGTCCACGCAGCTCGATCTCGCTCATCGTTCGCCCGAAGTCGAGGATGGCGCGGCCTTCGTCGCACGCGGTGAGCGCGGCCTGCGCCTCATCGGGTGACATGCGGTCGAGCGACTGTCCGGTGGATCTGAGATGCTTCTGCAATGCATTGCCGATACGCACGATGCTGCACAGCTGGGGCAGCAGCGCGAGTCCGGCTTCGGTCGGGTGAAAGATGCCGCCCAGGTGGCTACGATTTCCGCTCATCGACGCGAGATTGGCCTCGCCGATGAGGACGCCAAGGTGCCAGAATGTGTAGGTCATGGACGCACGATACCGTGGCCGGCCCCGCGTGCTTCACCACAGCAATGCACGTCGCACCGAAAGCACGCACGGGCCCGTTTCACCTCTTGCGCCCGCGAGCCTCGAGCCCGAATCTCTTGCTACCCGTTGGAAAACGACTCCTGTTCACCCCGCAACCGCGAGCCACACATGCCCCAGTACCTGATCGAACGGAATATCCCCGGCGCAGGCAAGCTGACCACCGCCGAATTGCAGGGTATCTCCCAGAAGTCCTGTGGCGTGCTGAACGAGATGGGCCCGCAGATTCAATGGGTGCACAGCTACGTGACGGCCGACCAGATCCATTGCATCTATCGCGCACCGAACGAGGCGATGGTGCGCGAACATGCGCGTCAGGGCGGCTTCCCAGCCGATCGTGTGTCGGAGATCAGGGCGATCATCGATCCGATGACGGCGGAATAGGGTCGCGCGCACCGTTCGCCGCTGACGCGGCACACCTGACGATCCCTGCCGACCCTTCATGCTTCTCGACGATTTGAACGCCCGAGTGGCCGGTCATTTCCCCGACCTGCTGGGCATCCGCTTCACGCACGCGACGGCGGCGGAGCTGCGCGCGGAATGTCCGGTGCGTCAGGACCTCATGGCGCCGAACGGCTTCCTGCACGCGGGCGCAGTGGTCACGCTCGCCGACACCTGCGCGGGCTTCGGCTGCGTGGTGAACCTGCCGAAGGGTGCAACGGGATTCACGACAGTGGAGCTCAAGTCGAATTTCCTGGGCACGGCGCGCGACGGCACGCTCGACTGCTCGGCAACCGCGGTGCACCTGGGCGGCACGACACAGGTGTGGGATGCGGTGGTCACGCATCGCGAGACGGGAAAGACGCTGGCGCTGTTCCGGTGCACGCAGATGGTGCTGTATCCGAGGGGATAACGGGAACGGCGAACGGCAACCGGTACGACAACGGTAACTGCGTCTCACGTGGAGATCACTGCGGACCACGGAGGGGCGCAGCGAACCGCCGGTTTCTACAGCCTCACGCGGAGGCGCGGAGAACAGCGCGCGGAGCCGCGGAGGGGTGCATGCCGCGAACTCAGTGCAGCGACTCTTTGGGGTGGCACCGTGGCATGCCGCAGACCCCATCAAGAAAAGCAAAAGCGGGGCACGAAGGGATCTCCCCGGCGTGCCCCGCTTCGCGTCTCACTGCTGTTCTCCGCGCCTCCGCGTATGGCTGTAGAAACCGGCGGTTCGCTGCGCCACTCCGTGGTCCGTCGCGATCTCCGCCTCTAACGCGATTGCTGTTGCAGGTTGCAGTTGCAGTCAGCGCCCCACCGCCGCTCCGCCTTCGCAGCTTGCCGGTGGTGTCGAGTCGTTCGGGAAGCGTGCCAGGCATGCGCTGATGTCACGGGCCACACGCGACAATGCAGCGTCGAGCCCCGTCACCAGTGCTGCGTAGTCGCCGACGCGCCAGGAGCCGCCGCGGTCGTCCGTGTTGCCGCGGATCATGACGCGGCCGTCGGCCGGACGTACGATGTCCCAGCCCGCCTGCACGTGCACCGTGCCCTGCGTTGCTGCTGAATCCGCGACTCCCTCGAAGCGTGACACGTGCAGCTGCACCACGAAGTCGTGGCGCGCTCGTGTCGGCCACGGTGCGACTTCCACCGCGCGTACCGGTGGTGCGCCCGCCAGGTACGTCGCCACGACGCGGTTGATGCCCTCGTCGAGATCTTCGCCCCAGCGGTGGAATT
>JAZKCW010000136.1:0-11019 GCA_040387895.1 Gemmatimonadota bacterium
CCCGAACGCGTGATGCTGTGCCCATGAGTGCGTTACCGTGGATTGCGGTGGCAGGTGGTGGTGCGCTCGCGGCGCTCGCAGCAGTGGCGGATGGCGCACTATTGTCGGAACGTTCGACGGCACCGTTCGTGGACGCGCGCACGGCCCCGTCGACTCCGGGGGCAGTGCCCGCCATTCCTCGCGCCGTACCGTCGCGCGAACGGACGCATCGCGCGCTTGCCTTTGCGCGCGTGTTGGGACACGGCATCGCCGGTGGCGCGCTCGCTGTCGCGCTCGGGCTCGTCGGTCAGGCCACCTGGCAGGCACTACTGCTGCTCGTGGTGACCGGGCTCGCGATCGTGACCGTGTCGGAAAGCATCGCGCGCGCCATTGGAGACGCCCTCGGTGAACATGCGGGCGAACGGCTGGCCTGGTTCACGGGCGCGGCAGAGCGGATTTTCGCGCCGGTCGTTCGCCTCGGCGAAGCGCTCGACAACGCGTTCAGCGATGTCGTACCCGACATGAATGTGAGCAGCGAGCGCCGGGAGGAGGCAGCAGCACAGTTCCGAGAGGTGATCAACTCGGAAGCCGACGTCTCCCGCGACGAACGCGAACTGCTGCTCGGCGTCTTCAGCTTCGGTGAAACGACCGCGGAAGAGGTGATGGTGCCGCGCGTCGACATCGTCGGCATCGAGCAGGACACGCCATGGTCGGAGGTGATCGACCGCGTGCGCAGCGCACAGCATTCGCGCATGCCGGTCTACGACACCACGCTCGACGAGATCATCGGCATCCTCTACGCGAAGGACCTGTTGCCGTTCGTGATTGCGGATGCAGAGCCCGACGCCGGATGGAAGTCGCTGATCCGTCCGCCGTCGTTCATTCCGTCGTCGAAGCGCATCGCCGACCTGTTGCGCGAGTTCCGCGCGAGTGGCCGGCACATCGTGATCGTCGCGGACGAGTATGGAGGGACCGCGGGGCTGGTGACCATCGAGGACGTCCTCGAGGAACTCGTCGGCGAGATCCGCGACGAGTACGACGAAGAGGAACGCGTCATCGAATCGGAGGAAGGGGTACGCTTCTGGGTCTCCGGACGGCTCAACCTGGAAGATCTCTCGGAGAACCTCGGGCACGACTTCCGGCGCGACGACGTGAGCACGGTGGGAGGCCTCGTGCTCGAGCTGCTTGGGCGCGTGCCACGTGCCGGCGAGTCGCTCACGATCGGCCCGTTCCGCGTCATCGCCGAGCGGGTGGTCCGCCGCAAGATCGAGCGGGTGTATCTGGAGCGCACCGACGACGGGAACGGCAGCAACGCGAGCGGTGGCGGCAGCGCCAGTGCAGGCGGTGGAGCCACGACCGCCGCGAATGCCGGAGTGAACACCGGGAGTGCGCGCGTCGCCTCCGACGGAGATGCGGCGGCAGGCGGGGGGCGCGCATGATCCTGTTCTTCCCGATGCTGATCGCTGTGCTCGTGGTCGCGCTGCTCACCGTTGGCGCGACGGCAGTCCGCACCGTGAGCCGACTCTGGCTGCGTCACTGGATCGAGCATCGCCATGGCGATGCCAAGCGCATGGCGCGTTACCTCGAGCGCCCGATGCGCCTCGTGCACGCGGCCAGCACGGGCATCGCCATCACCGTGTTCACGATGGGCGCGATCATCGTCATGCAGGACGGCGCGCGTAGCCTGGCGCTCGTCCGTGACGTGGTGCTGTTCACGGTCGCCGTCGTGGTGGTGGGGCAGCTTGTGCCTCGCGCCATCGGACGGCGCTGGGCACCAAGGCTTGTTCCGGTATTCGCTCCGCTGCTGCGCGTCGTGGACATCATCGTTACGCCATTCCTGCACGTCGCCGGTGCCGCCACGCGACTGGTCGTGCCCCGCAGCGGTGGAGCGGCGGAACTCGAAGCGCGCGAGGGGCTCGAAGACCTGCTGCGTGATGGTGCCTTCGAGAGCATGCGCGCGTCCGAGGAGATGGCGATCATTTCCGGTGTCATGCAATTCGGCGAGAAGTCGGTGGCGGAAGTCATGACACCTCGCGCCGAGATGTTCACGCTCGACGAGGGTCTCGATCCCCTGGAGATGGCGCGGCGCGTGGCGCAGTCGGCGTATAGCCGCGTGCCGATCTATCGGCAGGATCCCGATCGCATCGTCGGCATGCTCTACGCGTTCGATGTGTTCAAGCTCGCCGGCGTGCGTCGTCCGCCACTGCGTCCCGTCACGGTCACCGCGCCCGGGCGCCCCGCGAATGAGCTCCTGTTCGAACTGCTGCGCGCACGCCGCCAACTCGCCATCGTGCAGGATGAATCCGGATACGTCGCGGGCCTGGTGACCATGGAAGATCTGCTGGAGGAGCTGGTGGGAGACATTCGCGACGAACACGACGAGCCGGCGGCACGCGTGCCGGGGGCACCGGGCGCATGACGACGGAAAGCAGCATCCTGCAGGGAGCGACGCCGGAGACGATGCCGATGGCGCGGACAGAGCTGTCGCCATCGATGGCGCGGACACTGGCCGGGTTTCGCGAGGGACGTCCCGCAGCGCTCGCGCGCGCCGTGAGCATCGTGGAGAATCATCGCGCGGGTTTCGACAGCCTCCTGGCGATACTGCATCCGGATCTCGGTCGTGCACGCCGCATCGGGATCACGGGCCCCCCGGGAGCAGGCAAGAGCACACTCACGACGCGTCTCGCACGCGCCTACCGCAATGCCGGCAAGACGGTCGGGATCGTCGCAGTCGACCCCACGTCGCCGTTCACGGGTGGCGCGCTGCTCGGCGATCGGATCCGCATGGAGGAGGTCGCACTCGACCCGGGCGTGTTCATTCGCTCGATGGCCACGCGCGGCTCACTGGGCGGCCTGGCCACCGCGACACGCGAAGTGTGCGACGTGCTCGACGCCTTCGGGAAGGACGTCATCCTGCTGGAGACAGTGGGCGTGGGGCAGAGCGAGCTCGACATTGCGCGTGCGGCAGACACGACGCTCGTGGTGCTCGTGCCGGAATCCGGAGACAGCATCCAGACGCTCAAGGCCGGCGTCATGGAGATCGCCGACGTCTTCGCGGTGAACAAGGCCGATCGTCCGGGTGCCGACCGGTTGCGCAACGACATCGAGCTGATGCTCGGACTGCGTGCCGGCGCCGCGCACGATGCCATGCCCGCACACCACGGCGTGGACCTGCGCTCCATTCCGGATCGCGATGCGATGCGCGAAGCGATGAATCCGGCGCGCGCGGCGCGCAATGCCGCGGCGGATGAGTCGGCGCCTGTCTGGACACCACCCGTTCTGCGGACGGTCGCGGCGCAGGGCGAGGGGCTGGATACGGTGGTGGAGGCTCTCGACCGCCATCTGCGCTATCTTGAGCGCAGCGGCGAGCTGCGCCTCCGTCGCCGGGAACGGCTGCGAGAACGCGTGCGGGAGGTGGTGGAGGCTCAGCTGCGGGAACGGCTGTGGCACGACGAGGCCACCAAAGCGTGGCTGGAGGCGCAGATTCCGGCGCTCGAGGAAGGGCAGATCGCCCCGTTCGCGGTGGCGGATGCGCTGCGAGCCCGCAGTGGAGCGTTGCTGACTGGTACCGGCGTGACGCCGACAACGAGGACGACCTGATGACGACGATGCACGAGCTCGAGGAAGTGGTGCGCCAGCAGCAGGAGGAGCTCGATGCGCTCCGCCGTGACGTCGAGCGGTGGAAGGGCGAGTACGAGCGCGGCCGCAAGCGCGACATCGCCTTCACCAACTCGGCCACCGAAGTGCCGCCGCTCTACACGGCACTCGATCTCGAAGGGTCGGCCGGTACGGCGCTCGAGCTGCCGGGCCAGTGGCCGTTCACGCGTGGCATTCATCCCACCGGCTACCGCGGCAAGCTGTGGACGATGCGGCAGTTCGCCGGATTCGGCACCGCCCGCGAGACGAATCAGCGCTACAAGTTCCTGCTCTCGCAGGGCCAGACGGGCCTATCGGTCGCGTTCGATTTCCCGACGCTGATGGGCTACGACTCCGATCACGTGCGGTCGGAGGGTGAGGTCGGCAAGTGCGGCGTTGCCATCTCGTCCCTCGCCGACATGGAGACGCTCTTCGAGGGGATTCCCCTCGACAAGGTGTCGACGTCGATGACGATCAACGGGCCCGCCATCATTCTGCTGTGCTTCTACATCGCGGCCGCCGAGAAGCAGGGCGTGAGCGCGGACAAGCTCCAGGGGACAGTACAGAACGACATCCTCAAGGAGTACATGGCGCAGCATGCCTGGTGCTTCCCGATCGAGCCCGCGTTGCGGCTCATCGTGGACGGCTTCGCATGGTGCGCCGAGCATGCGCCCAACTGGAACACGATCTCCATCTCCGGCTACCACATCCGCGAGGCCGGGTCGACGGCCGCGCAGGAACTCGCGTTCACCCTCGCGGACGGCTTCACGTACGTCGAGCGCGGTGTCGCGCGCGGTCTGGATGTCGACGAATTCGCACCGCGCCTGTCGTTCTTCTGGGACATCCACAACGACTTCTTCGAGGAGATCGCGAAGCTCCGCGCGGCGCGCCGCATCTGGGCGCGCCATCTGAAGGAGCGGTTCGGCGCAAAGAATCCGCGCTCGTGGATGATGCGCTTCCACTCGCAGACCGCGGGCGTGACGCTCACTGCGCAGCAGCCGATGAACAACGTCGTGCGCGTCGCCTACCAGGGGCTCGCGGCAGTGCTCGGAGGGACGCAGTCGCTGCACACGAACTCCATGGACGAGACGCTGTCGTTGCCGACGGAAGCAGCAGTGCAGGTCGCACTGCGCTCGCAGCAGATCCTCGCGTACGAGACGGGCGTGCCGAACGTCATGGATCCACTCGGCGGCTCCTACTACGTCGAGGCGCTGACCGACCAGCTGGAGCGCGAGGCGGAGGCACTGTTCGCGCAGATCGACGAGATCGGCGGCGTGGTGAAGGGGCTGGAGGAGGGCTGGTTCCAGAAGCGCATCGCAGAGAGCGCAGCGCGGCAGCAGTGGGAGATCGAGCAGCGCCGTCGTCTCGTGGTGGGTGTCAACGAGTTCGTCACCGACGAAGAGGGGCTCACGATCCCGATCCTCCGCATCGGCGAGGAGGCGGACATCGAGCAGCGCGCCAGCATGGCGAAGATGCGCGCCGGGCGTGACAACGCGCTCGTTGCGCAGCGGCTGGATGCGCTGCGCGAAGCGGCGCGGGGCGACACGAACGTGGTGCCGTTCATTCTCGACTGCGCGCGCGCGTATTGCACGCTGTATGAGATCCGGGCCGCGCTCGAAGACGTCTTCGGTGCGTATCGCGAGCCGGTGTTCTTCTGACCAAGTCGCCCGGGGCCACGACACCGTGGTGGCAGACGCAGTTCGATGCGCAGTACCTGCATGAGTACGAGCCGATCTTCGATCTCACGGAAGATCGGCGGCAGGTGGCACGCTTGCTCGACTTGCTGGAACTGCCGTCCGGTGCGCGCGTGCTGGACTGCCCGTGCGGCCAGGGGCGCCACGCGCATCTGCTCGCGGAAGCCGGATTCGACGTGGATGGCCTCGACTATTCGGAGCAGCTGCTCGACGTGGCGCGCGCGCGCGGCACGGGTCGACGCCTGCGCTACACGCAGGGCGACATGCGGAAGCTGCCGGCCCGGTGGAACGGCCGGTTCGACGCGGTGCTCAACCTCTTCACGTCCTTCGGCTTCTTCGACACGCCGGCAGACGACCTGCGGGTGATTGAAGGGTTCGCGCGGATGCTCAAGCCCGGCGGCATACTGGTCTGGCAGGGCGGGAGCCGGGATGGGGTGATGTCGCGCTTTCTCGCGCGTGACTGGTGGAGCACGGCCGATGGGACGGTGTTCGGGCAGGAGCGTCGTTTCGACCCCCTTTCGGGATTTCTCGAGATCACGTCGACCTGGCGTGGCCCCAAGGGGCACGGCGAGCGATCGCATCGGATCCGGCTGTACACAGCGTCCGAGCTCGCCGCGCGTATGCAGGAGTGCGGGCTGGTCGTGGAGCAGGCATTCGACGGGTGGAGCGAGCGGCCACTCAACCGGAAGTCCGGCGAGATGCTGCTCTTCGCCCGCAAGGATGATTGACTGGTTACCTTCCCCTGTCCCTCGACTGACCGAGGGCATTCACTGCAGCTCCTACGATGACCCGACCGATTCGCGTGCTCGTCGCCAAGCCCGGCCTCGATGGCCATGACCGCGGCGCAAAAGTAGTCGCCGCGGCGCTTCGCGATGCCGGCATGGAAGTGATCTACACCGGCCTGCACCAGACGCCCGAGATGATTGCCACTGCCGCCATCCAGGAGGATGTCGACGTGGTCGGCCTGTCCATCCTGAGCGGCGCGCACATGACGCTGTTTCCGCGCGTGCACGACCTGCTGGTCGAAGCCGGGCGTGACGACATTCTGCTCACGGGCGGCGGCATCATCCCGAAGGAAGACATGGACGCGCTGCAGGCCCGCGGCATCGCCCGCCTCTTCGGCCCCGGCACCAGCACCCAGGACCTCGTGACGTACATCCGCGAGTGGTTCGCCGAACGGGAGCAGCAGGACGCGTGACGTCACGCCTGCAACAGCTCGCCCAGGAGACGCGCGCGCTCGAAGCGCGCCTTCGCCTCGGTGGCGGGCCAGACAAGATCGAGAAGCAGCACGCGCAGGGGAAGCTCACCGCCCGCGAACGCGTCGAACGGCTCGCCGATCCCGGCACACCATTTCTCGAAGTCGGATTGCTCGTCGCCTACGATCGCTACGAGGGTCAGGCGCCGGGCGCCGGCGTGATCACGGGCATCGCGGTGGTCGAAGGACGCGAGGTCGTGGTCGTGGCCAACGATGCGACCGTCAAGGCGGGATCGTGGTGGCCCGAGACGATCACGAAGATCCTGCGCGCGCAGGAGATCGCGATGCGCTGCCGGGTGCCGATCATCTACCTCGTCGATTCCGCGGGTGTGAATCTCCCGTACCAGGGTGGCGTGTTCCCGGGGCAGTACGGCGCCGCACGCATCTTCTACTACAACTCCATCATGCGGCGGTACCTCCGCATTCCGCAGCTGGCCGCGGTGATGGGGCAGTGCGTGGCGGGCGGTGCGTACCTGCCGGCACTCAGCGACGTGATCCTGATGGTCAAGGGCACGTCGTTCATGGGGCTCGGCGGGCCGAATCTCGTGAAGGGTGCCACCGGGCAGAGCATCGACGGCGAAACGCTCGGCGGCGCGATCACGCACACCGAAGTGTCGGGCGTCGCGCACTACGCGGTCGACGACGACAGTGCATGTATCGCGAAGCTGCGTGACCTCGTGGCACGCCTGCCGCAGCCGATCACTCGCGCGGTCGCGGCGGCCTCGCGGCCACCCGCGGTGCCACCTGCAACACTCTACGATCTGCTGCCTGCCGACCATCGCATGCAGTACGACATGCATGGCCTGCTGCGCGCGGTGATCGACGACGGCGCGATCGACGAGTTCCAGCCGAATCTCGCGAAGGAGATGATCTGCGGAGATGCCCGGATCGAAGGCATCCCGGTGGGCATCATCGCGAATCAGCGTGGGCTCATCAAGGGACGCCCGGGTGAGAAGCCGCGCTTCGGTGGCATCATCTACGCCGAGAGTGCAGAGAAGGTCGCGTTCTTCATCGAACGCTGCGACCGGCTGGGCATTCCGCTCCTCTTCGTGCAGGACGTTTCCGGATTCATGGTGGGCCCGGAAGCCGAGCACGAGGGAATCATCCGTGCCGGTGCGCGATTCGTCGAGGCGATGGCGTGCGCACGCGTGCCCAAGCTGGTGCTGACGGTGAATCATGCGAGTGGCGCCGGCTACTACGCGATGGCGGGACAGGGCTTCGACCCGGACTTCCTGTTCACGTGGCCGACGGGACGCATGGCGGTCATGGAAGGGGAGGCGGCCGTGAAGGCCGTGCATGGTCCGGCACTCGATGCCGCACGCAAGTCGGGCGGGCAGACATCCGCCGATGTCACGGCGGCCGTGGACGCGATGCGCGCCGATTACGAGGAGCAGCTCGACGCACGGTATGCGGCGGCGCGCGGCTTCGCCGACACGATCCTGTATCCGGAAGATACGCGCACCATGCTCGCACTCGCGCTGCGCACCGCATCACAGAATCCCGGTCCGCACCTTGGCGCCTTTGCGCTGCCCCCCATGCCGGGCGCCGTCATGCCGGGCGCGGTCATGCCGGGAGCACCGGCGTGAACGATCAACGAACTGGAGCATCCATGAGTGATTCATCGCCCGGCGACAAGGGACGCATCGTCCGCGTCGCGAGCGGTCAGGGTTTTTGGGGTGACTGGCTCGAGGCGCCGCGTCGCCAGGTCGAGGGCGGCCAGGTCGACTATCTGATGCTCGATTACCTCGCCGAAGTCACGATGTCGATTCTGCAGAAGCAGAAGGAACGCGACCCGCGCATGGGGTATGCGCGCGACTTCATCGGCGCGATGGAGAGTGTGTTTCCCGCAGTCGCGGAGCGCGGCGTCAAGGTCATCGCGAACGCCGGCGGTGTGAATCCCACGGCGTGCGGCGAGGCAATCCTCGACGCCGCGTCGAAGCACGGCGTGCGCGGCAAGATCCGCATCGGTGTGGTCACGGGCGACGACATCCTCGGGCGGCTCGACGAGTTGCTCGCCGAAGGCCACCTGCTCGCCAATATGGACACCGGCGAGTCGCTGTCGACGATTCGTGAACACGTGCTGTCGGCCAATGCCTACATCGGCTCGACACCGATCGTGCAGGCGCTCGAGCAGGGTGCGAACGTCGTCGTCACGGGGCGCAGCACCGACACGGCGCTCACCATGGCACCGCTCCGTCACGAGTTCAAGTGGGCGGCCGACGACTGGAACCTCATGGCGGCCGGCATCATCGCGGGGCACATCCTCGAGTGCGGCGCACAGTGCTCGGGTGGCAACTGCCTGCACGATTGGCGCAACATCCCCGACCTCGCGAATGTCGGCTATCCGATCGCGGAAGCGTCGGCCGACGGCACGTTCGTGATCACCAAGCACGCGAACACCGGTGGGCGGGTGTCGGTGCCGAGCGTGTCCGAGCAGCTCGTGTACGAGATGGGCGATCCCAATGCGTACATCACGCCGGACGTGGTCGCGGATTTCACCAGCATCCGCCTGCAGGCCGATGGTGACGATCGCGTGCGCGTGCACGGTATCACGGGCGGTCCGCCGACGCCGTTCCTCAAGGTGTCCATCGCCTACCGCGCGGGTTTCAAGGCCGTCGGTTCGTTGGTGTACTCGTGGCCCGACGCCATGGAGAAGGCGCAGCTCGCTGACCGCATCCTGCGGGAGCGTCTCGGTAATCTGGGGCTCAAGTTCGACCAGGTGCTGAGCGAGTTCGTCGGCGCGAACGCCACGCACGGTGCACTCGCCGGCAACGGGCACGATGCGCCCGAAGTGCAGTATCGCATCGGTGTGCGCGGCAGCGACCGTGCCGCCGTGGAGCGCTTTACCCGCGAGATCGCACCGCTGGTCCTCAATGGCCCGCCGAGCGTGACCGGTTTCGCCGGCGGTCGCCCGAAGGTCGAGGAGATCGTCGCCTATTGGCCTGCGCTGCTCGACAAGCGCGCGGTCACCACGTCCGTCACGATGGTGGAGTAGCCATGCAGATTCGATTGCTGGACATCGCGCACGCACGCAGCGGCGACAAAGGCGACACCGCGAACGTGGGTCTCATCGCGCTGCGCCCCGAGTGGTACCCGATCCTCGATCGCCACGTCACGCAGCAGCGGGTGTCCGAGCATTTCGCGGGGCAGATCCACGGGGATGTCGTGCGCTTCGAGTTGCCGAACCTGGGCGCGCTCAACTTCCTGCTGCATGGCGCGCTCGACGGCGGCGGCACGTTCTCGCTCAAGACGGATGCGCAGGGGAAGGTGTACTCCACGGCCCTGCTGCGCATGACGATCGACGTGCCTGACAGCGAGGCGAGCGCGGCAGGACTCACACCGTCTTCGTGACCGGGATCTCACCATGAACGTGACTCCACTCACGATCGCTCGCCTGGCACTGCTGCTCGCCGGAATCGTGGCGTTCGCGTACGCGCTGAACACCGGCAGTCGCACCATGCAGTACGTCGCCGTCGGGTGCGTTGCCGCTGCGCTCCTGCTGCGGGTGATCGGCCGCCTCACGGGGCGTCGCTAGCCGGGACCAGTGCCGGCCGCAGCGTGTCCACTCCGCACGTTGTGAGCACATTGCACCCGGGCGACCGGCAGGGAAGCGACCACGGCCGTCCCGGAATCGACTAGATTCTTCGGGATGCGTTCGTCCCCGACCTCGACTCCCAGCTCGCGCTCCGACGCGCGGCGGCATGTACCTGAACTGCTCGCGCCTGCCGGCTCGCTCGACGCCGTGCGCGCCGCAGTCGCCAACGGTGCCAACGCCGTGTATCTCGGCGCGTCGATGTACAATGCCCGGGACGAGGGTGCCCAGCTCTCGCTCGAGGAGCTGGGGCAGGCCTGCGCGCTGGCACATTCGCGTGGCGTGCGCGTGTACCTCACGTTCAACGTGCTCATCAAGCCGCAGGAGCTCGCGGAAGCGATGCTGTACCTCGGCGAGTGCGTCGATCGAGGCATCGACGCCGCGATCGTGCAGGATCTGGGCGCCGTCCGCCTGATCCGCGCGATCTATCCGGAGCTCGAGGTGCACGGCTCCACGCAGATGACGGTGCACGATGCATCGGGTGCACGCGTGATGGAGCGCCTTGGCGTCGAGCGCGTCGTGCTCGCGCGTGAGAACACATTGTCCGACATCAAGGCGATCCGCGATGCGGTGCCGGACCTCGGGCTCGAGACGTTCGTGCACGGCGCGCTCTGCATCTCGTACAGCGGCCAGTGTTTCATGTCGGGCATGATCTCCGAACGTTCCGCGAACCGCGGCTCGTGCGCGCAGTCATGCCGGAAGGACTACACGCTCACGGACGAAACATCGGGCGCGACGCTCGATAGCGGGTTTCTCATCTCGGCCAAGGATCTCGCGGCGCACGATCACCTCGAGGCGATCGCCGAGCTGGGTGTCGGCTGCCTCAAGGTCGAGGGACGCAAGAAGAAGCCGGAATACGTCGC
>JAZKCW010000137.1:0-16684 GCA_040387895.1 Gemmatimonadota bacterium
CTTCTCGATGGCCCAGCACATGTTCGCCATCTCGTCGCGCAGGAACAGGACATCCTCGAGCGGCGACCCGTCGATGACCCCACGCGCCGAGGGCGGCACCAGCAGCCCGTCGAGCGTCTTGTCGCTGCCGACCTGATTCGTGAGGAACATGCGGAACCGGCCCGCGCGCCCGGTGTCGTCTGCCACGTTCACGGTGAAGCGATCCCCGAATGTTGTCGTGTATTCCAGCCCCGCGACGCGCGTGTAGCTGCCGACATCGACATCCAAGGGCACCACGAACCACTCTGCGGAGTACACCATCGCGAACTCGACGAGGACGAGCCGCGCAAGATCGTGTGCCTGTGTCTCGAGCTTCCCCAGGTTGACGGCCCCGTCCTCGAACTGCCAAAGCCGATCGGACGGCATGCCGCCAAACCGCAGCGGCGATGCCAGAACCACTTGCTCGCGTCGGACGGTCGCCGCCTCCGACGTTTCCGGTGCAAGCGACAGGGTCGCGGCAGGATCGTGGTCGACACTGTACCAGTCGATGGCGCCTCCCTCGTGCAACGGCGCACGGAAGACGCGCTGTTCCCGCCCCTTGCCGGTGCGCAGGCTGAAGCGATACTCGAGCCGGTCGGCGATCCACGAGCTCTCCGCCTCGTCGGCGTCCACCACCGGCGGTGACACGGATGTGCGATACCACGCCAGCCATTCCGCCGCCGCGGCCTTCGCATCCGCCCGCACCGACGCTGCGGCAGTGCTGATGAAGTCCGGCGTTCCGTCCTCGAGTGCTTCGGCCAACGCCTCACCGTCGGGACTGGTGCGTGCGACGGCGCGATAGCGCGCCGGCACCACCCACAGTGCGGCGGGAAAGCCCTCGGGTGGATCTTCATCCAGCGGCAACGGGAACTCCTCGACCAGATCGTCTCGCACGTCGAGACCGGCGTCCGCGAGCATGGCGACGAGTGTTGCGCCGGCCTCCGCACGTGCACGAAGCCCCGGCCCCCACGCGACGGATGGTTCGCGTTCGATGAACGGGTCGAGTGGCTCGTCGGGAGGAAGCGGCTGCACCGTCGCATTGGCCGCCGCGTCTCCCGGCTGCCACGCCGTCACGCGCTGCATCTCGCTCGAGAGCTTCGCGCTGATCGGCATGCCTGCATCGTCGCCCTCGAACTCGCCGAACTGCCACTGCCGCCCCAGCAGCCAGAGTGGATCGTGCAGTGCCGCCCGCAGTCCGGGCGACGGGTCGCCCGTGACCGATTGCGGTTCGAGCCTGGTCCAGGCGGGCGGCTCGAGCACGGCCAGCACACGCAGGAAGTCCGGTACCACCTTCACGGAGAACAGCGATTCAGGCATTGCCTACTCCTTGATGTACGCAGCGTAGGTGGACAATGGTCTCGTGACATCCGCGAAGACGTTGAAGTCGAGCACCTGTTCGCCCTGCAGGCTCCAGCTCTGTGCATACAGGGCAGGCAGCACACGGGCCGCACCGATGGTGCGCTCCAGCGTCACGAGACGGAGTTTCGCGAGTTCGAGCGTGTCCTGCAGCGTCTGGCGCACGAGGTCCGTCGTCCAGCGCTCGCCATTGGGGGACACGGCGAGCAGCATGGCCTGCGGCGCACGGGCGGATGGTGCTTTCGCGTTGAATGTTACGCCGGCCGTTGCACGCTCGTCGATCGGCGCATTTTCGTCCTCGCCGCGACGCTCGCGCAGCGACACGACATCGGTCCACTGGTCGATCACGAGCGCCACGGTGAACTGCGCCGGATCATATGCCGGCGGTGCATCGATCACGATGTTCGTGATCGGCACGTCCGGGCTGGGCACTGCCGGGTCGAGCCCGCCGCCGATCCACGCGTCCGCGCCGACACTCTCGAGCGGCGCAAGCTGCGCGACGCGCAAGGCTGGCGCAGCGCCGAGTGCATCGGAGAGCAGCAGTGCGTCGGAGAATCGGCGCAGCGGTTCACGCACCGAAGCGAGATCCGCGACGAACCGCCGGATGCGGCCAGGCATCACCTGCACGGAGGAGTCGGCGAATGCGAGTTGCCACAAGTCTCCGTCATCCGGCGACTCCAGTGCAGGGATCATCCAGAAACCTTCGCCGAAGATCGCGACGCCCGCAGCGATCAGCGCCTCGCGTGCGCGTGCGAGTGTCATCGCGTCCTCGGGCAGTGCCAGCGCCTTGTCTGCCTTCGAGATGAGTACGCCCGCGTCCTCGACTCGGCGCACAGACTCCCGCTGGGCGGCGGCCGCGAGCAGCGCGAGCTGATCACCGGTCACCATGGGTGCCACGACTCCGTATGCGGCCATGCGCTCCAGAAGCACATGCACTGCTTCGACGGACACCGCGTCCGCCGACAGGAGCGCCCCCATCTCCGACGCGAGCGCACCCAGTCCGCCGTGCGCCAGCGACGCGCGCTGCCGCACCTGCTTCAGGTCCGCGCCGGAGATGAGGCGCGTGTCGGGATCTGCGGGTCGGGCGAGATCTGCCGGCGTGGCCGGCTTGGCGTTCACGACGAGCGCGCGCAGCACGGACGCCAGTTCGATCACGTCGCCAATCGCGCGCGAGCCGTCGGGGCCGAGATCGTCGTCGTCGGTTGCCAGCGGGGCATCGGCCGCAAGGCCGAACGCCGCGCGCAGCCGCTGTTCGAGCAGCGTGCGGTTGCCGGAGTCGTACACGATGTCGAGCGCGCAGAGCCCGCTCGTCGCCAGCGTGTGCGGGTCATCCCCATCCGCCGCCGCCGCGACGATGATCGTGGCGGGATCTCCCAGGCGCGAGCCGGCCCACGCTTCGAGTCGCGGCTCGGCCGCCGCACGCGGGCGCGTGAGGTTCCACGCCGTGCTCCCGGCATCACCGCTGTCGTCGAGCACCACGAGGACGCGATGCGTGAGCGGAATGCCCTCGACAGGCGTCGTGATCACTTCCGGCCGCGGTGGCGGTGCATCGCCGGCGCCCGCGGCATCGAGCGCGGCCGACGCACGCGTCATGTTCCCCTGCACGAGCTGATGCACGCTCTCCGCCATCAGCAGGTCGGCGACGGCATCGCACGCGGCGGCCGCATCCTCGATGATGCGCTGCATGGCCGTCCACTCGGCGGCGGTCAGTCCCTGCCACGAAGCCGGGTCGACGTACGGATTGTTGGCGGGTGGATCGTTGAGCGTCTTCCGCACGCGCTCCTTGCCCCACGTGCCGCTCGTCGCCTGATACTTCTCGACGAGATCGATGCCGTCGGTCACGTTGCTCGCCGCGAGCGCGGCGATCGCGCTCACCTCGACGGGAGCGCCGCGGTCCGTGAGCCGGCCCTGCGTGAGCGGTGCGATCGTGCGCAGGGTGAGCACGAACCGATCGAGCCGCGCCTCGTGCATCTCGCGTTCGATCCGGTAGCCGAGCAGGGTGCCGAGCGGCTGCCCTTGACGGATACCATCGATGAGCTGCATGGCGGTGCGCACACGCGCGCTCGTGAGATCGATCGCGAAAGCGCCGGTGCCGGCGGTCGCGTGCGAGAGATACCCGCTGCGGAGGATGCCCGCCGTTGCCGCATGCGTGAGGCTGGGCGCCATCACGAACCCGCCGGGCGGCTGCCGTCCATCCCTCCGCTGGATCTTCTCCACCCACCCATACGCGCCGATGGCGAGCCCGTTCGGCGCCGCCGTGCGTGCGCTGCGGCGGCGCTGTTCGACGATGGCCGTGCACCACGCATCGAGCCGGTGCGATGCGCAGTCCAGCGTCTCGCCGAGCAGGATGCGCCGCTCATCCACCGTGGTGGTGCCGAGCGTCGTCATGGCTTCGCGCAGGGCCGTACGACGCGCGAGCGCCGATACATGACCGTGGACGGCGAGCCCCGCGAACGTCTCGCGTGCCTCGAGCAGGTCCGACTGCAGCGCGAGTGTGGCAAAGCCCAGACGGGTGGCCTCGACGGGCTGGTACTCGACTAGCGACGGTGCGTCGACCCTGCCGGCAACCTGGGGCGCCAATCGCTCGGCCTCCTGTCGCAGTGTTTCGCTCCCGAGGCGATCTGCGCCGCCGACGGTGGCGAGCACGCGCTCGCGGTCTGCGACGCTCAGGTTGCTGGCGGCCTTGACGACATCCGAGAAGCGGCCACCTCCACTCTGCTCGACTTCCTTGTTCGCGCGCTGCCACGAGAGTTGCAGCATCGCCTGCCAGATGCTCGTGACCGCTGGTGGCGCGGTGCCTGCCAGCAGCGCGCTCATGAAGGCGATGTCGTCCTCATGCGCGTACGGCAGGGAGACGGGGCGGCTCTTCGTGCCGAGTGAACCCACGCGCCGCGTGAGGCTCGCGTTGAGGATCACCTCTTCCATCACCAGCTCCTCGATCAGCGTCTCGACGTCGAGGGTCTCCTGGCTGCCGTTCGTGAGGTTGAGTCCAGCGCGCGCCACATCGTTGGACAGCACCGTGCGCGCGCGCAGTCCGTACGACACCGGCGTGAGCCCGAGTATCTCGCGCAGTGTCTCGTCGATCGGACCGACGCCCACGCGGGGAACGGCGTCGAGTGCCTGGCTCCACTTCCGCCGTGTGCGTTGCACGAGCCCGAGCACGTCCGCCTGGAATGCGGAGCCCCGATCGGGCACCCACTGGCCTTCGCCCAGTGCACTCACCGGAAGGATTCCGTACGGCTGGTTGCCGACGCGCAGTGCGGGAAGCGGACCCCGCCCACGCACTGCGTCGCGGTGCATCAGCCGCGCGCGCTCGACGGTGGCATCGCTGATCGTCGCACCCTTTCCGCTCGTCGTGCGCAGCTTGTCGAGAAACGTGCCCCACGTCGCGCCCCAGAAGGCGTTGTTCGCTGCCTCGGCGAGCGGCTGTTCCCGCAGCAGGCCGTGCTCTGCCTCGGTGAACACACTGCCGCCGATGCCGAATGCGGTGGCGAGCGTCTCCGCATTGCTGCCGTCCGGCGCCTCGGCCGGTTCGAGCGATGGTCGGGCGGGCGTGCTGCGCGCGTCGAAGCCAGCGCGCTCGCGTTCCGTGTTGTTCGTGCAGGTGCCGACCGGCACGAATCCGAGCCCCCGTGTGCAGCGATGCGCTCGCAGGAGTCGTTCGAACTCCCTCGCCGTGGTCGTCGCGTCGAGCGAGCGACGTACGCCCATCACGAACACGCTGTCGACCGCTCCGTTGGCAACGGGAAGCGGTACGGTGATCCCGAGCCCCGCCGCGACGGCCGCGTCGTAGTTGATCGCCCACTCCATGCCGGGCATGATCTTCACGCCATTCACGTCGATCATTTCGGTGCCATCGTTCGACAGCAGGCCGACCGTGACCTCCGGCGCGATGCGCTTTCCGGTTGCGCTCTTGCGCGACGCTCCCTGCTGCACCACGGCGACGAACCTGTCGGGCAGCAGCCGCGCAACCGCCGCACGCCGTGCACGCGGTGGCACTTCGCCGAACTTCGGCGCGGTGGCACTGGTGCGCTCCGCGAGATTGGAGGGTGGCACGCCGGTCGCGATCCAGAGTGCACGACGCGCTCCGACGGTCGCGACGAGCGTCTTCCACGCCAGTTCGGCGTCGTCCTCGCTCGCACGCCACACGGCGGTCCAGTACGTGCGCCACGCCGCCTGTTCGGCGTCATCGAGCCCGGTGTCGTGCTGGTCGATGTGGATGTCGTCCGGGAAGATGCGCACGCGGAGCGCACTGCCATCGGCCGTGTAGCGCGTCTCGAGCCGCACCGGCAGCAGCAGCAGCGGAAATTCCGGGTCGGCATCACACGGATCGACACGGTCGATGGCAAGTTCGATGTCGCGGAACCGCTCGTTCACGTCGCGCAGACGCCCCACCGCGTCCTCCCGTGCTTCTATCGCGCGGTCGAGCTGCACGCGTGTGCTCTCGAGGGCGCGCAGGTCACCGCGCCGTTGTGCATCGGCAATCGACTGCTCGAGTTCCGCGACTCGGGCCAGCTGCACCGCGGTCGTGTCGGCGAGTGTCGCACGCTCGTCGAGCGCGCGTTCCATGTCGCGCTGTGCCTTGCGCAACAGGCGAAGATCCGTAGGCATGCGCCGTCGTCTCAGCGTGGAAGGATGGAGCCGATCAACTTCTTGGCGTCGAAGGCCGCGCGCACGGGATTCTGCAGCAGGCTGCCCGCGATGGTTGCGCTGGTCGCCGGCCACGCCATTGGGTTCGGTACTCCGCCGGGGTTTCCGACTGACCGCGCACCCGTCGACGGGTCGAGAAACTTCCCGAACTGAAGGGCGCCCAGGTCGTTCCAGTCGAGCTCATTGCGGTTGATGCGACTTCCCACGCCAGCCGCGTTCTGGTCAGCCATGTCGAGCCCGAACCGAGGCGCCGTCGGGTGCTCCGCGATCATGAACCACCAGTCGTCGTCGATCACCTGGCGCTCTGTGAGGTCGAAGCCCACGAGCACGATGTCCGGCGGCAATGCCGCGTGGAACAGGATGCGCGCCTGCGTGGCGGGAACCACCGGTGGGTTCGCGTAGATGGGGCGACCGGTGCCGTCGCGTCCCGTCGCGCGTACCGCTACCACGATCGCATCGGGATAACGCTGAATGAGCTCACCCTTGATCACGAGCACGACACGTCCGTTCGCGCCCCCGGAGCTGGCCGAGAGGTGCGTGCCGAGGGCCGTCTTCGTGAACCGGTGGATATCCTGCCCGAGCTCGTCCTGATCCTCATCCCAGAAGCGGCGGAAATACGTGCCGCGCTGGTCGGTCGGGTACTCGCGCCACAGCAGCTCCCGTCCCATCTCGTCGGACAGGCCCACGAGAAAGCTCTCGGTGAACGCCGGGTTCGTGTACAGCACGGTGACGAAATCGGTGAAGGGAATGGACCCAAGGCCGGGAATGAGCCAGTCCCGATCGTAGGCGTCGAGCGCCTCGTACATCGGCCGGTTGAACGTCGGCGCCGCCATGATGCGCTCGATGCGACCGTTGTCGAACCAGTTCGCGGGCAGCCACGCTGGCTTCGTCAGCAGGCGTGACTTGGCGTAGGAGCTGAGCGTGGCGCGCGGCGCGACGGTCTGCAGCAGGGTGTCACGGGCGAGCGCCAGCGCAGGGCGTGGCGGCGTCGGTGGCAGCTTGAGTACACCGTTGCCAAGCACGACTGTCGAGAGTGCAGATGCGAGCTGCACGCGGGACAGTTGCGACCCCGCGAGCAGTCGGCTCGCGAGATCGAGCGACGCCGCGGTTTCGAAGCGCGTGGCGTCGGCCGCCGGGCGTCCGCCGTTGCCGCGTCCACCGTCGACAGGAGGCACGCGATGGTTCGCGCCGACTCCGACGCCCGCTCCAAGTGCGCCGGTGCCGACCCCGCGGCCCACCGAACCCGCCACACCGCCCGCACCGACTCCACCGTGTCTGATGGTCTCCACGCGCACTGGCCCGGCCCCTGCGCCGCCTACGCCGGCGCCGCCCAAGCCCGCGCCGCCCGCGGCAACCGTTCCCCCACGTACGCTCGAGCCGACCGGCGGAGCGACCGTCACCCGTCCGATGCGCGTGGTGTCCACCGCGCCGCCGGCAGTAATGCCGGCGATGATCGGCGGCACGGTGACGACACGCGTACCGACTCTCGTGTCGATGCGGTTCACGAGATCGGTGGCCTGCCTCGCGACCGTGGGGTTCGCGAGTCGCGACAGCCCAAGCAGCAACGGGGCCAGCGCGTCCGCCCGTGCAACATCGCCAAGGGTCTGCGGGGGCATCGCCTCGTTGAGCATGGTGAACATGCGTTCGGCGATGGGAGCGACCAGGTCCGTCGTGCCGGCCCGTACCGACCATGTGGCGAGCGGCTGCTGCAGGCGGTCGGTTACGGAGCGTTCGGGTACCGCCTGAATGCGGCGCGCCAGGGTTGTGAGCGCCACGCGAGGCTGCACGTTGAGGCGACGGGCAACCAGCTCCGCCGGCAGAGCATTCACCGCACGCTGGGACAGCCCGGTGACACCATCGGGTTCCACGTATGCGCGCCGGAAGTCCGTGAACGCGGCGCCCTTGGCCACCATGCCCTGCAGTCGTGCCAAGCCGGCCGCATCGGTAAAGCGCGCCAGTGGTCCGCGTGTGCGGGTGAGGCGACGGAACGCCCCCGTCATCGCCGCAGGCGGCGTCGCCGATTGGCGAACGAGTCCGTGTACCGTGAGCGCAGCACCGTTCATCCGAAGTTTCGCATGCACCCCGCGCGTGACCTGCGCCAGCGTACCGACGTCCAGGCGTGTCAGATGATTGCGGTGCAGGGCCTCACTCACGTAGCGGCCGAACTGCAGGCGCGTGAGCAGCTGGTTGGCCTCGTTGATCTTGCCGACCTGCGCCCACGCCCCCTGCATGAGCGCCTCCTGATCGTGCTGCACCACGCGTGTTCCAAGGCCGGCCACGATGCGATGCAACGGCGACGTGTTGAGTTGGTGGAACCAGTCCGTCTCGGCGAGCGCAGTGCCGAGTGTGGCTGCTCCGCGCTGCCAGCGCGCATAGATGCGCGGCCCCACGCGCGGCAGCGCCTCTGCATTGGTCGCGAGCGCAGGCGCATCGAGAGTCTCCCGCAACTCCTCGCGCCGCGCGTCGCTCCACTCGCTCGTTTCCGATGGTGCTTCCACAGGAGGCGGCGCTGGTGAGACGAGTGCGCAACGCAGGATCTGCAGCCGACCAGGCTCATCGTCCTCGAGCGGCTCGAGCCCGCCGCGCGGGTTCGTCACGTCGATGATGCGCCGTCCGACGTTCCACGGCGCCGCCACGCCGTGCAGCTTCTCGGCGAGTGACTCGAAATCTCCGGCCTTGCCCGTGGAGAATCGCCACGTGTCGTAGACCGGCAGGACGATCTCGCCATCGGCGTCGCTGCCGTTCGATGCGCGCGTCCATGCCGGGCCGAGCGTCCCACCGCTCGCACCCATTCCGGCGCGCACTCCCGCGTCGTACGCGGGGACAAGTGCAGCGATGTACGTCGTATCCGGTTGCAGTCTCCGTGGTGACACGAGGCGCGAGAGATTGGTTGCGGCGTGCGACTCGCTCAACCGCGCTTCGATATCCGGCCAATCGACAGGGGGGCCGACGACCTGGGCATGTGCCCACGCCCAGCTGTCGTCGAGCGGGGGCAGCTCGCCACGCCGCGTACGCAGTCGATCGGGAAGTTCCGCCGGACCCGGTTCGATCGTGCTGGTCGACGCCTCCACGACCACGAGCACGAGCCACGGCCGGAGGCGGTTGGCTGCCGGTCGGTCGGGTGTGAACAACCACGGGAGTTCCGGTCGGTCGAACTCCACGTGCACGAGAAACGTCTCCTCGACGTTGCGCGAGTTTGGTGACGGCACACGGCGCACGATCGCGGCGCTCTCGAGGCCGACGATGTCGCCGGGTCCCCGCAGCGTCACCGTGCGCGAGACCACCTCCGTGTGCTCTTCATCGTCCTTCACCGTGACACTCACCGGCACCGTCGCGCGGGTGGCGGCGCCAATAGGCTTCACGAGCGCCCTCGAGAGACCGGACCGCACGTAGGGCAGGAACGTATACTCTTCGAGATGGACCGTTTCAGGCTTGAACTCCACCAGGGAGGCGAGCCGCTCGAGCGGAACCGCTACGAAGTTGCGCGATGCGCTGAGTGAGTTGCTCATGTGCCGAGCCCCGCTGCCACGAGTACGAGTGAGTCGTCCATGTCCGCCTCGCCGGCCAGAGGCGCCGTCTTGAGCTGCCGCGCTGCATCGGTGGTGGTGCGTGTCCCACTCACCGACGCAGGAGTCGTGTAATCCTCGGAACGGCGCAGCTCCACTTCGCCGAAGTCACGCAGCTCGAGGGCTCCGGCCCGCGCCTCTGCGTTGCCGAGCGGGAGGTACGGGTTGACGCGCTGCCGCATGGCCTTGCTGACTGCGTTGGTCCGGAATGCGTGGGTCGACAGGTTGCGGAAGCTGAGCGCCGTGGCAGCATGCTGCACCGGCTCGTGCGGGTACACGGTCTCCCAGTCGTACGGGACGCCTACCGGGGCGCCGTCTCGGCCGTAATCCGGCGTGGCCGACGCCGTGACTTCCATGCCGCTCGGGAAACGCTCGAAATCGGGCCGGGCCGCCTGTTCGTCCTGCGTGAGGGTGAGAAAGTGGCCGGGTGGGAATGGGTCGTACGCCTGTGTCACTGCACTCGCGTATTCTCCACCAACCATCGGATCGCTGAGATAGACGTAGTTCGCGCTCACCGATGCTGCGCCTATACGGTCGATGTTCGTTTCGAGCGGCACGCGCTGTTGTCGCACTTGCAATGCGCTCAGCGGGTGCATCAGCAGCGGCGTTGTATCGTCGGGAATGAAGCGCGCCAGCGTCTCGGTCGATGGGGGGAGCAGCGCCGTCCACGCTTCGTCCGCACTCAGCGCTTCCTTTGTGAGGGCGATGGGCGACAGCTCGACACCGGTGGACACATCCCGCTCACCCCACTCGTGCGGGCCGATGTCCACGTCGACGTCCCAGAACAGCACTTCGACCTTGGCATGTCCCTCGATGCGCCACGGCGTCGTCCCCTGCAGCTCGCCGTGGAACGAGACGCCGAGCAGCGTCGCGCCGAACGCCTTCACTTCGATACCGGCGTCGAGGATGACGATGAAGTAGAAGCGCGGCGACCATTGGAACAGCGCATCGAGCGAGAGCCACGCGCGCGCAGATACGGGGCCGAGCTTTGCACTGAGCGCGATCTTCGCCCCGAACTGCACGGTGTTCGCGGTGAGCGCGAAGTACGCCTCGGCGTGCAGCGACAGCCACTTCACTCCACCCGGTGAAAAATCGGCGGTGATGCGATTCAGGTCACCCAGCTCCGCCGGCGACTTGTACTTCGGGAAGAACCCACCGACGCTGAGCGCGAATGCCGCCTCGCCGGCCCAGCGCACGTACACACCCATCTCGCCGGAGATCGCAACGCCGGCGATCTTCGATCCATTGATGGCGAAGCGTAACGAGAAGTAGTCCGGCGTGAACACACCGAGCATCTCGCCGCGCAGCTGCACGATCTTGATCTTCTCGGGCACCTCCGTCGAGGGTACCGCGACTTCCACGGCGCCGAGCAACAGCACTTTCGGATCGGGCAGGGCGAGCACGAGACCAAGCTTCGCCTTGACGAAGCCTGCCTGCGACCCCCATCCGAGCTGCGCGATCGGTCCGACGACGAATGCACCCGGCGACGCGGGAAACACGGCGGCAAGCTTGTCGAGAATCTTAGGTGCGATCGCGACGGGATCGTCGGGGAAGAGCAGGGTGTCGACCGTGCCCTCGCGCACACCCGATTGAAGCGCCGGAATGTCGATGCGCCGGTCGATGGCGAGAATGCCGCCCAGGCCACTCAGCGTGAAGCCGAAGCCCAGCTCGATCTTGGGCAGGAAGCGTACGCCGATCACGATCACCATCGAGAACGGATCGGTGCCGAGGAGGCCGATGGCCGTCACGCCGATCTTGAGGAACTGGAGGTCGATGACGCCGCCGAACTCCGATTCCTTCCGCCTCAGGTAGCCGCCGCCCTTCACGACGCCGGTGTTGACGCGCATGCCCACGCCGTCCGGCAGGCGTGGTGCGACCTGCAGCACCGACGCGCCGTCCTTCTCTATCGTGACGGTGACGCCCGCACCCTCCGCGACCAGCGCCACCACGTCACCGAACTTCGCGGCGACGGTGAGGGTGATGTCGAACTTGCCCTTGCGCTTCTCGTCGTCCGCGACCGGCAGCGCGAGTGCCATTTCACGCAGCTCGACACCGGGGAAGCTGAAGCGCACCGGCAGAATGACCTTCTTGTCCTTGTTGCCGAACGTCAGTCCGTTGATCGTGTCGAGCGTGATCGCCGTGTCGTTGCTGTCGGCGGTCGGTGGCTGCCCGGGGATGATCTTCTCGAGCATCTTGTCGCTGCGGAGGCCCGCCTTGAGCTTCGTCTTGAGCGTGATCCCCAGGATGGCGTCGGTCTTGAACGCGAAGAACGCCTCGATACTCGCACCATCGAGCCCGATGGCGGACGATGCGGGGCCGACGGAGCGCGGACCGAGTGAGACGAGTTCCATCGACAGGCGCTTGTCCACGTCATCCCACTTGAGCGCGTCCTGCAGCTCCTTGCCCGCATTGTCGATGCCCAGCACCTCCTTGCACACCTTGTCGAACAATTCGGTGGAGTCTGCGGCGAGTGAACGGAACGGCCGGATCCACGGCTCCTTGATGCCCTTGATGTCCTTGGTGATCGACGCGCGCACCGCCTCGTCAGGGCTCGGCTTCGCGATCTCCACGGCGATGATGTCGATTGCCGCGTCCAGTGCGCGAAGCACCTTCGCGAGTTCGACGGTCGCGCGCCCAGCCGCCTCCATCGTGAACGGATCCGTCCCCAGCTCGGCCGCCATCTGCGTGACGGCCGCCTTCGCCTTGCCCGCCTCGGGCTCGACAGCGTTGATCACGGGTTTCGCAGCGTCGGCGAGCGCGGATACGTCCGTCTTGAGCGTCTGGAGACGCGCCTTCGGTGTGCCCGGTGGCGAACTGTCGAAGAGCGAGGTCACGAGCGCGCCCGTGTCGTCGAACGCGTCCCCGACGAGCGATGCCGCCTGCGTGTGCGTGAACGCGAGGGTGCCCTTGACCAGCGCGGTCCAGACGTCTTCTGCCATTCGCTCCTCATTGCGGAAGGTGCCCGCTGAGTCTCGCGCTGGCCGGCTGACGCCGACAGGGTACTACAAGACTGTCTTGGGTTCAGCACGCGGACTACATCGCCTGAACCTTTGGATCACACGAGCTGGAGCGTGGAGCGTTGCAGGTCGTTGGCGGTTCGCGTCAGTCTGCGTCAGTTCGCATCAGTTGCCGACGACGGCGTCGCGCATGCGGATCGCTGCCTCGGTTCGCGTGGCCACCTGCAGCTTCTCGAGGATACGATGCACGTGATTCTTCACGGTCGTCACCTCGATGTTGAGCAGCGCCGAGATCTCCTTGTTCGCGCGGCCCGCGGCGAGCAGCGAGGCGATCTGGCGCTCGCGCGACGTGAGCGCAGAGAGCAGCCGCTCCTCCGCCCGGCGCTCGCCCTTGAGCGTCGAGAGCTCGGCCACGCGCCGGAACAGCAGCGCCGCGGCGCGTGGTGAGCAGGTCAGCTCACCGCGCACGGCGGCGGCGATGGCCTCCGCCAGACCATCCACCCCGACGTCGCGCGTCACGAAGCCCGTGACGCCCGCTTCCGCGCAGGCCGCGATGTCCCGCTCCGACTCGTCGACGGCGAGTGCGACGATGTGTGCAGGGGCGTGGGTGCTGCGCACAGCCTGCACCAGGTCGATGATCTGTCGCATGCCTATATCGAAGAGCACCACATCGGGGCGCGTGCGGCGGACCGATCCCACGGCCGTGTCGAGGTCGCCCGCGACGCCCACCATGGAGAGGCCGGGGCGCGAGTCCAGTTCGGCCGCGAGTCCGTCCCTGTAGAGTCGAACTCCGGCGACGAGCACGATGCGGATTCGCTCGCGAGCCTGCATCGTCCCCATGCCGTTCACATCACCGGCTGCGTCCCCATCGTGGTTCGCCGGAATCACAGCAAGCGTGTGGATGTCATTATGTCCTCACAGGCGTCGGAAGGGCCGCACCGTCGTCAAGCTGCACGTGAGCCTGCCTCTGCGCGCGATATTACCACTGGCGAATTGTGAGTGCAATACAACGTGACTCACCGCGCCAATGTCGTTCCATCCCGTGTGAACCTCGTGTGATATTTCGCACAGTAACACGATTTCGTGACGTGCCGTTCACCGATGACTCACGCCCGGCAAGTTCATGCCAGCACTCGCACAGCTTCGTCGTCATCCGCTGCTCGCCGACTTCACCCCGAACGCGCTCGCGCTGCTGGCGGATCAGGCGGTGCTCCGCACATGGCGTTCGCGTCAGACGCTGTTCCGGCGCGGCGATCCAGCGGTTGGACTGATCCTGCTGCTGGAGGGTCGTGTCCGCGTCTTTTGTGACGCCGGCGGGCGTCGCCGCATGCTGCACATCGAGGAGGCGGGAGGTACGCTCGGTGAGGTTCCGTTGTTCGACGGGAGTGGCATGCCGGCGACGGCCGTCGCCGCGGAGGCTGCGGAGGGCGTGCTGATCGTTCCGCGTCTGCTGCAGAAGGCTATGGTGCTCGATCCCGGACTGGCAGAGCGGCTGCTGCATCGGCTCGCGCGTCGCGTCCGGGTGCTCGCCGATCGATTGGAGCATCTCACGGAGCACAGCGTGGCGAACCGCCTCGCGGCCGCGCTGCTCGCGAGGATGACGTCGGACACGACTCACAGAACGACGGACATCACGACGAACACGTCGTCGAACACGGTCGATCTTGGCATGTCGCAGGAGGAGTTCGCCGAGGAGATCGGTACCGTTCGCGAGGTGCTGGTGCGCGAGCTGGGCGTGCTCGTTCGCGCCGGCATCCTGCGTCCTCTCGGCCGGCGACGGCTCGAAGTGCTCGATCCCGCCGGATTGCGTGCTGCGATCGATGGGTGAAACCCAGGTTCCAGCGCACCACCGCCGTGCACCCCAAGGTTCTGCACTCACCCCCGACGGAGCATCACACATGTGCAACACGCGATCGCCGATTTCGCGTCAGGCTTTCCTCGCCGGTAGTTTCCTCGTCGCTGCGTGCGTGCTCACGCAGCCGGCACGGCTGCTGGCACAGGCGCCCCCCGGTGGCACGACCCATTCGCCGGGCATGCAACACAAACCCGGCATGGAGCACAACGCTCCCGCCGCGATGCCGACGCAGGCCGGACATGCAGCATTCGCCGCGGTCTCGGAAATCGTGCGGTTGCTCGAAGCGGACAGCAGCACGAACTGGGCAACCGTCAATCTCGAGGCATTGCGCCAGCATCTCGTCGACATGGACGTGGTGACCATGCGGTCGCGCGTGGTTCAGCGACAGGTCACTGGTGGCCTGACGATGGACATCACCGGTGACGCGCACACATCCACTGCCATCCGACGCATGGTCGGGGCGCACGCGGGCGCGCTGGAGGCAATGGGCGTGTGGCGTGCCGCAACCACGCTGATCCCCGGCGGTCTCCGGCTGACTGTCGTCGCGGCGCAGTCGGCCGATGCGCGTACGGCGGCCCGCATCCGCGGTCTGGGTTTCATCGGCCTGTTGACCCAGGGCGCACATCACGCCGAGCACCATCTGCAGATCGGGAAGGGTGCCTCACACGCGCACGGCGGACACTGAGTCGAGCAACGGCGAGCTCTGCTACCAAGCCTTGTGTACTCCCACCGCACGTCGGATGCATGAGTACGTCTTCACAGTGCCGGGTCTGGTTGCAGTCTCCCCGGATTGAGGGCAGCATCGCAGTTCACCACCTGCCCGGAGCCTCGATGCGCCGAATTGCCCGCGCCCTCGCGCTTGCCGCCATGTGCTCGATCGCGCCTGCGAGCGCATCGGCGCAGATCACTCTCTTCGCGAATCTGACGACCGGTGCCGAACCGTCGCTCATCGGGCCGACGATGGCGAACGGAGCGCCGCGCCCGGTGCCATTCGGCACTGCGACGTTGACCATCAACGCGGCGCAGACGCAGATGATGATGGTGGCGACGATCTTCAATATCGACGTGGGGGGCGCGCAGACCGCCGATCCCAACGACAACCTCACGGCGGCGCACATCCACGCGAGTTCGACGACGATCATTCCCACTGCAGGAGTCGTGTGGGGATTATTCGGCACTCCGGACAATGACGTAGCCCCGAAACAGCTGGTGATCACGCCGAATGCATCGGGTCTCGGCGCCACGTTCACCAGCACGTGGGACATGTCGGAAGGGAATAACACGACGCTGAGCGCGCAGCTGGCCAACATCCTCGCCGGCCGTTCCTACCTGAACTTCCACACCGTTCAGAATCCGGGCGGAGAGATTCGCGGGACGCTGGTGGTCGTACCGGAGCCCGCGACAGTGCTCCTCACTGCCGCCGGACTTGCGCTGCTCGCGATCGCGCGGAAGCGACGCACGCGGTGATCGAGTCGACCGGGTGGATCGGGTTGCGCTGATCGTGAAGCAGTAAGCGCGTCGCGACCGTGCAGCGACGTGATCGGGTTACCGGCCGGTCAACGCCGGTTGGTTCCGGCGCGCGACGGGGACAGCGTATCATGCAGGATCGTTCCTCCCACCATCGTGAGTACGCTCATGGTGGCAGGGAGGGCGTCCGGCGCCACCGCGAAGATGTCCTGTGAGAGCACCGCCAGGTCGGCGAACATGCCCACGGCCAGCGTGCCGCGCTCGCGCTCCGCGAAAGCCGCGTATGCGGCGCCGCGTGTGTACGCGATCACCGCCTGCTCACGCGTGAGCGCCTCGGTCGGCACGTTGGGGTGCAGCGTCGCCAGCATGATGTTCACGCCGGGCTCGCGCACCCCGTCTCCGCCGATCGCGAGCGGCACGCCGGAGTCGATCAGTGTACGGAGCATGTCGATGCGACCGAGACGCTCCGGCCCCCAGCGCGCGTTCATCGTTGCCGGAAGCGCCAGATGGGATGGGTTCTGCACCACGACGATGCCGAGGCTCTTGATCGCGGCGATCTGGTCGCGGCCCAGCGCGTCGGCATGCTCGAGGCGCGGGCGCAGGGAGCGCCACGCACTGTCCGGCGCCTCGGCGCGCATCGCGGCGATGACGAGTGCGATCGTGCTGTCGCCGACCGCATGCAGCATCGGTTGCTGCCGTCGCGTGAGTGCCTCGCGCAGGAATGTCCGCAGGGTGTCGAACGGAAAGTTCGCTCGGCCATGCCACCCCGGGCGGTCCGTGTACGGCTGCCGCATCAGCGCGAGGCGCTCGATCGG
>JAZKCW010000138.1:0-17336 GCA_040387895.1 Gemmatimonadota bacterium
CGTACTCCGCCAGGAAGTAGCGCGTGCGATCCTTGCCGGCGAACACGTTGAAGTGATTTTCCCAGAAGTCGACCATGTTCTCCTCGAGCTGCCGCTCACTCACCACGGCGCGGGCGAGTCGGCTCGTGCTGAGCTCTGCGAGGAACACGTACGACGCCTGATTGTTGGCGCGGAGCTTCGCGGAATCTTCACGCGTCAGTGTGGCGGCTCCGCCACCCTGCGCCATGCGCTCGCGCGCCAGCTTTGCGGCGGCGGCACCGGCCGGCGGGTACGCCTCCAGCAACTCCGAACCCGTCATGCCCAGCGTCTTGAACCCCGAGAGGAGCGTGGCCGTCGCGGGGTCTGGAATACCGTCGGGTTGCAACTGGCGGGCAATCCAGCGATCGACGCCCATCTTTCGCACCGCCTCGGCGTCACCCGGGCGAGGCCCGAACGCGAGTCGGTTGAGGGCATGCTGGACCTGCTGGTCCGCGGTCTGCTCGCGGTCGGCCTTGCTGGCGTCGCTCGCCTTGGCCGGCCTGTCAGGGCCCCCATTGGGCGAAAAACGCGACGGAGCTGTGTCGTTGCGGGGCGTCGGGGTGCCGGTCATGCCGGCACCAGCCAGCGCGCACAGAACCAGGGAGGAAACAATTCGCATGAGAATGGTCCAGAGTAGGTGTCTGCGGGTTGGACGCCCTGTGCAAGACACTGTTAAGCTGACTTCCTTACACCATGTCTGAAAGAGAACGCCCCGCCTCCTTACTGGACGCCGCCCTCGCCATGGGGGCACTCGTCACGATCGCCACCGGCGGCGCCCTCATCGGGCTCGGGTTGCAGTCCGGTGAACCGAGCCGGGTGTTTCGTCTGGTGGGTCGTGCATTGCTCGAGCGCGCCGGTGTCACGTCGACCGGTGCGCCTCTCACGTCTGTGGCGCTCGGCTACCTGCATCATCTGGTGGTCGCGACGGTCTGGGGCGCGATTATAGGACTGATCGTTCTTCCATTGCGTGGCATCAATCGCGTGCTCGCTGCAATCGGCATCACGCTCCTGTACATGATTGTCGCCTCCCGCTGGCTGCCCCCCGCCATGCGCATCGGATTCGCTGTGACGGCAAATGTGCCCGGTGCGGTTCCTATTGCTGTGGCGCTGCTGGTCGCTGTGCTTGGCGGAGTTTGGCTGGCGGCGACTGAAACAACGGCCTGAGAGGCGCCGTGACTGCACCACTCCGGAAATCATGGGGTGATGCGTCGCCGCAACATCGTGACAGAGACGAGACGGAACATGCGATTTTCGTCACGCTGGCACTGGCGTTGCTTCATCAGGTTGCTCGTGGGGTAGTGAGACGTCATTGAGCTGACGGACATGCCGTCCGCCCGATGCGACGTGGCTTCCCCCTTACTCAAAGGAGTGTCGTACATGGACGTCCTCGTTCGACTCGAGGCCCGTCCGACCGATTCGCCGGTGCTCGCGCACGTGAACTCGATTCCCGTGCTTCCATTCGGCACCCGATCGCGTCGTGAAGTGGTGACGCTGTACGGAGATGCCGATGCACAGTCCCTCGCGCTGGCCATCGCGGCCACGTTCGAGAGTGAATGGGCGGAAGCACCACAGTCAGGTGTCGTTCGTCATCTCGGTGTGTGGCCGGATCGTGGCGCCGTTGGTGACAGTGCCTGGCGTGACCTGAAGTCGGGTCGCCTCATGACTCGGGATCACAACATCCCGTTGGTGCAGCTCGAGGCACGCGCGCTGGAACTGCTGGGCGAGTGTGGCCCGACACTCCGTCGGGTGGCAGCCGGACTGGCGATGGCGGATTGGCCGGAAGGGGCAGAACGTGCCCTGAGCTTTTCCCTGAGTGACACCGACGCAACCTCGTTCGGTGGCGGTGCAGGCCAGACCCTGCGCGATGAAGTCGGAGTCGAGAACTGGCTGGATACGCTGCGCCAGGCCGACGCCTACGGATTCGATATGGAGGGCGAGTAATCGACCCCTCCGTCGTTCGAGCAGCACAGTTGAAACGGGCCGGACTCCTCAGGGGGTACCGGCCCGTTTGTTATCCCCCAGCCTCTCTCCTTCTCTCCCTCTCTCCCTCTCTCCCTCTCCACGGTCGCGCTCCCTTGCACCCCCACCGCCCAATTCGCACCCTAACGGCGGACCCACACTGAATCCCGGCCGGGATTCCGGCCCGGGTGCCCACGACCCTCTCCCCGAGGGCCGCGACGTCCCTCGAACCCTGGAGCGACGATGCGGGACTACGACAGCGCCGGCATCAGAAACATTGCCGTGGTCGGCCACGGCGCGAGCGGCAAGACATCGCTCGTCGATGCACTCTGTTTTGCCGCAGGCAGTGGCAAGCGCCACGGCACGATCCGCGATGGAACCGCACTGACGGACTATCTGCCGGAGGAAATCGAGCGCGGATATTCCATCGCGTTGGGCTGTGCCTATGCGGAATGGATGGACAGCAAGATCAATTTCATCGATGCACCCGGCTCGCTCGATTTCCAGGGCGACGCGATTGCCGCATTGGCCGCGGCCGATGGTGCGTTGCTCGTCGTCGGTGCGACGAGCGGTGTGGAAGTGGGCACCGAACGGATGTTTCGCGCGGCTGCGGAGCGGCAGCATCCGGTCCTCTTCGTCGTGACGATGATGGACAAGGAGCACGCGGACTTCGACCGCATCTACGCCACGATCAAGAGCCGGCTCACGAACAAGGTGGTGCCCGTCGAGGTGCCGATCGGTGCGGGCGCAGACTTCCGCGGCGTGATCAACCTGTTCACCGGCCGCGCGTACATGTACACCGCCGGCGCGAAAGGCGAGTACACCGAGGCCGACATTCCGCCGGAGTGCCAGGAGCGCTACGAGCGCTATCGCCAGGAGCTCATCGAGGCCATCAGCGCCTCCGACGACACCCTGCTCGAGCGATACCTCGAAGGCGCCGAGATCGATCGCGACACGGCGCTGCACGGCATGAAGGAAGCGATGAAGCGCATGGAGCTCTATCCGCTCTTCTGCACCTCGTCCGATAGCATGATCGGCGTGCGCGCACTGCTGACGGAGCTCGTGCAGCTCATGCCGAATGCCTACGAGATGGAGGAGATTCACGCGCTCACCGGTGCCGAGGGCCACAACACGGTGCAGCTGCACGCGCGTGACGACGGCCCGTTCGCGGCGCACGTGTTCAAGACGCTCGCCGAACCGCACGTCGGAGACGTGAGCTACTTCCGGATTCTCTCCGGCAAGGTCGCGAGCGGGCAGGACGTGTACAACGCGACGCGTGACATCACGGAGAAGCTCGGGCATCTTTCGATCCCGTGCGGACGTGAACGCGCGGAAGTGCCGGTCCTCCATGCCGGTGACATCGGCTGCGTGACGAAGCTGCGCAACACGCACACGAACGACACGCTGAGCACGCGCGAGCATCCGGTGCGCCTGCCGACGATTTCATTCCCGGAGCCGGTCGTGCACCTCGCCGTGCGCGCCACGAACCGCGGCGAGGAGGAGAAGCTGCAGCAGGGTCTGCACCGGTTGCACGACGAGGACCCGACGTTCGAGACGCACTACAACGCCGAGACGCACGAGACCGTGGTCGGTGGCATGGGCGAGCGCCATCTCGACGTCTGCATGGCGACGCTCCGCCGCAAGTTCGGCGTGAGCGCGGAGCTGTCGAAGCCCCGCATCGCTTTCCGCGAGACGATCACCGCCAAGGCGGAAGGCCAGGGCCGCCACAAGAAGCAGTCGGGTGGGCGTGGGCAGTTCGGGGACTGCTGGATCCGCATGTCACCGATGCCGCGCGGCGAAGGCTATCTGTTCGACGACCGGATCGTCGGCGGCGTCATCCCGTCGAAGTTCATCCCGGCCGTCGATCGCGGCGTGCAGGAGGCGGCGGCACGCGGTGTACTCGCCGGCTTTCCGCTCGTCGACTTCCGCGTCGAGCTGTACGACGGCAGCACGCACTCGGTCGACTCGAATGAGATGTCGTTCAAGATGGCCGGCATCCTCGGCTTCAAGACCGTCGCGCCCAAATGCCGCCCGGTGATTCTCGAGCCGCTCGACCTGCTCGAGATCGACGTGCCCGATGCATTCCTGGGCGACGTCATGGGCGATGTCTCAGGCCGCCGCGGCCACATCCTCGGCACCGACAGCACTCCGACGGGCACGCGCGTGCGAGCGGTGATTCCGCAATCGGAGCTGCACCTGTACGCAACGGCGCTGTTCAGCATGACGCACGGTCACGGCACGTTCACGCGACGGTTCAACGGGTATGAGCAGGTGCCGGCGGACGCCGCCGGCAGAATCATCGCCGAGCACGCGAGGGAGATGGAGGAGCAGGAAGCGTAAATCTCCGAGGCGCCATGCGGCGACCTCCATCATCCATCATCCATCAACGATCATCTGATTGCCATCAGCCATCAGCTAGCAGTTTGGCGTCGTCGCACAAAAAGCAGATGATAGATGATGGTACATAGTTGATCGTTGATGGTTGATAGCTGATAGACTCCCGGCATCCTCACCACCGGCAACTCCCGTCCAACTCACGCCTGGCGTCTCACGCCTGGCGTCTGGTCCTCAGACCTTATGGTACGAGAGCTCGGCCGCTTCTCGCCGGTCCGGCGCCTCGTAAATCTCGAAGTCGCTGAAGAAGCTCGGCGCCACGTCCTGCATCACCCGCAGTACCGCCACGCTCAAGCGGCGGATTTCGAGCTCCGCACCTTCGCTGCTGCGCAGCTCCAGCATGGTGCGCCACGCGCGTGCATTGCCCGTCACCACGATCTTGGTCTCGGTGCTGTTCGGCAGCACGCCGCGCGCGGCTTCACGCGCCATCTTGCGGCGGTGCACCTTGTCGTCGACCCACGAGTAGCGCCCCATGAGCTGCTCCACCAGCGCGATGTAGCTGTCGAGCGCCGACGATACCTGCGACGTCCACGCCTCCTCAAGCGCCGCATCGCCGATCATGGCGGGTGGCATCACGAACAGCGCATCGCTCTCGTCGACGTACCGCTGCGAGAGCTGCGAGTACGCGAAGCCGGCACGATGCCGCACCAGTTCATGGGTGAGCGAACGGCTCACGCCCTCGAGCAGCAGCGAATAGTTCGCATGCTCGAGCACGCTGCCGTGGCCCTGCTTCTTGATGTTCTCGATGTACTCGCGCGTCGTGCGCCCGGCCGGGTTGCGCTGGCTCATGTAGCAGAGGCGGCCCGCAAACTCCGACAGCCGCTCCCCGTCGGTGAAATCGCCATTCCACTGCACCGGCAGGTGCGCCGGCTCGGCGAAGGACGGACGGGAGAGCACGGTGATCGTCGGCTCGCGCAGGATGGCGCTTGCAGCAAGAGGCATGGCGGCTGTTCGAACAGGCTGGAGGGAAACCGCAGGAATCGCGCGGCGGAAATCTAAGGGGAGAAGCCGGGAGAGAGAGTCAGAGAAGGAAAGAAGGAGAGAGGGCGACGGGCCGTGATGGTCTGTCGCCCTCTCTCCTTCTCTCCTTCTCTCCTTCTCTCCCTCTCTCCCTCTCTCCCTCTCTCCCTCTCTACAGGTCGTGCACCACCGGCTCCGCGACCGTGGGCCGTGGCCGCATCACCTTGCGGACCAGCCAGACGACTAGGACGATCGGCAGCACGACGAAAAACAGCAGCTTCACGGCCCACAGCGCCACGAATCCGATGATCACGAGCGTGATCACGGGAACGCCGAGGATGGCCATCGACAGGAATGGGCGCAGCGCGAACAGCTTGGCGAACATGGACAGCATCGGGGCAATCTCCGGAACAGGGCTGCAGGACCATACGGCGGCCGGACACAAAAGTTTTCCGGCCCGTCCCGGTTATCTCGCCGAGGTCGGCCTCAGCCAGCGTAGTCCATGCGGAATCGGTGCCACGCCCGATCGCGCTCGATGGAGTCGAGCGCGGCGCGGGCCCGTGGGTCGAGTGGGGCAGCCTCGGGATCGTAGCGCAGGTTTGCCAACCCGTCGTCGCCATCCCGGGCGATCTTGCACCCCGGGTTGAACAGCCCGGCCGGGTCAGCGGCGGCTTTGATGTTCGCAAACGCCGCCCGCGCTTCATCGGTCCATACTCGCGCCATCAACGGCGCACGAAGCCTTCCGTCACCGTGTTCTCCCGCAAGTGTTCCGCCGCACCGGGCGGTGAGATCGCACACCTCATCCAGCAGACCGCGTACCCGCTCGCGCCAACCGGCGCGCGTCACGTCCACCAGCGGGTTCACATGCGCGTGCGAGTCTCCGGCATGCCCGAAGATCACGCCCGTCGTGTCGGCGCGCCCGAGTGCGCCGCGCACGCCGCGTACGTACTCCGGAAAGCGGTCTGGAGGGACGCAGCCGTCCTCGATGAACTGCATCGAGCGCAGCCGCGGCGCGAGCCGCGCGAGAATCGGACTCGCCGCATGGCGCAGCGTCCAGAGCCGGTGCTCGGCCTCGGCGTCCACCGCGGTCACCGCACTCGTCGCGCCGAACCCGCGGCAGCGAGCCGCGAGTCGCTCCACGAGGGCAGCGGCTTCGCCTGGGCTCTCACCCTCCACCTCGCAGAGCAGTACCGCCTCGGCATCCGCGGGAATTCCGGTCGGGCCGGCACTCGCGGCGACATCGAGGAATGTGCGGTCGAGCAACTCGCATGCGCTCGCGCCGGCGTCGCGTGCATCGGTCGCGCATGCGGTCGCGGCCTCGAGCGACGGGAATGTGGCCAGCACGGTCGCCGTCGCGCCGGCAACCGGAATCAGGCGCAACTCGAACTCCGTGAAGAGCGCGAGCGTGCCTTCGCTCCCCACGAGCAGGTCGACCAGCGCGTTGCCATCGGAGCCGGTCACGGCATAGCCCGACGATTCCTTGCGCACGCCGGCATGCTTGAAGGCACCGCCGGCCCCATGGCGCTGCAACGCCTCGAGCGTCGCCACCAGCCGTGCGACTGCGGGCACCGCTACCGGCGGCGCCTCGCCGCGCCGGATCCAGGAGACACTACCGTCGTCAAAGACGCAGCGCACGCCCATCACCCACGGGCGCGTGGCGCCGTAACGCAGCGTGCGCGCGCCCGCCGCATTGGTGCCGGCCATGCCCCCGATCGTGCAGAAGTTTCCGCTCGATGGATCCACCGGATAGCGAACGCCGACCCGTCGCGCCGCCGCGTCGATGTCGCCACGGAGTGCACCGGCGCCGACACGAATCGACCGCGCCGAACTGTCGACTGCGTCCATGTCCTTGAAGCGGCTGACGTCCACCACGACCGACGGGCCGACGGCGCCAGCAGCCATCCCGCTCCCCGAGCCGCGGGGGATCAACCCGTGGCCCTCGCGCTTCGCCCAGCGGATCAGCGTCGACGCGTCGTCGATGTCCGCCGGCACGGCGACGGCCCGGGGGACGCTTCGGGCAATGCCTGCACCCTCCGCGTACAGCGACCTTGCGAGCAGGTCGTTGCGGAACGTGCCGCGAAATCCGTCGGGTGCCTCGTCGACTGCCATGCCGCAGTCTCGCGGGTGCCGGCACACCTCACAAGTGACTTCGACTCAACCGCAGGTGCAGTTCTTGAGAGTAGCATGCACAGTGAGTCCGAACCGACCCCGGCCTCGGCAGTGACGCCGGTCGCCGGCGCCTCGTATCTTGAACACGATGCCATCACCGAAGCGGCCCACGGGCCCCAACAGCGCCGTCACCCAGGCCACACTCGATCCCGCCATCCTCGGCGCGCTCGAGCGTCGGGACGCCGCACGTTTCTGCGAGGCGATCCTGCCGGCGGTCTCGCGCACGTTCGCGCTGGGCATCCGCGTGCTCCCGGGCGCCCTCGGCCAGGCGGTGCTCGACGCATATCTCCTTTGTCGCATCGCCGACACGGTCGAGGATGCGCCGGACATCGACCCGGAAGTGAAGGCCGCGCTGTTCGATGATTTCCTCGCGGCATTCGACAGCCCCGACGCGCTGCAGCGCTTTCTAGTCGGCGTGCAGGGTCTCTCCGGCGACATCGCCCACATCACGCTCACCCGAAACACCGACTTGGTGCTCGCGCATTTCGCGGAGCTGCCGGCCGCCACGCAGGCGATGGTGCGGAAGTGGGTCGGCGAGATGGCCCTCGGCATGCGCAAGTTCGTGCTCCTCTACCCGAACGGCATCCGCATCCAGACCATCGACGAGTACAAGGAGTACTGCTACTACGTCGCGGGTACGGTCGGGTACATGCTGACGGACCTGTGGCACGAGCATTCGCCGAGCATCGGCAAGAAGCGCTATGCAATTCTTCGCGAGCGGTGCCGCGCTTTCGCCGAAGCGCTGCAGACGGTGAACATCCTCAAGGACGTCGCCGTCGACGCCGAGAAGGAGAACTCGATCTACGTGCCGGAGGAACTGCTCCAGCAGCATGGCAGCACGCAGAGCCGTATCCTCGCGCCGGAACTCGTGGCCAGCAATCGCGCGGCGCTCTCGCAGCTGATCTCCCTCGCGTGGCACGACCTCGAGGAAGCGCGCAACTATCTCCTGCTCATCCCGCGCCGCGCCGTGTCGATCCGTCTGTTCTGCATGCTGCCACTGCTGCTCGCGTACGCCACGTTGCGCGACCTGGTGGAGAGCACTGCTATGCTCCGCCCAGGCGGCTCGGTCAAGATCTCGCGCCGCGAAGTGAAGTCATTGCTGATGACGGGCGCGATGTTGGTCATGAGCAACTGGGGCGTGCGCCGGCTGGTCGCACGCGTACGGCTCCGCGCATTCGAGCTCGGGTTCGCGTAAGACTAGCAGAAGCGTAACGGCTTCTGCTGTTCCGCTTCTGCTATTCCCCAAGCAATGCCCCGCGTACTTGTTTCAGGAGCGACGGCGGCGATTGCATCCCGCCGTGCTCCAGCTCGTCGAGCATCTGCTCGACACGCAGCTGTACGCGTGCGACCGTCCGGCGATAGCTGTTCTTGAGCCCACGCCAGATCGCGTAGCCTGCTCCCGCCTGCAGCGCGCCGAGCACCGCCAGGCCGCCACCGAGCAATCCCTCGTTGCCCGTGCCTGCGGCGATGAAGCCCACCGGCACTGCCACCGTCGCGAACGCCGCGGCATTCGCCACCACCCCGAAGCCCACGGCCAGATTGCGTTGCGTGCGGCGCAGTCCGTTCAGCTCGACGTCGAAGCGCACCACCGATCGCGATTCGTCCACTGGCGTCACGGTCGCCACCACCTGGTCGGCGCGCACCAGCTCCGCACGATTGCCCGAGCTCATGACGCGCAGTGCGCTCCCGAGCACCGTCTGCCGGGGCTCCCAGCTCACCCGCTGCGGAGATTTCCGGCGAACCGACAGGCTCTCCATGCGGGGCATCCAGGCCTCGATGCGGGCCTGCACGTCCGCACTCGTTCCCGGCACCGCGCGCTGCGCATCGACGTGGGCCGAGCCCAGGCTGTCGAGCAGGAATCCACTTTCGCTCTCGCCAAAAGCCTGCCCCGCCCGCTCCTCGGCGAGCGCCTGGCGGACGTGGTTCGCGTCGATGCCGACCTCGCGGGCGATCTCGAGCAGGCGCGACTCGCTGATCGCTTCGGGCGCGTCGCTGCCGGTGCCCTGCAGTTCCGTCGCGCGCGCCAGCACTCGTTCAAGCGCAGCTCGGCGCACCATCGGATCCGCGGGCGCAGCAACCGCCACGCGTGCGGGTTCGGGGGGTGAGACAGCCACTTCCGGCTGCCCGCCGGGCTGCGGCGGGCGGGACGTCGGATCAGCCATCAGATGCCGCCGAGTACGATGTCGATCTGACGCTGGAGAGCATCGGTAATGGCCTTGGGCAATGCAAAGGTCCGCGAGAATGCGGCAGGGACGTCACCGGTGACCAGCGCGCCAGCCTGCGCCAGATAGTAGCGCATGTACGGTTCCACGAGTTCAGGAGCGATCTTCTCCAACAGGAGGGCGCCGGCGCGGGTCTGGCCGATCGAGACGTATCGGTCGGCGATTCCCTCGCGCTGCTCGGCCGGCGTGACGTTGTCGGTCACGATCCCGCCGACCAGCGAGCCGGTCACCTCATGCGCGAAGACGACGATCGCCTCTCGCGCATTCGCCACCTTTGTCGGCCAGGTTACAGCTACTACGGTGCCGCGGTCACGCCCGTTTCCGGCTCGTCCCTCGCCGCCGATCACGAGCGACAGCAGCATTTCTCCGTTGCGCTGACTGGTGTTGTTGAGAAACCGCTCGAACTTGGCACGATACGAATTCGTCCAAGCCGTGTCGACAGTCGACGTTATCGCCGTTAGGGAGGCGAGCTGGCGTGAATGTTCGGAGGCGAACCAGCGAGCGTTTTCATCCTGCGCTGAGGCAAGAAAAAGTCGTAACCAGTCTCGGTCAGCCGGGGAAGAGAACACCCCAGCAAATAGAGCGACCTGCTCTGCGACTTGCTGGTTCGGCGCACGTCGTGGTTCGCCAGCGAACTGCAGGAACTTCTCCGCTGCTCCACGCATCTCATCCCAGCTCGAAAACTGAAACGGTAGAAATTGCGCCTGTAGATACGCGGGCGACTCGGCGAGACGCTTGGCCAACGCGTCACGATTACCATCGAGCGAGGTGAGTACGTTCGCGCGCTTGCGCTGCACCATCGCCGAGTCGCGATAGCCGCGCAGGTAGAGCGGCACCGGGGACGAATCCGCGCTGATCAAGGCGAAGGAGTGCAGCCACAGGTCGACGTGCGGACTGGTCCTGACCGTCCAACGGCCCTGTGCGCCAGCTCGGTCGGCGACGGCCATCGACACGACCAGCAAGGCGATCGCCCAGCCTGGAAAGGACTGTCCACGGAGCGTGCGTGAGCGGCGAAGAAGTGGAATGCGCATGGCATTCCTTACCCATTCTCGTGCCTGCCGGTCCGCGCCGAGGGGACAGGCGCGGTCTCGGAGCGGTCGCCTCGCCGCTAACTCGCGCGCGGGATCGCGGCGGTGGCAGGGACGGGAAAGTCCGGCAGTTCCGCGCTGCGCCCGCAGGTCACACAGAATCTCCAGTCGATTTCCAGCTGCGTGCTGCAGGCCGGGCACTGGCGCTTGGTGAGATCCAGGCCGCAGTGCGGGCAAAAGGTGTGTTTCCGCCCTTCCGGGAGACGTCCGCCACAGTATCGGCACCCCTGATGCGCCACGGGGCGCGACGCCGGCAGCGGTGTTGCCGCCTTGGGATCCGTCCCGGCGCTGCCCGCTACCGCGCGGCTTCCTGTCGTCCGCGTACGCGCCACGGCGTCCGCTTCGGCCACGGCTTCAAAGGCTCCACTCAGTCGCTCGGTCCCCACGCTGAGTGCGGCGGGGCCGAGCGTGAGCAGGCTCGTTGCCCACCCGCGTACGAGCGCCATCGTCGGGGACGGCAAACCCAGCGTGCTGCGACAGGCGTCGCGCAGTTCCTCGTCCGTGCCGACGTAACCACGCTCTCCCGAGATCAGGCGCAGCATGGTGATCTCGAAGGCCTCCGCGCCACCATCGGCCATTTCACGCCGGGCATCGCGATACGGCAGCAGCACACCCTCGAGATCCGCGAGCGAAAAGCCGTTGTCGCGAAGCTGGGGGTACCGCTGACGAATGACGCGAACCAGCCGGAATGCGAGCCGATCGAGGTCGTCCATCGCGCGGGAGGGGCCGCTTGCGGACGACGAGGTTACCGGGGCGCTCACTGCGACCTCACCGACCTTCGCCCTTGCTCATGCTCGCGTCGATGTCGCCGCTGAAGTTCTGCTTGTTGTCGCCGCCGATGCGCTCGACCATGCGCTCGGCAACGTGCTTCGTGTTGGCCTGCGCATCCTTCCAGCCGTAGCTGTAGCCAATGGCAATGCCGATCACGAGGATGAAAGCAATCTTGAACATGGGAGTCCGGGGGTTGGCCCGGCGCCCAAGGGCCGGATTATCTACCCCTCACGACGCGTCATCGCGGCGGGGCGTAACGCCGGGCCGAGTGCCGGAGCGGCCTTGAAGCCCGCAGCAGTGGGGAAGGGAGAGACCGGGGCGGGCGAGCGGGATTTCGCCGACTGCGCACTCCACCAGACCTCGAATGACGAGGGCACCAGTCCGTCCGTGGCGCTCTGTTCGGCCGCGGCGCGCGTCGCCAGATGGTTGGCGTACTCGTTCTGCGGGTGCCCGGCGTGCCCCTTCACCCACACCCATTGGCAGTCGTGGAGCGATACGGCTTCCACTGCCGCCTGCCAGAGTTCGAGGTTCTCGACGGCCCCCTGGCTACGCTTCCATCCGCGCGCCATCCAGCCGCGCACCCACGACGTCATGCCGTCGACGATGTAGCGCGAATCGGTCGTGAACTGCACCGAGAGCGTGTTGCCCTTCCGGGACAGTGCGCGGAACGTGTCCGTCACCGAGCGCAGCGCCATGCGGTTGTTCGTGGTGTCGGGTTCCGACCCCCACAGGTCGAAGCGCCCCACCCCGGCGCCGGGCATCTGGTACTCGACGAGCGCACCGAAACCGCCAGGTGTCGCGCCGGCGCGGCCATTCCCGAGGCACGATTCATCCGCGTACACGGACACCAGCGGGTAGCGTGCACTCATGCTCGTCTCATGATGTGTGCGATTACGATGCGTGAGGTCACGATGCGCGGAACCACGTCGTGCTCATCCGACCGGCTCCACCGCGTCGATCTCGTCGACGAAGAGCTCCATGCGATGCCCCGTCGAGGGGTGTCGGGTGGTGATCACCTCGCGCCCCTGCACGAGACGCAGGCGTTCCGGAATGACGAGATGCTCGCGGCCTCGGCGCCGGAGCGCGACCCGCTTGTGGTCCGTGATTGCACGTTCGAGGCGGTCGTACTCGGCAACGGAAAGGGGCACGGTCAGTCGCGTCCCCACGCGGCGCAGATGTGCTCCAGCACATCGGCCGCGCGTTCGATATCGGCGCACTCGATCCACTCCTGTGCGGAGTGCGCACGACCGATGTCACCGGGGCCGAAGCAGAGTGCGGGAATGCCGGCCGCGTCGAACAGGGCCGCATCGGTCCAGCAGGGCAGGCCGGAGATCTCGCCGGACAGCCCATGCGCGCGCGCACCATCGATGACGGCTCGCGCGAGTGGTGCATCGAGCGCGAGGTCGAGCGGTGGTTGGGCACACACGAGAGAACTTTCCGCGCGAAACGAATCACGCTGCGCCCGCAACCCGTCGAGGATCGTCTCGATCTCTCCCATGACGCCCTCCGCGGTCTCGCCGGGCAATGTGCGTCGTTCCACGTGCAGTGTGCACAGCTCCGCGTACGTCGACCATCCGGTGCCACCCTGAATCGTGGCCGCATGCAGCGACGCGCGACCCAGTAGCGGATGCGTGCGCCCCGTGAGCGTTTCGCTCTCGAACCGGTCGAGTGCGGCGAGCAGCAATCCCGCGTGCCGCACGGCATCGACGCCGATGTCGTACCGGCTTCCGTGCGCGGCGACGCCATGCAGCGCGATCTCGACCCACGCGAATCCCTTGTGTGCCGGACAGATCGTCATTCGCGTGGGCTCGGTGACGATCGCACCCGTGGCGCGCAGGCCGCCCGCCAGCAGTGCACGTGTGCCGATCGACTCGTACTCCTCGTCGCACACCGCCGCGATGATGATCTCGCTCGCGAGCGAACCGCGCGCAGAGGCACGCGCCGCAGCCACACACATCGCAGCGATGCCAGCCTTCATGTCGCTCGCGCCGCGACCCCAGATGCTGCCGTCGCGACGTTCTGCCGAGAAGGGCTCGTGCAGCATGCCGTCCGTGCCCACGACATCCAGATGGCCGTTGAGCACCAATGGTGACCGTCCGGTGGGGCCGATGCGCGCAATCACGTTCGGCCGGCCCGGTGCCGCTTCCTCGAGTGCGACGGCGAAGCCCCAGCCGCTCAGCACCGATGCGAGAAACGCTGCGCACTCGCGTTCACCTGGGGCGCCGGGCACGAGGCTTGGATTGCGCGAGTCGATGCGGACAAGCGCTTCCGTGAGTGCAACGGGATCGAGCGGGAATCGTGAGGGCACACGCGGACGATAGTGAGCCGCGACGCCCGGGGCCACCCAACAGGGCCACCCAATGCGCGCTATTGCTGCCGATCACCGTCGATCAGCGTCGATTATCGACTATTGCGCGCCGTTCATTGGTGCAACCGTCACACCATCGTGCGCGACGTGCCAGTCCATGACGGTCGCGAATGGTGCGATCGCCTGAACCACGGCCTCGGTGCGTCCAGCGTCGGCGAACACGATCACGCATCCGCCACCGGATGCGCCAAGCGCTTTGAGTCCGCGTGCACCGGCCTTCCGGGCCGCCGCCTCCAGCGCGTCGATGCGGTCCGTGGAGATGCCCGGATGCAGCGAGCGCTGATGCGTCCAATGTTCGTCGACGAGTGCGGCCAACGAGCCGATGTCACCGGCGACGAGGGCATCGCGCATGCCGTACGCGAGTCGCTTCATCTGCTCGAGGGCGTAGAGCACACGCGGTTCGCGTTGCGCGTAACCGTCGAGCACGGCAGTGATGGTTGCCGATGAAATGCGCGACTCGCCAGTGTACGCGAGAATGCACTCACGCTCGAGCGCTGACGCCACTGGTGGGCTGAGGGGCAGCTGCTCCACTTCGACACCGCGGGCGCCGAAGGTGAGGCCCAGTGCTCCGCCATAGGCCGCGGCGTAGTGGTCCTGACGCCCTCCAGCGATGCCGAGCTCCTCCGTTTCGACCGCCCGGCTCCACTCGGCGAGTTCGCTGCGGCTCATCGTCTGCCCGCGCATCGCGGCGAGCGCTGCCGCGAGCGCGACACCAGCGGCCGACGAGCCGCCCAACCCGGAACCAACCGGGAAGTCGCTGCTGATCGTCGCGTGCAACCCGGGTTGGCGAGCGTACCGCAGTGCGTAGCGCAGTGCCGCCGCCGCCAGCGCCGTCATTTCGACATTGGCTGCATCGGCCCGCACCGGTTCGATCGTGACCGAGGCGTAGCGGTCGATGGCGATGTTGCAAACAAAACCGCCTCGCTCTTCGGGGTAGGGTGGGACATCTGTCCACCCTCCACCAAAGTCGAGGCGGGTCGGTGCCCGGCCCCCGAGCCTCACGCCCTATCGCTTCTTTGCGACGGCCTTCTTCGCGGGGACCTTGGCCGGCGCCTTTGCCGGTGCGGCCTTGGCCGGTGCCTTCGCCGGTGCCGCCTTGGCCGGAGCCTTGGCCACCGTCTTGGCGGGAGGTGCAGCAGCGGCCTTCGCCGGAGCCTTGGCGGGCGCCGCTGCCTTTGCGGGCGGAGCGACCTTGGCGGGCGCTGCGGCCTTCGCCGGTGCCTTGGCTGCCGCAGCCGGAGCCGGAGCCTTGGCCGCAGGTGCCGGCGCCTTCTCAGCCGGCGCCTTGTCCGCTGCCTTCTCGGCCACTTTTTCGGCCGCCGGAGCCTTGGCGGCCGACTTCTCTGGTGCGGCGGCTTCGCGCGCCGGAGCCTTGGGTGCGGCAGGTGGCGTGGGCGTGCGGTCGGCCGGGCGCTGCGGTTCGAGGCGCATCTGTGCGCGGGCCTCGAGCGCGGCTTCCGCCGCGGCCGCCGGAGCGGTCACGGCCTTCGGCAGCTGGCCAAGTGGAATCGGCTTCGGTGGCGGCGCCTTCGGCTCCGGCTTCGGCAGCGATCCATGCTTCGCGATATAGGCGGCTTCAGCCTGCTGGATGAGCTGGTCGCCTTCATCCTGCGCCATCTGACCGCGGCGCACCATGTAGTGGACGAGGTCGCGCGTGCTTTCGATCGCAAAGGCGCTCAGTCCAGCGGCAGCCCCGATCACTTCCCGCATCACCCCCGCCATCTTGCTGCCAGCCTCGAGGCTGATCTCGTGGGCACGTTGCGCCATTTCGGCGGCCGTGTCCCGCGCGTCAGCAGCCCGGTGCCCAGGCCCGCGACGCGGTGCTGGAACGGCTGGTGGAGCGTCGGCTTCGGTGGTCGTTTCGTCGTCGGACTGCGGCTGGTCGGCCATGGATCGAACGTACTCCTTCCGCCAAACATGGTTACCACGGGTGGTCAGGGCTGATCGAGACCCGGCAGGTCCTGCCGCAAATCGGTCACTCGGCCACCAGAACGGGGGTAACTATATGATTTTGAGTGCCCTATGCAAGTCGTTGTGACGTGCAATATGATGGTTCCTTGAATAGTTGCAGCCGTTCGTCCCACCTCGGCCAAGCCACAACTCCACATCATCACAGCAAGAATGGACATCGCTTACGCTTGTATGACGACAGTCTAGAGCCTATATGGTGACATTACCACTGGATGGGGTCAGAGTGCTAGACCTGTCGAGAGTGCTTGCCGGACCCTTCTGCTCGATGACCTTGGGCGACCTCGGTGCAGGCGTGATCAAGGTCGAGCGTCCTGGAACTGGAGACGAGACCCGCGGTTGGGGGCCGCCATTCGACGCACGCGGGCAATCGGCGTACTTCCTGAGTACCAATCGCAACAAGGTGTCGCTCGCCGCGAGCTTCACTGACCCGGCAGACCAGGCGCTGCTCCTGGAGCTCATCGCGGGGGCGGATGTCGTGATCGACAACTTCCTTCCGGGTGTGCTGTCGCGTTACGGGCTGGATAAGAGGATGTTGCTGGCTGCGCATCCTCGACTGATCTGGTGTACCATCGCCGGCTTCCCGGACAGTGCACGCCCCGGCTACGACTTCGTTGTACAGGCCGAGTCCGGTTGGATGGCGATCACCGGACCCATTGATGGTGCACCGACCAAGGTCGGGGTCGCGCTCGTCGATGTCATGGCGGGCAAGGACGCCACCACCGCCATTCTGGCTGCGCTGGCCGGACGCGATCGCGGGGTCCAGGTAGAGCGCAGTCTAGAGATCACGCTCGCTGGGAGCGCCGCTGCGGCCCTCGTGAACGTCGCGCAGAATACGCTGGTCACCGGCGCCGATGCGGCGCGGTGGGGTAACGCCCATCCCAACCTGGTGCCGTACCAGCTATTCGATGCCGCGGACCGGCCAATCGTGGTCGCCGTCGGTTCCGACGCACAGTGGCAGTCGCTCATAGCTGCGCTCGGGTTGACCGATCTCGCGGCGGACCCCGGCCTCCGAACCAATGCCGGTCGGCTGGCTGCCCGCGATTCGATAGTCGATCGCGTTGCAACCGCCCTGCAGTCGCGACCGGCCGCTGAATGGCTCGACCTGCTCGGCGCACGAGGGGTGCCATGTGGCCTCGTGCGCTCGGTGCGAGAGGCGTTGGCCGACACGGAAGCCTCGGCGGAGACAGGGGTTGCCCCTGCGGCGGGGGGCCGGATCCGCCGCCCGCCGCCCCTGCTGGACGAGCACGGAAAAGAAATTCGCAAAATGCAGTGGAGTGCGCTGGATCACCTGCCGATACCTCTCCAGCGTGGCGTGTGACCTCCTCCACGCCGCTTCGTCCTTCAAACGAGACGGTGAGCGCGATGGCCTATACGATTGCGGAGTCTGCAGCAGGGGTGTCGAGACCGTATACCCGG
>JAZKCW010000139.1:0-22344 GCA_040387895.1 Gemmatimonadota bacterium
TGCATGTGTTAAGCACGCCGCCAGCGTTCGTCCTGAGCCAGGATCAAACTCTCCAATGGATTGTTCGATGGCTCTTCAGCGCGACCTTCCGAAGAAGATCTAGCGCCGAATCACTTTAAAAATCATCAGGTTAGTGTCTCGCTGCAGCCCTGATGGAGCCGCAGGTCAAAGACACCGCCCCGCACATGATTCGATCTCAACTTCGATTGTCAAACAGCGTTGTTTCTGACTTCTTGTTGTACCCAAACCTTGCGGTCCGGTTCCTTCTATTTTCTCGCAACTCCTTAGAGCTGCTTAACTTAGCTTTTTCGTTTCGGCCAGCGTTTCGCGGCCAGACTTACATTTTAACCTGCCGACTTCGCCTCGTCAACCCCTCAGCGCAACTTTCTTCCGTTTCGCTTCGGCGTCCGTTTGGGCGTCTGCAGTGCGTAGAATCTCGAAGATTCCGCTCTTCCGCGACTGCCCGTCAGCGAAGGGGTGGCGAAGTTATGCCGGACAAATCGTAAGCGCAAGTCCTAATTTCTTCACGTTGCGCCAACCCGACTCAAACCTCAACTCACCGCGCCAGGGTCACGTCATACCGCCACGTGACCAGAAGGTTCCGCTACTTCGCAGCTCCTGCGACTCTCGCCGCCATCGCCACGACCCGGGAACCAGACTCGCTCGGACCGGACGCCCTCCTACTCTCCCGGCGTCCGATGGGTTCCGGCGTCAGCTGCTCCCCGTGCGACCGAAGTCACATCGAAAGAGCGCGTCCACCAGAGCCTTAATACATAGCGGGCCGAACTGCGTTCCGCTAGTCCCTCCGCAGAACATTTCTGCGTCCGCGAACCGCCACCCTCGCATCACCATCACCATCACCCTGCAAGTGCGCCCTCTAGGACTCGAACCTAGAACCTACTGATTAAGAGTCAGCTGCTCCACCATTGAGCTAAGGGCGCGTAGACCACCACCACGTACTCCCAACGAACCTCCCGCACCGGCACCCCTCCGCCGGCCCCGCATCCATCAGCGCGCCAGGAGGGGCTCGAACCCCCGACCCGCAGCTTAGAAGGCTGCCGCTCTATCCAGCTGAGCTACTGGCGCCTACCTCCGCCGCCGGTTCCCCTGGCGGGACCCAACGCCTGCACCCGACCACTGCACCCGCGCTCTGCATACGTCCACGTCCAGCACAATCGGGGCGGCCGGATTCGAACCGGCGACCTCCTGCTCCCAAAGCAGGCGCGATACCGGGCTACGCTACGCCCCGCAGCGGGGGGGTATGTTATCCGCCCTGCTCCGCCGGGTCAACCGGCCTCCGCAAGATTGCCGCATCAATAAGGCGGAAGAGCTCGGCGAATGCCCGCCCCCGGTGACTCACCGCCCCCTTCGCCTCCCGCGACACCTCGGCGAACGTCGCCCCGAGCTCGTCCGACAGAAAGTAGGGGTCGTAGCCGAAACCGCCGCTACCCCGAGGGGCGCTCAGAATGACACCGCCGGTCTCGCCGTGCGCCACGAACTCCCGCCCGCCCCGGGCGTCGGGCCAGATGCACGCTGCCGCACACACATACCGCGCGGTGCGCCCGGCGTTCCCGCTCCCGGCAACCCCGGTCGCAGCACGTGGTGCACCCTCGCGCGCGCCCACCGTCTCCAGCGCATCGAGCAGCATCGCATTGTTGGCCTCGTCGAGCGCAGCTCCCATCAACTCCGGGCGGTTCGACCAACGCTTGCTCCGCACGCCCGGAGCGCCATGCAACGCGTCGACGGCCAGCCCCGAATCATCGGCGAGCACGGCGCGCCCCGGGAGCAACGCCGCGAACCACCGCGCCTTGGCGAGCGCATTTGCCTCGAACGTGTCGTGCACCTCGAGCGCATCCTCCTCCGCCGACTCCGGGATGCCGACATCGACCAGGGTCTCCCCGCGAAAGCCCGCCGCCTCGATCAGCGGCCGAAGTTCTCGCAGCTTGCCTTCGTTTCGGGAAGCGAGCACCAGAGGTGACGACAGCAGGGTCGACGAGTGCTCCGCTGGTGACATCATGCGTGACATCACGCGTGCGTCTGCACAGTCGGCAACGTCAGACCAGGCGTCCCTGTCGCCTCAGCGGTCGGCCACGACCGGCACATGCGCCCGGCCGTCATGCAACGCCGATCGCTGCGCCTCGTCGAGGATCGCGATGCCACGCACGGCGATGTCGAGCAAGCCGTCGAGCTCACCGCGTCCGAACGTCCCGTGCTCACCGGTGCCCTGCACCTCCACGAAGCGCGACTCGCTGCTCATCACCACGTTCATGTCGACACCGGCGCGCACATCCTCCTCGTAGTCGAGGTCGAGTCGCGGCTCGCCGTCTACCACGCCCACGCTGATGGCGGCAACACGCCGTTTGACCGGCGACATCGCCACACGGCCCGTGCGCACCATCCAGTCGAACGCGTCGTGCACGGCGACGCAAGCACCCGTGATCGCCGCGGTGCGCGTTCCGCCGTCGGCCTCCAGCACGTCGCAGTCGATCTTGACCGTGAACTCGCCGAACCGAAAGTCATCGAGCATCGCGCGCACACTGCGTCCGATCAGGCGCTGGATCTCCTGCGTGCGCCCACCCACCTGCTGGCGCTCTCGCGACGAGCGCGTACGTGTCGCGCGCGGCAGCATCGCATACTCGGCCGTGATCCATCCCTCGCCGCTGCCACGGCGCCACCCGGGTACCCCGTCCTCCACGGACGCGGCGCACAGCACGCGCGTCCCACCGAACGAGATCAGGCACGAGCCTTCGGCATACCGCACGGCACTCCGCTCGAGCGTGACCTCGCGCAGTGCGTCCATCGCACGACCGACGCGAGGCCGCAGGACGGCGCCGGAAGAGTTTCCCTCGTTGCCGCTGCCTGTGCTGCTGCCGGTGCTGCTGCTGGTGCCGCTGACACTGCTACTCACGCATGCGCTCTATCGTTGATGTCGTGGAATGACCTTCGACGAGCGGCACGATGACCACGCGGCCGCCTCGAGCGGTCACGACGTCCGCGCCCACGACCGTCTCGGGGGTGTAGTCACCGCCCTTCACGATGACATCCGGCTCGAGCGCCGTGACGAGTTCGAGCGGCGTATCCTCCTCGAATACAGCCACGGCATCGACGGACTCCAGTGCTGCGAGGACAATGGCGCGCTCACCGCAGCTGCGCACGGGGCGCGTTGGTCCCTTGAGACGCTGCACCGACGCATCGCTGTTGATCCCGACGACGAGCGATCCGCCCTCACGGCGTGCCTGGTCCAGAATCTCGACGTGGCCGGGATGGAGTAGGTCGAACACGCCATTCGTGAACACGACGGCGCCGCGCACGGACTGGCGCCAAGCGCGCAGTGCCTCGAGGTCCATGATCTTCGAGGACGGCAGGCGTGGGGCGTGCAGGGTCACCATTGCGACTGCGCTCCCTCGAGAAGTTCGTTGACCAGGCTCTCCACGGCGTTGCGACGACCGACGGCTTCACCCCCTTCGGCGTACTGACCTTCCTTCGTCGAGCCTGCGCGCTTGTACAGCACCTGGCCCGTCTTCTGGTTAAGCATCTCGAAGTCGATCACGATCTGCAGCCGGCGGCGTGTCGAGGTAGTCTGCCGCGGATCCGCGCTGACGCCCGCCGGCAGGTCGACGTCATAGCGCACGATCGTGCCGCGCACCACCACATCGGCGCGTGCCTCGGGAGCTTCGCGCAGGTTCAGCCGGTCACGCATGCCGCGCCGGAGCTGGTCGAGGATCTCGCGCTGCAGGTCCGGGACTGCGGTCTGATTGTCGAACGGCTGAACGGCAACGCTGCGCAGGCCCTTGGGCAGGCCACCACCACCCGAGAACGTGTAGAGGCACGCGCTCTGCAGCAGCGTGCCCAGCACGAGCGCCGCGGGCAGCAGCGCGCGGCGCACTCGATTCACGGCGAACAGCTTACGGGCGACGCCAGATCGCGTCATCAAATCCCTCGACCACAGTCGTATCGGTGACATTGATGGAGAGTCGACGCTTGCCGCCCTCGTTCACGTACAGCACATCCCACTGGCCAGTCGCACCGCGCCGACGCGTCAACCACTCCGCGAGTTTTCCGTCCTCGATGCGTTCGACCCGTGCCAGCGTCGGCCCGGCAAATGCCAGGCGCCAGGCGCGTCCGGCGGCCTTCGACGCGTCGCCGCCCCGCAATGTACCCATATCGACTCGCAACGTGTCGCCGTCGGCGCGCGCGATAGTGTCCGTGGTCGGCGGCAGCGACAGCTGACCGACCGAGGCCCACATGAGCGGCTCCGGTGGGAGGAAGCGCTTGACGAGGTCCGGCCCCGGCACCGACAACGAGTCGCCGATCAGAATTGCGTACCCGCCGGACATCCCGTTCTTCAGGAAGAAATCCATGCGCGCACGGTCCGGCGGTTGGATGCGCAACACGCCATCGCCAGTGGCCTCGAAGGTCTCATCCTTGTACGCCCACGTGAACTTCCACTGTGCCGGGCGCGGCGCCAGCCGGGTCGGTGGCAACACCGCGGCCGTCGGGGCCCCCGGCAATGGTCTCGCTCCGGGAGCACACGCCACGGCGCCAACAAGCGCACCCACAAGCGTGAGACACAGCACACGCACATTGGTATGCTTTCGCATCATCGAATTTCCACGTTGAGTACCCGATCTCCCTGAACGATGGCGTCCATCACGTCGAAGCCACGCAGCACGGTCCCGAACACGGTGTAGTGGCCGTCCAGGTGCGGTTGCGCCGAGTGACAGAGGTAGTACTGGCTGCCACCCGTATCCGGTCCCGACGTTGCAAGACCCAGGCAACCCCGTTCGTGCCGCTGGCGCGTGTACGAGTCACGCAGTGCAAAGCCGGGGCCGCCACTCCCATCGCCGCGCGGGTCTCCGTCCTGTGCGACAAAGTTCGGCACCACGCGGTGAAAGCGCGAACCGCGGTAGAAGCCCTTTTGAGCGAGCGTGACGAAGGCATCGACCACAAGTGGTGCATCCGACGCAAGGAGCTGCAGCGTCACGTCGCCGCGATCGGTGCGAATCACCGCGACGGGCATGCGCGCACCCGGCGCGAGCCAGCGTCGCGCGATGCGCTCGTAGTCGGCCAACGGCCGAGGCTCCGCGGCCACCGCACGCCACGACGCCAGTGGCGTGACGCGATCCACCAGTGCACGCGATGCCGGATCAGCCGACGACGGGAGCGCGCGCAGCGACGCGAGGGTCGCGCCGTCAACCGCCGCGCTATCCCGTGTCCAAGCGGCGGCGATGTAGCGAAGCGCAGCGGCGCGCGCGTCGGCCTCGGCATCACGCGCCGCACGATTGTACGCGAGCAATGCCGCCGGGATCTCGCTCGCGCGCGCACTGCGGGCAAGGGCACGCAGCGCGCCCGCCCGCACGAAGACATCCGCATCTCCCAGGAGCCCGCGAAAGACGGCGCGACTCCCACTGTCGTCCGCCGCGGCGGGCAGCAGCGCCAGGGCCGCTGCGCGCACATGCGAGTCCCCATCGGCGAGCATGGCCCGGCCGAGCGCAGCGCGGTCCGCACCGGGTGCAAGCGCGCGCGCCTCGAAAGAGGCCGCGCGATAGCGCCAGTCCGGCGCCGACTTCCAGGCTTCCTCTCCCGCCGTCAACGCGTCACTGCCGGCCCGCCGCGCTGCGACCAACAGTGCGCGCCGAACCGTGAACAGCGTATCCTGCGCCCACGCACCCTGCCAGGCGGCCGCATCCCGCGCGAACATGGCCCCGACACTTTCCGTCGCCGCGACGCGCACGTTGGCGTCCGGATCACGCAGTCCCTTGTCGAACGCGGCGCGCATCGACGCGCCGTATGTGGCGGCGCTGCGTACGGCGTTGGCGCGTACGCGCGGGCTCGCGTCCGTCAACAGCACCGCGAGCGCCTCGCGCGCTGCAGCCGCCTGTGCGTCACCAACGCTGTCGCGAATCAGCGCGCGCGCCACATGCTGCCGAACGAACTCGTCCCGGTGCGAGGCAAGCGGCAACAGGACGCGCACACCCGCCGCCACGCGCGGCCGGCCCAGCGTATACGAGACGGCACGCGCGACGGCGTCGGCTGTGTCACTCGCCCAGGCAGCGACGGCGGCCACCGGTACGCCGCGCAGCTTGACGGCCGACAACAGCATCTCCGCGCGCACCAGCGGCGCACGCTGGGCAGCGGTGCTCGACACGCGCGGTTGCGCGGTGCCGTCACCCAGGGCGATCAGGATGACCGTGCGGGACGGTTCACCGATCTCACCGAGCGCCCATGCGGCCTCGCGCGCCACGACATCCGGCGCACCGGCAAACGCGCGACCCAAGGCGACGATCGATGCGGAATCCTTTGCAAGTCCGAGCGCGTAGGCGGCGCTGGCCGCAACAGCCGTATCCGCATCCACCAGCAAACGGCGCAGCGCGGGATAGCGCGCGCGGATGGCGTTCTGCCCGACGACGAGCACCCCGCGAGCACGACGTGCGGGTGTGGTGCTGGCAAGCATGCGATCGATCAACAGGGTGTCCTGCCCGCGCGTGTCGAACAGGGCAAGCAGCCGTGCGTCGTCGCGCATGTCGTCGGCCGAAACCGGAACGGCTCCCGTTCCCGCGGCGCGTGATCCGGCTGCGCAGGCACCGAGATACAGCGAGCCCGCGAGGGTCAGCAGCACACGCGAGCGGTGACGAGACGAAGCGGGACTAGTGTGCACGGTCAAACTCCGGGCCGACGGCCGCCGTGAGGAAGGAGCGAACGTCCGGCGGCATGGCCACCAGCCGTCCGTCCGTACTGATCGAGACGAGTGCTGTGGTTGCCGAGACGAGGAGCGGGCCTCCGTCAGCCTTGCGCACGCGGTAGGAGAACGTCATCGACCGAGAGCGGACGTCGACCAACCGCGTGAACACCCGGATGGCATCGTCGTAGCGCGCGGACGCGTGGAACCGCATCGTGACATCGGACACTGCAAGCCGTACGCCATCCTGCTCGAGCGACGCGTACGGTCGCCCGCTCGCGCGAATGAAATCCGTTCTGCCGATCTCGCACCAGACGAGGTAGTTGGCGTGATAGACGACTCCCATCTGATCGGTTTCTGCGTAGCGGACGCGAAGGTCGGAGAACGTTTCGTGGGGCATCGTCGAGGAAATGGAGAGGAGGGCCGCATCAAAGCTGGCCCCGCCGTTTGTCCGCGTCGAGGGGAGGCATTAGACTGCCCGCGTGCTGCCCAGCGTGCTGCCCCGTGAGTTGCCTACTCCGTGCTACGTCATCGGCGATGCCCACCTGGGCATCGCGCCCGCGGACGCCGAGCGCTCGCTGCTCGCGTTCCTGCGCGGCCTACCGGGGCGGGCCCGGTCGCTGGTCATCATGGGCGACCTGTTCGACTTCTGGTTCGCATGGGAGCATGTGATGCCGCGCAGCGGATTTCGCGTGCTGGCCGCGCTGGCCGACGTGCGCGAGGCTGGCGTCGAAATATTGTGGATCGGCGGCAACCACGATTGCTGGGGTGGTGCGCAGCTCGCCGCCGATACCGGCGCTGCCTACACACTCGAGCCATGGGAAGGTCGTATCGGCCCGTGGCGGTGCCTGCTGGCGCACGGCGACGGATTGCGAGACAAGGAGGATGCTCCGTACCGCAGGTTGCGTCGCGTGCTGCGGCATCCGCTGGCGATTCGCGCGTTCGGGTGGTTGCATCCGGACTTCGCATCGCGCGTGGCGTTGGCGTCGTCCGACACGAGCCGGCACCGTCGCGCGGGCGACGAGGGGCGAGGCCTGCGTGCGATCGGATCAGCGCTTCTGACGGCCGCTGGCGGCCCGCAACTGGTCATTCACGGGCACTCGCACGTCCCGATGCTGGACCCAATCGGCGACGGGTGGTATGCCAATGCCGGCGCATGGTATCTCGATCAGCAGTTCCTGCGCATCGACGATCGCACCATCACGCGACTCGCGTGGAACGAGTCGCACCGGTGGGCCGACTCAGCCGAAGGGAACGTGCTCGACGTCGGCGAGCGTAGCCCCGAGGAATCGCCGACCGAGCGCAAGGAAGCGGTCCGGCGCGTCTGACGCGATGAAGCGGTGATGCGGCACATTCGCCGCCGACGCCGCGATCCCGTGCTGTTGGAGCACGCGTGCTGTTTCCGCCGCGGTTTCGGCCGCGCTGTCGATCAGTGCAACCTCCGGCCCCATCTCGCGGCCGATGACCGGTGCGAGCAGCGGATAATGCGTGCAACCGAGGACCAGCGAGCGCACGCCAGCCGCACGCATCGGAGCGAGGTACGTGTGCGCGATCAGCCGCGTCGCTTCACCGTCGACCCAGCCCTCCTCGACGAGCGGGACGAACAGCGCGCAGGCCTGCGCGAGCACCTCGGCATCCGGCCGGAGCGCGTGGATCGCACGCTCGTAGGCACCCGACGCGATGGTGCCCGCCGTGCCAATGACGCCGATACGGCCGAGCGGCGTCGCGTCGACGGCCGCCCTGGCCCCCGGATCGACGACGCCGATCACCGGAACTGGTGAGGCCTGCTGCAGGAGATCGAGTGCGTGCGCGGTCGCGGTGTTGCAGGCCACAACGATCGCCTTCACGCCCTCGTCGACCAGCCACTCCGCAATCTGGCTGGCGTAGCGCCGCACCGTTTCGGGGCTCTTGGGGCCATAGGGCACGCGCGCCGTGTCACCGACGTACAGCAGGGATTCGCAGGGCAGCGTTTCCAGCAGCGCGCGCGCGACCGTAAGGCCACCGAGCCCCGAGTCGAACACACCGATGGCACCCTGCGTACGCGACGTGCTCAAAATCGCACGGTCGCAACGAGTGCGGCACCGCCCGGTGCACGCTTCGCCGAGAGCGAGAGCGGCACATCCCAGAGCTGGGCGGCCACGTACGCATCGACGGCGGAAAAGAGATGATTGAAGGCGACGACCGCCAGCCAGTCCTCGACATGCAGGCGCCGAGTACGCACCAGGTCGGGCGAATAGCGGCCGACGAACTGCCCGACGGGCGTGATGCCCGCGACGGCATCCACGAAGGATGCCGGCAAGGTGTCGATCCGGTAGCGCTGCGCCTCGCGCACATCGCCGATACTGCGGCGCACCATCACGAGGGCCGCGAGCTCCACGCTCGCGAAGAGCGCGCCCGAGGAGCCGCGATCGAGCCGCGACTGTCCGAAGCCCGGCAGCATCAACGAGTACAGGAAGGCGCGACGGGGTGTGAGCGGTGGCGCGAGCCGGGTGCGCGATGCCGGACGCACTCCGGTCGCGCGCACGAGCGTGTCAGCGGCAACCTGCACGCGCAGGCTGTCACCACGCTGCGCTGCCAGCGGAGTGTTGAGCCCCACCAACGATGCGGCGAGACCGAGCGCCATCGCGACGATCGCGCTCCCGCGCCGGCGCATGTCAGGCATCGCGCAGCGCAACCACTGCCTCGATCTCGACGCGAACGTCGCGCGGCAATCCGAGCACCGCGACGGTCGAGCGCGCGGGACGTGCATCGCCGAGGACCCGCGAGTACACGGCATTCATGGCGGCAAAGTCGCCCATGTCGCGCAGGAACACCGTGGTCTTCACGACGTCTCCCCACCCCGCACCAGCCTCGTCGAGAATCGCCGAGAGGTTCTGCAGCACACGGTCGGTCTGCGCAGCGACATCGCCGGATACGATCTCCATGGTCACCGGATCGAGTGCGATCTGTCCGGCCGTGAACAGGAAGCCGTGTGCACGCACTGCCTGCGCGTAGGGGCCAATGGCCTTAGGGGCGTGGTCGGTGTGCAACTCGTGTGTGGACATCGGGATCAGTTGGAAGAAGGAACGGAATCGAGAGACAGCCCGAAGCACTGGGCGGTGTTGCGCGCCGTGGTCGCCCCAAGCGATGCGACGGTGGTACCCCTGACTGCGGCCAGCCGGGCAAGCGTGTGACTCACGTAGGCACTCTCGTTGCGCTTGCCGCGGAAAGGCACTGGCGCAAGGTAGGGTGCGTCCGATTCCACGAGAAGACGGTCGTCCGGCACCATCCGCAGGAGCGCGTCGTCCGTCCAGCCGCGGAAGGTCACGATGCCGCTGAACGAGACCCACCATCCGGCCGCCAGCCCGGCCTCCGCCAGCGCGCTCGTGCCGGTGAAGCAGTGCAGCACGCCGCGTACACCGGCGCTGGCCGCCTGTTGCAACAAGTCGTGGGTGTCCGCTTCCGCCTCGCGCGTATGAAGCACGATCGGGCGCGACAGCTCGGCGGCGAGGGCGATCTGCGCGTCGACGACGCGACGCTGCTGCACGCGAGGCGCGGTGTCGTAATGATAGTCGAGCCCGCACTCACCAATCGCGACCGCACCCTGCCCGACCGCGTCGCGAATGGCCCCCGAATCGCGTGCAGCGTCCCAGGATGCAGCGTCGTGCGGATGGACGCCGCAGGTATGGAAGACAAAGCCGGGATAACGCGCGGCGAGGGCCTGTGCGCGCAGTGCGGCCGCGGGAGACTCCCCAATACACACGAGGGCCCGCGCACCAGCTGCGCGGGCCCGTTCGACCACCGCGTCCGCATCCTCTGCGAACGCGGGATCTGCCAGATGGACATGACTGTCGATGAAGCCTGTCATCGGCGTCATGCGCGCATCAGTTTGCGGCGACGCGACCAGTGCTGCGAGGGCGATTCGCGACCGCCCCTTCCGCCGTGGCGCCAGCGCGCACTGCGCGACCTGCCGCCTCGGACGTGTTGCGCGGGTAGCGCGATTCGATCCAGAGCAGGACCGGGCCGGCCACATAGATCGACGAGAACGTGGCGACGAAAATACCGAACGCCATGACCCATGCGAACGGCCGGATCACTTCGCCGGCGAAGAACAGCAGCGCCAGCGTCGCGGCCAGCGTGGTCGCATGCGTGAGCACCGAGCGCGGCAGCGTCTCGTTGATCGAGCGATCGAGCACCTCGCGCAGCGGCTCTCCCTTGCGCTGCTTCCGCAGGTTCTCGCGCACGCGATCGAAGATGATGATCGTGTCGTTGGCCGAGTAGCCAAGCAAGGTGAGGATCGCGGCGACGACCGTGAGCGAGATCTCGATGTCCATCAGCACGATGAACGAGAACGTCACCAGGATGTCGTGGGCCGTCGCGAGCACCGCGGCTGCACCGAAACGCCAGTCGAAACGCACCGCGAGGTACACGAGCGTGAACAGCGACGCGATGATCATGGCGAGCATGGCGCCACGAGCAAGCTCGCTGCCGACACGTGGACCGACGGCTTCGCTTCGCACGACCTCGACCTTGTCGGCTCCGAACTTCGCGTCGAGCGCGGCCTCGATCTGCTTGGCGACACCCTCGGCGCCGGCATTCTGGGCCTGGACCTGTGCCTCACCCTGCGCGCGCACGGTGTACTCCGTCGCGGTGCCATACTGGACGATTTCCGCACCGGCGATACCGGCGTCCGCAATCGTGGACCGAAGCACACCAACATCCGGTGCTTCGGTGAACTTGAGCTGCATCAGCGTGCCGCCGGTGAACTCGATCGACTTGTTCAACCGGAAACCGTTGACGCCGAACATGACGAGGCCCGCCGCGATGAACGCGATGGTGAGAATCGCGGCCATGCGCCAATGCTTGACGAACTGGAATTGCGTGTTGTGAAAGATCCGCAGCATGATGGCCTCAGATGCTCAAAGTCTGGACACCGCGCGAACGGTTCATCCAGATCAGGAAGAAGGTCTTGCTCACGAAAATCGCCGTGAACAGCGAGGCGACGAGCCCCGCGATGAGCGTCACGGCGAACCCGCGGACCGGGCCAGTGCCGAACTGATACAGGACCATGCCAGACAGGATCGTCGCGGCCGAGGTGTCGACGATGGCGCTGAGCGCATGACGGAAACCTTCGTCGATGGCCAGCCGCACCGACTTGCCATGATCGAGCTCCTCACGGATGCGCTCGAAGATCAGCACGTTGGCGTCGACGGCGATACCCATGGAGAGCACGAAGCCCGCAAGGCCAGGAAGCGTGAGCGCGGCATTGAAGCCGGCGAGCGTCGCGAGCGTGTACACCAGGAACAGCGCGAGGGCGCCCACGGCCAGCAGGCCGGAGAACTTGTAGTAGCCGACCATGATCAGGACGATGAGTCCGAGCGCCACGACCAGGGAAATCACGCCATTGCGGATCGAGTCCTGGCCCAGGCTTGCGCCGATGCTTCGGACTTCCGCGACCTTCAGCGGCACTGGCAGCGCACCGGCGCGCAGCACCAAGGCAAGATCCTGTGCGGCCTGCAGCGAGCCACCACCCAGGGTGATCTGGCCATTGCGACCGATCGCGCTGTTCAGCACCGGGGCCGTGACCACGCGATCGTCGAGCACGATGGCCATGTTGTCCTTCACGTGCTTGCCGGTCTCGCTCTTGAAGCGGCGCGCCCCTTCGTTGTTGAGCGTGAACTGCACGACGTTGCCTTCGACCGGATCACTCGAGGGGCGCGCGTCCGTGAGCACGGTGCCATCGATGATCTCGCGCGCATCGACCATGTACAGGGTCCGGTACCGCTGCGCGCCGACGACGAGCGAGTCCGTGCCCCAGAGCAGCGACTTGCCGGGCGGCATCGCATCGCGAATCGCCGGCAGCGCGAGTGCCTGCTCGAACGCGCCGAGCAGTTCCTCGCGAATGACGTACTGCCCCGGCATCTGGCCCTGCTGCACGTTCTTCGAGAACAGTCCGACGGTCACGGCATTCTTCGATGCGCTGTCGGCGCCCGTCGTGCCGACGGCTGCCGACGAATCGCCCTTCGCACTGTCCGCCTTCTGGCTGTCCGACTTCTGCGTGAGCAGCGACGTCACCGTCGATGCCTTGCTCGTGTCGCCGCCGACGGGCTCACCGGCCGCGACGATATTCGCCGCGCGCGCGAGCTCGTCGAAGCGCGGCAGCACGCGCTCGAACGCTCCGCTCTTGTCGACGATCTGGAACTTGAGGAACGCCGATTTCTGCACGACGTCCTGCGCCCGTTCGGGATCGTCGATGCCCGGCAGCTCGACGTAGATCTGATCGTCGCCCACCTTCTGCACGATCGGCTCGGACACGCCGAACTCGTCGATGCGCTCGCGAACGACCCGGATGGCGCGGTCGATGGCTTCCGACTTGTCGGCGACTGCCTGCTTGGACTCGTCGATTTCGAGCGTGAGATGCATCCCGCCCTTGAGATCGAGCCCCTGCTTGAGGGGTACACGCTTCACCGTGTCGTATACGAAGACGCCATCGCGCTTCACGCGCTCGATCACGGTGCGCGGGAACAGCGCCCACACGGAAACCGCGAGCAGTCCTACGATGAGCAGGACGCGATACTTCAAGTTCGCCATCGATGCCGGTGGCCAGAGGTGATGATGGAGCGACGCGAGCGTCGCTCCCGAGTGCGCGGTGAGGTCCGACGACCCAGGGGGAGGCGCCTGAAGTGCGCCAAGCCCCATAACTTACGCCCTTTCCTACGGTCGCGGTAGCTAGCGCGGAGCTCGTTTCGTGCCTGAAGACGTGTTCAGGATCCGAGCGACGTGCGCGCTTCGCGCTCGTCGCGGGCCAACTGTGCCTGAAGCGCCTCCGGACGGTCGAAACGCTGCACATCACGCAGCCGGCTCATGAAGTCGAGCCGCACGAACATGTCGTACCAGCTGCCCGCCGTGTCGAAAAGGTGGGCTTCGATGCGCCGCTCGTTGCTGCCGAACGTGGGGCGCCCGCCGAGGTTGACCATCCCGCCGAATGCGCCGGTCGGCGTGTGCGCCCGGACCGCATAAACCCCGTCAGGCGGCAGCAGCTTCCGCGGATCCGGCGCCGAGAGATTGATGGTCGGGAAGCCGAGCAAGCGCCCTCGCTGGTCCCCGCCGACGACGCGGCCGCTCACGCTGTAGGGCCGGCCGAGCCCGGCCTGTGCGGCCACGAGATTGCCCGCGCCAATCGCTCGCCGAATGCCCGTCGACGAGATGGGGTGTCCGTCTGCGTCGTGCACGGGATCGAGCACCGTCACGCCGAACCCGCGGCTGGCGCCGAGCGCCCGCAACATGTCGATGTCACCCATGCGGCCGCGCCCGAAGCCATGATCGTGCCCAACCAGCAGTTCGCGCATGTCGTACCGCCGGCGCAGCACGAGATCCACGAAGGCGTCGGCCTCATAGGCCGCGAGCGATCGCGTGAACGGCAGGACGACCACGTAGGAAACGCCGCACGCGGCAAACAATTCGAGCTTTTCCGCGTGCATCGTGAGCAGACGCGGCGCATGCTCGGGCTTCACCACCTCGAGCGGATGCGGATCGAAGGTGACGACGACGCTTGGCCGCCCCGTCGACTCACCGCGAGCCACCACGCGACGCAGCACATCCTGATGCCCGCGATGCATGCCATCGAACGTGCCCACGGTAACCACGGCACCGCCGTCACCGACCGGAAGCACGGTCTCGTCATCATGGGATACGATGTCGGGCGACGTTCGACTCATGCTGCTGACGTTCCGAGCAGCACGACCTTGGGTTGCCAGCGATCACCAGGAGCGCGACGCGCAATCGCGACGACCGCTCCGTCGCGCAGCAGTGCGGCAAGCTCGCCGTCCTGCGTCGCGCGTACCGCGCGTCCGAACGACAAGTCCTCCAACGCTGCATCGTCGAGCGGCTCGTGGGCGACACCCCCGAGTGCCATCAGTGGTGGCTGCAGTGATACGACGCCTTCGGCAATGGCACCGGGCGTCAACGCCGCGAGGGGGACGGCGTCCACCACCGACGCCGGCCCGCTTGCGACACGGCGCAGTGATTCACAATGCGCAGCACTGCCCAGCGCGCGGCCGAGATCACGCGCAAGCGCCCGAACGTAGGTGCCCCCGCCGCAGCTGATGCGTACGTGCAGTCGTGCATCGGTGATTCCGAGAACGATCCACTCGTGCACCACCACCGTGACCGGTGGCAACACGACGTCGACACCGCGTCGCGCCAGTGCATATGCGCGTTGTCCGTCGACGTGCTTCGCGGAATACGCGGGAGGCTGCTGGGCGATTGCGCCCGTGAGCCCGGCAATCGCCTCAGACAGGGCGCGCTCGTCGTGCAGCTCAGGCGAAGGCAATTGGATCGTCGGCGTCCCGGTGCTGTCGTCGGTGTCCGTCTCGTGTCCGAAACGGATCACCGCCTCGTACACCTTCGGCTCGCCCATGACGTACGGCAACAGTCGCGTGCATTGTCCAACCGCGAGCACCAGCAACCCGGTGGCAAACGGATCGAGGGTTCCGGCGTGTCCGACGCGCTTGCTACGCGCTGCGCGACGGACCACCGCGACCACGTCATGCGAGGTCATTCCCGCCGGCTTGTCGACGTACAGGAGGCCGTCCACGCCCGTCCCGCGAGGCTGCGTCGGTACCGTCAGCGGCCGGACGGCGTCGTGTCGTCCGGCGCTGCGCCCACGTCACCGTCAGCACCAGTATCCGAAGCTGGCGCCACCTCGGCGTTCGACTCGGCCGACGCCTCGCGTTCATTGCGCACCTGCGCGAGCAACTGCTCGATGCGGGATGCGCGCGCGATGCTCTCGTCCGCCTTGAACACGATCTCCGGCGCGGAGTGCAGCCGCAGCGAGCGGCCGAGCAACGACCGCAGGTGCAACGCGACACTCGCCAGTCCTTCGAACGTGGATTTACGAGCGTCCTCCTCACCCATCACACTCACGAACACTGTCGCGTGCCGAAGGTCGCGGGTCACTTCCACCGCCGTGACGGTGACGAACCCACGGATCCGCGGATCCTTCGCGCCTTCGTTGAGGAAGGTCGCGACCTGCTCGCGGATGGCTTCGGCGACGCGGTCCGGACGCCGCGGTTCGCCCATGATGTCTCCCTAGGCCTTGGAGGCCTGGTCGAGCGTACGCGCTACTTCCTCGGTACGGTAGCACTCGAACACGTCGCCGATCTTGACGTCGTTGAAGTTCTCGATGCCGATACCGCATTCGTAGCCTTCCTTCACCTCGTTCACGTCTTCCTTGAAGCGACGGAGCGATGCGATCGCACCATCGTACAGCTCGACGGAATCGCGGATGACGCGGACGCGGCCCTTGCGGTTGATGTTGCCGCTGCGGACGATGCAGCCCGCGATGGTGCCGATACGCGCCACCTTGAAGGTCTCGCGCACCTCGGCTTCGCCGTACACCACTTCGCGCGACTCCGGCCGCAGCATGCCTTCGAGCGCCGCCTTCACATCGGCAACCGCCTCGTAGATGATGCGATAGAGCTTGATGTCGACGCCCTCGCGCTCCGCGGCCGCCCGGGCGTTGTTGTCCGGTCGGACGTGGAAGCCGATGATGATGGCGCCCGACGCCTTCGCGAGCAGGATGTCCGTCTCGGCGATCGCACCGACGCCACGGTGCAGGATCTCCACCGAGACTTCGTTGTTCGACAGCTGCCCAAGCGCGTCGGCCAGTGCTTCCGCCGGTCCGCCCTGGTCCGCCTTGATGACGAGGCGCAGCTGACGACGCTGGCCGCCCGACGTCTGCGACATGAAGTCCTCGAGCGACACCACACCACGCGTCGTGCGACGGCTCTTTGCTTCACGGTCGAGGCGTTCACGACGCTGCGCGATTTCACGTGCGGCCGTCGCATCTTCCACGACGAGCAGCTGATCACCGGCCATCGGTACGCCAGTCAGGCCGAGGATCTGCACCGGAATGGCGGGACCCGCGGACTTCACCTGCTTGCCACGCTCGTCGAGCAGCGCGCGCACACGTCCGGAGTGAATGCCGACGATGTAGTCGTCACCCACACGAAGCGTTCCGTTCTGCACGAGCACCGTGGCCACGGGACCCTTGCCCTGGTCGAGCTGCGCTTCGACCACCGAGCCGATCGCGCGACGATTCGGATTGGCCTTGAGCTCGAGAATGTCGGACTGGAGCAGAATCTGGTCGAGCAGTTCCGCGACCCCGGTGCCCTTCTTGGCCGAGATCTCCGAGTGCAGGACCGTACCGCCGAACTCCTCGAGCACGACGTCATGCTGCAGCAGGTCCTGCTTGACCTTGGCAATCTGCGCCGTGGGCAAGTCGACCTTGTTGATGGCGATGATCATCGGCACGCCGGCGCTCTTCGCATGCGAGATCGCCTCGACGGTCTGGGGCATGACCTGATCGTCTGCCGCGATCACGATGACGACGATGTCCGTGACCTGCGCACCGCGCGCACGCATGGCGGTGAACGCCTCGTGACCCGGTGTGTCGAGGAAGGTGATGAGCTTTCCACCCTCGACCTGCACGTGATAGGCACCGATGTGCTGCGTGATGCCACCGGCCTCGCCCGCCACGACGTTCGCCTTGCGGATGTAATCGAGCAGCGACGTCTTGCCGTGGTCGACGTGACCCATGATGGTGACCACCGGCGGACGCGGACGCAGATCCTCTGCGGCGTCGGCCGGCTCGGCCTGATCCGTCATGTCCGCGGCGTAGTCGCTTTCCTTGACGGCCTGGAACCCGAACTCGCCCGCGATCAGCTCGATCTGGTCGAAGTCGAGACGCTGGTTGATCGTGACCATCAGGCCGAGCGTCTTGAACGCGAAGCCGACGATCTGCGTGGCCGGAATGCTGAGCGTCTGCGCGAGTTCGGATACCGTGATGAACTCGTTGACGCGCACCGTCTTCCGCTCGCGCTCTGCCGCGGCGGAGCGCTGTGCTTCCATCTCCTCGCGCATCTCGCGGCCGGAGAACCGCCCGCCACGACCACCACGCGACGGTGCACCGCGCAGGGCGGTCATCGTCTTCGAGATGTTCGCCGACACGGCTTCCTGATCGACCGCACCGCGCTTGCCCTTCTTGCCACGACGCTGCTGGTTGGCGGCGCCAGCGCCGGCACCCATGCCGGGCTGACCGCCACCACCACCACCCTGTGAGCCGGCCGACTGCCCACCCGGGGTCGCTCCCATGGGCGGACGCCGATCGTCCCGGCGCTGTCCCTGGCCCAGGCCGCCGCCCGGCGCGGCCGACGCGATCGGACGCGCAGAACCGAAGTTGGGTGAGCCACCCGGCCGAGGCCGCGGCGCGCCAGGCACGACCGGCCGCGGACGCGGACGATCCGGCGGCAACATCGCGGCGGGCGGAGCAGGAGGAGCGGATGGTGCGGCAGGCGCAGCGGCTGGCGCGGCACCCGGTGCAGTCGCAACCGGTGCAGCAGCGTTGCCGGAGTCGCCATTGGAGCTCGACGGTGCCGGCGCAGCTGGTGCGGTGGCGGACGACGCGGCGGCGACGGGCGCTGCCGGAGGCGTGACGGGTGCAGGAGCTGGCGCGATCGGTGCCGCTGGCGCCGACGGGGCCGCGTTCGCAGCTGCGGCGGGCCGAGCGACGTTGGCGTCGCGGTTGACGGGACGCGGCGGCTCACGCCGCGGGGCCGCGTCGGTGCCTGCTGCGCCTTCGGCCGCCGCAGCGGACGACTCGGCACGAGGCGCGGACGCGGGTGCAGCGTCGGCCGCTGTGGCCGGCGCAGTCCGCGGCGCCGCGCTTTCGGAGTCGCGCGCTGCTGACGGAGCCGGAGCGGCCGCGTCGGCGACCGGTGCGGCGGCAACGGGATCTGCGCCACGAGACGAGGTGACTTCGGCCGGTGCCGGTGCAGTCGGCGCCTGCGCCGCCGGCGCCTCTTCACGGGCGGAGACCGGAACGGCGACGATGTCCGGAGTCACGGGCGCCTCGACGGGCACCTCGATGTCGGCGGCGCGACGACGACGCACGCCAGGCGCGGACGTCTCGGCTTCCACGACGGGTGCAGGCGGTTCGGCCGCGGCCCCGGTCCGGCGGCGACGCGGCGCGGCCGGCGCAGGCTGCGCCTTTTCGGCGCGCACGCGCTTTTCGCGCTCCCAACGGGCGCGGATACGGGACACCTGGTCATCCGTCAGCAAGGACAGATGACTGCGTACCGGAACGTCCATCTGGCGCAGGAGCGTGATGACCTCGTCCGCCGAGATCCCGAACTCACCCGCCATGTCATGCACACGAAGCTTGCTCAAACCCTTCCTCCTACCGCGAAACGCGCGTCGCGTCGCCCGCCGGGGCAGCCCCGGCCACGGCGCCGCGTATACCGCGCGCCAGACCCTGATCCACGATGCCAACGGCTGCCGTGGTCTCTCGACCAACCGCAGCTCCCAGTTCGGCCGCACTCGGCCACTCGATCATCTCCACCTTCCGTGCCCGGAGCAGCGGCACGACCTTGTCCAGCGAATGCTTCGATACATCGGTGGCGATGATCGCCAGATGCACCGCTCCCTTCATCGCGTCGAGCCGAACCCGTTCCGCCCCGACGACGACATTGCGCCCACGCACACCCAGCCCGAGCAGCCCAAGCACCTTGCGTCGTGCCGCCGGGTCGAGCTCGTCCACGTTCACCCCTGCCCGTCTCCGGCAGCCGCCGCGTCGTTGTCCTCTTCCATCGTCAACTCGTCGATGATCGACATGATGCGATCCGCCTCTTCCGGCGCGATGCCGGGCAACCGGAGCAGGTCGTCCCGATCGAGATCGAGAATGTCGTTCAGCGTGCGATATCCCGCATCGGCGAGGACGGCGACCGTCGAGACTTCGAGGCCATCGATCTCGTTGAGCGGAATGTCCGGCTCCTCCTCAGCTTCCTCGGGCAGCGGCGCGAACAGCGGCGCTTCCCCGCCCTTCTCGAGCCATTCGCGGCTCGAATACAGATCGATCTTCCAACCAGTGAGCTCCGACGCGAGGCGCACGTTCTGCCCGTTGCGTCCGATCGCCAGCGACAGCTGGTCCTCGTCCACCACGGCCTGAATCGTCCGCGAGATCGAGTCGCTGAACACCCGGGCCACACGGGCCGGAGCCAACGCCAGTTTCGCGAACCGCTCCGGGTCGGGCGACCACGGGACGATATCGATGCGCTCGCCACCGAGCTCGTTGACCACGGCCTGCACCCGCGAGCCCTTGAGGCCCACGCAGGCACCGACCGGATCGACTGCGTCGTCGCGTGACGTTACGGCAATCTTCGTACGACTGCCCACCTCACGCGCCGCCGCCTTGATCTCCACGATGCCCTGCTGGATCTCCGGCACTTCGAGCTTGAACAGCGCCTGCACGAACAACGCGTCCGCCCGGCTGAGAATCAGACGCGGGCCCTTCGGGGTGTCCTCGACGCGCTTGAGCACGGCGCGCACCGGCTCACCCTGGTGGTAATGCTCGCGATGATTCTGCTCGCGATACGGGATGATGGCTTCCGCTTCGCGGAACTTGTTGAGCATCACGACGAGCTTGCCGCGCTCGATCTGCTGCACTTCGCCCGAGAGCAGGTCGCCGACACGGTCGGAGAACTCGTCGCGGATGCGCGTCCGCTCACCTTCCCTGACGCGCTGGATGATGCGCTGCTTGGCCGCCTGGACCGCCGTGCGACCGAACTCGGCGAAGTCGACGTTCGTCTCCATCACGTCGCCGACCTCGAACTCCGGATCCATGAAACGCGCATCCTCGAGCTGGACTTCGCGCGACGGATCGGCGACTTCCTCAACCACCGTCTTGAGCAGGACGATACGGATGGCGCCCTTGGCTTCGTCGATCTCGATCTCGGCCTGGACGTTGGCCCCGTGCTTCTTGGCCAGGGCGGCATGGATGCCGTCCTGCAGAAGCCCGTGCAACTCCTCACGCGTGATCTGCTTGAGATTCGCCAACTCACGGAACGCCGCGAGAATGTCCGCCGATCCGGCCATCCGTCTTCCCCTATCGTTTCCAGTGGAACGCGAGTCGTGCCGCGGTGACCGCGTTGAGCGGGACGTCGATGTCCCTGCCCTTCGGATCACGCACCTGCACCACCTCCGCGCCTTCCTCACCTGCCACGGCAAGGATCTCGACTTCCTGTTTTCCGCCTGCCAGTACGCCGCTGGTCACCGTGGCACGGCGACCAACAAAGCGCCGCCAGTCGGCCGGCGACCGCAGAGGTCGATCCGCGCCTGGCGACGAGACTTCCAGCACGTACTGTTCACCGACAAGCGCCCCCGCTTCCAAGCGCGCTTCCAATGCGCGGGAGACGCGGGCACAATCCTCGATCGTCACTTTCGTGCCGTCACGCCGATCGATCCGAATTTCCAGAACGGGGCGCGACTTCGAGCCTCCGCGGCGTAGCTCGACCAGGTCGAACGCCAACGAATCAAGCTCTTGCGCGACAATGGGTTCGATGGTCTCGCCCATGTAATGTGCTCTCCTGCCGACCCCTGCCGACCTCAGCAACCACAAGAACCTGCGAAGAACAAAAAAGTGTGGGGACCTTCCCCACACTTCGGCCGCCCGCTCGCGCGGACGAATTCACAAAGGTTGTGCCATGCAGACTCTTAAAGTAGGCACGGCAACAGACGAGGTCAAGATGACTCACTCGAGCGTGATGACACCCAGCTGACGTCCGGCGTCTCCCGCACGGTGTGAAAAAAAGTGTGCGTTGTCACAGCGCGTGCATCGCGAACTCGTCGTCAGCCGTAGTACCCCCAACTCCGCGGCCTGGTTCGCCAGCACCGCGCGGACGTCGAGCAGACCCTTGGACGCTGCCGGCACTCCGAACATCGCCGTGAGCACTTCGGGCCCGACCTCGTAGCAGCTCCCGCAGATCGCGGGGCCGAGATGCACGGAGCACTCATCCGCCGGGAAGCCTGCCGCTTCGAACATGCGCAATCCGACGGGGAGGATACCCGCCGCAGTTCCTCGCCACCCCGCGTGCAGGGCGGCGACCGCTCCCGCGGGGTGTGCGATGAACACCGGGGTGCAGTCGGCCACGGTGACTGCCAGCGCGGTGCCGCGCGTCGTGGTGAAATGACCGTCGACGCCGCGGAGCCGAAGCCAGCCGCGCCAGGACCCGTCGTGCGGAACCACGTCCGCCCCATGGACCTGCGAGGCGCTGCAGAGTCGCACGATGCCCCGGGTCAACAGCGCAGCCTGCAACCCGTCCCAGCGCCCAATGACCGCCGCGACGGCCTCATCGGAACCGAGTCCGAACGAGCCCGCCACGCGCCCGGTCGTGAACGCCTGCACCCCCGCGGCGAGTTCGGGTGCCAGCTCCGCCACCAGCCCAGCATCAGGCCAGGCGCTCGACTCCGCCTTGGGCTCCACCATTGGCTCCACACTGCGCCGCGCCGTCGTCACCAACCCCTGGCCCCCGCTGACCCGACGTCGCTCACGCGCGGACGGCGACGTGGTCGCCGCTTCGCCGCGCACTCAGCTCGACCCGCTTGATACGCGCGCCCAGGGCGCCCAGACGCTCCTCCACGCGCTCGTAGCCACGCTCGATCTGCTGCGCATTGTTGATGGTGCTGGTGCCCTCGGCGCAGAGCGCGGCGAGCAGCATCGCCATGCCGGCCCGTATGTCCGGCGACTCGACGGTGTTCGCGCGCAGCCGCGTGGGCCCCGACACGATCACGCGGTGCGGATCACAGAGCACGATCCGCGCACCCATCGAAATGAGCTTGTCGACGAAGAA
>JAZKCW010000140.1:0-8831 GCA_040387895.1 Gemmatimonadota bacterium
ACGTCCGCCGAGCCGAAAACGTCGAAGTCATCGCTGAAGGCACACAATTCGCTGGTGCATGTGCTCGTAAAGGCCGCCGGGAAGAATGCGAGCAGGACGTGCTTGCGGTCACGGAACTGGGAAAGCGTCGTCGACCCGCCCGCGGTGGATGCCAGTGTGAAGTCCGGCGCGATGTCGCCGACGGCCGGCGGGGATGTGCGTGGGGACGAGGGCTGGGCGGAAACAGTGGGGAGCATGCGGTTGGGAAAAGGAGAGGAAAGGCCTGCGCTGGCACCTCCGCCAGCGTCATCGTCGCCCACGGAGCCCGAGACGGACATGTCACAAATCGACAAGGCACTGGAAAATGTTGAGAAGCCAGGCGATACTGCAGGGCGCCAAGCGACCTCGACTGCCAATCCTTCCGGTGCTCGTGTGATAGCCCAGCGGCAAATGGCTCCATCTGACGGTGTGCTTCGAGTGCTCCTCGTTGATAACGACGAGGAGGAGGCTGCGCGTTCCGTCGCCGGCCTCATGGCTCGGCTCGGGGATCGCGTGGCCACCGTCCACGTCGCGTCGCTCGCGAGTGCGATCCGTACGCTCATGGAGGCCTCGTTCGACGCCATCGTGCTCGAACTCTCCGTAAGCGATGCCAAGGGTGTGGCCACGCTCGCCGGAGTGCGAGGCGCCGCGCCGTCCGTGCCGGTGGTCGTGTATGCGCGCGAGCTGGATGATGCGCTGATGCTCCGCGTGCTTCGTGCCGGCGCGCAGGAGTGCATCTCCAAGCAGGACACGGCGCCCGAGGGGCTCGCCCGAGCCCTGGGCTTCGCGATCGAGCGACAGCGTCGCCTGGCCACCTTGGAAGCTGCGCGAAGTGAGGCGGCACATCGTGCTACGCACGATACACTTACGGGACTCGCCAACAGGGAATTATTCCTCGACCAGCTCGATCGTGCGCTGGCGTTCGGCACCCGCTACAATCGCAAGACCGGCCTGCTGTTCGTCGACCTCGACGGGTTCAAGGCGATCAACGACACCATGGGCCACGCCAAGGGCGATGCCCTGCTCCAGTCGGTCGCGAGCCGGTTGCTCGAGTGCGTACGCCGGTCGGACGCCGTGGCGCGCCTCGGCGGCGACGAGTTCGTCGTGCTGCTGCCGGATGTCACGAGCCGGCGCGACGTGGCCTACGTCCGGGACACGATCCTGGCCTGCCTTCAGGAGCCGGTGGACGTCGGCGGCGGCCAGACGATCGTCTGTGAGGCAAGCATCGGCAGCGCGATGTCGCCGCTCGATGGCGCGAGTGCACAGGAACTCCTCGACGCGGCCGACCTCGAGATGTACCGGGACAAGTACCAGCGGAAGCGTGGGCGGATGCCGACGCCGATCGCGGGCATGAGCGTGATCAGTGGCGAGCATCTGGCCGTCACGGCGACCGGCGAGCTGCCGGACAGCACCCGGCCGCTCGATTCGGTGCCCCACCGGCGCGAGGCCCGTCTTCGCGAGGCCATCCGGAAGGGTGAATTCGAAGTCCACTACCAGCCGATCCTGGACGTCGTCGCCGATCGGGTGGTCGCGGCGGAGGCCCTGCTCCGCTGGCGGGATCCGGATCGCGGTCTCGTGTTGCCCGCGACCTTCCTGCCGCTGGCCGAAGACACTGGCCTGATCGTCCCGATCGGCGAAATGGTACTCCGGACGGCCTGCGAGGCCATCGTGCGCTGGCGCGCGACCGGCGCGCCATCCGACCTCGGCATGTCCGTCAATCTCTCGGCCGTGCAGCTTCGCGAGCATTCGTTCGAGCGTCGTGTCGCGGCGATCCTGGCCGAGACGGGCTGCCCTCCGGAGGCGCTCACCCTCGAGCTCACCGAGAACAGCACGATGATCGATGGCGAGATGGCCATCGAGACCCTCCGCGCACTCAAGGCGCTGGGGCTCCGGCTGGTTGTCGACGACTTCGGCGTGGGGTTTGCCTCACTCACCTTCCTGCGCGAAGCGCCGGTCGACGGCATCAAGATCGATCGGCGGTTCGTGTCGCAGATGATCGCGGACGCACGCGATCTGGCGATCGTCAGCTCGCTGGTTCGCCTCGCGCGCGGCCTGGGCCTCGATGTGGTTGCCGAGGGTGTGGAAAGCGCGGAGCAGTCGCAGCGCCTGGCGCGTCTCCAGTGCTTCGAACAGCAGGGACGGCATTTCAGCGACGCGGTGCCCGAGGCCGGCATGGCCAGACTGCTGCAGAGTGCTCCGATGTCCGAGCCCGACGTGCGAACATGGCGCTCGCGCGCAGCCGTCACGCTGGGTTGACGTCGCACCGGGAGTGGTCTAGAGTTCGCTGACGTTGGCGTCGCGGTTGCTGGTGAACTGCGCGTGGGCGCGAGATGAACACGGTGAAGTGCAGATCGCTACACGAACATTCGGGGCGTTAGCTCAGCTGGGAGAGCACCGCCTTTGCAAGGCGGGGGTCGTCGGTTCGATCCCGACACGCTCCATGGAAAAGACAAAGGCCAGGCAACGGTTTCCGTTGCCTGGCCTTTGTCGTTCCGCTGCTACCAACGGCCGTTGAAGGACGGGAATCGCACGTCGGTGAACCGCGTCGTCGAGACTGGATAGCCGTTGTCATCCTTCCTCGGCGCGAACCGCATCCTCTGTACCGCCTTGCAAGCCTGGTTGCCGATCGGAACCTCCGATTCCTGGAGCACCTCGACACTTCCCGTCACGACGCGACCGGTGGAATCCACGGTGAGCGACAACGTGACCTTGTGGTAGAAGGACTCCCAGTTGTTGGGCCAGTGCTTGCGCTCCAGACGACCGGATGGCAGCGGCAGCGGATACAGCCTATGCATGCTGTCCACCCGCGCTTCGGCTCTCCGGTCGACCGGAAAGTTGACGCAGGGTCGAGCGCGATTGATTGCCACGCTGCCAGCGGTCGAGGGCGCGGAGAGCAGCGCGGCCGCGATGCACACGCCGATCGATGTAGTGATCGTTCGAATCATCGACGCTCCGGTGGAAGAATGCGGCGTGATCGTGGACCCGTTCGAACGGCCGCATCGGCGACAGTACGCCAAGCCCCACGCGCTGTCAATTGATGCAGCGGCCGCCTGCCACCTGCCTCCATGGCGTCAGGGCTATCGGACCGCCGACGTGAAGGTCTCAGACATGATCTGCCAGCCGATCGGCCCCAGTCGCCATTCAGCCGTGTATAGGCCGCGCTGCTCGTGCAGCCCTGACGCGAGTCGCCACTTCCCGACCCACTCACCGCGTTCGGTTACCCGGATTGCAGGTGCAGCATCCTCCGCCGCCACGCCGTCCACGCGTGGGACCTCGTCCGACGTGACGTGCTGTGGAGTGCGCACGTACCCGCGGAAGGATGCATCCGCAAACTGTTCCGAGAATACGGCGGCGGACGCGTCGCGGCCGCGCAGCATCGGGCCGCCGGCCACCCTCACGACCACATCCTCGGCCATGAAAGATACGACGCGCAGGACGTCACGCGACGCGATGGCCTCGTTGGAGCGCGCGCGCAGTGCGCGGATGGCAATCGTGTGATCGGCGGGTTCAGTCATGTCGCGAAAGGTATGCATGGCTCGTGCTGGCGCGTCGGGCACATCCGTCGCGCCTGCCGCGGCGTAGGACGGGTGCCTCGACTCCTGCATCAGGTACGTACTGCGCAGGAGCCTTCCTACTGCCCTCGATCGCCGGTGAACGGCGAGGAGCGTTCCGCGATGCCGCGAGTTCACTGGTCTGCTCGACTGATTTCACTATCCGCTGTTGCAGTGCTGACGGCGTGCACGGGAGAAACAGGACCGACCGGTCCCGCCGGCCCGACAGGTCCAACGGGGCCAACGGGGCCAACGGGACCTGCCGGTCCGACCGGGCCTACAGGTGGCGTCGGAGCTCCGGGAACCCCGGGTACGCCCGGCTCCGCTGCCGGCCGCACCATCTACGGTATCGACGGCACCAACGCGCTCATCTCGTTCGGATCGCTCCGTCCTGACCTCATTGCTGCGCGCGTGACCGTGACCGGCCTGCAGACTGGCGAAACCATCCAGGGCATCGACTTCGGTCCCGTGGACGGAAGACTCTACGCGCTGGGCTCATCGAGCCGCGTCTACACACTGAACCTGACCACGGGCGCCGCGACGCTCGTCGGCACGACGGCGTTCACGCCAGCGCTTGCCGGCACCAACTTCGGTTTCGATTTCAATCCGGTACCGAATCGAATCCGCGTGCACGGCAACCTGAATCAGAACCTGCGTCTGGTGCCAAGCCTGGGCGGTGCGACTGACGGGACTGTCGCGGCCACCGATGGCAACCTGTCCTACGCTGCTGCCGATGCAGGTGCGCCGAACCTCCCGTCGATCGGCGGCACCGCGTACACGAACAGCGTCACCGGCGCGACGACCACGACGCTGTACGCCATCGACTTCACGCGCGACGCGCTGGTGACACTCGCGAATCCGAACGACGGCATTGCGACCACCGTCGGCTCGCTCGGCTACAACACCACCGGAGACGTCGGCTTCGACATTGCGGGCAACAATGGCACGGCCTACGCGACGCTCACCATCGGCGGCGGATTCGCCGGCTCGACGCTGTTCTTCGTGAACCTGGCCACTGGCGCTCTCACGCCGGTCGGTGGGGTCGGGAGTGCGCTACCGCTTCGAGGGATTGCGATCGCACCGTAGAGAGGGAGAGAGGGAGAGAAGGAGAGAAGAAGAGAAGGAGAGGGAAACATGCAAAGGAAAGGGCGACGGGCCGCTTTGGCCCCGTCGCCCTTTCCTCTTCTTCTCTCCCTCTCTCCTTCTCTCCTTCTTTGCCTCTCTCCTTCTTACTCGTGCGCCGGCAGCGGTTCCATCGTCTTCGCGTCGACCGGAACCTGCACTTCGTCGCGGAACGGCGTGGTCATCATGAACACGCGCAGCACCGGGAAGGCATCCATGAACGAGGCGTAGCAAAAGCCCCACGCACCGATGAATCCGATCGTGACGGCGATTTCCCACAGCCCGAACGGCAGGTGCGAGGCCTCACCGTAGATCGAGGGATAGATCTCGATGTAGCGATGGAAGTAGATGCCGAGGATGCTGCACACCGCGAAGAGCACGAACGTCGGCAGGTACACCTTCGCGGCCTTCGAGATGAGGCCGAAGAACGGCAGCACGAACACGAGGATCGGGATCATCGTCGTGATCGGCTTCCACACGCCCGACAGGCGGAGACGATAGAAGTGCGTCTCTTCGGGCATGTTGCCGTACCAGATCACCAGGTACTGGGCAAAGCTGATGTAGCCGAAGAATGCCGTGAACGCGAAGCCGAGCTTGCCCAGGTCCCAGAAGTGGTCGATGGTGACCACGTCGTCGGCCTGCAGGTGCTTCCGCCACCACATCGAGAGCAGCGCCAGCAGCATGATCATGTTGAGCCATGCGCCCATGAACACGATCCACGCGTACATCGTCTGCTGGAAGTGCAGGCTGATCGACATGGAGTAATCCCATGCCAGGAAGCACCATCCCGCCACGAAGCTGATGCAGACGGCGACAGCGACCTTGCCCTGCAGCGAGTGCTGCGAATGCAGTTCGCGACGCTCGTCGCCGAACGCCTTGCGCATGCCGTCGCGCAGGCCCTTCGCCCACTTCGCCCCGTACTCCGGCAACACCGCAACGTCGAGACGCACGGAGTTGTAGACGAACCAGAGCTGGAAGAGGACGATCGCACCGAAGAAGAACAGCCCGCGCAGCACGAACCAGCCCGGCGACAGGTACGCCGCCTTCTCCGCGACCGGAATCGCCTCGCGACCGGCCCACGTGAAGATATGCTCGCGACCCGGGAAGAGGATCAGCAGCAGCAGGATGAATGCGAGCGGCAGGAACGCGACGAAGCCTTCTGCAAACCGCACGACGGGCCGAGACCAGCGTGCCGTGACGATGCGCTGCACGGCCGCGAACGCTACACCGGCTGTGGAGACCGTCGTGAAGTACAGCCAATTGAAGTGCAACGCCTGCCAGGCACGGTCGACGCCGGTGAACGCACCGAACGCGAACACGCCGAAGCCGAGCACCGCGAGGACCAGGCAGACCGTCTTGATCGTTCCCGGAATCGCCTTGCCGGCCAGACGACGCGCGAACTCCTGTCGCGCCGGGTAGTGGTAATGCGCGCCGCTCACTAGTGCTTCTCCTTTTTGTCAGCCGGCGACCCTTCGCGGGTCGTCGTTCCGGCAGCGCCAGTCTCTGCGTGCGGCGCGCCATGCAGCGCGCGCACACCCATGCCTTCGTTCTTGCTCTGGAACGTCGCGGAGTTGAGGCCCGACGAGCCGGGCGTCAGCATGACGTTCGGGTGCACGTAGCGGCTCGGAACCGTCGGCGCCGTGGCGCTGGGGCCCGGCACGGTCGCGCCGTTCTGCCCCGGGTAACCGGCACGCGAAGTGTCAGGCTTGGCTCCGCCAGCGACCGAGCCTGCGACCAGCGCCCGGACGTAGTTGACCACGTCCCAGCGTTCGGCTTCCTCGATGCGCGCGTAGCTCGGCATCACGCCACGACCATTGCGGATCATGCCGTAGATGTAGCCATCCGTGTAACCGCCGACCTTCGAATTGGCGAGGCCGATACCGGCCATGCCGTACTTGGTCGTCGGGCCGTTGCCGTATCCCGCCGCACCGTGACAGGTGGCGCAGTTGATCTGATAGAGCTTGCGGCCGTTGTCCAGGCTGCGCGCATCGGCGGCAACCGGATTCGGGATCACCGAGAACGAATCGATGACGCCCGGCAGCGGCTTGTACGAGATGTCGTACGCGGCGGCCGCGGTGCCCTGCACCGGCACCGAATACAGCGGCTGGCCACGCGGCGCGATCAGCGAGTCGGCGTCGTTCTGCGACATCGGCTCCCACGGTTCGATGCGCGGCTGGTTCTTGAAATCGGTGAACCAGTTGCAGGCGCCGAACGACAGCGGCAGGGCCGCAACGACGGCAACGCGAAGAACGCGACGGCTCACGATGCGAAGGACGGAGAAAGAATCAGGCTTCACGACGTACCTCGACTGCACCGTGCTCACGCAGCAGCGCCTCGGCCTGCGGCGCCTTGGCAGCGTCGCACGCGATGAAGATGCCGAAGTGGCCGCCCGAGAAACGCGGGTCGTAGCCTGACGTCGTGGAGAGGCGCGGGATGCGCGAATTGATGAACATGCCGGCGACCGTGGACAGCGCGCCCACGAGCACCATGACTTCGAACCCGATGATCGTGTACGGAATCCACGATGCGATCGCCTTGCCGCCGGTGACCAGCGGCCAGTAGTCGGACGACCAGATCGCGATCCAATAGCCGAAGCTCACGCCGAGCAGGCCGCCGACGAGCGTGAAGCGGCGCACGACGCTGACCGGCGCGTCGATCGCGTGATCGAGCTCATGGCGGATGGTCGGCGAGTACACGGTGACCTCGCCGATCCGCTTCTTCTTGAGATCCTCGATGGCCGCAACCGTCGTGTCGATCTCGTGGAATGCTCCCATGACGCCTTGCATCAGTCGCGCTCCCCGGGGTTCGTGTGGAGACGGTCATGGTTCGCTTCCCCGCCCTCATACGCCGCCGCATGCCCGTGGCCGTGCCCGTGGGCATGGCCGGCGTGAGCGAACTTGAGGCGCGGCGCCACGATCTCCTTGAGCTCGGCGATGGCCATCACGGGCAGCTGCTTCACGAACAGCAGGAACCACATGAAGAACCAGCCGAACGACCCGATCAGGAATGCCATGTCGATCCAGCTCGGCGCGTAGCTGCCCCACTGCCACGGCTCGAACTCGTGCGACAGCGACGGCACCACGATGACGAAGCGCTCGAACCACATGCCGAGGTTGATGAAGAGACTCAGCACGAACAGCCAGGTCGGGTTGCGGCGGAGCTTCTGCGACCAGAGCGACATGGGCAGCGCCATGTTGCAGAGGAGCATGATCCACGCGGCCCACCACCACTGACCGAACACGCGGTTGTAGAAGAATTCCTGCTCCGCACGGACGCCGCTGTACCAGGCGATGAAGAACTCGATCAGGTAGGCGCAGCCGACCACGAGCGACGTGAAGAGCACGACCTTGGCCGTGGCGTCGAGGTGGTTGAGCGTGATGTAGTGCTCGAGCTTGAACCACTTTCTCATCGGAATCGCGATCGTCCACACCATCGCGAAGCCGGAGAAGATGGCGCCGGCGACGAAGTACGGCGGGAAGATCGAGGCGTGCCAGCCCGGCGTCAGTGCCATCGCGAAGTCGAAGGAAACGACCGAGTGCACGGAGAGCACGAGCGGGGTGCTGAAAGCGGCGAGGAACAGGTACGCCTTCGCGAAGTGACGCCATTCCCGGTCGCTGTTGCGCCAGCCGAGCGAGAGGATGCTGAGGATCCGCTTGCGCATCGGGTTGGTTTCCTTGTCGCGGAGCACCGCGATGTCGGGAATCAGGCCGATGTACAGGAAGGTCGTGGAGATCGTGAGGTACGTCGAGATGGCGAAGACGTCCCACACGAGCGGCGACTTGAAGTTCGGGAACAGCAGGCGCCAGTTCGGATACGGAATCAACCAGAAGAACTTCCACGGCCGCCCGATGTGGATGATCGGGAAGAGACCTGCCGTCATGACCGCGAACACCGTCATCGCTTCAGCGGCGCGATAGATGGAGGTTCGGAAGCCGGCGCGGAAGAGATACAGAATGGCGGAAATGAGCGTACCGGCGTGGCCGATACCGACCCAGAAAACGAACGTGATGATGTAGTTGCCCCACATCACCGGCGGCTCGTAACCCGCCTGTCCGAGCCCCCAGTAGATCTGGTAGATCCAGGCCGACGCGCCGATGAGCATGCCGAGCACGGCGAGCGAGAGCCCGAGGAACCACTTCT
>JAZKCW010000141.1:0-49573 GCA_040387895.1 Gemmatimonadota bacterium
CATCGAGTGAGCGCATAGCGCTGTACGCCGGGTCGTTCGATCCGATCACGCACGGACACGAAGACCTGATTCGACGGACGGTCGCCTTCGCCGATCGCGTCATCGTCGCCGTCGCGCGCAACGTCAGCAAGGCACCGCTGTTCACCGTGGAGGAGCGGATCGGGTTCATCCGGGACATCACGAGCGACAATCCGCGCGTCGAAGTCCGTGCGTTCGAAGGTTTGCTCGTCGACTTCGCGAAGGAAACCGGAGCGCGTGTGAACGTGCGGGGATTGCGCGCCGTGAGCGACTTCGAGTACGAGTTCCAGATGGCACTGATGAACCGCCACCTGCTCCCGCAGCTCGAGACGATCTTCATGGCCCCGTCGCTCGACACCACGTACATCAGCTCCAGCATGGTGCGCGAGGTAGCGCGCTTCGGCGGCGACGTCTCCGGGCTCGTGCATCCGCGCATCGCGCGGGCGCTGGCAGAGCGCTACGCGCGCGATCGTGTCCCAACGGAGCCGGACGTACAGGCACGCGCCGTAGCTGGTCGGGCCGTGGCGGGAACGTGATGCACGACGCGGCGGGCGCGTTTCTCGAGGGGCTGCATCGACGGGCCGCACAGACTCTGCGCACCATCGTGTTTCCGGAGGCGACGGACTTTCGTACCGTCGAGGCCATCATCGCGCTGATGCGTCGTGGCTCCGTCCGACCGGTGCTGGTGCGGCGGAGTGACGCCACGACCGGCGTGACACCTGCCGGTCTGACAGCCGTGCTAGATCCGCTGACGGATCCGCGCGCCGCGCGGGTGTCGGACCTGCTGTTGTCGCGTCGCGAGGCGAAAGGCCTGACCCGCGATGAGGCCGACCGGCTCGCCCGTACGCCGCTATACTTTGCCAACGGCCTTGTCGCACTTGGGCTGGCGGACGGATGCGTGGCAGGCGCCGTGCACACCAGCGGGGAGGTCGTGCGTGCGGCACTCTGGACGATCGGGGCGGCCCCGGGCGTTCGCACGGTGTCGTCGGCGTTCTACATGGTCGTGCCGCCTTTCCGTGGTGGCGATGCCGAGACGCTCACGTTCACGGATTGCGCCGTCGTGCCTGAACCCTCGGCCCGGCAACTCGCGGACATTGCGCTGGCCGCGGCCGCAGATCGGCGCCGCATCGTGGGCGACGAGCCCCGGATTGCCCTCCTCTCTTACAGCAGCGCCGGCAGTGCGGACGGCCCGAGCATTCGCCGCGTGCGCGAAGCGCTAGCGCTCATCCGCGCGGCGGCGCCGGATCTGCAGGTCTCGGGCGAACTGCAGGGGGACGCCGCGCTCATCCCGGAGATCGCGCTGCGAAAGGCTCCGGGGGACTCGGCGGCCGGTCATGCGAACGTACTCGTGTTTCCGTCGCTCGATGCGGGCAACATCGCCTACAAGCTGGTGCAGCGCCTTGCGGGCGCCACGGCCATCGGCCCAATTCTTCAGGGGTTGGCCCGGCCGAGCAGCGACTTGTCGCGCGGGGCTACCCGTGACGACATTGTGCATGTGGCGGCCATCACGGCGCTCCAGTGCATGCCGTCGGATGCCTCCCATCGCCCCGTAACGCCCGCAGGAGTCGAGTCATGAGCTTTTTGGTGGTCAAGGGGCCCGATGCCCTGGTCGTGGAAGTCGATGGGCAGCTCGTGGTGACGAACCGCCAGGAGTTCAAGCAGGTCGTGCTCGACGAGGTGGAGCAGGGTGCGCGCTCAATCGTCGTCGACTTCGCGAAGTCGGCGTATATCGACAGCTCCGGCCTCGGTGCGCTGGTGTCGCTCGGAAAGCGCATTCGCGAGTCGGGCGGCGACCTGCGGCTGGCGGGGCTCAACGAGGACCTGCGCACCCTCTTCGAATTGACCCGGCTCGACGCGCTGTTTCCGCTGTATGCGACGCGCGCCGACGCACTGGCCGACGCCACTGCCGGTCGCTGAGCTCATGGCCACGCTCATTCCACGGTCGGACCAGCGGGGCGGAGGATCGTCGCCGCGGCATCGGGAATGGGTCATCGCATCCGACGTGACGGCCATAAACGGCGTCATCGAAGGCGTCGTCGCGCTGTGCACGGGCGCTGGGTTCTCCCCGCGACACTGCCGCTTCAACATTCCCGTCGCCCTCACGGAGGCGCTGTCGAACGCGATCATGCGCGGCAACCGGAACGATGCGTCGCGACGCGTGCACATCCGATCGGCCATCGAGCTCGCGGCGCGTGCAGCGACGGGCACAGATGGCGTGACGCAGGGTCAGGCAACGCTCGTCATCGAGGTCACTGACGAGGGCGACGGGTTCGACATCGCCACGGCCGGCAGCCGCCCGGACCAGCCGGACTGGCTCGAGCGCGAGGATGGCCGCGGTGTCTTCCTCATGCAGTCGCTGATGGACCGCGTGGAGTGCACACGGGGGTCGGGGCTGCCGGGCAACACCGTCCGACTGGTGTTGCATCGAACATGAGTGAGGTCGCCGCCCTGCTGGCCGCGTTCCACGAGGCCACCGGGCGTGAGGCGGCCATCTGGGAGCGTCGCGAAGGCGCTCCCCAGCCCTCGCTGCTCGGCGCATCGACGCCGGCGTTCGGGTCGCGCACGTTGCCCGGTGCCAGCGCGTGGGATGCCGCAGCATGGGCACGGGCCAACGACCTGGCCGTGCAGCTCGTCGCAACCGGTGACAGCATCGGCTGGCTGTTCACCGAACTCGCGCGTCGCGACACCCGGAAAGACGCCGCGCGCGAGCCCCGCGGTGACACGCGTGAGGCCGAGACGGCGGACCGCCTTGTTGCACGCGTCGTCGCACTCGTGCGGCGCCTCGCACGCGAGCGTGACGGGGCAACCACGGAGCTGGCTGATCGCTACGAGGAGATCAACCTGCTGTATGCGATCGGTGAGTTGCTCGGTGGCACGGCGACGGTCGAGAGTGTCGCGGATACGCTGCTGCGCGAGCTGGCCATCACGGTCGGGGCGTCGCGTGCGGTATTCCTGCTGACACAGCGCTCCTCATCGTCGACGGGAACGCTCGCACCCATTGCATCACTCGGCCTGCGCGACGTCGAGTATCCGATCGTGTCGCTGAATGACCCGCAGCATATCGCGGCGCGGGTGTTTCGCTCGGGGAATGCGTGCACCGAAGAGGGTGCGGCCACGGCGCAGTCGGACCCGCTGCTGGCGGAGCAGGGTGGCGCATTGCTGGCCGTCGCCATCTCGCGGCCGAGCACGGGCGTCGGAATCACCGGGCAGTTCCAGGCAGTCGTACCGCGGCGCGGGGTGACGCTTCTGGACCACGTGACGGTGCCGTTGGGTGTGCTCGTGCTGAGTGGAAGGAGCAACGGCACGCCGTTCACCGCGGGCGATCGCAAGCTGGCCACCGCCGTCGGCACGCAGATCGGCATCGCGCTGCACAACGCCTCGCTCGTGCGAAGTGCGATGGAGCGCCAGCAGCTCGAGCGCGAACTGCGCCTCGCGCACGACCTGCAGCTCAAGCTCCTGCCGAACCCGCGAGTCGTCGCACCGGAAGCGCGTGCGGCGGCGCGCGTCGTGCCCGCGGAAAGTGTGGGCGGCGACTTCTACCTGCTCGCCCGGCTCGACGCGAATCGCACGGCGGTGCTGATCGGCGACGTCTCGGGGCATGGCTACCAGGCGGCGCTCGTGATGGCCTTGTCGCTGAGTGCGGCCGCCATTCACGTGCAGGCCGCATTCGATCCCGCCATTGCACTCGAGGCCGTGCGGCGCTCGCTCGCCGACGAACTCTCGAGCACGGACATGTCACTGTCGCTCTGCTACGCGCTGATCGATGCCCGCGACATGCAGCTGCGCTACGCGAACGCCGGACATCCGCACGCCTTCCGTCTTGGTGCAGATGGGAAGTGCGCGCGCCTTGGCGCCACGGTCGCACCGCTCGGTTTCACGGACGAACCGATCGTCGACTGCTCGATGCCGTGGCGCGCCGGCGACCGTCTCGTGCTTTTCACCGACGGCGTCGTCGACGCGCGCGACGATCAGGACCGTCGCCTTGGCGAAGAGGCCGTGCTGGATACGCTCTCCCAGACGGGCCCGGACTACTCACCAGCGCGCGTACTCGACCTGCTGTTTGCACGCGTCGACCAGCATGCGCGCGGCACGCCGCTGCGCGACGACCTCGCGGTCGTGATCGTGGATCGGCCATCCTGATGGCACGCAAGGGTGGGGCGCGGGCCGACACGACGCGCGCAGGTGGCGCACTGCCGAAGGCACGCAAGCGGTTCGGCCAGCACTTTCTGCGCGACGCATCGGTGCTCGATGCGATCGTGGAAGCGCTCGGCCCATTGGAGGGGCGCACCGTCGTGGAGATCGGCCCCGGTCGCGGTGTGCTCACCGACCGGCTGGTCGAACGTGCGGCACGCGTGATCGCCATCGAGCTCGATCGCGATCTCGCCGCACACCTGCGCGTGCGATACGCTCTGCAGCCGCATGTCGAGATCGTGGAGGCCGACGTGCTGTCGGTGTCCATCGGAGCGCTTGCCGGCACCCCGTACGTGCTCGCGGGCAACGTGCCGTACTACATCACGACACCGATCCTGTTTCACGCACTCGAATCACCACGCCCTGACGTCGCCGTGTACCTGGTGCAGCGCGAGGTGGCCGAGCGCATGTCCGCACCACCGGGCGACAAGACGTATGGTGCCTTGAGCGTGAACCTGCAGGCGCTGTCGCGTGTGGAGTTCATCCGCCATGTGCCGCCGGGCGCCTTCGCACCGCCACCCAAGGTGGATTCCGCCGTCGTGCGCGTGCTGCCGCGAGACGAGCGCGTGATCGCGCCGGAACTGGAGCGACGCTTTCGCGGCGTCGTGACGTCGGCGTTCGGCCTTCGCCGGAAGCAGTTGCTGCGCGTGGTGCGCACCATCGCGTCGCTCGACGCCGATGCGGCCGAGGCGGTACTGGAGCGCGCGGGACTGCCCGGCGACGTACGCCCCGAAACACTGTCGCCCGAGGATTTTGCCCGGCTGGTACGCGCACTTCCGCATACCAGCCCGACCGAGCCTTAGCGAGCGGCCCGGGCGCTCGGCCTACCAGACCGACCTACGCCGCGCCCTTGTTGGTGAGGGCGAACGACAAGCCTTCGAGTTCCATCGCCATGTTGACCGACTTGAGCGATACGTGCGGCGGCACGGCGATCTGCGTCGGGGCGAAGTTGAGTATGGCCCGGATGCCCGCATCGACCACCATGTCGACGACATCCTGTGCACCTTCCGCCGGGATGGCGAGCACCGCGATGAGCGCATCCTCCTGCTTGACGTCGCGCGCCAGGTCGCTCATCGAGCGCACGATGGCTTCGCCCCACGGCTGGCCGATCTTCTCAGGGCTGTTGTCGTACACCCCGACGACCCGGAAGCCACGCTGCAAGAAGCCCCGATAGTTGGCCAGGGCCGCGCCGATCTTGCCGGCGCCGATGATGACCACCCGCCACTCGTGTCCGAGGCCGAGGATGCCGCGGAGCTGGTCGGTGAGTTCGTGGACCGGGTATCCGAGGCCACGCTTGCCGAAGGAGCCGAAGAACGAGAGGTCCTTGCGCACCTGGGCCGGCGTCGTGCCACAGAGCTGGGCGAGCTCGTCGCTGGAGGCGGTCTGCTGGCCGTTCGTGTCGAGGTCTTCCAGGTACCGGAGATACATCGACAGACGACGGACGGTGGATTCTGCTATGCGTTTCACGTTGGTCCGGTCGCTTGTGAAATTCTTCACAAAGGTAGGTAACTACCGCTGGATTTGCTAGCTACGCCCGGTCGCTAACTTGCGCCCATGTCGTTCGTGCCCCCCGAATTCGAGCCCGGTTCCGCCTCCGGCGCCGCTGCGCGTCCCATTTCGCATCCCGCTCCCGGGAGCGGTGCCGTCACACGGATCGTCAGCCAGCCCACGACGCTCTCGGCGCGGGCTGCTGCCCGCCTCGCCACCGGCCCCCTCGACGCCATGACCCTCATGCGCGAGGTGTGTCAGGTCGAGCGGCTCCAGCAGGACGCGGCCGAGCGCATGGCGGTCGCGCTCCTGAGCAGCCATCCGGAGTTCGTACACCTGCCGTCGGGACAATGGGCCATCCGGGACGACGACGGGGCGCCGGTTCTTCGCCGGCCTATCGTGGTGCGCGAGGGCGGCCCTGACGCGTCGGCCTCCAGTATCCGTCTGCACCCGTCGCCGTTCGACCGCACCGAGGACACATCTCCGACGTTGCGCGACACGGCGTTCGCCGTGGTCGACGTCGAGACCACCGGCGCACGTGCCGCGGGATCCGATCGCATCACGGAGATCGCCATCGCGACCGTGCGCGGCGGTGCGATCAGCGACGTGTACTCGATGCTGGTCAATCCGGAGCGCCTGATTCCGGTGCACATCACCGGCATCACGGGCATCACGTGGGACATGGTGAAGGATCAACCGTGTTTCCGCCACATCGCGGACGAGGTGACGGGCCGGCTTGCCGGGTGCGTGTTCACGGCGCACAACGCGTCCTTCGACTGGCGCTTCGTCTCCGAGGAGTTGCGTCGCGGGCGTGGCCAGCTGCTGGCCGGCCCGAAGCTGTGCACCGTTCGTCTGGCGCGCGTGCTGTTGCCGCAGCTCGCGCGACGCTCGCTCGATCATGTCACGAACTACTTCGGCATCGAGATCGCCGCGCGTCACCGCGCCGCCGGCGACGCCGAAGCCACGGCCAAGGCGCTCATCCGCATGTTCGACATCGCGGAGGATCGCGGCATCTCCACGTGGGGCGAGCTCGAAGCCCTCGCAATGCGACCCGCGACACGACGCACGCGCACAGCCAGCGACAAGCGCCGGCGCTCGTTCCCGCTTCCCGCCATCGAGGATCACATCGCGTGACGTTTCCCGGTCCGTTGCTCGACACGCGCACGCTCGGTCGCTGGCGCATTCACGCGATCCAGGCCGGTGGCCAGCAACTCGACGGCGGGGCGATGTTCGGTGTCGTGCCGAAGACGCTCTGGGAACGCCGGCTGCCCGCTGATGCGAAGAACCGCATCCCCATGGGCATGCGATGCCTGCTGGTGGAGCACGAGAGTGAGCTCGTGCTGATCGACACCGGCGTCGGCAACAAGGAAACGGCCAAGTTCTACGACATCTACGGCATGGAGTATCAGGCGCCGGATGAGCCGTACGAGGGTCGCACGGCACTCGAGGCCGGAGTGCGCGCGGCCGGGTTCTCGCTCGACGACGTCACGCTCGTGATCAACACGCACCTGCACTTCGACCACGCCGGCGGCAACACGTATCAGGACGGCGATGGGGTCGTGCGCCCCTCGTTTCCGAACGCGCGATACATGGTGCAGCAGGGCGAGCACGCCTGGGCCACGCACACGAACGAGCGCACGTCGGCCAGCTACTTCCCGGCCAACTGGGATGTGATCCGTGCGGCAGGGCGCCTCGACCTGATCGAAGGCGATCGTGAGGTCATCCCGGGGATTCGCGTGCGACGTACGCCCGGTCACACGCCCCATCACCAGAGCGTGCTGCTGGAGAGCGACGGGGAAACCGCCTGCTTCCTGGGTGACGTCGTGCCGACCTCGCACCACCTGCCGCTCCCCTGGATCATGGGGTACGACGTGGAGCCGCTGGTCACACTGGAGTCCAAGCGGGGGCTGCTGGCCGACGCCATCGCCGGCCGGTGGCTGCTCGTCTTCGAACACGACGCGCATCATGGCTTCGGGCGCGTGATGCACGACGGGAAGGGCTACGGGCTGGCGTCGGCGTAGCTGGCCCGGCAAGTCACCCGATCTGGGCCTTGTCTCCGGCGGCCGAGTGACCTACGTTCCAATGTTGGTTGTACTTAGACCATTCGTATCAGGCTTTTCACGCCCGTTCGGCTCCGGCCGCGGCGGGTGACAATCCGACAAGCGGGACGGCAGCGACGCCGTCCTCACCCTTCGGCCCTCGCTGTGGAATGTGCGCATTCCCCGAGGTGTGCTGCAGGAGTCCATCGACCCGACTTCCCGCGTCCCGGTGTTCCGAGGCGTGCGTGCACATTTCCGTGCCGGTAGTCGACGCGACGCGGACTCCTCTGGGGTTCGCGTTTTTTTGTTTCTCTCCACTGGAGTTGGCGTATTCAGGATTCCACGAAGCGTCCGCCGCGGGTGAATCGGCAGATCCGAATCAGTCCCGTCCGCGTGATTGCAGCCGATGGCAGTCAGCTCGGCATCATGGAAGTCGATGTGGCATTGGCCCAGGCAGTCGAGCAGGGGCTGGACCTCGTCGAGGTGGCGGCTGCGGCACGGCCACCCGTTGTCCGCATCATGGACTTCGGCAAGTTCAAGTTCGAACAGGCCAAGCAGGCGCGCATTGCCAAGAAGAAGCAGCACATCATCCATCTCAAGGAAGTGAAGTACCGCCCTGGGATCGATGATCATGACTTCGAGACGAAGACCCGCCACGCGCGGCGATTCCTCGAGGAGGGGAACAAGGTCAAGGTGACGCTGATGTTCCGCGGACGGCAGATCGCGCATCCCGAGCTCGGGAAGCAGGTCGTCGATCGCGTGGCCGTCGAGCTGGCCGACCTGGCGAAGATCGAGAGTTCGCCGACGATGGAAGGAAAGTCGATGACGATGATCCTCGCGCCAAAGTAAGAGGCGCGTGATCCGAAGTGCCGTCAGCGCTCGCATCGCGAGCACCGGCGGTTTACCGCAGTTTTCCGCAGCCGTGAGCGTGTCATGCCGAAGATGAAGACCCACAGTGGCGCCAAGAAGCGCTTCTCCGTGACGGGATCGGGGAAGGTTCGGCGCTTGAAGGCCTACAAGAGCCACATCCTCACCAAGATGTCTGGCAAGAAGAAGCGCGACCTCCGTCGTCCCACCATTGTCACCACGAACGGCGAAGTGAAGCGCATCAAGCGTCTTCTCGTGGCCTGAGGATAACGATCAATGCCACGCGTAAAGTCGAACGTCGTCCGCCTCAAGCGGAAGAAGCAGATCATGAAGGCCGCCAAGGGAGCATTCGGTGGCCGCAGCAAGCTGTGGAAAGCCGCGAAGGAAACCGTGGAGCGTGGCTGGCGCTACGCCTACCGCGATCGCAAGAACAAGAAGCGCGACTTCCGTCGCCTCTGGATCGTGCGTATCAACGCCGCCGCCCGGCAGCATGACATGTCGTACAGCGTGTTCATCAACGGTCTGCATGCCGCCGGCATCGAGATCGACCGCAAGGTGCTCGCCGACCTCGCCGTGCGTGAACCGCAGGCATTCGCCGCCATCGCGGAACAGGTGCGCAAGGCCGTCGACGCGCAGAAGACCGCCGCGTAATCAGATAGCGCGGTGTAGTTTGCAGGGCCGGTCTCCGCTGGAGGCCGGCCCTTGCTGCATCTCCCCCGGATACCAGTGCTTTTCGTGCAACTCTCCGACTATCTCGCCCAGGCCGACGCGATCGCGCACGACGCGCGCGCATTGCTCGACTCGCTCGATCCCGCCACGCGTCTCGACGTGGCGAAAGGACAGCTGAACGCACTCAAGGACGAGCGCATCACGGCGCTCCAGGGCGCGCTGCGCGCACTGCCGCCCGGGGATCGCCGTGCGGCCGGCGTGGCATTCAACACCCTGAAGGCGGACATCCAGGCGGCGGTCGATGCGTTCCTCGCACGCGGGTCTTCGTCGGCGAGTGATGGCGGCATCGACGGCACCATGCCGGCACGCCGCACGTGGCGTGGGTCGCTGCATCCCGTCACGCTCGTGATCGACGAGATCGGCGAGATCTTCCGCGAACTGGGCTTCACCGTCGCGCTGGGCCCGGAAGCGGAGACGGACTGGTACAACTTCGGTGCGCTCAACTTCCCGCCCGACCATCCGGCGATGGAGCTGCACGACACGTTGTACCTCGGCGACGATACGCTGTTGCGGACACACACGTCGCCAGTGCAGGTGCGCACGCTGCAGCGCTACGCGCCGCCCATTCGTGTGCTCTGCCCCGGCCAGGTGTATCGCCGCGACTTCTTCGATGCGACGCACGCGCCCGCGTTCATGCAGCTCGAAGGCCTCGCCGTGGACGAGGGCATCTCGTTCGTCGACCTCAAGGCGACACTCGCCGAATTCGCGCGTCGCTTCTACGGCAAGTCGCGCCGCGTGCGGTTCGGCCCGTCGTACTTCCCGTTCGTCGAACCGGGCGCGCAGATGGACGTCGAAGTCGACCTGAACGACGGCAAGGGCCTGCGTTGGGTCGAAATCCTCGGCTGCGGCATGGTGCATCCCAACGTGATCGAGGCGGCAGGCCTCGACAGCGAGAAGTACACCGGCTGGGCATTCGGCATGGGCCCGGCGCGCATCGCGATGTCACGCTACGACATCAGCGACATTCGTGTTCTCTATGATTCAGACGTTCGCTTCCTGGAGCAGTTCGCGCGATGATCGTCTCGCATGAGTGGTTGAAGCAGTTCGTGCCGCACACGCTGTCGGCGCAGGAGATCGGCGACCTCCTGAGCCGGCATTGCGTCACGCTCGACTCCATCGAATCGACCGGCGCCGACCTCTCGGCGTTCGTCGTCGCACAGGTGGTGGAAGCGGGGCGGCATCCCAACAGCGAGCGTCTCTGGGTGACCAAAGTGGACGACGGCAGCGGTACGCTGCTCGACGTCGTGTGCGGCGCACCGAATGTGGTGCAGGGCCACAAGTATCCGTTCGCGCGCACCGGCACCGCGATGCCGGGCGGCCTCGTGATCGAGAAGCGCAAGATCCGCGGCGAGACGTCGAATGGCATGCTCTGCTCGGCGCGCGAGCTCGGATTGGGTGAGGAGCACGACGGCATTCTCACGCTCGACACCGACGCCGCGCCCGGCACGCCGCTGGTGCAGGTGTTGCCCGCTGGCGATGCGCGTCTCGACCTCGACGTGCTGCCGAACCGGCCGGACCTGCTCTCGCACCTCGGCGTGGCGCGCGAGATCAGTGCCATCACCGGCGTGCCGTTCGGCGCGTCGAGCGACATCGCGCCGCGCGAGCACGTGGAGGTCACGGGCTGGGTTGGCGATACGGAAGCATCCGGCGAGATCGCGACGGTGCGCGTGGAGGACAGCGAGAGCTGCCCGCAGTACTCCGCCATAACGGTGAAGGGCGTCAAGGTCGGGCCGTCGCCGGAATGGCTGCGGGAACGACTCGCGAGCATCGGACAACGCAGCATCAGCAACATCGTCGATGTCACGAATTACGTACTGCACGGCTTCGGCCAGCCGGTGCATGCATTCGACCTCGCGAAGCTCGCGGGCGCGACCATCGTCGTGCGTCCCACGCGCGACGGCGAGACCCTGGTGACGCTGGATGGCGTCGAGCGGACCATCACGCCCGGCACGACGGTCATCTGCGATGCGGAGCGTCCGGTCGCGCTGGCCGGCATCATGGGCGGCCGCGATTCGGAAGTCACGGAAACCACGACGGACATCCTGCTCGAGGTGGCCCACTTCGAGCCGCGCTTCGTGCGCCGCGTGCGCCGCGCGGTAGGCCTGTCCACCGATGCGAGCTATCGGTTCGAGCGTGGTGTCGACGCGTACGCGCTGGGCGACGTCGCGATGACGACCGCCGTGCTCATCACGCAGGTGGCGGGCGGCGAGATCGTCGACGCGATCGAAGTGGGCGACGCACCATTGCCGGCGTCGTCAGTACGCTTGCGCGTTGCGCGTGTCGCATCGCTGCTCGGGGTTGCCTTGCCGACCAGCCAGATCGCTGCACGCCTGGAGTCACTCGGCTGCACGGTGGTCAGCGCCACTGGAGCAGCCGTTACCGAGCCCGACGTCGCGGAATTGCTCGTCAACACACCGTCGTGGCGCCACGACCTGCTGCTCGAGGTGGACCTGATCGAGGAGGTCGCGCGACTGGGCGGGTTCGACGCGTTGCCCGATGAGGTGCGCCCGTTCCGTCCGGGCAATGCGCCGGACCACCCGCTGCATGTGGCGGGGCGTCGCGTGCGGAGTGAGCTCGTTGCGCTCGGCCTCGCCGAAGCGCGGCCGATGCCGTTCACGGCCACGGGTGACGACAGTTCGCCGCGCGTTCGCAATCCGCTCGCGGAGGACGAGCCGTTCCTGCGCGCATCGCTGCTGGACACGCTGGCGCGCCGTGCCGAGTACAACCTGTCGCGCATGCAGGGCAACATCCGCCTGTTCGAGATCGGCAACGCATTCGTGCCCCGTGGCGGCCGTCTTCCGCGAGAAGAAGTGCGCGTCGCAGCGCTCGTCACCGGCGCGCGGCGCCCGCCGCATTTCACGGAGCCCAATCCGCCGGCGTACGATCGTTGGGATGCCAAGCACATCGCCGAGCGCATGGCCGGTGCGGCCTTCGACGTGCCCGAGGTGACGTTCGCGCCCGGCGAGGGTGACGTCGTGTGGCGCGTGCTCGCAGACGGCCACGGTGAGGTGGGGACAGTCTCGCGCGTCGCACTCGACAAGCCTGTATGGGCCGGTGAAGTGTGGGGTGTCGAACTCACGCTCGGCGCATTGTCGTCGGACGACGTCGCTGCCGCTGGCAAGCATCTCGGCGCGCAACCGGGCGCAGTGCCGGACGCACTCGCGGTGATGCCGGCCACGGCGCCGGGTGCAGCGGGAGCGATACGCTATCGTGCGCTTCCGGTCACGCCGGCAGCCGAGTTCGACCTGGCCCTGCTCGTGCCCGAGGGCACGTCGGCGGCCGATGTGAGCAGCGCCATGCGCCGCGCGGGCGGTGAGCTGCTGGAGCGCGTGGAGCTGTTCGATGAATTCCGTGGTGCGGGCGTTCCGGCCGGGTATCGGAGCCTTGGCTGGCGGTTGACGTTCCGGCACCCGGAGCGCACCCTCCGTGAGAAGGAGATCGAAGGGCGCCGGTCCCGGCTCCTCGACACATTGTCTGCCGAACTGGGGATCAAGCCGCGTGCGTCCTGAAGTCATCGCCTTTCGCGAGCTCGATGAGCTCGTCCGGAAGCTCACGGAGCAGCTGGCGGCCTACCGTCGTCGCGCTCTGGCCGCGGAGGCGAAGACGCGCGAACTGGAGCAGGGCATCGAGCGCGCGGTCGAGAAGGGTGAGGCCGCACTGTCGGCAGCGCGGGCCGAAACCGCAACGGTGCGCCGGCTGCTCGAGGATGCGCTGTCGGCCGGCGACACGAGCCGGGGCGACACCGAGCTCTTCCCGGCACCCGCCTCCGCGGAGTCGGTGGACCGCGCGCTGCCTGACCCGTCGGATCTCAGCCTGAGCAGCTACGGCGACATCGCCGTGGAGAACGAGCGCCTGCGGAGCAAGCTGGGCGAAGCACGCGAACGCACGACGGTGCTGGTCGAGCGGGTGCGCTTTCTCCGCCAGCAGATGGTTCAAGGGGAGGCGCGTTGATCGACCGGAACGAGAACAAGGCGCTGGTGCGGGTTCGGATCGTCGGCGAGGAGTACACCCTTCGCACCGAGGCCTCTCCGCAGCATACGCAGTCGGTCGCCGAGCACGTCGATCGGACGATCCGCGCGATCATGTCGGCGGGCGCGACCGTCGAGACCCACAAGGCCGCTATCCTGGCCGCACTGCAGATCACAGACGAGCTCTTCCGTGAGCGCGCTGCGGCGAGCTCCATCGCCGACGACATCCGTCAACTGTCTTCCGATATTCGTCCGTTGCTGCCGCCTCCAAGGCGTGGTGAGGACGCCGTCGGCTGACCGGCGACATGCCGTGACTTGCGAGTGCGCAGGTTGCGGCCTGCCAAGCAGTTCCGTACGTTCCGCCGAAAGGGTGAGGTGCCGGACCCGAGGGTGCATTTGCCGCTGGCAATGCATCGCGGGGCGGTGTCGTGCTCGTCAGAATCGACAGACTACCAGTTCGCGCCTTGGCGCGGTGGAGCATAGATCCCATGGGAGACGTTCCCGTCGCAGCGCTGATTGGCGCGCTGGGGCTCGCCTTGGCTGTTGCCGCCTATGCCATTGGTAGGCGTGCTGGTCGCAATTTCGAGATTGAAGGGCTCAAGCGCGCCCGCGCTACCGCGGAAGAGACTGCTGGCCGCATCGTCGACGAGGCGCGCCGCGAGGCGGAGAATCTCCGCAAGGGGGCGATCGTCTCCGGAAAGGAGGAGATCCTCCAGTTGCGCGAGTCCATAGAAGTGGAAGTCCGTCAGCGTCGCGGCGACGTGGAGCGCGAAGAGAAGCGCGTCCTGGAGCGGGAGTCGCAGATCGACCGAGTGCGGGAGTCGCTGGAAGGGCGCGACCAGGAGCTGCAGAAGCGTGCGAATGATCTCGGGAGTCGCGAGGCCAAGTCCAACGACCGTGCGGTCGAGCTGGATCGGCTGATCGAGGAGGAGCGCCGACGGCTGGAGCAGCTGGCGGGTCTCAATGCCGACGAGGCCAGGGCCGAGCTGATGCGACGGATGGAGGACAGCGCGCTGGCCGATGCCGCGAGCCGCCTCCGCGAGATCCGCGAGTCGGCCAAGAAGAACGCGGAGCGGGAGGCCAAGAAGATCGTGGCGCTCGCGGTGCAGCGGGTCGCCGCCGAAACGACCGCCGAAACCACTGTGTCCGCGGTCTCGCTGCCGAACGACGAGATGAAGGGCCGCATCATCGGCCGTGAAGGCCGCAACATCCGCGCATTCGAGCTCGCGACCGGGGTCGACGTCATCATCGACGACACGCCGGATACGGTCGTGGTGTCCTGCTTCGATCCGGTGCGGAGAGAGACGGCGCGGCTCGCGCTGGAGAAGCTCGTGAGCGACGGGCGCATCCATCCGGGCCGCATCGAGGAAGTCGTCGCGAAGGCACGGAAGGAAGTGGAGACCGCCATCATCGAGACCGGCGAACAGGCGGCGTACGAAGTCGGCGTCGCCGGCCTGCATCCGGAACTCGTGAAGCTGGTGGGCCGCATGCGCTGGCGGACGAGCTACGGCCAGAACATCCTCAATCATTCCAAGGAAGTGGCCTGGCTCGCCGGCATGATGGCCGCCGAGCTCGGCCTCGACGTCGCGCTCGCCAAGCGCGGCGCGCTCCTGCACGACATCGGCAAGGTGCTCACGCACGAGCACGAGGGAACGCATGTGCAACTGGGCGTCGAGGTCGCGACCAAGTACGGCGAGAATCCCATCGTGGTGAACTGCATCGCCGCGCACCACGACGACGTGCCGCACGAGAGCGAGATCTCCGTGTTGGTGCAGGCCGGCGATTCCATCTCGGGCTCCCGTCCCGGCGCGCGCCGCGAAGCGTTCGAGACGTATGTGAAACGCCTCGAGGGGCTCGAGCGCATCGCGTCGAGCTACCGCGGCGTCGATCGCGTGTTCGCGATTCAGGCAGGGCGCGAGGTCCGCGTGGTGGTCACGCCGGAGCAGGTGGACGACGCGCGCATGGCGACGCTTTCCGAAGAGATCGCGCGCCGGATCGAATCCGAGTTGCAGTATCCGGGACAGATCAAGGTGGTGGTCATTCGCGAGAGCCGGGCGGTGGACTTTGCCCGCTGAACTGATCGACGGGAAGGCGATCGCGGCCGATGTTCGCGCGGAAGTCGCGCGCGACACTGCCGCGCTCGTGGCGCAGGGCGTGGTGCCCGGCCTGACGGTCGTGCTCGTCGGCGACGATGCAGCGAGCGCCACCTATGTCGGGGGCAAGGAGAAGGCGTCGCGGGAAGCCGGCATGGCCGGCACGACGCTGCGCATGCCGGCCAATACCACGCAGGGAGAGTTGCTGTCGGTGGTGGAACGGCTGAATGCCGACCCGTACACGCACGGCATCCTCGTACAGATGCCGTTGCCCAAGCACATCGATCCGGACACGGTCATCCGCCATATCCGTCCCGACAAGGACGTCGACGGATTTCATCCGGAGAACGTCGGCAAGCTGCTCATCGGCCACACCGATGGTTTCGTGTCGTGCACGCCGGCGGGCGTGATCGAGCTGCTCGTGCGCAGCGGAGTCGACACGCGGGGCGCCGACGTGGTGGTGGTGGGTCGCAGCAACATCGTCGGCAAGCCCATGGCCGCGCTGCTCGTGCAGGGGCGTGCCGGTGCCGATGCGACCGTCACCGTCTGTCACAGCCGCACGCGTGACCTTGCGGGGCACATCCGTCGCGCCGACATCCTCATCGCCGCGGTCGGTCGCGCCGAGATGATCACCGGCGACATGATCAAGCCAGGCGCCGTCGTGATCGACGTCGGCATGAACACCGTGCCGGATGCGACACGCGCCAAGGGAACGCGCCTCACGGGCGACGTGCATTTCCCGAGTGCACGCGACGTGGCGTCGAAGATCACGCCGGTGCCCGGTGGCGTCGGCCCGATGACCATCGCGATGCTGCTGCGCAACACGGTGCGCGCCGCGCAGCGCGCGCTCGAAAGCACGATGCAGACGACGCTCGAACGTCCGATCGGCTGACGCATGGCCGGACGGCAGAGCAGCGGTTCGCGCGGTGGGGCGCGTGGCGCGTCGCGAGGGTACGAGGCCGAGGTGTACGTGGACGACGTGCCGGGCGCGACGCCGGAGTCGGCGATCTCGGTGCACACGCTCACCAGTGCCGCCAAGGATCTGGTCGAGGGCGCGTTCCCGCCGCTGTGGATTCGGGGCGAGATCAGCGACTTCAAGGCACACCGCAACGGCCACTGGTATTTCGCGTTGCGCGATGCGGAAGCCCAGGTGCGTTGCGTCGTGTGGAGTGCGGCGACGAAGCGCATCCCCGCGCTGCCTGACGACGGCATGCAGGTGCTCGCGTTCGGCCAGATGACCGTGTGGCCCGTGCGCGGCGACCTGCAGTTCTCGGTCAAGCGGATCGAGGCCGAGGGCGACGGCCTGTGGCGCAAGGCACTCGAACTGACGCGGTTGCGCCTCGAGGCAGACGGGCTGCTCGACCCGACGCGTAAACGACCGCTGCCCGCGTTTCCTCGGCGCATCGCAGTCATCACGAGTCTCGATGGCGCCGCGATGCACGACATCATCACGGTTGCGCGCTCACGCAGCGCGGACGTGGAGATCGTGCTCATCGCCGCGAAGGTGCAGGGCGACGGTGCCCCGGAATCGCTGGTGGCGGCGATCGAGCTGCTGTGCCGGTGGAACGACGCCGACCTGCTGATCATCGGACGCGGTGGCGGCGCGCGGGAAGACCTCTGGGCCTTCAACGACGAGCGCGTTGCGCGCGCGCTCGCCGCCTGTCCCATCCCGACGGTCTCCGCGGTCGGGCACGAGACCGACATCACCATTTGCGACCTCGTCGCCGATGTGCGCGCCGCGACGCCGTCCGCCGCCGCCGAACTGGCCGTCCCGTCCCGGCGCGAGACAGCTGCACGCGTGGCATCCCTCGGCCATCGGCTCGCCGCCGCCTCGCGCCGGCATCACGAGCGGGCCGCCGAGGTGCTGCTGGCCGGCGAACGGCAGTTCGTCCGGGTCGCGGGCCAGACCGTGGAGCGCCGGCGCGCGCGGGTGGAGAGCATGGCCGGCCGCCTGCAAGCCCTCTCGCCATTGGCCGTCCTCGCCCGCGGGTTCGCGGTAGCGAGAACGCCTGCCGGCGCTAGCTTGAGCAGGAGGGAGCAGTTCGCCGCCGGGATGCCCTTCGATCTCTGGCTGCAGGACGGCATCGTCGAGGCGAACGCGCTGGGTTCGCGCCCGCTTCCGGCGCCGCCCGATTCATCACCGCCGGAGCAGGCATGACGTTCGAACAATCACTCGATCGGCTCGAGGACATCGTGCGTGAGCTGGAGGGCAGTGACCTCGAGCTCGAACGGGCGCTGGCGCTCTTCGAAGAGGGGATCGCGCACCTCCGGGTGGCGAACAGTGCCCTCACGCTCGCGGACGCTCGTGTCCAGCAGCTCGTCGAGGTCGCCGGCACGTCGTTCTCCCTCGCCGAATACGAGAGCTAGGAGGCGCGTGACTGCCACCGGTCTCGGATCGCCCGCCATGGCGCCGTCATTCGGCGACGAGCGCGCCGCGGTTCAGCAGGCACTCGACGCGTTCTGCGCCCGCTGGCTCGCCGACGTCGCGCCGCTCACCGCGGAAGCGATCCGGTACGCGCTGCTGGGGGAGGGAAAGCGTCTGCGCGCGATCCTGCTCCTGGAGGCCTACCGGGCCTGCGGCGGAACCGGCGATGCCCGGGAGCTCGCCGCCTCCGTCGAAGTGGTGCATGCGTACTCGCTGGTGCACGACGACCTGCCTTGCATGGACGACGACGATGTCCGGCGAGGGCGTCCGACGGTGCACCGGGTGTACGGAGTGCCGGTGGCCACTGCCGCCGGGCTTGCCATGGTACCGCTGGCCGCGCGGAGCGCCTGCCATGCGGCACGGGCGCTCGGGCTCGACGACGCCGAGGTGGCCGATGTGGTGCGCGACCTCATGATCGCGTCCGGCGGCGGCGGGATGATCGGCGGCCAGCTGCTCGATCTCGAGGCGGAAGGGGTGCACCTGACACTCGACGCGCTCGAGCGGGTACACCGGTTGAAGACCGGCGCGCTCATCATGGCGTCGGTGACCCTGGGGGCGCGGGCGGCGCGCGCGAGCGCAGCACGTCGGCAGGCGCTCGCCCGCTACGGCGCGGCGATCGGGCTGGCCTTCCAGATCTGCGACGACGTGCTGGACGTGACCGCGACCACCGACGAACTCGGAAAGACGGCGGGCCGGGACCTCGCGCTGCACAAGAGCACGTACCCCGCGCTCCTGGGTGTGGAGGGAGCAATCGAACGCGCCGTCGCGTTGGTGGAGGATGGTTGTGCCGCGCTTTCCGACGAGGGCCTGCTGACGACCACGCTGGAACAGCTGGCCCGATTCATCGTCGAACGGCGCTCGTAGGACGCTACTCGTAGCCGGTCCCTGTACCTCATTCCTGTCATGCCCATGCTCGATCGTATCCAGTCGCCCGCCGACCTGCGCTCCCTCTCACGCGACGAACTTCGTTCGGTCGCGAGCGAGACGCGCGCGCGGCTCATCGATGTCTGCTCCCGCACGGGTGGGCACATCGGTGCAGGACTTGGCGTCGTGGAACTCACGATCGCGCTGCACGCCGTGTTCGATACCCCGCGTGACCAGCTCGTGTGGGACGTCGGCCATCAGGGCTACCCGCACAAGCTGCTCACGGGCCGGAACGACGAACTCGAGACGCTGCGGCAGGAAGGCGGCATCTCCGGTTTCCTCAAGCGCACCGAGAGCCCGTACGACACGTTCGGCGCAGGACATGCGGCCACGTCGATCTCCGCAGCCCTCGGCATGGCGGCCGCGCGCGACGTGCTCGGAGAATCGCACAAGGTGGCTGCCATCATCGGCGACGGGTCGCTGAGCTGCGGGCTCGCGTACGAAGGCCTGAACAACGCCGGTCACTCGGAGCGGGACATCATCGTCGTGCTGAACGACAACGAGATGTCGATCGCCCCGAACGTCGGTGCGATGCACAAGTACCTCACGAGCATCCAGCGCAACCCGCTCTACAACCGCGTGCGCTCCAAGATCGGCGAGATCGTCGACAACGCGCCGGGTCCCCTGAGTGGCATGGGCACGCTTGTGCGGAAGTGGGAGGAGAGCATGAAGTCGTTCCTCACGCCGGGTGTGCTGTTCGAGGAGCTGGGCTTCCGCTACTTCGGCCCGATCGACGGCCACGATCTCGACGCACTGGTGGAAACGTTCGCCGCCGTGCGCGACATGAACACGCCGCGACTCGTGCACGTCATCACGCAGAAGGGCAAGGGATTCCCGGCGGGCGAGCACGTCGAGAAGTGGCACGCGTTGCCACCGGGACACGATCCCGCCACAGGCAAGCAGCTCAAGGCATCCACGGCGAATGCCGCGTACACCGCGGTGTTCGGCAAGGGTCTCGCCGAGCTGGGCGCCGAGCGCGAGGACGTGGTCGTGATCACGGCCGCGATGCCGGGTGGTACCGGCGTCGGTTCATTCGCCAAGGCGTTCCCGAAGCGCTTCTTCGACGTCGGTATCGCGGAAGGACATGCGGTCACGTTCGCGGCCGGCATGGCCACACGCGGCCTGCGCCCGATCGCGACGATCTACTCGACGTTCCTGCAGCGCGGCTACGACAACATCATCCACGACTGCGCACTGCAGCATCTGCCCGTGGTGTTCGCGATGGACCGCGCCGGCCTCGTGGGCGAGGACGGCGAGACGCACATGGGTCTCTACGACATCGCGTACATGCTCGCCGTGCCGGGCATGACGGTGACCGCGCCCAAGGACTCGACGGAGCTGCTCGGGCTCCTCCGCGCCGGCGTCGAGCACACCGCCGGACCGTTCTGCGTGCGCTATCCGCGCGATGCTGCACCGGACTCGGCACCCGCCATGAGTGCGATTCCCGCGACGCCGTATGGCACGTGGGAGGTGCCGCGACGCGGTCGCGACTTCGCGATTCTCGCCGTCGGCACGATGGTGCACCAGTCGCTCGCGGCGGCGGAGATGCTCGCACGCGAAGGTCTCGACGTGACGGTCGTGAACTGCCGCTATCTGAAGCCGTACGACGAACTCACGCTCAACGCGTTGCTCGCCGATCATCACCATGTGCTCACGGTCGAGGAAGGCACCGTGGTCAACGGCTTCGGTGCGTACATGAGCGCCGTCATCCAGCGCATTGCACCGGCGACCCGCGTGGCGACCCATGGTGTGCCGGACCAGATCGTGTACGCCGCGTCGCGTGCACGGCAGCTCAGCGTCCTCGGTCTCGATGCCGCGGGGATCGCCAATCGCGTTCGCGCGCTGCACGAGTCCGAAGCACTGGCCGGTTGATGCGGGTTGGCGTCATAGGGCATCGCGGGTACGCTGGGCTTCCCGAGATCCTCGGGCGCCTTCTCGACGTCGCACCGGAGCTGGGCATCACGCTCGCCTTTGAGGACGAGCTGTGGGACATCGCCGAGGACGGGGAGCACCTGGGCGGGCCCGAGAGCGTGCAGGGGTTGCTCACCCTGGGTGGCGACGGCACGCTCCTGCGTGGTGCACGATACCTCGACGGTCACGCGGCACCGATCCTCGGCGTCAATCTGGGGCACCTCGGCTTCCTGACGAGCTGCAGCGGCGAGGAGTTCGAGACGGGATTCCGCCGGTTCGCCGCCGGGGATTTCACGAGCGAGCCACGGATGGCGCTCGAATCGTGCGCGCTCGATCGCAACGGGACGCAGCAGAGCCAGTGGCGCTCGCTCAACGACGTCGTGCTGCACAAGGGCGGCTTCGCGCGCGTCGTGAAGTTCTCCGTGTACGTGGACGACGAGAAGATCGGCAGCTATTCGGCCGATGGCCTCATCATCTCGACCCCCACGGGATCGACGGGGTACTCGCTCTCGGCCGGCGGTCCCATCGTCGTGCCGACGCTCGAGAGCATGGTGCTGACGCCCGTCTCCCCGCACACGCTGGCCATTCGCCCGCTCGTGCTGCCTTCCTCCTGTGAGGTAAAAGTGCGTGCCGATGATGGACCGGCAGAACTTCTGGTGACGATCGATGGACAGGTCGGCACCACATTCACCGGAGGCGAGACACTGCTGGTGCGTCGTGCACCACATTCGGTACAGATCGTGCGCTTTCCCGGCACGACGTTCTTCACGCGCATGCGCCGCAAGCTCGGATGGGGTGGTCTGTCCGAGCGCGACGGCGAAACCGCCTGAGCCTCGTACAGGCTCTCCCCACGCTCTCCCGGCTCCCCTGCGATGCTCGTCGAACTCCGCATTCGAAACGTTGCGGTCATCGATACGGTCGCGCTGCCGCTGTCGGTGGGCCTCAACGTCCTCACGGGTGAAACCGGCGCCGGCAAGTCGCTGATCGTCGGCGCGCTCGGCCTGCTGCTGGGCGAACGCGCTGCGGCGGACCGGGTGCGCTCGGGCGCGGACCGCGCGTCCGTGGAAGGCGTGTTCGACCTCGCGCGGGTTCCGGCACTGCGCACGCTGCTCGATGAACGCGGCATCGAAGCGGACGACGACCTCCTCGTGCTCAAGCGCGAGATCGCGGTGAACGGCCGCTCGCGCGCGTGGATCAATGCCTCACCCGTCACGGCGTCCGTGCTCGCGGAGGTTGGCGCGCAACTCGTGAGCGTCCACGGACAGCACGACTCCCGACAGCTGCTCGAGCCTGAGCATCAGCGCGACCTGCTGGATGCGTTCGTCGGCGCGACCGCGGCGCGAACCACCGTCGAGGAGCTGTACGGGCGTGTGGCGGCACTGCGGGCACGCGAACGCGAGCTCGAGACGCGCCGGCAGGATGCAGAGCGGCGCGCGGACTACCTGCGCTTCGTGGTGCGGGACATCGAGGCAGCCAATCCCGTTGCCGGCGAAGAGGACGCGCTCGACGCGGAGATCACCCGGCTTTCGCACGCGGAGGAGTTGCAGGAGCTCGCGGCGCAGGCAGCGGCGGCGATTTCCGGTGAGGAGAGTGCGGCGCTTGGCCGGCTGGCGTCGGTGCGTCGCGCCTTGCTGCATCTCGCGCGCATCGACGCGACGACCGAGCGCATGCAGAGCGGGTTCGACGCTGCGGTGTACGCGCTCGACGAGCTCGCACGCGAGCTCGAAGAGTACGCGTCGGGCATCGAAGTCGATCCGGCGCGCCTTCGCAAGCTCGAGGCACGCCGCGATGCATTACACGCGCTCGCGCGGAAGTACGGCCCGCTGCTGACCGATGTCATCGAGACGGGGCGCAAGGCACAGGAGGAGCTCGCGCTGGTCGATGGTGGCGCACTCGACGTGCAGGCCATGGCGAGCGCGCGCGCCGCGGCCGAGGGAGCACTTGGCGAGGCGGCGGCCGAGCTGTCCCGACTGCGTCAGTCCGGGGCCGCGCGACTTGCTGTAGCCGTGTCGCGCCTGTTGCCGGAGCTGGGCATGCCGGATGGCGCGTTCCAGGTTCGCCTCACGTCGCTCGACACGATCGGTAGTGGAGGCGCGGAAGCCGTTGCGTTCCTGGCGAAGCTCAATGCCGGTGACGAGGCGCGTCCGCTCGGGCGCATCGCATCAGGCGGTGAGCTCGCTCGCGTCATGCTGGCGCTGAGCACGGTGCTCGCGCGTCTGCAGCAGGTCCCGACGCTCGTGTTCGACGAGGTCGACGCCGGCGTCGGTGGCGCCGTGGCGTGGCAGGTCGGCGCGCTCATGCGTCGGGTGGCCGGGCATCATCAGGTGCTCGCGATTTCTCATCTCGCGCAGATCGCGGCTCGCGCGCACCATCACGTGCTCGTTCGCAAGGGCGCGGTAGGTACGGTCACCACCGCCGACACCTACGTCATCGCCGACGATGCGCGGGTGCAGGAAATCGCGCGCATGCTCGGCGGCGACGCCGACCGCGAGGTGAGCCGCGCGCATGCGCGCGAACTGCTCGAGCGCGGGAGTGCGGACGAACCGGAGAGTTCCAGGCGCGATGCGCTCGACGCACGTGGCGACGACCGTGTGGACGACCGTGTGGACGACCGTGGCGAAGGCGACGGTTCCGGCCGGAAAGCGCGCACGCGCAACGACCGCCCGCGCGCCGAGCGACCACGACGCGCCTGAGCTATCGCTTGGGGAAGCCGGTGTGTATGCGCAACTCCAGTCGGTCGCTCGCGACGGTAGGCACGATGCCACCGCTTGCCCGGATGGGTTCCGTGTGCGTGAAGATGATTTCCAGCGGCAGCCGCGAGCGGCCACGTACGTAGCTCGCGAGCGTCGAGAAGCTGATGCCAACGGACGCTGCCTGGAACGTCGTGGACGGCACCGTGAGGCTGGTGAGCGACGGTACTGAGCTCGGACTCGGCTCGACGGCCTCGTAGGTCGACTCGGACGTGCGACGGTAGAGATACGCCGCGGAAATGCCGAAGAAATCGCCGAAAGCATAGCGCGGCGCGACCTCGAGCTCCATGCGGGAGCCAAGCGTGCGACGCACACTCCCGAGGCCGAAGGCACTGAACACCGTGCTGTCCGTTCGCAGCGGGATCGCCGCCATGACGTTGTCCTCGAACGGTTGCAGCACGCGCACCGTGGCGCTCATCCAGAGCGCGCGATTGAAGATGAGATCCGTCGTGCTGCGCGCAAAGGCGGCATTGACACCATCGCCGATCGGCACGTCGAACGCATCGAGCGGATCGTCTGCCGCGGCGGTACCGAAGCGCCAGCCCACGGTTGCAGTGGACCGCAGCGCGCGCGAGGAGTTCGTGAGCCGGCGCCGCTGGTTCGCGCCGAAGGAATCGAACAGCAGCAAGGTCGCCGACAGGTCGATGTCACCGACGCCGGCGCGCCGCGTGTTGCCTAGTCGTGTGTATCCCAGCCCGAAGGTCGAGTCGCCGGTGATGGCCTCCAGGCTGCCAGGCCCATAGACCGCGGTCGCACCTGCCGGCAACGAGGTTTCATTGAGGCTCATCACTCCGAATGCGGCGAACGCGGTACGCAGGCTTGCCAGCGATGCATTCACCGCGGCACCCGCTGCGTTCGACGTGATCGGAACGACCGGCGCACCACCGCGGACGCTGTCGCCGTACACGGTCGAGATAGCGCCCTGCGCAGTCATTGCGCGCTGCAGCAGGCCTTGTGCGCCAGCCGCATTCGCGCGAATGGCCTCGCAACCCGTCGCGGTGGTGGCGGCGCAGCGGGCGATCTCCGCACCGAGTTGCGTACGCGCCTGCGCGAGCTGTCGCAGCAGCTGTCCGTTCTGCGCGCGCGCCGCTGCGGCCGTGCTGCCGAACGCCGGATTCACACCGACGGTTGCGCCGGTTCCCGCGCGATTGAGTATGAGCTGCGTGTTGTCGCGCGACTCGACATACGGCACCAGCAGTGTGAGCGACAGGCGCTTCGTCACGCCAACGTCGACGGCGATGGGCGCCGTGCTCTGGCGCACATCGCCCCGTGCCTCGAGCGTGCCGAGCGAGAGGGAGAAGCCCGAGAGGCCCGTCAGCTCCCGGATCGCCTGTTCGGCGGGTGCGAGCTGCGACAACGCTGCCGTACCGAAGGACGAGCGTCCGACTCCCGCCAGCAGCAGGCGACGCCGGGAGGCGCCTGCGCTGTCGGCGAAGACCTTGTCCCAGTCGTTCCACTGCCCCGCGATCCGGATGCGGACACCGCCGCGGGCGATCGGAATGGCGTCGTCGCCTGCGCCGCTGGCGGTCTGGGCCTGCAGTGACCCATGCAGTGTCCAGGGGAGGGCAAGCAGGCCACCGAGGCCCAGGACGAGAGAGCGGAGCACCATGCGGTTGGGTTTAGGCCGGGGTCGGATCGAACCGGCTAGATTAGCCCTCGGCGGCGGGAGCGTCAACGCAGCGCGTCGTCGGCCGTCGCCCGTCGAAGGCATTTCACACTCATCACCACACCGCGCCTCGTGCAGATCCCCAGCGTCCCCTGGCAGCTCACCGGAAACCACTGGCTCACTCTTCCGTGCATCAACCCGGCCGACGGGGCGATCCACGCCATCGGGGTGTTGCATCGCGGGGCGCGGGCGGCGATCGAGTTCGCCGGCGCGGCAGGCTTCGAGTCGCATGCCGGCGTCCCCCTCATGGTGCCGGTCTTCCGCATCGGCGGCGAAGTGCGCACGCTCGCGGCCGAGGGTATCGCGTGGGAACGCTCCGTCGAGTGGCTGCCCACCTTCACGTGCACCATCGGGACGCTCGTCGTGCGGGGCACCGTCTTCGCGCCGTACGGACGGGACGCGGACATGGCGGGCGCCGTCTATACGCTCGCCGTCGAGAACCGTGGCGCCGTGGACGTGCCGCTCGAGATCGCGCTCGAAGGTACGCTCGGTCACCGTCAGCAGCGGGTGCGCAGCGCGCGCCCGTTCGACGATGCGCACCTGGTGAGCGTCGGCACCGACGAAGTGATGCTGCTCGAGGGTGCTGCGATCCCGGGGCTGTGCGCGCTTGCAATCGGCAGCGACGGCCCGGCACGGCTGGAGGCCCCGGAGTCGGCCTCGCGCGAGCCGCGCCCCTTCGCCGTGCGACGCGATCTCGTCGTGCCTGCGAATGGCGTCGCGCACTGCGCGTTCTACATGGCCGTCGGACCGGAGCGAGATGGTGCACAGGCCACGGTGGCCGTGCTGCGTCGGCGCGGCTGGCGCGCGCTCCTCACGGCCACGCGGGAGGCTCTGACGGCGCTCGAGCAGACGACGGGCAGCGAGCGCATGGACCGCATGGTCAATCGCAATCTGCTCTTCTCGTATTTTTACGGCGTCGGTCGTGCACTCGACGACGCGCACTACTACCTGGTGCGCTCGCGTGCACCATGGCACTCCGCGGGGTGCACGGTGCGCGACTGGGAGGCGCTCATGTGGACGCTGCCCGCCGTGCAACTGGCCGATACGGGGCTTGCGCGCGAACTGCTCGTACGGATCTGCGAACTGCACGGCTACGCACCGGGGCAGGGCGTGCACTATCTCGACGGCACGCTCTTCCAGCCGGGCTTCACCATCGAAGGACCGGCGGCCTTCGCCATCGCGACAGATCGCTATATCCGCGATTCGGATGACGACCAGATCGTCGAGGAGCCGGTGGTCGCCGACACGTTGTACCTCGCGTCCGATGACATCGCCGCGCGTCGTGACGAACGGGTTCCGCTGTTCTCGACGGAGGTCATGCCGTCCGGTGCGCCCGCGCCGTATCCGTTCACGCTGCACGGCAACGCCGTCGTCGCGCTCGCACTCGACGTGTTTCGTCGCACGCTCGACGAGGAAGCCGCCGGCTCGGTGGAGGATCCTGCAGCCGTGCGCGCCGCACTGCTCCGGCATTTCGCCGTCGACCGCGGTGGCAAGGCGCGACTCGCCGCGGCCGTCGATCTCGCGGGGGGCGCGTCGCTGGAGGACGATCAGGTGGGATCGCTGCTCTGGCTCCCGCTGTATGAGGCGCTCGATCGTGACGACTCGCTCTATCGCCGGTCGGTTCGCGCGGTGAGCGGCGAGACCGGGGCCCTCCTCCCGCAGCTCGCACGCTTGCTCGGTCCCGATGCGGAGACGGTGCTGCAGTGGATGCGTCGGGCCCCGCTCGACAACGGAATCGCGGCCGAATTCGTGGACGCGGACGGCCGGGCCACGTCGAACGGTGGCGACGCCGCCCTCGCCGGCCTGCTGGCCCACACGCTGTGGTATGCTGCCCACGCCCTCGGCTTGCGTGGCTGAGTCACCCTGATAGCTTCGACTGAGCGTCGCCAGTACACGGGGGACGCGCGCCGGTGCTGGTGACCGGCGCACGCGGGAATAGCTCAGTTGGTAGAGCACAACCTTGCCAAGGTTGGGGTCGCGGGTTCGAGTCCCGTTTCCCGCTTGCAGTCTGATAGAAGGGTCGAATGCGCCAGCGCAACGTCCACCCGGATGGCGAAACTGGCAGACGCGCGGGACTTAAAATCCCGTGGCCGCAAGGCCGTGTGGGTTCAATCCCCACTCCGGGTATCCATCTCGAGGAGGCAGTCGTGCGAACGGTTCGTGATGCACGCGGGACCACCTGGATCTGCCTCGAACTTCCCGAAGTACCCGCCGAACAGCAGGCGGACGCGGCTGCACGTAGCGGGGAGACAGTGGCCATTGAATGCAATTCCGGCGCGGCGCGTGTCATCGCGCTGGTCGATCCGGGCTGGGACGACGTCATGGACGACGACCGGCTCTCGGAAACCATTGCCCGCTTCACTCGTTGATCGTTCGTGGCCTTGGTCGGTGTCTTGCATCGGCACCGCGCGGCCAACGTGAACGACTCGCCACATCCGCAGCAGACGTGACTCGCACGGCGTACGCACGCCGCGTGACGTAGCAGCCAGGTAGTCAGGCCAGTCCACAATCGGTAGGTCCGTGCGGATGTGCGCCTCCGGGCAAGCGTCCGCTGTTCTTGTGCGTCCAGTTCACCACTGTGCGCAGTGCACGGGCAGGGTGTGCGGACGCGTCACTCGCGATGACGAGAGTGCACGAATGACGGTAGCCGCGGTCGCGGGGCAGGCTGATGGGACGCCGGTCGCAGAACGCAATCCGGTGCGCACTCGCGAGGACTGGGAGGCGCAGCGCGCAGCATCCCGCGACGATCCCGGTCGGTACCATGGTGACATCGCGGCGCGCACGCTGCACTGGTTCGATGGCGCGCTCAAGGCGTGGATAACCCGCGGCGACGATGGCGCGTGGCGCGGATTCGACGCGACCACCGGACAGCGCGTCGAGCCTTCGCTGCCGGACGCCTACCAGCCGTGGGAGCGTGCGTTCGACGACTCGACGCCGCCCTTCTACCGGTGGTTCGCCGGCAGTCGTACGAACGCGTGCTTCAACGAGGTCGATCGCCACGTGCTGGCGGGACACGGCGCCGAAACCGCGTTTCTCGTGGAAGGTGACCGATGGGATCAGTCGAAGGACGGGGGTCGTGGTGGGCCAGTCGTCGCGTACCCGTGGACGCGACGCCGCCTGCTGGTCGATGTCGCATGCTGCGCGATTGCCCTGCAGCGCCTGGGCGTGAAGGCGGGTGACCGGATCGCACTCAATCTGCCGAACATCCCGCAGCAGGTGGCGTGGACGGAAGCCGCCAAGCGGCTCGGCGTCGTGTACACGCCGGTGTTCGGCGGATTCTCCGACAAGACGCTTGCCGACCGCGTCGCGGACGCGGGAGCGCGCGTCGTCATCACGGCGGACGGCGGCTATCGCAACGCGCAGGTGGTGCCCTTCAAGGCCGCCTACACGGATCCCGCACTCGACCGCTACATCGGTGTGGCACAGGCGCTCGACGCTACGACCGTCGCGACACACGGCCTCGGGCTTCCAGTCGAGGTGACGGCGCGACTCCTGGAGGATGCATCACGGGCGATCGCCGGCGAGGTCACGGTGGAACGCAGCGATGTGATGCGCGGCATCGGCATCGCACTGGCCGCACTGACTGAATCCGGTGCGCTCGACGCGGCCACGGCGAGCCGCACGCGCACCAACATCGCGAGCGCGCTGGTCGGCGTGCGATCGCTGGTCGAGACGGTGGTCGTGGTGCGTCACACCGGACAGGCCGACGTGCCCTGGAACCCCGAGCGCGACCGGTGGGCACATGAATTGATCGCGGATGCAGCCGCACATTTGCTGGAGGCCGCGCGCGGTGCGGGGTTCAACGTGCGCACGCTGACTGAACTCGACGCACTGGACGACGCGAGCCTGGTGCGCGCCGTCTGGGCGTCGTCGGCGCCCCTGCCGGTCGACGGCGAGTTCCCGCTGTTCTTCATCTACACCTCGGGCTCCACGGGAAAGCCGAAAGGTGTGGTGCATGTGCACGGCGGGTACGTCGCCGGCGTGGCGCACACGATGCGCGTGGCGTTCGACGCACGTCCCGGCGATGTGATGTACGTCGTGGCCGATCCCGGGTGGATCACCGGCCAGAGCTACATGATTTCGGCCGCGCTCACGTCACGCGTGACCTCGGTGCTGGCCGAGGGGGCACCGGTGTTTCCGAGCGCGGGCCGCTTCGCGTCGATCATCGAACGCTATGGTGTTCGCATCTTCAAGGCCGGGGTCACGTTTCTCAAGACGGTGATGGCGGACCCGCAGAATCGCGCCGACGTGGGTCGCTACGACCTGTCGTCGCTGCGCGTCGCGACCTTCTGCGCCGAACCCGTCTCCCCATCGGTGCAGCAATTCGGCATGGAGGTGATGTGCCCCTGGTACAGCAACTCCTACTGGGCGACGGAGCACGGCGGCATTGCGTTCACGCACTTCTTCGGCAACACGGATTTTCCGCTGCGGCCCGACGCGCATACCTATGCGCTGCCATGGGTCGACGGCGACGTCTGGAGTCCGGACGGCGAGCCGGATGTGGATGGTCGCGTGCCCTGGAGACGCGCATCGGACGGAGAGAAGGGCGAGATCGTCATCGGCGCGCCCTATCCTTATCTCGCGCGCACGATCTGGGGTGACGCCGGGAACTTCGTCGTCGCCGATGGGCGCGTCGCCCCGACCTGGCGGGGGGATGCCGAGCGATATGCGCGCGTCTACTGGAGTCGCTGGACCGGCCGCTGGGCGTACACGCAGGGTGACGTCGCCGTGAGACACGCGGACGGAAGCTTCTCGCTGCATGGGCGCAGCGACGACGTGATCAACGTGTCGGGCCATCGCATGGGCACCGAGGAGATCGAGGGCGCGATCCTGCGCGACAAGCAGATCAATCCCGATTCGCCCGTCGGCAACGTGATCGTCATCGGCGCTCCGCACCGGGACAAGGGGCTCACGCCACTCGCGTTCATCACGCCGTCCCCGGGCCGGCGCATCTCGATGGACGATCGCCGGCGCCTGATCGAACTCGTTCGTCAGGAGAAAGGTGCGATAGCTGTGCCGGAGGAATTCCTCGAGGTCCCGCAGTTTCCCGAGACGCGCAGCGGCAAGTACATGCGCCGGATGGTGCGTGCGCTCGTCGAGGAGCAGCCGGTCGGCGATGCCACGACCCTGCGCAACCCGGAATCGATCGCGGAGATCGCCAGGGTCGTGGAGGGATGGCGCGTCCGGCAGCGTGCGAGCGAGTCGCAGCGCATTCTCTCCTACTGGCGCTACTTCCGCGTGCAGTATTACACGGTGCAGGCGGGTGCACGCATCGCCGTGGTCACGGTGACGAACCCGCCGGTGAACGCGCTCAACGAACGCGCGCTCGACGAGCTGTGCACGGTGGTCGAGCATCTCGGCCGACAGGACGACGTGCGTGCGGTCGTGTTCACCGGCAGTGGCACCTCGTCGTTCGTGGCCGGCGCCGATATCCGTCAGCTGCTCGAGGAGATGCATTCGCTGGATGATGCGCTGCCGCTGCCGAACGTGGCGCATCTCGCGTTCCGCATGATCGAGCGCATGACCAAGCCGTGCATCGCCGCCATCAACGGCGTCGCGCTCGGTGGTGGCCTCGAGTTCGCGCTCGCGTGTCACTACCGGATCGCCGAACGTCACGCGGTATTCGGCCAGCCCGAGATCCGCCTGCACCTGCTGCCGGGATACGGTGGAACGCAGCGGCTCACGCGACTGCTTGCCGACCGTGACGGCGTCGGGGGCTTCGTCACCGCGATGGAAGTCATCCTCGGCGGCCGGCAGGTGGACTCGCACGCCGCCCTGCAGGCGGGAATCGTCGACGAGATCGTGGCCGGGAATGACGACGTCGTGTCGCGCGCGTGCGCATTGACGAGAGAGTTCGTGCGGCAGGATGGGAGCGCGCTCGCGCGAACGTTCGCCGTGGTGCGTGAACGACGTCAGGCGTGGGAGAATCCGGGCGCAATCGATGTCGATGCGGCACTGGCGCTGCCACCGGTCACCCGGATGCTCGCGCAAGCATCGGCAGTAGGCCGTCAGTCCGCTACCGCGCGTATCGTCGATGCCGTCCGAACCGGATGGTCACAGGGGTTGGAGGCTGGACTCGCGCGGGAAGCGCGCCTGTTCGCCGAAGCGGTGACCGATCCTGCGGGCGGGAAGCAGGGCATTCGCGCGTTCTTCGATCGCCGGAGCGCGCCGTTGCCCACGCGGCGCCACCCGGAGTTCGATGAGAGCATGAAACGTGAGCTCGAGTCCCGCGGCGACCTGCTTCCCATCGGCGCGCCCTTCTTCCCGGGGTTCACGCCGGTACCATCGTGGCAATACGGGCAGGGTGTCGTTCGTGATGCCGCGACCGGGGCGCCCTCACATGGCGAGCCGCGCGACGCGGAGCGCGAGATCATCGTGCCGGTCGACGATATCGGCGCCAACGAGGCGCTCGTCTACGTGCTCGCGTCCGAGGTGAACTTCAACGACATCTGGGCACTCACCGGCATCCCGGTGTCCCCATTCGACAATCACGATCTCGACTGGCAGGTCACCGGATCGGGCGGCATTGGCCTCGTGGCGGCGCTGGGTGAGGAGGCAAAGGGTGAAGGCCGGCTGCGCGTCGGGGACGTCGTGGCGATCTACTCCGGACAGAGCGAACTGCTGTCTCCGCTCGCGGGGCGCGATCCGATGTCCGCGGATTTTCACATTCAGGGGTACGAGACGCGAACCGGCAGTCATCAGCAGTTTCTCGCCGTGCAGGCGCCCCAGTTGCACCCGGTGCCGCAGGATCTCTCGCTCGAGGCGGCCGGGTCGTACATCCTGAACCTTGGCACCATCGTTCGCGCGCTCTTCACGACCCTGCGGATCGAACCCGGACGCACGATGTTCGTGGAAGGTGCCGCTACCGGTACCGGACTCGAGGCACTCAAGAGTGCCACGCGGCATGGATGCGCCGTCACCGGCATGGTGTCGTCCGTGGAACGTGCCGCGACGGTAACCTCGTATGGGGCAAAGGGCGCAATCAACCGGCTGGCCGCGGGCATCGCCGACTGCTTCACGATGGTGCCCGGCGATGCAGCGGGAATCCGCGCCTGGGAGGAAGCAGGCGCTTCGCTGCTCGACGAGTTCCGGCGACAGCATGATGGCCGGCTCGCGGACTACGCGGTCTCGCATGCCGGCGAGCAGGCCTTTCCACGCTCGTTTCAGCTGTTGGCGGAGGGGGGCGCAATCACGTTCTACGGCGCATCGTCCGGCTATCACTTCACCTTTGCCGGCAAGGCCGGTGCATCCACGCCCGAAGACATGCTTCAGCGCGCGGGGATGCACGCGGGCGAGCCGGTGCTGCTGTACTACGGCGCAGGACTGCCGCCCGACGAACTCGTGGATCAGGCGGGCCTCGAAGCCATCGAGGCCGTGACCGCACGGGGTGCGAGACTCTGCGTGGCAGCGCGCACCGATGCACAGCGGGAATTCGTGCTCTCGCTCGGCTTCGGCGATGCCATGCGCGGCGTGCTGTCGATCGAGGAGACGCTGCGCCGAAACGCCGGCGAGTTCGACTGGCCGGAGACGATGCCGCCACTGCCCGACGTACGCCGGGACACCGCGGCCTTTCGTGAAGCCGTGCGCGCATTCCAGGAGCGGACCATCAAGCCATTCGGCAGCGCCGTCGGGCGCATTCTGCGCGCATCCGACAACCCGCGTGGTGCCCCGTCGCTGATCATCGAGCGTGCGGCGCACGATGCGCTGGCCGTCTCCACGTCGCTGGTGCAGCCGTTCAGCGGACGGGTCGTGTACTTCGAGAACATGGCGGGCCGCCGCTACAGCTTCTATGCGCCGCAGGTGTGGATGCGGCAGCGACGTATCCTGCTTCCCACGGCGAGCATTCTCGGCACGCATCTGTGCAACGCGTACGAGGTGACCCGCATGAACGAGATGGTCGATGCGGGCCTGCTCGACGTCACCACACCGACGGTGGTGCCCTGGAACCAGCTCGCCACTGCGCACCAGGCCATGTGGGACAATGCGCACGCCGGTGCGACCTATCTCGTCAATCACGCGCTGCCTGCGCTCGGGCTGCGTTCCGTCGATCAACTCTACGAAGCGTGGGCTGCGCAGGAGCAAACCCGATGACCGGTACCCAGGTGGACGATGGAGCGGACGTACTGGACGGCGTGACGACGCGCGAGCGGCGTCGGTCTCCACGCGGGCGTCTCGCAGGCAAGACGGCGCTCATCACGGGGGCTGCCGGCAACATCGGCACCGAGATCAGCCGCCGCTTCCTGCGCGAAGGTGCGACCATCGTCATGATGGGACGCGATCGCAAGAAGCTCGAGGCGGCAAAGCTGGCCCTGCGTGCCGACACCCACGTGGCCGCCAATCGCATCCAGCTGCTGCCACTCGATGCGTCGGAACCAGGACAGGTACGGGTCGCGATCGCCGAATTGCTGCGCCGAGTCGGCCGCATCGACATTCTCGTGAACAATGCCGGGACGGCAGGCCCGAAGTGCAAGCTCGAAGATCTGCCGCTCGTCGCGGCGGATCTGACGGTGCTGCGTGAGCAGGGAATCGACGAGACGGAAACCGTGGGCGCGGCCGCCAGGAATCTGCTCGGACTGAGCTGGAACCTGGTCAAGGCGCTGGCCCCGCATCTCCAGGCTGGTGCGGCGATCATCAACGTCTCCACGATCTTCTCGCGCACCCAGTATTTCGGCCGCACGGCGTACGTGGTGCCGAAGGCTGCGCTGAATGCGTTCTCCCGGCAGCTCGCGAGCGAACTGGGTGCTCGTGGCATCCGCGTCAACACCGTCTTCCCGGGCCCCATTGAATCGCCGCGCATCCGCAATGTCTTCGCCGCCATGGACCGCCTGCGACAGGCCGGCGACGGTACCACGGCGTCGGATTTCCTCGGCCTGATGACGCTGGCGCGTAATCCACAGGTCGATGTCGCCCGTCTCGCCGACGTGACGCTCGCTGCCGAACCGGCGGCCCCCAGCAAGGGCTTTCCGACGGTGAGCGACGTCGCGAACACGATCGTCTTTCTCGCGAGTGACGAGTCGGGAGCGCTCAACGGGCACAACTTCGAAGTGACCCATGGCATGTCCGTGCGCCAGGAGTCGCGAAGCACGTGGGTGTCCCGCCCCGAGCTGCGCACCGTCGACGGTACCGGGGTGCGAGTGCTGGTGGCCGCCGGCGATCAGGTCACCGACGCGATCGCCGTGGCCCGCGTGCAGGCCGGGTGCGGTGCGGAGGTACGCTTGACGCTGGGCTCCGAGGAGGGCGTGCGCGCCGCACGTGATGCCCTCGGCATCGATGCGGCCGACGCGCGCATCCAGGTGTCATTGCTCGATCGTACGCGCCCCTCCACCGTGCAGGGATTCTTCGACCGGTTGCAGGCCGCTGGCGAGACGCTGCACGGCGCGATCATCCTGCCGGCATACGGAGCGTGGCGTTTCCGAGGTCCGTTCACCACGCTGCCGGACGGTGATGTCGATGCGTTCATCGACGGCGAGCTGGTGGGCATGCTCACGCTTGCCCGCGCGCTCACCCGGGTCTGGCGGGGCGAGACGACGCTCCGCAGCGCCCCGCGCGTCGTGTTCCTGTCGAACGGCGATGACGATGCCGGCAACGTGTACGGCGACGTCCTCCGCGCGGCCGCGGAGCAGCTGTGCCGCGTGTGGCGCGACGAGTCGGCCGAGCAGGAACGCGGCGGTGATCGCCGCTTCGTCGAGTGGTCCAATCAGATCGTCCGCTGGAGCAGCCGGGATCCCGAGGCGTTGCCATTCGCGGCGGGGCAGGCGGCCCGGTTGCTCTACACGCGGCGGCACATTCGCCAGGTCAACCTGTATCTCCCCACCTCCGTCCACGAGGCGACCGGCTCCCGACGTGCCATCTTCGGGTGGATGGAGTCGCTGATGGGTCTCCACCTCGGAAAGGTGGCGCTCATCACTGGTGGTTCAGCCGGCATCGGTGGCCAACTCGGCCGATTGCTCGCCATTGCCGGCGCGCGCGTCATGCTCGTGGCCCGACGGGGCGATCAGCTGGAGGAAATGCGGAGCAACGTGGTGCGCGAACTGGAGGACATCGGTTATTTCGGCGCCGAGGATCGTGTCGCGATCCTGCCGGACATCGACGTCGCCAACGAGGAGTCTCTCGCGCGAGCGGTGGCGGCCACGCTGCAGACCTTCGGACGCATCGACTATCTCGTGAACAATGCGGGAGTGGCGGGCGCCGAACAGATGGTGGTGGACATGGATGTGGATGCGTGGCGCAATACGCTCAACGCCAATCTTGTGTCCAACTACTCACTCATCGAGAAAGTCGTACCGGTGATGAAACGTCAGGGCAGCGGGTACATCCTGAACGTGTCGTCGTACTTCGGTGGAGAGAAGTACGTCGCCGTGCCGTATCCGAATCGCGCCGACTACGCGGTCTCCAAGGCGGGACAGCGCGCACTCACCGAGAACCTTGCGCGCTTCGTCGGTCCGGAGATTCAGGTGAATGCCATCGCTCCAGGCCCCGTCGATGGCGACCGGCTTCGTGGTGTGGGAGGCAAGCCCGGGCTTTTCGAGCGACGTGGTCGCCTCATCATCGAGAATCGTCGCCTCAACAGCCTGTATGCCGCAGTGATCGAGGCGGTACACGCGGGAACGCCCGTTGCCGACGTGCTGGAGCACGTTGCGCGCAACGACGCCGCGGCACTCGCGGCATCGACGGATGTTCCCGCTCCGCTTCGCGCATTTTGCGATAAGGTGCTGCGCGGCGGACGTGCGTCGGAGGACGGAGCCTCGAGTGCGCGCTACCTCATGCACCGCTCGATTGCACAGCGACTGGTCGCGCGCTTGCGCCTCGGTGGACGCTTCCTTGGCGAGAGCGACGGTGGTGCACGATTCGACGACGCCTGGCTGGAGCGGCTCGCCGAGCCACCGGCACCATTCGTCTCGAAGGACGAGATCACCCGTGAGGCCACGAAGATCGGGCAGGGCGTCCTGGGCATGCTGCACCTGCGGAACATGCCGACCGAAGTGGAGGTGGCGTTGGCGACGGTCTTCTTCCTATCCGATCGGGCCGTGAGCGGCGAGACGTTCCAGCCATCCGGCGGATTGCATCAGGAGCGCACGATCACGGAGCGCGAGCTCTTCGGCCGCGCGAAGCCCGAACGCCTCGCCAAGATGCGGGGGAAGACGATGTGGCTCATCGGCGAGACGCTCACGTCACACCTCGCCCGCGCCGCGCGGCTCGCGCTGGAGCAGGGCGACGTCGGACGCATCGTGCTGCTCACGAGAACGGCGGGCGCGGGGCAGGAGGTACAGTCACTGCTGCGCATTGTGCTGGGCGCCGAGCGCATCGTCAACATCGTGGTCGGCGACAACCTCGAGCGCGGAATGGACGAAGCGCTGACGCTGGCCGGGCCGCCGACGGCGGTCGTGTCCACGCCGTTCATGCCGTTGCCCGCGCAGATCTTTGGCGATGGCGGTGCGCCTGCACTCGATGCTGCCGGCTTTGCCGCGCTGGTCGAGGCGCACCTCACGCATCACTTCCGCGTTGCGCGCAAGGTCTCGTTGATGGATGACGTGCGACTCGTGCTCGTCTCTCCCGATGTACCGGTCCGGCCTACGCATGCCGAGTTCGCACTGGCGAACTTCGTGAAGACGACGCTGCATGCGCTCACGGCGACGCTTGGCGTCGAGAACGAACGGCTCGTGCACAACGTGCCGGTGAATCAGATCAACCTGACCCGTCGCGTTCGGTCCGAGGAACCGCGTGACCTGGCGGAGCAGGCCGAGGAGCAGGAGCGGTTCGCACACGCCGTGCTGCTGGCGAGCGCGCCACTCCCGGACGCGGAGGACAGTCGCTACCGGGCACGCATCTACCGGGGGCTGGCGATCACGGTGTAGGCGCTATCTTTCGGCGATGTCAGACGTCGTTGCCCTCGCCACCGAACTGCTCTCCCTGGACTCCACGACCGGTCGCGAACGCGACGCCGTGGAGTTCGTCGCACGCTGGCTCGTCGCGCGCGAATGGAACGTCACGCTCCAGGAGGTGGAACCGGGACGGTCCAACGTCTGGGCCACCCGCCGTGGTGGCGGCGTGACGCTCTCCACACATCTCGACACCGTGCCGCCCTTCATCGGCCCCAGGCTGGAGGGCGACCGGCTGTACGGCCGCGGCTCCTCCGACGCCAAGGGGATCGCCGCCGCCATGATGGTCGCGGCGCAGCGGCTCGCGGAGCAGGGCGAGGACCGGGTGGATCTCCTCTTCGTGGTCGGCGAGGAAAAGGGGTCCCCGGGTGCACGAGCCGCGAACCGCCTGCCCGCCACGAGCAAGTGGCTGGTGAATGGTGAGCCGACCGAGAGCAAGCTGGCATCGGGCGGCAAGGGCGCACTGCGCCTCATCGTGCGGATGCGCGGACGCGAGGCACACTCGGCCTACGCATATCTCGGGAGCAGCGCGCTCGAGCCCATGCTGGACCTGCTCCCGACGCTCCGCACTCTCGAGCTGCCAGTCGACGCGATTCTCGGCGATACGACGTACAACATCGGCGTGATGCGCGCCGGAACGGAGGCGAACATCGTACCGGGTCTTGCCGAGGCGGAACTCATGATTCGTCTCGTCGGCGATGCGGAGCCGGTCAAGCGCGCATTCAACGCCTGGGCACAGGGTCGCGCGGAGCTGGTCTGGGGTGCCCTCACACCGGCGCAGCACTTCCACGTGATCAGCGGCTTCGAGGTCGCCCCGGTCGCCTACACGAGCGACAGCGCGCTGCTCGACCGGTGGGGCACGCCGCTGCTCTTCGGCCCCGGGTCTATCCATGTCGCGCACACGCCCATCGAATACGTCGACGTGACAGAACTCGAGGCCTCCGTCGGCGCATACGAACGAATCGTCCACTCACTCCTCGCATGACCATTCCCTCGCTCCGCTGGCCCGTCGCCGTCCTCGGTGCCACTGGCGCAGTCGGCCAGGCATTCGTCCGTCTGCTCGACGGCCATCCCTGGTTCCAGCTCGCCGGAGTGGCGGCGTCCGAGCGCAGCGCAGGGAAGTCGTACCGGGAAGCGACGCATTGGCTCGAGGGTGCGATGCCGGCGTCCGTGGCGGCACTGCAGGTCACCCTGTGCGACCCGGCACTCGTGCGCTCGCCGATCATCTTCTCGGCACTCGACTCGTCGGTGGCCGGTGATGTCGAGGCCGCGTTCGCGAACGACGGACGCATGGTGCTCAGCAACGCCAAGAACTACCGGATGGCGGCAGACGTTCCACTGGTGATTCCCGAAGTCAACGGTGATCACCTCGCGCTGCTCGAGGAACAGCGGCGCGTGCGCGGGTGGAGCGGTGGCATCGTGACCAACGCCAACTGCGCCGTCACGGTGATGGCACTCGCGCTGGCGCCGTTGCACGAGGCGTTCGGCGTACGCAAGGTGTTCGCGTCGACCATGCAGGCGGTCTCCGGTGCCGGCTACCCCGGCGTGCCTTCGCTCGACATTCTCGGCAACGTCATCCCGTACATCGGCGACGAGGAGCCGAAGATCGAGACCGAGCTCCGGAAGCTGCTGGGCGCACTCGATGGCAATCGCATCGCCGAGGCCGATATCGTGACCAGCGCGCACGCGAACCGCGTGCCGGTCGAGCATGGACACACGGTGTGCATGTCCGTCGGCTTCGAGCAGTCGGTCACCGCGGCGCAGGCGATGAAGGTGCTGGGTGACTGGCAGGGATTCGAAGCGGTCCGCGGGCTGCCCAGCGCGCCGTCGCCTGCGCTCGTACTTCTCGACGCGGACAATCGCCCACAGCCACGACGCGACGGCATGAACGGGAACGGAATGGCGGTCACGATCGGCCGCGTGCGGCAGGACCACCTGTTCGACATCCGCATGGTCGCGATGGCGCACAACGTGATTCGCGGCGCTGCTGGAGGGTCGATCCTCAACGCCGAGCTGCTCGTGGCGAACGGGCAACTCCCGGCCGCGTCGCGCCCGTGATCGTCTGCAAGTTCGGCGGCACCTCGGTCGCCGATGCCGTCGCCATCGACCGCGTCGCGACCATCATTCGCGGGAAGCAGGCGCGGCAACCCGTCGTGGTGGTCTCCGCACTCGGCGGCGCCACCAACATGCTGCTCGACATCGCCAACAAGGCAGCCGCTGGTGAACTGCTCGTCGCGCTGCAGCTCATCGAGCAGTTACGCGATCGTCACCTCCGCGAGGCGGCAACGCTCCTCGAGGGCGCTCCGGATGCGGAGGAGATCGCGCTCGAGATCGCGACCGGTTTCGACGAGCTCGCGCATCTCGCGGAAGCATTCCGGACACTGGGCTACCTCACGCCGCGCTCGCTCGACACCGTAGCGGCGCTCGGCGAGCTGCTCTCGTCGCAGATCGTGACCGCGGCCCTGCGGCACCGTGGGTTGCCGACCGTGTTCGTGGACGCGCGGGACGTGATGATCACCAACGACCAGTTCACGCGCGCCGACCCCGATCGCAGCGGTATCGAGCACGCATCGCGCACGCATCTCGTGTCGGCCATCGAGGCAGGGCAGATCCCGGTGATGGGCGGATTCGTGGGCGCCACTCCGCAACGCGTGACGACCACCCTCGGTCGCGGCGGCAGCGATTACTCCGCGGCGCTCATCGGTGCAGCCATCGACGCGGAGGCGATCGAGATCTGGACGGACGTCGACGGCATGCTCACGGCCGACCCGCGCGTGGTGCCCGACGCGAAGACGATCGACCGCATCCGCTTCGACGAGGCCGCGGAGCTGGCCTCCTTCGGCGCGAAGGTGCTGCATCCGAGCACGATCGCCCCCGCCGTGCAGCGTGGCATTCCCGTGCACGTGCTCAACTCGCGCAAGCCGGAAGGCACCGGCACGCTCATCGCGTTCGAGGCCCCCCGCATGCCCGTGCGTGCGATCGCCGGCAAGCGCAACACCACCGTCGTGAAGCTGCGCTCGGCCCGCATGCTGCTGGCACCGGGGTTCCTGCGCCGCGTGTTCGAGATCTTCGAGCGGCACCGCACATCCGTGGACGTCGTGGCTACGTCGGAAGTGTCCATCTCGGTGACCCTCGACGACGCGAGCAACCTCGATGCCGTCGTCAGTGACCTGATGCAGTTCGGCGACGTGGCGGTCGAACGCCATCGTGGCATCGTGGCCATCGTTGGCGCCGGCATCGCCGACGGTGGAACCGCCATGGCGCGCGCTGTTGCGGCGCTGGGGGAAGTTCCGGTGTACATGGTGTCCCTGAGCGCCACCGGCATCAACTTCACGCTCGTGATCGACGATGCGCAGGTGGTGCCGGCCATGCAACGTCTGCACGCGGCATTCTTCGGCGGCAACGCCACGGCTGAACTGCCGGATGCGGCGCGCGCTGACCTCGTCCCGAGCGGCACCGCACCGATGCTCACGGCGTCAGCTGCGCCCGTGCAGAACGCGGCAGCACCATCGTGACGAGCGAACGCGTGCGTGTTGCGCTGATCGGCATGGGGCGCATGGGGCAGGCGATCGATGCCCTCGCCGCCGCCCGGGACCTGGAGATCGTCGCGCGTCTCGACGCCGACGATGCCGGCCGCGGCCTCGACGCGTCGACACTCAATGGGGCTCAAGTCGCCATCGAGTTCTCCGTGCCCGAGAGCGCCGTGGGGAACGCAATCGCGTGCCTGCGCGCCGGTTGCCCGGTCGTGATCGGCACGACGGGATGGAGCGAGCAACGCCCGCTGCTCGAGCGCGCCGTGGCCGAGAGTAACTGCCCGGCGCTGTGGTCACCCAACTTCTCGATCGGTGTACAGCTGTTTCTGGCTGCCGTCGAGGACGCAGCGCGACGGTTTCGCGGCGTGCAGGGATTCGATGCGCATATCGTCGAAACACACCACGTGGCGAAACTCGACGCTCCGTCGGGAACCGCGATCGCGATTCAGGAGCGTGCGCAGGACGGCCTGCAACGGGCCGTCGGTGTCACGAGCGTGCGCGTCGGTTCCGTTCCGGGTACGCACGAGGTCGTGTTCGACGGCGCGTTCGAACAGGTCCGCCTCGTTCATGAGGCGCGCGATCGGCGGGTGTTCGCCGACGGAGCGATTGCGGCGGCGCGGTGGCTGTCCCGACGTCCCGCCGCCGCGTTGTACACGATGCGCGATGTACTCGACACGAATCCTGGAGCCGCGAGTGACGAGCAGTGAGTGAAAGCGAGAGAGGGATGCGGGCGGGTGCCGCAGGGGGTGCGGCTGGTAGCGGGCCGCGCGTGGACCGGCTCCGGCTCACGGGCTGCGGGACCGCGCTCGTCACGCCATTCCGGGGCGATGGATCGATCGACGAGTCTGCGTTGCGTTCGCTCGTCGAGTGGCAGATCGAGGAGGGTGTGCACTTTTTGGTGCCCTGCGGCTCCACGGGCGAGGCCGCGACGCTCTCCATAGCGGAGCAGCGTCGCGCGGTGGAGATCACCGTCGAGCAGGCGGCGGGGCGCGTGCCCGTGATCGCGGGCGCCGGATCGAACGACACGGCGCGCGCAGTAGCGCTGTCGCGCGAGATGCAGGCCGCCGGCGCGACGGGCCTGCTGCACGTGACACCCATGTACAACAAGCCGCCGCAGCGCGCGCTGCTCGCGCACTTCCGTGCGGTCGCAGACGCGTGCCACCTGCCCATCGTGCTGTACAATGTCCCCGGTCGGACCGGCGTGAATCTCGAGGCGCGCACGTGCCTCGAGCTCGCGGCCGATGGGCGATTCATCGCGGTGAAGGAAGCCTCCGGCGATCTGACGCAGATCGGGCAGATCCTCCGCGAGCGGCCTGCGGGCTTCGGGGTGCTCTCCGGCGACGACGGCATCACCTTCGACGTCATGGCGCGCGGCGGCGATGGGCTGATCTCGGTGGTGTCGAACGTGGTCCCACGGCTCGCCGCCGACCTGTGCAACGCCTGCGCGGCGGGCGACCTGGTGCGCGCCCGGACCATCGAGGCAACGCTCGTCCCGATGATCCGCGCGGCGTTCGTCGAGTCGAATCCGATTCCGGTGAAGGCCATGCTGCACTACATGGGCCGCATGGAGAACATGCTGCGGCTTCCCCTCGTACCGCTCGACCCGCGCTACAACGAAGTCATCTGGTCGGCGCTCGCGGCGACGCGCGCGCTCGCATCCTGACCGTCCTCCACACCGCCCATGGCCTTCACGCTCGCTGACCTCGAACGTCGACTCTCCGATCCGCTGCTCCTCGACAGTGGCGCGCCACTGCCCTCCGATGCGCAGCAGGTGTTCGAGCATAGTCTCGCCCTGATGGAGCGTGGCGAGATTCGCGCGGCGATGCGGGGCAGCGACGGCGTCTGGCATGCCGTTCCATGGGTCAAGCGGGCCATTCTGCTGGGCTTCCGGATCGGCCGCGTCGTCGAGATGGGCGCGACGGGTGCGTTTCACTTTTTCGACAAGCACACCTTCCCGACCCGCGAGTTCCGCGTCGAGAACGGCGTCCGCATCGTGCCGGGCGGTTCCACGGTGCGTCGGGGTGCGTACCTCGCGCAGGGCGTGGTATGCATGCCGCCGATGTACGTGAATGTCGGCGCGCATGTCGGTCGCGGCACGATGATCGACTCGCATGCGCTCGTGGGCTCCTGTGCGCAGATCGGTGAACGCGTGCATCTCAGTGCTGCCGCACAGATCGGCGGTGTGCTCGAACCGATCAATGCGTCACCCGTCATCATCGAGGATGACGTCATCGTCGGTGGCAACTGCGGCGTGTACGAGGGCACCGTGGTGCGCAGCCGCGCCGTGCTTGGCGCCGGCGTGATCCTCACGCGTTCGACACCGGTCTACGATCTCGTGCGCGAGACCGTGCACCGCGCCACGGCGGACATGCCCCTCGAGATTCCGGCGGGCGCGGTGGTCGTCCCGGGCGCACGTCGCGTCAGCTCGGAGTTCGGCGAGAAGGTAGGACTGTCGCTGCAGACCCCGGTCATCGTGAAGTATCGCGACGAGCGCACCGATGCCAGCACGGCACTCGAGGCGTGGTTGCGGTGAGTGTGTCCGATCGGCTGGTGGTGCAGGGAACGATCCGTGTACCCGGCGACAAGTCGATCTCCCATCGTGCGCTGATCTTCGCCGCGCTGGCGACGGGGACATCGCGTGTGCGTGACATCCTGCAGTCTGCCGACGTGCAGGCGACGGCCGATGCGCTCCGTGCCCTCGGCGCGCCGCTCCCGGCGCTCTCGCCGGACATGACGGTGACCGGGGTTGGCGTCGGCGCATTGCGTTCGCCCGACGCGCCGCTCGACTGCGCAAACAGTGGCACGACCACCCGGCTGATTGCCGGACTCGTTGCTGGGCTCGACGGACGCGTGGCACGATTCGAGGGCGATGCGAGCCTCAGCCGGCGACCGATGGCGCGCGTGTCGCGGCCGTTGGAAGCGATGGGCGCGCGCGTCGAGTTCGAAGGCCCGCCCGGGCACCAGGGGCTCCCGATGCGGGTGCATGGAGCGAGGCTCCAGGCGCTGTCGTGGTCGTCGGAGCATGCGAGCGCGCAAATCAAGGGCGCCATCCTGCTCGCCGCCCTCGCCTCGGGCGTCGAAGTCGAAGTCACCGAACCCGCGCGCTCGCGCGATCACTCGGAGCGCATGTTGCTCGCGCGGGGTGTGACGCTCGATATCACGGAGCGTACGGTTCGCATGCCGGCCGCACAGTCGCTGCGCGCGCTCGACGTGAGCGTGCCGGCGGATCCGTCGTCGTCGGCGTTCTTCGCGGCGCTCGCCGCGCTCGCCGACGAGGGCAGCCTTCGGCTCACGGACGTCTGCCTGAACCCGACGCGCACGGGCGCCTTCGACGTGCTGCAGCGCATGGGTGCGGCCATCGCGTTTCGGGATCAACGCGACGCGGGCGGGGAACCCATCGGAACGCTCGTGGTTCAGCCGTCACGGCTGCACGGCACACGGATCGAGGGCAGCGAGATTCCACGTTGCATCGACGAGCTGCCGCTGCTGGCGTGCGTCGCTGCGCGCGCGGCCGGCGAAACGATCATCGCCGATGCGAGTGAACTGCGCGTGAAGGAGAGCGATCGGATTCGCGCGGTCGTGGACAACCTTCGCCGTCTGGGTGTCGACGCCGAAGAGCGCGAGGACGGCATGCGGATTGTCGGGTCGACGCGACCGCTCGCCGGGCACGTCACCACGCATGGCGATCACCGACTCGCCATGGCCTTCGGCATTCTCGCCGCATGCCCCGGCAACAGCATCACGGTCGACGATCCCGCCTGTGTCGCGGTGTCGTACCCGAACTTCTGGCAGGATCTTGCCGGTGCGATCGGGCCGAGCACGCCATCGGTGCCGCCGGATGCACCCACCGCCTCCACCGATGCACCGCCGGCGTCGCACTCGAGTGGCTCAGCCCCGATGGTGATCGCGATCGATGGGCCGGCGGCATCGGGCAAGAGCTCGACGGCCCAATGGGTCGCCCAGAACCTTGGCGTGCGCCACGTGGACTCCGGCGCATTCTACCGGGCGCTCACGTACGTGGCTCTGGAGCGTGGGGAGGCGCCGTCCAGCTGGCATGCCGGCTCGATCCTGCGGGACGCCGGACGAATCGGCTGGCGGCTCACCCAGCAGTCGGTGCTGCCCCTCGTGGATGGGGCCGTGGTGGACGACGCGCTCCGGAGTGCGGCGGTGACGGCGAACGTCTCCCGAGTCGCGCAGATGAGCGAAGCCCGGAACTGGGTCAACCAGCAGGTCCGGTCAGCCGCCGCCGCGACCGACGTCGTGGTCGATGGCCGGGACATCGGCACCGCCGTATTCCCGGACGCCCCGCTCAAGATCTTCCTGATCGCCGACCCCTGGGAGCGCGCCCGTCGCCGCCTGACACAGCGGCTGGGCCGGTTTCCGTCCGATCTGGAAATCGCCGCGGAAACGGAAGCGCTCGTCTCCCGGGATGCGATGGACGCCACGCAGAGCGCTCCGGCACGTGATGCGATCACCATCGACACCACCGCCCTCACCCAGGAGGAGCAGGTCGAGCGGATCGTGGTTCTGGCCAGGGCCGCCCAGGAACGGTTGCACCACTAGCCCGACCGTTCTACCTTTAAAGGTTCTCACCACTCCGCCGCCGGGCCGCGTTCACAGATAGAGCGCCCGGCGTCGTGGTGTCCGCGCGTCTCTGCTGATTGCCGCGCGGAACCTACTCACCCCACAGCCTCGGCGCGGCGAGTGCAGGGCCCGCGATTCTGGAGAGCCACACCAGTATGAGCATCGATACCGACCTCGAGACGACCGAAGGCGCTGAAGGCGAACAGGACTTCGCGTCCATGCTCGAGGACTCTCTCAACCCCGAGCGCGCGAAGCTGACGCCACGGGAAAAGCGCGACCTGCAGAAGGCCCAACTCCGTCCGCTCGCCAACCGGCGCCCGGAACTCTACGAAGAAGACGAGTTCTCTTCGGAAGAGTACGAAGCGATGATGGAGATGTACAACGGGACGCTCGCGTCCATCGAAGAAGGCGAGATCGTCAAGTCTCGCGTCCTCGAGATCCGCGAGAACCTCGTTGTCCTCGATATCGGGTTCAAGTCCGAAGGGACGATCCCGCTCGAAGAGTTCAAGGACATGCCCGACCTCAAGGTCGGCGATGAAGTCGAAGTCCTGCTCGAGCATCTCGAGGACATGGAAGGCTCCGTCGTCCTGTCCAAGAAGAAGGCCGACTTCATGCGCGTGTGGGAACGCATCCGCGTTGCCTACGAGAGCGACATGCCGGTCGAAGGTACGCTCGTCAAGAAGATCAAGGGTGGCGTCGTCGTCGACCTCATGGGCGTCGATGCGTTCCTCCCGGGTTCGCAGATCGCACTGCGTCGCGTTCCCAACATCGACGAGCTGCTCGGCCAGAAGTACGAGTTCAAGATCATCAAGCTGAACAAGCGTCGCCGCAACATCGTGGTGTCACGTCGCGTGATCCTCGAGTCCGAGCGGGCCGGCAAGCGCGAGAAGCTGATGAAGGAGCTCGCGAAGGACCAGGTGCGGAAGGGCGTCGTCAAGAACATCACGGACTTCGGTGCATTCATCGATCTCGGTGGCGTCGACGGCCTCCTCCACATCACCGACATGTCGTGGGGCCGCATCTCGCATCCGAGCGAGATGGTGCAGATCGGCATGGAGCTCGAGATCAAGGTGCTCGACATCGATTGGGAGCGCGAGCGCATCTCCCTCGGTCTCAAGCAGCTGCAGAACTACCCGTGGAAGGACGTCGCCGCGAAGTACCCGGTCGGTACGCGCGTCAACGGCAAGGTCGTCTCGATCACCAACTACGGCGCGTTCATCGAGCTGGAGCCCGGCATCGAAGGCCTCGTGCACATCAGCGAGATGAGCTGGACGCGCAACGTCCGTCATCCCAGCAAGATCGTGTCGATCGGAGAAGCGATCGAGGCGGTGGTGCTCAAGGTCGACGAGAGCGAAGAGAAGATTTCACTCGGTATGAAGCAGACCGAGCAGGATCCGTGGGTCATCCTGCCGCTCAAGTACCCGGTGGGCACGCGCATCAACGGCAAGGTCCGCAACCTCACCAGCTTCGGTGCGTTCGTGGAAATCGAGCCGGGCATCGACGGCCTCATTCACATCTCCGACATGAGCTGGACGAAGCGCGTTCAGCACCCGTCGGAAGTCGTGAAGAAGGGCGACGCGGTGGATGTCGTCATCCTCAACATCGATTCCGAGAACAAGCGCATCTCCCTGGGCCTCAAGCAGGCCGAGGAAGATCCGTGGCTCAAGATCGGTGAGACGTATCCGGTGGGCACCGAGCTTCCGGGCAAGGTCGTCCGCCTGATGGACAAGGGCGTGGTCGTCGATCTCGGCAACGACATCGAAGGCTTCGTTCCGGTCAGCCAGCTCAACCCGGAAGGCACTGTCACGAATCCCGCAGACTTCACGTGGGAGACGATGAATCTCGATATGCGCGTGCTGGAGGTGGATCCGATCCATCGCCGCATCGTGCTGTCGGTGACGGGTATCCCGGAAGAGCAGCCGCCGAAGCCGGCCGAGCCGAGCAAGGTGCACAGCAGCGAAGAGGAACTCGGGCTGTAAAACCCGACAGATCCTGCACGAGAAAGCGCCCCGTGGAGAAATCCACGGGGCGCTTTTGCATTGTGCTCGCGTCAGGCTCGCGATGTACTCACGATGAACTCACGATATACTCGCCCTCTCGCGCGAGAAGCCTACTCGGCGCTCACGTACTCCCGGCCGACGATCAAGCCCGGGCCGTCGTCCACCGGCTGCTTCACACCCTTCTTCACCGGGACGCGTGTGCCCTTGGGCTTCCGGAGACCTGCGAGCGCGAGAAGTGCGAACGTGATCGCGAACAACACCGTCATGGCGAGCACGCGCACGAACGCCATGTTGAACTGCGACAACTGCGCCGACTGCACGATCTTCTTGAGCTGCAGACCGTCGAGCACGAACAGCAGGCCACATGCTGCCAGACCAACGGCAAAGATTGCGGAAAGCACTCCGACCGTCATCGCCGTGGCGCGGCTTCCGACGCTACGGCCCACGAACAGCATCAGCGCCAGGCCGAGGTACGGCAGCAACAGGATGCTCGTGAGCTGGTTGGCGGCACCGAAGCGCCAGGGAATGCTCCCGAGCTGCAGCGGCAGCATGCCCTGCGCCGAGAAGGCCTGGATGAACGGCACCACCAGGAGCAGGAACGCGGCGACGTAGAGGACTCGGCGCAGCGGTGCGTCGTCTTCGAGATGGAGTAGGGACATGAGCGGAGTAGGGGGCTAACGTGCGGGGAAAATGCATTGGCACGACACTGAGAACACACACCCGTGCAAATGGCGTTCCGGCAAACTCGACAGTCGGCGGCGCTCGTGCTCGCTCACTAGACTAGCGGTGGGCCGGCGCCGTCACGCCAGCGGCGGGATTGAGACGGATGCTGTCGCGCCAATGCTGGAAAAAGGACATTCTCCGTGACGCTCGCGCAAGGGGTGTAGCGCAACGGCGAGGCGGCGCCGCCACAGATGCCACAGCCGACTTCGTTGTTTTTGTCGTGTCCGACGCTAGCTTCACGCGCCATGCCCATGCGCGAAAAACTCGAACGGCTTGCCACCGCCCGTGATGCAGCCGAGCAGGGAGGCGGAGCGAAGCGCCTCGCCGCCCAACATGCCAAGGGGAAGCTCTCGGCCCGTGAACGCCTCGACGTCCTGCTCGACGAGGGGTCATTCTCTGAGATAGATCGCTTCGTCACCGCGCGCACGTTCGAGGATGGCGAGACGCCGGTGTACGGGGACGGTGTGGTCGCCGGCCATGGCCGGGTCAACGGTCGCCTCGTCTATGTGTTCTCCCAGGATTTCACCGTGTTCGGCGGATCGTTGTCCGAGGCGCACGCAGCGAAGATCTGCAAGATCATGGATCTCGCCATGCGGAACGGCGCGCCGGTCATCGGGCTCAATGACTCCGGAGGCGCGCGCATCCAGGAGGGTGTGGTGTCGCTTGGCGGATACGCCGACATCTTCCTGCGCAACACGCTGGCGTCGGGCGTGGTGCCGCAGATTTCGGCCATCCTCGGCCCGTGTGCCGGTGGCGCCGTGTACTCACCGGCGATCACCGACTTCATCTACATGGTGCGCGGCACGAGCTACATGTTCGTGACCGGCCCGAACGTGGTGAAGACGGTGACGCACGAGGATGTGACGATGGAAGCGCTGGGCGGCGCCGACACCCATGCCGGCACGAGCGGTGTCGCGCACTTCGCGTGCGACTCGGAGCTGGCGTGTCTCCAGCACATCCGGGACCTGTTCCGCTTCGTGCCGAACAACAACGTGGATGATCCGCCACGCGGTCCGGATCGCGATCCGCGCAACCGTCGCGATGAAGGACTGCTCGACGTCGTGCCGGACAATCCGAACAAGCCGTACGACATGCACGAGGTGATCGGACGCGTCGTGGACGATGGTGAGTTCTACGAGGTCCAGCCGGACTATGCGGGCAACATCCTCGTCGGCTTCGCGCACCTCGGCGGCTACAGCATCGGCATCGTCGCGAACCAACCCGCCGTGCTCGCGGGTGTGCTGGACATCAACGCCTCGCTCAAGGCCGCACGCTTCGTCCGCTTCTGCGATTGCTTCAACATCCCGCTTGTGACGTTCGAGGATGTACCGGGCTTCCTGCCGGGAGTGGCGCAGGAACATGGTGGCATCATCAAGCACGGTGCGAAGCTGCTGTATGCTTACTGTGAAGCCACGGTTCCGAAGCTCACCGTGATCACCCGGAAGGCGTACGGCGGCGCGTACGACGTCATGAGTTCCAAGCACATTCGCGGCGATTTCAACGTGGCGTGGCCGACGGCTGAAATCGCGGTGATGGGCCCGAAGGGTGCGGTCGAGATTCTCTATCGCAAGGAAATCGCGGAGCATCCGGACCCGGTGGCGGCCACGGAAGCCCGCGTGCGCGAGTACACGGAGAAGTTCGCGAATCCGTACATCGCGGCGGCCCGCGGCTACGTGGATGACGTGATCGACCCGCGCGACACGCGGCCTCGGCTCATCGAGGCGCTGGAGACGCTCAAGGGCAAGCGCGATCGCAATCCGCCGAAGAAGCACGGGAACCTGCCCC
>JAZKCW010000142.1:0-3657 GCA_040387895.1 Gemmatimonadota bacterium
GCGAGCGCGGCAGGTTCGAGCACCGCCCCGAGGGGAAATTCCCAGAGATCACGAGCGGGCACCGGCTGTGCGCCCAGAGGAGCGACGCACAGAAACGCGGCAAGCCCGCACAACAGCTTGCGGCGCATGAGCTTGAGTGTAATGACGAGGTTGCCGGGCGGTCAAGCGAATCGCTACCGTAATATGCGTAAATCGTTTAACATTATTGAGTTGCAAGCGATTCACGGTGTCATCCGCGGGAGGTCTCCAACGGTCTGACGCACGGCTTGTCATGCACATGCATTCGCGCCCCGTTCTTCGGCAGTGGGGTGCGGGAGTGTGCCCGTATCCCGAAGATTCAGGAGTCGAGTTCGTGTCCGATGCGCAGGCCGATCGCAGTTCGCTCGCCACATCACTCCGCAGCGACGCCTGCGGCATGCTTCGCCGGCCCGATGTCGGCCGCACGGTACAGTTGGGTGGCTGGGTTCACGGGAAGCGGGACCTCGGTGAGCTGATCTTCATCGACCTGCGGGACCGGTCGGGACTGGTGCAGCTTGCGTTCGGTCCGGCGTGGTCGGACGCGGACGCGCGCGCACTGGCCGCGTCGGTCGGCGTCGAATCCGTCGTGCTGTGCGAAGGAGAGGTCGTCGCACGCGAGAGCGACCGGGTGAACCCGGACATGAGCACCGGTGAAGTCGAGGTGCGCGTGCGATCGCTGCGCGTAGTCGGACCTGCCGTGACGCCCGCGATCCCCGTCGCACGGAGCCGCAACGAGAAGATGCCGGCCGAAGAATTGCGCCTGCGCCACCGGTATCTCGACCTCAGGCGTCCGGAGCTGCAGGCCAATCTGATGCTCCGGCATCGCCTGCTGCAGACGAGCCGTCGGTTCCTCAGCGACCGTGGCTATCTCGAACTGGAAACGCCGATTCTCACCAAGCCTACGCCGGAAGGTGCGCGAGACTACCTCGTGCCGAGCCGCGTGCATCCGGGTGAGTTCTACGCGTTGCCGCAGTCGCCGCAGATCTACAAGCAGCTGTTCATGTGCAGCGGCTTCGACCGGTACTTCCAGGTTGCACGCTGCTTCCGCGACGAGGATCTGCGCGCCGACCGTCAGCCGGAGTTCACGCAGATCGACATCGAGGCCTCCTTCATCGAACAGCGTGACATCGTCGCACTGGGAGAGGGCCTGCTGCACGCATTGTGGCGTGAAGCGGGGCACGAGATTTCGGTGCCGTTCGAGCAGATGACGTATGCGGACTCGATGGAGCGCTACGGCTGCGACCGCCCCGACCTGCGCTATGGCCTCGAGCTGCGCGATTACACTGCAGCGTTCGCCACCATGGACTTCGCCGTCACGAGGAATGCCGTGGCCGCCGGTGGACGCGTGCGCGGGTTGGTGTTGCCCGGCGCCGCATCCTGGAGCCGGAAGCAGCAGGACGATCTTGAGGTGCTGGCGAAGGGCGCCGGTGCGGGCGGTCTGCTACGCCTCTCGTATGCCAATGGGGCATTCGGCGGCGGCCTCGCGAAGTTCGTCACGTCGGACGCGGCCGAGGCGATCGGATTGAAGGAAGGCGATCTCGCGCTCTTCGTGGCGGCACGTGATCACATCGCCAATCCCGCGCTCGACCGTGTGCGCCAGCAGTGCGGACGCCTGCTCGAGCTGATCGATGAGTCGGCACAGCGCTTTCTCTGGGTCGTGGATTTCCCGATGTTCGAGGCCGACCCGGAAACCGGCGCGCTCGCGGCAGTGCACCATCCGTTCACCTCGCCGAACCCGGCGGACATGATCGCCTATCCCGACGAGCCGGCGCGCTGGCGTGCTCTCGCGTACGACGCCGTGCTGAACGGCCTGGAGCTCGGTGGCGGCAGCATACGCACATCGGACCCCGCCGTGCAGTCGCGGATGTTCACGCTGCTCGGCATCGCCGACATCGAGGAGCAGGAGCGTCGGTTCGGCTTTCTGCTGGAGGGCCTGCGTGCAGGCGCCCCGCCGCATGGCGGCATTGCATTCGGCATGGACCGCATCGCGATGCTGCTGAGCGGCGCCACATCCCTGCGAGACGTGATCGCATTCCCGAAAACCACAGCGGCACGTTCGCTGTTCGAAGGAGCGCCTGTGCAGGTTGATACGAAGGACCTCGACGAGCTCGGCATCGCCATCCGGAATGGAGACCGCCCATGACCGAACCCGTCACGACCCGCGTGTCCGTCGAAGGCGCGGACCTGCTGCTGCTCGCCGGCGTCAACGATGGCAACCTCGTAGAGCTGACCCGCGCCAGTGGCGCGCGCGTGGCGCTTCGTGGCGACGCGCTGTCGATCACCGGCGATGCAGACTCCGTGGGCCGCGCGGAAAGCATCGCAGTCGCGATGCTCGCGATGGCACGCGACGGTCGGCACGTGACGGCGGACGACGTGCTGCGCCTATCCCTCGCCGACAAGCCCGCCGAAGCGCCTGCCGCGAGCAATGGCACATCGCTGGTGCTGCCCGGCGCGCGGCGTGCCGTACAGCCGAAGACGCCGGGACAGGCCGAGTACCTGAAGCAGATCGCCGAGCATGACATCGTGGTGGGCATCGGTCCGGCCGGTACCGGCAAGACGTATCTCGCGGTCGCTGCTGCGGTGGATGCCCTCATGCGCAAGCGTGTGCGGCGCATCGTGCTCGCGCGTCCCGCCGTGGAAGCAGGCGAGAGTCTGGGTTTCCTGCCTGGCGACATGCAGGCGAAGGTCGATCCGTACCTGCGTCCGCTGTATGATGCGCTCGAGGACTTCATGCCGATCGAACGTGTGCAGAAGGCCATCGAGACGCGCACCATCGAAGTCGCACCGCTCGCATTCATGCGCGGACGTACGCTCGGGGATGCATTCGTCATCCTCGACGAGGCGCAGAATGCGACGGGCCTGCAGATGAAGATGTTCCTGACGCGCCTCGGCGTGAACTCGAAGATCGTGATCACCGGCGACAAGACCCAGGTCGACTTGCCGCGCCGGGAGGATTCCGGGTTGATGCAGATCGAGCGCATCCTGCACGGCATTGAAGGCATCGCGTTTCACTACTTCACCGATGCCGACGTCGTCCGTCATCGTCTCGTCCGTGACATCATCCGGGCGTACAACGAAGACGCTGCTGGTGGCTGAGACAGCCGCTGGCGACAGTATGCGGAGCCGTTCACCGTCGCGAGCCGTGGCGGTGCAGGCCGACGGTGTACGCGCGCCGGTCGCCACAGGTCGCCTGGCTGAGCTTGCGCGATCGGTGCTGCAGGCACTCAAGGTTCGCAACGCCATGTTGTCCGTGACACTGGTCGACGAGCGGACGATCGCGCGCCTGAATCGCGTGCACCTCGGGCACCGTGGTCCGACCGACGTGATCACCTTCGCGTTCGGCGCAGACCCGAGCGGTGTGGTGGTGGCGGATATTTACATTTGTCTCCCGGTTGCGCGTGCACAGGCGGCCGCGCATGGCGTTGGGGTACGCGAAGAAGTGGCCCGGCTCGTCGTCCACGGAACGCTGCATGCTTGTGGATGGGAGCATCCCGAAGGTGACGAACGCACCACATCACAGATGTGGAAGCGTCAGGAACGGCTGCTCGAGCGTTTCTGGACCACACCAGCCCGGCGTGCATGAGCCCGAACGCGTGATGCTGTGCCCATGAGTGCGTTACCGTGGATTGCGGTGGCAGG
>JAZKCW010000143.1:0-3934 GCA_040387895.1 Gemmatimonadota bacterium
CGCGCGACCGTCTCCTGCCCGGTGTAGCAGCCCTTGGTGAACGAGATCGCGCCCAAGGCATCGAGATTGGCCTCCTGCGGAATGGTGTTCTCGTCCATGTCCACGCCGAAGAGCGGCAGTCCGGCCTCGACGCGTGCGGTCTGCCATCCGTCCGCAGTGCCGGCCGCGACACCGTGATCGGCCAGCCGGGCGAGCAGCCGACCCTCGCCATGTGCGTGCACCAGCAACAGCGACGCGGCCGCTACGCCCGGAAGGGGCGAGCTAACGAGAGGAGCCGCGATGAGGTCAAGCGTCAGGTCGCCACGCGATACTTCATCGCGCAGCTGCGGCATGATACGACCGGCCTGCTCGCCAAACACGACCAGCGTGCGATAGGCCGACGATTCATCGGTGACCGTGCACAGGCGCGGATTGACGTATTTGCGAACGAGCGCGAACCACGCGTCGGCCGCGCTCTCGAGAACACCGGTGAGCAACACATCGTCCGCGAGCCTGACGATGTACATGTCGCACACGAGCTTGCCCTTGGGCGAAAGTGCCGCGGCGAGCTGAGCGCCACCAACAGCAAGCGTGGCGACGTCATTGGTGACGAGACCGTTCAGCACATCCGTGGCCTTCGCGCCACGAAAGCTGGTCCAGCGGATCGGGAGAGCGTGGTACATCATGTCACGGATGATATATCGGGGACGCATCGCGCGGCTCGCCCGCCGGCCGCACCCGAGCGCTGATCGCCGCCATGGAACTCTCGAGTGTCGACGCACCGGGTAGCCGCGGTGCATCATCGCTGCATCGGATGAACATGAACACGTGCTCCAGCGCCCCAAGGGCCATGATGGAACTCACGTCACGTCGAGCACTGTCTGCGCGCGCCACCACCCGGCCCGTGCGCTGAAGCGTGGCGAGCAGCACTTCCGCATCAAGCGCGAGCGAAACTCCATGGGAGAGCAGGGCGGAATAGCGCCGGCCAGCATCGAGTGATACGAGATCGACCAGCGTCTCCACGGCATCGTCCGGAACAGCACCGTCCCGGGCAAGCCGCTCGAGCACGAGTCGCGCCGCCTCCGCGAAATCGCGGCCGGCGACCCGCAGATCACCGCCGGTGAAACCGGCGACCGACGCGAGCGCCTCGTCCAGGGCGCGCGTGCGCAGGGGCAAGGTGTCCACGATCTGGCCGTCAAAGGCGACCACGTGCACGATCGGCGCGAATGAAACCGCAGGGCTTCGGTCACTCACGCAACACTCACGACGAACCGGACCGCTCCGCGCGGTAGGATGCGTCGAGCAACTCGACGGGATGCACGACACGCGCCGTCGACCCACTCCGGAGAAGACCCGCACCAATCTGCATCATGCACCCCGGATTACCCGTGGCCACGTACGACGCTCCGGTGTCGGCGATGCAGGCAAGCTTCGGCGCGAGCACGGCGTCCGAGGTATCCGGCTCCACCAGGTTGTAGATGCCGGCACTGCCGCAGCACTGATCAGCATCCTCGAGGGGCACGAGCTCAAGCCCTGGTACCCGATTGAGGACAGCGATGGGCTGCCGCACCACGCGCTGTGCATGCATCTGATGACATGGCGGGTCGTGCGTCACCCGCAGCGGAACTGCCGCACCGGCGCGCGGACCCGCATCGGCCAGCAGTTCGCTGATGTCCGCGGCCATCGCCGACACACGCTCGGCGCGCGCGCTCCACGCTGCGTCCTCGTGCAGGAGATGGCCGTATCCCTTGATCATGGCGCCGCACCCCGCAGAGTTGATCGCGATCCGCGTCACGCCCGCCTGTTCCGCCGCCGTCTCGAATGCGGCGATGTTGAGCCGCGCGAGCTTTCGCGCACCCTCGAGATCACCGGCATGTGCGTGCAGTGCGCCACAGCAATGCTGCCCCGGCGATCCCGCAACGGTGTATCCGTTCTCGCCAAGCACTCGTGCCGTGGCGTCGTTCACATGGCCGAACAGGCCGTGCATGACGCAGCCCTCCAACAGGACCACAGAGGCAGATACTGCAGAAGCCGGAACTGCAGAAGTGGCAGCTGCAGAAGCGTCAAGGGCAGAAGCGATTGGGGGCTGTGGTTTCACATCGCGCCCGCGCGGCGTACCGAGCGCTGACGTCGTCGATGAGAGCATCGCGAACGGAAAGGCAAGCCGCGGGGGCAGCACGCGCGCGAAGAAGCGTGGCAGGGGCGTGGCGCGCAGCGCGCGCGCTGCGAAGAGCGCTGCCCGCAGAAGGCCCCGGCGCGCGAACACACCCAGTACGACGCGCGCGACGATCGGGACGCCACGCACCGGCGCCATCGTGGCGCGCGTTGCCTCGAGCAGCTCGCCATACGGCACGCCAGAGGGGCAAGCGGTTTCGCACGCACGGCACCCGAGACAGCGGTCTAGATGCGTGCCCGCATCGGGGTCGTCCAAGGCTAGCTCGCCCTCGAGCATCCGGCGCATGATGACGAGACGGCCGCGCGGGCTGTCGTTCTCATCCTCGAGATTCACGTACGTCGGACACGCCTGCAGGCAGAAGCCGCAGTGCACGCATGCATCGAGGCCTGCCGCTGCGGCCGCGAGCGGTGTGTCCGGCAGTGCACATCCCCCGACGCGGGGCAGGTGCGCGTGACTCGTCATGCCATGACCGACGCTGTTGCCCGAGCTCTCGCCCGTGCCGTCGCCCACAGGATGCAGGCTGACCGTCATCAGTGGCCTCCCATCGGGCCGAAGATGCCGCGATTGAGCGTGTGGTGCGGATCGAATGCGTCGCGAATGCGAACCGAGACCGGATCGGTAGCGGCGGGGTGCACCCATGCCCAGCAGTCTGCAGGTAGCCGTTCCCACACCACGCTCGCGCCGATATCCCGCATGCGTTTCACCAGGGTCCGCACGGCCGCATCGTCATCCTCACGATTGGGAACCGCAACGCGCACGCGCCCGGTGGACGGCGTCGCGCACACTGCAGCATCGGCAATACCCGCCGATGCAAGCGCCTGCTGCACCGCATGCACCGTCGCCCAGAGCCGGGACTGCGCATCGCTTACCCTGACGACGGCCGTGCGCTCACCGTCCATCGCGCGCAGCCGTTGCCACGCCTCGTTGGATACCCCGACGGGTGCTCCGAACTGCTGGAGCAAGGCACGCTGTGCGCGCACCCGTTCGCGATTGCCCGCGACTCGCGCCAGCAGGGTCCATCCATCGCCTGTGCCGACTGCAACATCCGGCATGTTGATCGCCTGTCGGTTCACGAGTTCGAGCGCCACGAAATTCAGCGTCGACAACCCGAAGTCCGTCGTCTCGCGACCCGCGACCGACGCGGCATCCACATCGAGCGCGACGGCGAACGTTTCGTCGACTTCAGGGCGGGCATGGAGACGAAGACTCACCTCGGTTATTACCCCGAGTGTTCCATAGGCGCCCGTCGCGAGGCGCACGAGGTCGAACCCCGCAACGTTCTTCACCACGCGCCCGCCAGCGCGAACGGCTGACCCGTCGCTGGCGAGCATCGCGATGCCCAGCACGAGATCGCGGACCCGTCCCATTCCGGACGAGAGCGGGCCTGAAGATGCGGTTGCCACCGTGGCGCCGATGGTGCCCGCGTCGCTGCCGAACGGATCGAGGCCGAGCCACTGATTGTGCTCGCGCGTCACGGCGGCGAGTTCGCGCAACGTGGTGCCGGCACCGACCGTGATCACCAGATCACCGGGGACGTACTCCACCACGCCCGCCGTGCCGCGCGTCTCCAATGTGTGCTCAGCGTGGACTGGCCGGCCGGCATCGAGCCAGGTGCCACTTCCCCGGATGCGACGAGCGCTGCCGAGCGAGTGCGATTCGGCCAGCGCTTCCGCGAGTGCCGCGACCGTGCCGGCGATGGTAGTACCCGGCATCGTCGTCACGCCACTCCACGTGTGCCATGCCATTCGCGGCATGCATGCACGGGAACGACCTTGCCTG
>JAZKCW010000144.1:0-22685 GCA_040387895.1 Gemmatimonadota bacterium
CGAGATCCTGCAGGCGCAGCCACTGCGCCGCAAAGCGCGTCGACAGCGCCTCCGAACGCGGATCCGCGAGCATGCGCTTCACTTCCGTGTTGAACGTCGCCGGCTTCGAGAGCTGCTGGTGGCGCGCCAGGGAGAGCAGGCGATCGTCGGGAATCGTGCCCCACAGGAAGAACGAGAGGCGCGACGCGAGATCGATGTCGCTGATCTGATAATCCTTGCCGGCCGCGACGTTCGCGGGCGCCGTCTCGAAGCGGAAGACGAAGTACGGGCTCGCGAGCATGGCCTGCAGCGCGGTGCGCACGCCTTCCTCGAACGCATTCGGGCCGCCCGCGGCCTTGTCGTAGAAGGCGAGGAGCGCCGAGCGGTCACGTGCGGTGAGCGGGCGGCGATAGGCCTGGGTCGCGAGCCGCGTGATGATCTGGTCCGCACAGGCACGCTGCGCGGCCTTCGCCGTCGGGGCGCAGGTGAAGACCTTCCGGCGGCTCGCGTTGTCGGAGATGCCGGTGACGTTCTTCGGGCCGGCCACCAGTACTTCGACGAGCGCGGGCGGCTCCGTCGTGCCCGCCGCTGCCGTGCCAGCGGAGGCGCGCGACCATTCATGCGGCTTGATCAGGTCCTCGTACGGTCCCTCGTTGCGGCGCACGAACGCCACCGACAGGCGACGCTGGCCCGCCAACACCTTGATGGGCTCACTGCGCACGTAGTCCTGGCCATTCGGTGCATCGGCGGATGCGTTGTTGCGGGCGATGCCCTTCTCGTACTTGAGCAGCGCGACACGCTGGCCATCGATGGAGATGTCGAGATCCTCGAGCCGGGTGCCGATGCCACCCGCGACGTTCAGGCGGAACTCGTACTCACCGTCCGCCGGGAACGTGTGCATCGCGACGATGCCGCCGCGCGTGCCGTACGGTGCGCCCTCGACGTGATCCCACGGATGCTGCGACGCGAACGGCGACGTCTTGTACGTGGTCTGGCTCGGCGCGGCGTTGCGGTCGCCGACGGCGATCCGGCTCACGGCGGAGGCCGCGTTGAGGAAGGAGTTGAGCAGCGTCGGCGACAGCGCCTGCGCGTCGGAGATGTTGTCGAAGTTCGCGCTCTTGGTGTCGAGCGGGAGATAGTCGCCCGCGCTGACTTCGACGCCGAGGAGGTCGCGGATCACGCGCTCGTACTCGGGGCGGTTGAGTCGCTGGAACGAACGCGAGCCGGGGTTCTGCGGTCCTGCCTTGTCGATGATCGTCTCGAGCGCTTCGACGAGCGCGAGCAGCGTGTCGCCAGCCGGCTTGCGCGATCCGGGCGGCGGCATCATCTGCGCGCGCAGCTTGCGGATCATTTTCTCGGACGTCACGACGTCGGTCGCGGCCGCGTCGACGTTGTATTCCTTGAGCGACAGGTTGCCCTTGCGCTGCGTCGGGCTGTGGCACGATGCGCAGTAGCGCTGCACGACGGCCGTCAACTCAGGCGTGGGAATGCCGCGCACGCTGGTGACGGTGTGCACCGTCGTGTATTTGCGCGCAGGAAGCGGATGCGCCGCTGCTGTCGCAGCCTTGCTCGCGGTGGTGGTCTTCGCGGTCGACTTCGTCGCGGTCTTCGGGGGATCCGACTTCGGACCCTTCGCGTCGGCTTTGGGCACCGACGTGAAAGCCAGTGCCGAAGCGAATCCGGAGAACATGACGACCCGCGCTACGCCCTGATGCATGCCATCGACTCCTTCATCGGTTTCGGTTCAGGATTGCTGCCTGGCCGGGACCATCGCGACCCGGGAGGGATAGGGCGCGGCGGTCCAAAGGAATCTACGCATTCCCCGCCGGAACGCTGGGGAAACTCATGGGTCATGTGGCGCCGTGAGCAACCCGGCATGCACGGCAAACTGGACATACTGGGTTCGGTGGGTGATCCCGAGCTTGTCCTGAGCGCGCTGCTTGTAAGCGTCCACCGTCTTGGTGCTGATGCCGAGGTGTGCGGCGATCTCGACTCCGGAAAATCCTTCCGCCACCATGCGGACGACACTCTGCTCGCGTTTGCTCAGAAGCCCGAAGCGCTGGCGGGCGGGGCTGACGCGGGTCGCGTCCGCATCGGGGTCCCGCGCGGAGTCGGCGCGCACGTAGACGTGACCGCTGGCCACCTCGCGAATGGCCTGCACCAGCTCCCGGGCGGGGGCGTCCTTGGTGAGAAATCCCTGGGCGCCGAGCCGTAGCGCCTCGAGTCCATTCTCATGTTCAGAATGCATGGTGACGACGAGAATGCGCACCGGATGCGCGATCGTGCCCAAGGTCCGGAGCACGGCCATGCCGTCCATACCCGGCATGGTCAGGTCGAGCAGCAGGACGTCGGGCTCCACCGCCTTCACGAGGTCGATGGTGCCCTCGCCGTCGCAGGCCTCGCCGACGACGACGATGTCGGGGGTGGATTGCAGCACGAGCAGCATCCCTTCCCGGACGAGCGTGTGATCGTCGGCGAGCACGACGCGGATGGGCGTCTCGCGATGGTCTTGGCCGTTGCTGCTACTGCTGCTAGTGTCGCCATTGCCCTGGCGGTACCCACCGTTGAATCCGTTGTCGTTGAATCCGTTGTCGTAGCTGTTCATGCCGGCTCGGGCAATGAGAGAGGTGCGTGCTCCGCTACTCTGGGTCGAGCCCGCGGAGCAATCACGAACGAGAACGTGGTTCCTTCGCCTTCGATGCTGCTCACGTGCAGGGCACTGCCGTGCACCTCCACGAGCCCTTTGGCGATCGCCAGCCCGATGCCCCAGCCGGCGTGACCCCGGCGCGGCACACGCCAGGACCAGTCGAAGAGGCGCGCGAGTTCGTCGACCGAAATTCCGGGCCCGGTATCCGTAACCGTGAAACGCACGCCTCGACGCGCGACGCCCGCCGCATCGCTCGAGGCGCGCACTGCGAGCGAGGCCGAGAGCGAGACCCGCCCGCCGCGCGGCGTATACGCGATCGCGTTGCCCACGAGATTCGACAACACCTGCCGCAGGCGGCGGGGGTCGGCGTGGATATCGGGCAGTGCGCCGGCACGCTCCACGTGCAGGGAAATCCCGTGCTCGCGTGCCGTGCCTTCGAACATCGTCGCCACCCGCTGGAGCAGCGCGTCCACGCTGATCCATTCCCGACGGAGCACGAGCATGCCGGCGTCGAGACTGGTGCGGTCGAGCAGGTCGGTGGTGAGCTGCTGCATCCACTCCACCGATTGCTCGATCACGTCGACGACGTCCGGTGCTCTCGGGCTCGTCGGCATCGCATGATCGGTTGCACCTTCATCATCCACCGTCTCCCCGGGAACGACGCTTCGTCGCACGGATTTCCGTGTGCCATCGCCATCCGAGTTGCCACTTCGTGCGCGCAACGCACTCGCGCACAGCTTGAGCGTGTTGAGCGGATTCTGCAGGTCGTGTGAGACCACACGCACCAGATGCTCCCGCGCCAGCGCCGAGCGTTGGGCCTCGCTGACGAGTGTTCGCTGTTCGCGATCGAGCCGGTGCCGCTCGACTGCCATGGCGACGACCAGTCCAATGTTGACCTTGTCCAGCTGCGGCTTGACCAGAAAATCCTGGGCGCCTGCCTTGAGAACGCGCGCCGCCAGACGGGGATCGGCGACCGAACTCGTCACGATGATGGGCGCCGAGAAGATGGAGCGCAACCTCACGAGGGCCTGCAGGCCCACGGCATCCGGCAGGCTGAGGTCGAGCAGCACGAGCACCGGGTCCAGAGCGCCCGCTGCGGTCGCCTCGGTCACCGTGCGGAAATGCAGGACGCTGACGCCGTTGCCGAACACGGAGCGGTCGAGACTGGCGAGTTGCTGCGACAGTCGTGTCGCGACCGCGAGGTCGTCCTCCACCAGCAGTACGACGGATTCCCTGCGACGAGTCACGTGCGGCGGGGAGGCGGGAGTCGGAAAGTCGACTGGAGTTCCGGAAATCGTAATATGCGTCGCTGGCGGCGACAGCCGTGCGGCTGGCAGATTCACAGCAATGCCGCATTTTCCGCCAGTCATCTTCGCAATCGCGTTCGCCGCCGTGGTGGTCGCGCTCACGGCCTTCGGACGTCGTCTCCCGGTTCCGCCACCTGTCCTGCAGGTCATCGCAGGTCTCCTCGTCGGCCTCGCGCCTGCGGTGGTCGTTCCGCAGCTCGAACCCGACGTTGTGTTCTTCGTGTTTCTGCCGCCCATCCTCTGGGCGGCGGCTTTCTTCACGTCCCTGCGTGAATTCAAGGCAAATATCCGGCCGATCAGTCTTCTTGCGGTCGGATTGGTGCTGGCAACGTCAGCCGTGGTGGCACTGGCGGCCCGGGCACTGCTCCCGGGAATGCCGTGGGCCGTCGCCGTGGCACTGGGCGCAATCGTCTCCCCACCCGATGCCGTCGCGGCCGCCGCGATCGTGTCGCGGTTGCCGGTGCCACGACGGGTCATCGTGCTGCTGGAAGGTGAAAGTCTCGTGAATGATGCATCCGCGCTCGTGCTCTATCGCACCGCCGTGGCTGCAGCCGTGACGGGCATGTTCAGCCTCGGCGAATCCGTCGTGCGCTTCTTTATCGATGCAGGCGTCGGCACGGCGATCGGGCTGCTCGTCGGCTGGCTCATCATCGTGGCGGCGCGCCGCACGCACGATGCAATGGCCGAGACGCTGCTCACGATCGCCGGCCCGTACGTCGCATGGATCGCGGCCGAGTCACTGCACGTGTCGGCCGTGCTCGCGTGTGTAGCCGGCGGTCTCTACACTCGGCAGCATCTCTCCACGGCCGTGTCTGCGCAGTCCCGACTCTACTCCCGCGCATCCTGGGACCTGATCGTGTTCGTGCTCAACGCGATGATCTTCCTGCTGCTCGGCCTGCAGTTCGCGGATCTGCTCAAGTCGCCACGCGAGTTCGACCTGCTGACAGTCGCGTGGAGCGGCGTCCTGATCAGCCTCGTGGTGATCGGTGTGCGGCTCGTCTGGGTGCCGGTCGCAACGGTGCTGCCGCGATGGCTGAGTCGCGACATACGACGGCGTGATCCATTGCCGAACTGGAAGCCGGTCTTCCTCGTGTCATGGACGAGCATGCGCGGCATTGTGTCGCTCGCTACCGCACTCGCGCTCCCACTGCAGCTCGGCACTGGCGCTCCCTTTCCGTTCCGTGAAGAGATCATCGTGATCACGATGGTGGTCATCACGATGACGCTCGTGCTGCAGGGACTGTCGCTCGCGCCACTCATCAAGTGGTTCAACTTCAGCCCGGAACAGGCGCATCATGAGGAGGCCCGGCTCGCCCGGCGCGAATCGTTACGCCGCGGCGCGGAAGCGCTCGAGGATATGTCGCGTGAACCGTGGGCGGATCAGCGGGACGTGACGTGGCTGCGGTCCGAGCTGCGCGACCGGCTGGAGTCGTTCGAGCACGACGGCGACGGGTTCAGCGGCCGGAGGCGGCTGCGGCGCGGGATGATCGAGGCGGAGCGGCGGATGCTGGTGCGGCTGCGGAATGAGGGCGCGATATCCGACGAGGTGCTGCGGGAGCTGGAGCAGGAACTGGATCTGGAAGCGCTGAAAGTCGGGGCGGGGTAGGGGAATGAATGGCGTTGGTCGCTGTGCGTCGCTGGCACCTGGAGGCTGGCTTCGTTGTGCGTGGCGGGACCAACGCAGGTCGGCTGTCAGCGGCAGCTACCCGCACCAGCGCCAGGGGTGAACGGAAAGCCACCAGCGATAGCTGTCAGCGATAGCGACAGCGGCCAGCACCCTCGGCAATCCCCACCTGGTTTTCGGCACAGCGATGCGCGGTCGATCCGTGTCAAACCTTATTGTCCTTCCGCACGGCGTAGCTGGCGGCTCAAGCTGACAGCTATCGCTGGCAGCTATCAGTTCACCCCTGGCCACTGGTGCGGGCAGCTGCCGCTGACAGCCGATCAACGTTGGCCTCGCCAGGCAAACCGGCACCCGCCCACACGTAGGTGAAGCGCAGCGACTCCAGCCTCCCGCCACCAAAAACTCGCAGCAGCCACCTCTACCTACGCTGGCGTCCGACTCCCCAGCCCCTCTATCCCCGCCGGAACCCTCGTCGCCCCATCCTCCAGCTGCTCCGTTCTATCCAACCGCTCCACATCGATCGCCAACACCCCTTCCGGCCCGTTCGCAAAGACCGTCGCGAACTTCGCATCCCATCGGACCTCGTCCGCCGTGTAGCTCGCCCTCGCGATCACGCGCGTCGAAAATGTCTCTTCGTGTGCACTCACGAGAATCAGGATCTCGGCCTGCGACTCCCGCAGCTTCTCCGGCGTGATGCCGGCCAACGGACTCGTCGCGTTGATCGGATGCACGACGGTCCAGTGCAGCGTGAAGAACTCCACCGTGCTGCGTTCGAGTTCGAGCTGATGGATGTTGCGCTCGCGCACACCGTCGAAATCCTCGAACCATGACAGATTCACGCGCACGCGCACGTCGCTCAGCTCACCGGGCTGCACGTTCACCATGCGGAACATCAATCCGCGCCCACCCTCGTACGGCGCGACGAGCATCGATTCGCTGAAGCGCAACCGCATGCGCGGGCGCGTGAGCCGCGCGATGAGCAGGCCGCTCGCCCCGACCAACACGAGCGGGCCGAAGAGCGACTCGAGCACGACCAGCCAGTTCGCGGTCGAACCCACCGCGTGCATCGTGCCGGTGCCGGTCGTCGTGAAGATGCCGACGCTGAATGCGAAGTTGCGGAGGAACGGGTCGGTGATCCCGAGCCCGTCGGTGCCCGCGATCGCACCCGCGCCGAGCGCAGAATAGGCGACCGCGAAGAACCCGTTGAGCAGCAGCAGCGCGCCCATCAGCCAGCCGAGAAACGCCGGCCAGCGTGCATTCAGCGCGCTGAGATAGAACTTCTCCGCGCGCTGGGATCCGAGCCCGTATTTCCGGCTCGTGGGGCTGCCATCGCGCGTGAAGAACCGGCCGCGCGTCTGCTGCACGACGACACGTCCGAGCCCGAGATCCTCCTTGCGGGCGACGGGACGTGCGGCCGAGGCGGGTTCTACGGATGGTGCTTCAGGGGACATGGCGAGCGCGTCGTGAGGCGGAAGTGGGGCGAGCAGAGCGGGTGCTGACGATGACGGATGACTCTCAAGGTATGCGTTGGAGCGCTCCGCGGAATCAACATGCCTCATGGCCAACACTAGCCGTCCCGACTAGCGTCCCAACGTCCGCCCGTCTTCGCGCCAACCCGCCTACCGCCCGCACGACGGATACGACGGATCCTGCCCCGCGATCGCCGGCTTGTCCTTGCGATTCGCCACCGCCAGCATCACGTCATGCACGAACCGGCCGACCCGCGCCGAGTGCTCGTAGTCGATGTACTGCGGCTCGTCCGTCGCCTGGTGATAGTCCTGCGAGTATCCCGTCGAGAAATACGTGACCGGAATCTCCTTGTTCACGTAGTTCACCTGGTCGCTGCGGCAGAACCGGTTCATCGGATTCGCCGTTACGTCCCACGTCTTGTCGATGGCCATCGGCTCTGCGCGGATCGCATTCACCGAGTCGATGATGTCGCCGAACTCGCGCGACAGGCGACGTGCGCCGAGCGTCTGCACCGAGTTCGGGCCGCCGAACTTCACCTGATCCACGCGGCCCTTGCCGAGCATGTCCATGTTGTGCGCGGCCACGATCGAGGTGAGCGGCACCGTCGGGTGGTCGACGAACCAGCGCGAGCCGAGGAGACCTGCTTCCTCACCCTGGTGCGACACGAAGATGATCGAGCGCGCCGGCTTCTCCGAGGCGAACCGCTCCGCGATCTCGAGCAGCACGACGGTGCCCGAGCCGTCGTCGTCCGCACCGTTCATGATGCTGTCGCGACGCGGTGCCCTGATGCTTCGCGCATGCTTGATGAGCGAATCGATCTGCCGCTGCTGATCCGCCGTCGGGGTGCACGCCGGATCGTTTGCGCCCTGGCGCCGCGTGATCGTGTTCACGGCGCGCAACGAGTCATGATCGACGCCCGCGCTGTTCGTGCCCACGTGATCGTTGTGCGCGCCCACCAGCACGTACTCGGCCGCGCGCGTCGGGTCCGAACCCGGGAGCACGGCGACGACATTGCGCGCGGGCGAATCGGAGACGCGCCATTCGTAGTTCCATCCGCCCGTGAGTGGCTGTCCGGTATCACCGACCGTGAGGCTCTCGGCGGGCTTGCCGAAGATCGCCGCCGCGGCTGCGTTGGAGATCGTCGCGCCTGCGGGGCCGGTCGCGGTGGACGCGGCCGGCTGCATCGCATTGCGCGTGGTGAAGGCACTCGCGAGCGTGGCGCGCGGCATCGCATCGAGACCGATCACGAGCACTGCCACCGCGCCTGCCGCCTGCGCCCGCGTGTCGCGCCCGGCGCCACCAGCGCCACCGGCACCGCCACGTCCTCCTGCACCGCCGCCAGCCCCGCCGGCGCCGGCGTTGGCGCGTGCACCTGCTTCCACTGCGGCCGCTGCTGCAGCGCCGAACTTGTTCGGTACGGCATCGCAGGTCACGAACGACGCGGGTCCGCGGCCACCGCCCGTCGTCGTGGCCGCGGCGGGCGCCGCCAGGAAGACCGCGACCTTGCCACGGAAGAGCGCGGGATCGAGCGGTGTGGCGTTGTCGCCGAGGCGGCCCGCGAACACGGCGGGCACGCCGGCAAGATCGACCTTGCCCGTGAAACCGTTCGCCGCACTCGGTGCCGTCGGCACCCAATCCGTGGACGGCGTCAACGGCTTGCCACCCGCCGTCAGCTTCGACGACGCCACGTTGAAACCCAGCGGTCCATAGGAGAGCGTCTGGAAGTACGTGCCGTTGTCGCCGGCCGGCTTGAGGCCCAGGCGCTTGAACTCGCGCGCGATGTACTCCGTCCCCTTGAAGTTGCCCGGCTCGCCGATGCGGCGGCCCATCATGGAATCGTCGGCGAACCCATACAGGCGGGTTCGCAGGTCGTTCGCCGTGATCTCAGCGGTGGTCGGCCGCGGCGCCCAGGTCCTGGGCCCCTCATCGGGCCAGACAGGCTTGGATGCCGTGGCGCCGGCAGCACCACGGGCCTGCGCTTCGAGCGTGACGACGGGCGCGAACGCGACACCAAGCACGAGGGTGCCGAGCAACGCGCGACGGGAAGGCGCACGAGGCGCGAAGCTGCGCGGACGATTGGATGACATGATCGGATGGGAAGGGAATGTCTGCTGCGTGAACTGATGCACAACGTCACCATGACTACGCCGGCAAGGGATGCCGCGTTCGAACTCTCTCCCTCTCTCCCTCTCTCCTTCTCTGCTTCTCTACCTCTCCCCCCCTCTCCCCCTCGCCCCCGTCCACACCACGATGGCCCCGCACCCGTTCATCGTCTGGAACTCCGCCGGCAGGTTCGACGCCCGCGAGTAGACCTCGATGGCGCGCACGTCCTGCGGATTCACCATGGCATCCAGGGTCGCGTCGTCGTTCGAGGTCCGCGCGCCATTGATGAAGATCGTCGGTGCGCAGAACTGGCTCATGCCGTTGCCTCGCATGAGCACCTGGTCGCCGAAGTTGCCGGGGCTCACCACGACACCGGGCGTGGTGCGCAGCAGGTCGGCCATGGAGATCGCCTGGCGCCGCTCGATCGCCGCTTCGTCGAGGAAGGTGCCGAAGCCGCGCTTGCGGCGCGCCTCGAACGCCGCTTCGGCAATCGTCGAGCGCGTCGCGTTCACCCGCATCGTATCGAGACGCGACACCGGGGCGAGCGCGACGACGGTCGGCTCCGGACTGCCGGGCAGGATGTCGACGGCGCGCCGCATCGCCTCGTAGCCCAGCGCGCGCACTTCGATCGTGTAGGTGCCGTTCGGCAGCGAAGTCAGCGAGAACTGCCCGCGCGCATCGGTCGTGCCCTGGATCCCGGTGCTCCACACGCTGACGCGCGCACCGGAAATCGGCTCGTCCCGCCCGTTCCGCACGACACCGCGTAGGGTGCCGGGGCCGCGAATGAGGGTCAGGCTCGGCCGCGCCGTATCCGTCGACACGACACGCTGCGCGCGCCCGACGTACAGCGTGCGGTGCAGGTAGCCGCTCTCCGGCACCTCGAACTCCGCGAACCCGCTCGAGTCGGACCCGGCGAAGGCGCGCGTGAGCACGAGGGAGCCGGCCGGCACGCCACAGACGGCGAACTCGCCGTTCGCGGTGGTTGGCGCGAGCGTGGACGGGGTGCGACGCTCGATCCCGCGGGGGCCGAGGTACATCTCCGTCCACTGCACACGCACCTTGCCCGGGCCGTTCAACGGGTCGCCTGACGCGGAACGCACCGCGCCGGAGAAGAGTCCCGTGCTGTCGCGTGCCGCCGACGGGCCGCAGGTGGCGCCGATGATGCTGCCTGCCGAAGGAATGGCGAGCGCCACGTTCATCTCCGACGAGTCGGCCACGTCGAGGCGCACCAGCGGCACGTTGACGATGATCGAGTCGAGGCGCGCATGGAAGAACCCGAGTGCGTACGTGCCGACTTCCACACTGTCGAAGCGGAAGTTGCCGTACGCGTCACTCGTCGTGCTGCGCACCTTCGACGCGTCGTTCATCGTGACGAACTGTACGAGCGCCCCGGGCAGCGCCTTCATCGCGATGCTGTCGAACACCGAGCCGACGATGCGCGTGCGCGTTACCGTCGCGGGCTTCGCCGCCGGCTGCGTGGCAGGCGCTCCACCGGCCGGCGGGCGCCCCACGGGTGGGCGCTGCACAGGTGGCCGCTGCGCCTGTACGACGGATCCGGCGGTCATCACCAGCAGCGCGGCGATCAGCAAAGGCAGCCGCGGGGCAGGCCGCCGGGACGGCAGCCGCATGGCGGAGCGATAGTCGTGAGTCCTCTTCATCACGAATTCTAGTACACGCCAGCCTCCGGCCGGATACCGCGCTGGCCTAGCCTCCGAGGGGGCGTCGGGGGCCGGTCCAGAGCACGATCGACCCGCAGCCGTTGAGCGTCAGGAACTGGCCGGGCACGCTCGACACCCTGGGGTACACCTCGACGGAGCGCACCTGCTGGGCACTCACGATCAGGTCGAGTCGGCCATCGTCGATGCCCGACAGGTTGCCGTCGATGAACACGGCCGGGGTGCAGTAGGCCGCCGACCGGCCCGCGCCCCGCATCTGCACCTGGTCGCCGCGCGGGCCCAGCGTCACGAAGACGCCCGGGGTCGTGCGCAGGAGATCAGCCACCGCGATCGGATTGCGCTTCTCGATGGCGCCTTCGTCGATGAAGTAGCCGAAGCCGAGCGCCCGACGGCGTGCCTCGGCCTCGTTCTGGAACGTCGAGGTGAACACGCGCGTCGCGTTCACCTTCACGGGGTTCAGTGTGGCCAGCTGCGGCAGGGACACGGTGATCTCGTCGTCGCGGTCCGGCAGGATGTCGACGGCGCGACGCATGGGCTCGTAGCCGATGCCCCGGATCTCGAGGGTGTAAGTCCCTGTCGGCAGCCCGGTCATGCGGAACTCGCCACGCGCATCGGTCACGGCTTCCACCCCGGTGCTCCAGACAGTCGCACGCGCGCCAGCGATCGGCTGATTGCGCGCGTTGCGCACCACACCGCCGAGGATGCCGGCCCCACGCACCATCGTTTCGGACGGTCGCAACGAATCGGTCGATGCGATGCGCTCGGCGCGTGCCACGAAAAGCGTGCGATGCATGACGCCGTTGTCCGTCGGCGCAAACTCGGCAAAGCCGCTGGAGTCGCCCCCGGCGTACGCGCGCGTCAACAGGCTCGCGCCAAGGGGTACGCCGCACACCGCAAACTTGCCATCCTCGGTCGTGCTGGTGACGACGGAGGGATTGGTGCGCTCGATGCCACGCTGACTCACGGAGAGTTGCGTCCACCGCACGCGCACCCGTCCAGGTCCCGGCAATGGTGCGCCGTTCGCGGTCCGGACGGTGCCGGCGAAGAGTCCGGTGGAATCGCGTAGCGCATTTGGGCCGCAGCTGCCGGTGATGACCGTGCTCGCCGATGGAACGCGGAGTGCCGCCGTGACCTCGCCGGCGTCGCGTACGTCGACGCGCAGCATCGCGGGAACGACCGGAATGGAGTCGAGCCGCGGGTGCAGGAAACCCAACACGTATTCTCCGGCCGGCACCGAGTCGAACCGGAATGCGCCATCAGCGGCGCTGGAGGCACTGCGAACCTTGGACGGGTCGCTCGCGAGCATCAGCTGCACGAGCGCGCCGGGCAGCGGCTTCATCGCCAGGCTGTCGAACACCGTGCCGGTGACGCGCGAGACCCGCGCGCCCCCCGCCGGTTGCGGAGCGGGTGCGGTCGGGGCCTGCGCCCGGAGCGTGCCAGCGCCCGCGAGCATCAACGAGAGGCAACCGAACTGCAGGGTGCTGCGCCGCAGTACGCGGGGCATGAGCACGGGTGGCAGGAGCGCGTTAGCCATTGGACGAGGTCGGCCGGAGAAGCGGGCTGGGCGAGCGTTGAATGATTGCGCTGCAAGGGTGGGGACAGCTGATACTACCATACGATCGTCCGAGGTTCCGCGCGAGTGTTCCTGCGCTGACGTGTCAGCGCGCTCGCGCGGTCCTACCGCTGTTTCGTCCAGAGCACCAGGGAGCCGCAGCCGTTCAGGGTCTGGAATTGCGGCGGCACCAGAATCCGGCTCGTGTATGCCTCCACGGCGTGCAGCAGATGAGACGGAACCAGTTCATTGATCTGCGAGTTCGCCGCCTCGACACGAAGGCCGTCCACGAAAACCGCGGGAACGCAGCTTCCATTGGCGCCACGCATCATGACCGCGTCACCATAGCGTGATCGGACGACCTGCATCCCCGGCATGGTGCGCAAATGGTCGGTGGTGGAGATGCCCGGGCGGCGGGCGATGTCATCCTGGTCGAGAAAGCGTCCGAATCCACTCCGCCTGCGGGACTCGAATTCCGCCGTCTCGGGTGACACGAAGACACGCGTACCCGTGACCTTCACGGTGTCGAGCCGGATCAGTGGAGCGAGCGAGAGCGACAGCTCCGGGCCCGCGCCCGGCAGGACGTCGAGCACCTGCCGCTAAGGCTCGTAGCCCAGCGCGCGTAACTCCAGGGTCTGTGTACCGGATGGCGGCGCGTCGAGGGAGAACTGGCCGGCCGCATTCGACACGGCCTCCCCGTCGAATCCCCACAGGCGGACCCTCGCCCCGGCAACGTTCTCGTTGCGCGCGTTGCGTACCGTGCCGCGAATGCTGCCTGGACGTTCGCCCGCTGACGCCACGTAGAGGTCCCGATTTGCATAGCCCGACGCCGGAATCTCGAACTCCGCGAAACCGCTCGTGTCACCGTGCACCCATGCCCGTGCCGTCACTCGTCCGCCCACCGGAACACCGCAGATCGCGAATCGGCCCACGGAGTCCGTCCGTGCGAGGGCAGACTGCGGTTCGCGCCGGATGCTCTTCGCTTCGACGACGAGCGTCGACCACTGCAGCCGAACCTGTCCGCCGGCCCCGACGGGCAATCGATACGCGTCCCGCACCGTCCCGCTGAACAGCCCTCGCCCTGCATCGCCACGCAGGTCGTCCGCCGATCCGCCACATGTCGCCACGACGAGGGATGCTGCAGAGGGAATGCCCAGCGGGACCGTCATCGGCGCGCTGTCACGCACCACCATCGTGAGCTGTGGTGGCGCGGGCACCACGGAATCCAGCCGGAAGTGAAAGAACCCGATCGAGTACACCCCGCGCGGCACGGAGTCGAATGCAAATCGGCCGTCATCGCCGGACTTCACCGAGCGTGCACGCGTCGGGTCGTCCACGGCGGCGAACTGCACGAGTGCCCCGGCCAGCGGTCGCATCGCAACGCTGTCGAATACGATGCCGGTCACGCGCGTGTACACCGCCGGCTGCGCGTCGAGGGGACGCACACCGGTGAGCAGTGCGCTCGCCAGCAGTCCCGACACGACTCTCGCCCTGCCTGGGGCATTCATTACGTGCATCATGCGCACACCATCCTCCCTTAGATTCCCCGCACGCAGTAACTGTAGCCCGCGGGACGAAAGTTCCGCGAGCGGCCCCTCGCACTCCAGAACTCGGCATGAAGATCGTCTCGGACCTGCTGGACCTCCTCGAGCTCGAACCGCTCGAGGTGAACATCTACCGCGGCAACAACCGTGACCTGGGCACCGGCCGGGTCTTCGGCGGGCAGGTGTTCGCGCAGGCGCTGGTGGCCGCGCGCCGCACCGTCGACGAGCCGCGCGAGGCGCATTCGATGCACGGCTACTTCCTGCGCGAGGGTGATCTCAAGGCGCCGATCGTGTACTTCGTCGATCGTCCCCGCGACGGCGGCAGCTTCACCAGCCGGCGCGTGACCGCGATCCAGCATGGCGAGGCCATCTTTCACATGTCGGCGTCGTTTCACGTCGTCCAGGAGGGCTTCGATCATCAGGCGCCCATGCCGGACGTGCCGCCGCCGGAGTCGTTGAAGAACGAGCTCGAGATCATCCGGGCACGCGAAGCGGAGCTGCCGGCGCACCTGCGCACGGTGCTCACCCAGGACCGCCCGATCGACTTCCGCTCCGTGCGGCCGATCGACCCGCTGCATCATGACAAGACGGAACCCGTGCGGCAGGTGTGGTTTCGTGTCGTCGACCGGCTGCCGGACTCACCGCTCGCACACCAGGCGATCCTGGCGTATGCGTCCGATTACGGCATGCTGCCGACGGCCCTGTACCCGCACAATGTGTCATACCGGAGCGAGGGCCTCTTCATCGCGTCGCTCGATCACTCGGTATGGATCCACCGCCCGTTCCGCGCCGACGAGTGGCTGCTGTACAGCATCGACAGCCCGTCCGCATCGGCGGCCCGCGGATTCGTGCGCGGGCAGGTCTTCACGCGCGAGGGCAAGCTCGTCGCGTCCGTCGCGCAGGAAGGCCTCATCCGGATGCGCCCACCGAAGAAATAGGCGCATCCGGAGCGGGCACGCGGGGCACCGCTACGGTTGTATCCGCGCCGGCGCCGTCCACACGTTGTTCCCGCGATCGATGTCGAGCAGGCGCATCTCCGGGTCGATCTCCACCTTCGCGAGGGACTTGCCGACGAAGCGGAATCCGCGGGTGTAGTGCCGGCTGTGCTGGCTCCACACTTCGGCGGGATACACGTACTCCTGCGACGTGCCGTCGGTGAACGTCAGCACGGCGCGCATCGGCAGCACGCCACGCTCGCGATTACCGAACAGCACGGTCACGATGTTGGTGTCCGCGCGCTGGCGCGAGAACACGCTGTCGACGCTCTGGTCGAAGCGCGCGTTCTCCATGAACCACTGCCGCCAGAACCAGTCGAGCCGGCGCCCGGCCGCGTCCTCCATCGTGCGATAGAAATCGTTCGGTGTCGGATGCTTGTACGCCCAGCGCTGGATGTACGTCCGGAACGCATCGTCGAACGCTTTTTCGCCGAGCACTTCCTGGCGCAGCAGCTGCAGGCCGACACTCGGCTTGATGTACGCGGACTCGCCGAGGAGGTTGGGCGCGATGCGATCGGGGCCGCGATTCACCGGCTGGTCCTGCGCCGCCTTCATGTACTGCTCGACGAGCCGACGCTCCTCGGCGGCGCGCGCCATCTGCGTGCCTTTCTCCGGGTAGCGTCGGGCTTCGGAGAACGTGTTGATGAAGGTGTTGAATCCCTCGTCCTGCCACATGTACGCGCGTTCGTTGCTCGCGACGATCATCGGGAACCACATGTGGCCGATCTCGTGCGTGACGACGTTGAAGAGGTCGTACACGTCCGCACTCTTGTTCTCCATCGCGACCATCGGGTACTCCATGCCGCTGATCGGTCCCTCGACCGCGGAGATCTGCGGCCACGGATACATGAACCATCGCTCCGAGTACTCCTGGATCGACATGCGCGACTGGTCTGCCGCATCGTGCCAGTTCACGGCGGCGCTTGGCCGGTAGTAGCTGTACGCCATGATGCCCTTCCAGCTCGTGGCGTCCCACTGGAATTCGGGTGACGCGGCCCAGACGGCGTCGCGCACGTTCTTCGCGGTGAAGCGCCACGTCAGCATGCCGGTGGCCTTCGGCCGCCCCGCGCCGCTCTTCAGGTCCGCCTCGGTGATGAGACGAACCACCGTATCCGACTTCGCGGCGATCGCGTGGCGCGCGACGACCGCCGCAGGGAGCACCGCGCTCGCATTCTGCAACGCGCCGGTTGCCGCGACGACGTAGCCGGCCGGCACGGTGATCGACAGGTCGTAGTTGCCGAAGTCGAGATAGAACTCGCCCTGCCCGAGGTACGGCTCGATGTTCCAGCCACGCACGTCGTCGTAGACGGCGACGCGCGGATACCACTGCGCGATCTCGTACAGGGCGCCGTCGCGACCCATGCGGTCGGCACCGTGCTCCGGCACCAGGAAGCTGTACGCGAGCTCGATGACTGCCGCACGTCCCGGCGCCAGCGGCTCGGCCAGATCGAGTTTGAGCATCGTCTCGTTGTCGCGACGTGCGACGGCGACGCGGCGCGCTGCCTTGCCCGCGGCGGGCCCGAGCAGCTGGTCGACCTTGGTGAAGGTGTAGCCGCCATCGAAGCCGCGCGCCCCGAAGCGGGACTCCTGCGGAAAGATGAGCCCATTGAGCGAGTTGGCGCGGAAGGCATTCTGCTCCGTCTGCAGCCAGATGTAGCGCAGCGTGTCGGGCGAGTTGTTCGTGTAGCGGAGCGTCATCGAGGCGCTCACCGTCGTCGCTGCCGTGTCGAGCGTCGCGGCGATCGTGTAGTCCGCCCGATTCTGCCAGTAGCGCACACCGGGGGCACCGCTGCCCGCGCGCAGTTCGTTGGCGGCGGGGAACATGAACGGGGCGAAGATCGACGTGTCACCCACCGAGAGCGGTCGTCCGGCACCGCCCCCCGCCTGTTGTGCGCCGCCGGCCACTGGCGCAACCGCGAGCGATATCGCGCATGCGGCCCCCACGAGGATGGGGCGAACGGCGGCGAGGTTGAGCCGGGGCTGATGCATGAGATTTGAGACCCTCGAGGCAATGGAAGTCAGGCGGGCTGATGCACAGAATCTACCGGTGGTAGATCGCTGAGCGACGCCTGACGCAACGCGGCCGAAGACGAGTCCACGCATGCTGCAGTTCGTCCCAGTTGCAGCATTTCCGTCCCAGGCCTAATGGTGTCAATCGCAATGAACGCAAGCAGTTCGTACCGCCGGTCCGACCGTTCGTCCCGTCCCTACGCATTTCGGCACTGGATTGAAATGTTTCCGCACTGGGATAAAGTTGTGACGTGCCGCTCGTCCATACTGTTCTACTCAGCAGTGAAGGATCGACGCCGGCCCGCAGGATCCCACCTAGTCGAGGAACACGTAGATGAGAACATGGCTTTCGTCGCTCTCAGCGGCGGGCGTGGCAATCGTTCTGGCCGTCGCGCCAGCAAACATGGCAGCTCAGGCAGGACAGACCACGGTGATTGGCAAGGTCACCGCGTCCGATGGAGGCGCTCCGCTCGCTGATGCCCGTGTCGTCGTCGTGGGCACCGCGATTCAGGTCGTGACCAACACGCAGGGCGAGTACCGCATCCAGACCGCGCAGCCCGGACGGGTACAGCTCACGGTCTACCGCATCGGCTATCAGTCGAAGGTGGATACGGTGACCGCGCCGGCCGGCGGAACGGCCACGCTCAACTTCGTGCTCCAGCAGTCGCGCACGCAGCTCTCCGAGATCGTCGTCACCGGCACGACCGGTAACCAGCAGCGTCGCGCACAGCCCGCCGTGATCACCTCGGTGAGCGTCGAAGACCTCATGAAGGATTCGCCGGCCCGCAACGTCAACCAGCTGCTGCAGTCGCGCGTGCCGAGCCTCTCGGTGAGCACGACGTCGGGCACGTCCGGTTCGTCGCGCCGCGTCAACATCCGTGGCGCTGCCTCGGTGAACCTGTCCAACCAGCCGCTCATCTTCATCGACGGCGTGCGGTTGAACGAAGGACAGCCGGCGCTCGCCGCCGGTGGCCAGCTCGCCGATCGCCTGAACAACATCAACCCGGACGACATCGAGAGCATCGAAGTCGTGAAGGGCCCGGCTGCCGCGACGCTCTACGGCGCCGACGCATCGGCCGGCGTCATCCAGATCATCACCAAGAAGGGTCGCATCGGCACGACGCGTTTCTCGCAGACGTTGTCGGCCGACGTCGGACAGGCGAAGCAGATCCAGCTGCCGCCCGACAACTACGCGCGTTGCACGGCCGCACTCGTTGCACCGACGAGCATCAACCCGCTCTGCGTGAACCAGCCCGTCGGCACGCTGGTCTCGGACAACCCGCTCGTTCGTGAGGGTGCGTTCCGCACCGGCGACATCCGCAAGGTCAACTACTCTGCGCGTGGTGGCGGCCAGAACTACGGCTACTTCGTTTCGCTCGGCGCCAACCAGGAGCAGGGCACGCTCCCGAACAACCAGTTCGACCGCTACTCGCTGCGCACGAACTTCAACTTCGTGCCCGATCGTCGCGTGACGGTGAACGCCAGCCTCTCGCTCGGCCAGAACCGCCTCAACGCGCCGCAGAACGACAACAACGTGTACGGATTCCTCGGTGGTGGCCTGCTCGGCAACCCGACGACGCGCACGAACAACGGCACCGGCTCCAACGGCTGGTTCGGCATCGGGCGCGACCTCGCCGCCATCACGGCCATCGAGACCGGCCTCCTGACCCGCCAGAACGTCGTCGGCATCACGGTGAATTACCTGCCGACCTCGTGGTTCACGAACAAGCTCACGATCGGCGGTGACATCCTGAGCGAAGAGTCGAGCCTCTACTTCCCGAAGAACTCGCGTGGCTCGTACCAGGGCAACGCGAATCTCGGCCAGAACGACCAGGACCGTCGCTCGGTCGAGCGGTACACGGTCGACTACCTCGCGAACGCCAAGCGCGCGTTCGGCGAGAATGACCAGTGGGGTATGAACGCGTCGGCGGGTGTGCAGCTCATCTCCACGCGCAACGACCTGCTCTCGTTCACCGGCTTCGGGTTCGTGACGAACTCGAACAACTCACCGACGTCGGCGTCCACCCGCAGTGGTTCCGGCGGCCGCACGGAAATCCGCCAGCGTGGCTACGTGAGCGAAATCCAGCTCTCCAGCAGCGACAAGCGCTTCCTGAATGCCGGAGTCCGCGTCGACGAATTCTCGGTGTTCGGTTCCGAGGTGAAGCCCGCCGTGCTGCCGAAGATCGGCGCATCGTGGGTGATTTCCGAAGAAGGCTTCTTCTCGCCGGCCAGGCGCGTCTTCGGTCAGCTTCGCCTGCGCGCCGCGTACGGCCAGACCGGCCGCGCTCCCGGCGCCGGTGCTGCCTTGACGACGCTCAACGCCACGCCGAGCGTGGTGAACACGTCGGTGGAGTCCGGAGCAGTGCCCGCGAACCCGGGCAATTCGAACCTCAAGCCCGAGCGTGGCTCGGAGCTCGAGCTCGGTCTCGACGCCAGCTTTCTCGATGACCGGCTCTCCATCGAGCTCACGCGCTTCGACAAGCGCACGAAGGACCTGATCCTCGCGCAGCCGCTTCCGCCGTCGCTCGGCTTCACGGCGAACCCGCTGGTGAACATCGGCGAAGTGCGGAACTCGGGCATCGAGATGTCCATCTCGGCGACGCCGATCCGCAGCCGCATCGTCGACTGGGACATCCTGCTCGGCGGCGCAACGCTCAAGAACGAGCTGACGGACCTCGGTGGCGTTCCGGCCTTCGGGACGCTCAACCGCTTCACGCAGGGCTACCAGCTCGGTTCGTTCGTGTCGAAGGCGATCGAAAGCGTCGACCTGGCCACCGGTGTCGTGCGCGTCGCCGACACGCTCAGCGTCATCGGCAACATCTTCCCGACGTTCGAAGGGACGCTCAGCAGCACCTTCACGTTCTACAAGCAGCTGCGCATCACGGGTCAGTTCGACACGAAGCGCAACTTCTCGGTCTACAACAACACGGCGTTCTTCAAGGAAACGCAGCTCGTCAGCAGCAACCTGCGCCTCGACACCCTCACGCAGTCGCGCCTGCTGCGCCTGCGCAAGTACGGCAACCCGACGACGGGGCAGCCGGCGTTCGTGCAGAAGAACGGCGCGGCGACGACGGTGAACGAAGTGCGTGACGCCTTCGTGCAGCCCGGCGACTTCGTGCGCCTGCGTGAACTCAGCGCGACGTGGACCGTCCCGGCGCGTTTCCTGGGCCGCATCGGCGGTCGCGTGAACGCGGCGTCGCTCTCGCTGGCCGTGCAGAACGTCAAGCTGTGGAAGAACAAGGGCTTCGAGGGCCCGGATCCGGAAGTGATTTCGACCGCGAACAACCAGTTCGTGCGCGACGATTTCCTCACGATCGCCTCGCCGCGGACCACAGTGGTTCGCTTCAACATCACTTTCTGAGTCACCGACCATGACTTCATACAAGCATTTCCGCTCGATCGCCGTCGCTGCTGCTGCAGCGACGCTGGTGGGTGCGACGGGTTGCGCCAAGATCCTCGAGCCCGAGAATCCCACGCTGCTGGCCGTCGACACCGTCGATCCGGTACAGGATGCCACGACGCTCGCCAACTCGGCGCAGCAGTCGTACGCGGCCGCGCTGGGCTGGGCCATCATGCACGGGTCGTGGTTCACGGGTGAGGCGCTGGTGTCGGAGACGTTCCCGACACGCAATGACTTCGGCCGTCGCGACGTGCAGATCACGAACGGGTCGCTCAGCACGGACCTGTGGTTCCCGATCTCGCAGGCTGCCGCCGGCGCGGACCTGGTGCTCAAGCTCGCCCTGCCGACGCCGACGACGAACATCAACTACGTGCGCACGAGCACGTGGCGTGGCTACTCGTTCATCACCATGTCGGACTACTTCTGCCAGGGTGCGGTTTCGAGTGGAGCCCCGCTGACGCGGACCAACATGCTCGACTCGGCGGTCGTCAACTTCACGAGTGCCATCACGCGTGGCACGGCGAACGCCACCACGGCCGGCATCCAGCTCGCGAACGTCGCGCGTGTGGGCCGTGCACGTGCGTATCTCGATCTCGGACGGAAGGCGGACGCGATTGCCGATGCCAACGCGGTACCGGCCGGTTTCTCGTTCAGCTTCAACTACATCGACGACGCGGGCAATCGTAACCGTCTTGGCAACCGACTCTGGCAGTTCACGCTCGATCGCGGTTCGATCTCGGTGGCCCCGTACTTCCGCGCGTTCGACGATCCGCGTGTCCGTTTCAAGGCGCCGGGTGCACACACGCTGAGCCCGCAGGATGCGAACGCCGGTCCGTTCTTCATTCAGGACAAGTATCCGGCCTTCAACTCCCCGATCCGCGTCGCGTCGAAGCTCGAGGCCGACTACATCGCGGCGGAAGCCGGGTCCACGGCCGACCAGCTCCTGCTGATCAATGCACGTCGCGTCGCCAACGGCAAGGCGCCGTACGCCGGCGGGACGTCTGCCACGGATGTGCTCACGGAGCTGCTCGTGCAGAAGAACCTGGACTTCTTCCTCGAAGGCCAGCGCATGGGCGACTATCGCCGCAACCCGAGCCTGATTCCGGGCCTGCCGGTGCCGGGCGCCACGTACTTCAAGCCGGGGTTCGCCCCGATCGGCAACCAGACCTGCATTCCGCTACCGATCACGGAAACGGACAACAACCCGAACTTCAAGAAGTAGCGATCGGTCGGACATTGATGTGATACGGAAAACGGGGGACGGCGATCAGCCGTCCCCCGTTTTCATTGCAGCGTGCGCGGCAGCGTGCGCATCGCACGCTCCTGCCGTCAGCTCGCGCGTGTCCAGATCACGATGACGCAGTTGGGTGGCGATCCCTCGCGCCCCGATGCCCGGAACAGCAGCGGGATCTGCGACGATCCCGCGTACACTTCCATGCCTTCCACATCGCGCGGCGAGATGCGGTCGAGCTGATCGGAGCGCGCCTGTGAGCTCGTGATGGCCGAGCCGCGCGTGCGTCGTGGCGCGGCGTCACTCTCGTTCGTTCCGGCAGTCGTGAGTACGCCATCGATGTACACGCCACCGGTGGCGCACCCGCGCGCCCGGGCACCGAGGCGCTCGAGCATTTCGCGCAGCATCGCGGGGTTCTTGAGCTCGATATCCGAACGCGTGATGAAATGCGCCGCCGGGAGCCCGCTGTTCTTCTTCCGCTCCGCAAAGCCCACCCGGACGAGTTCCGCCGACAATGCGTTCGCCTTCGTGACGACGCCGGGGAGGGTCTGTGAGGTGTCCTTTGGTGGGACGCTATCAGCCGACTGCCCACGCGCTGTCGCAGGCCCGAGCAGCGCCGCGATCGCAACCGCCGCCAGACTCCGGCATCTCGGAAAATGGATCATGCTTGACACTACGCCTCCCGGTCGATGGCGCAAGACCGGGAGGCGTAGATGGTGTCGCATGCGGATGGTGCCCCATGCGGTCGACGAACGTCGTTCGTGCTTACATCGCGGGCGCCTGCAGGTCGCGCAGCGCCTTCTTCAGCATGTCGACCTTGCTGGGGTCGCAGCTGCGGTTCGCATCGAGGTCGGTCACGAGCTTGGCCAGCGTGCTGGTACGTGCCGCACCCGTCGCCTTCTCGGCCGTGCCGATCTGTGCACGAATCTCGCCGATGCGCGCGGCGGGGACGCAGCCCTTCCGTTCGAGCTGGTCGGTAAACGCCTTGGCGAGCGCGAAGCTTGGCGGCCACACGATCTTCGGCTGCCCCTGCGCGTTGAGGTAGTCCCACTTCACGGTGTTGGCTGCATCGATCTCGTTCTGCGAGATGTGCTCGCTCGGCACGAGCTGCGCGACGTCCATGCCGCGGGCGATCTCCGAGCTCACG
>JAZKCW010000145.1:0-16526 GCA_040387895.1 Gemmatimonadota bacterium
ACGGGAATGGTGCTGCCCTGCACCGTGCCGAAGCCGACCGTCACGAGACTGATGCCCTTCGCGCCCGCCTCCTCGGCGGCGGCCTTCACGTCTTCCGCCGGCTCGAACGATTCGCCGTCGCTCATGAGCACGAGCGCGCGGCCGGCACTGCCGTCGCTCGCGAGGAGCAGCTCCGTGCCCTGTCGTATGGCCCGGGACAGGGAACTGCCCGCCTGCCCGACGATCGACGGGTCCAGATTCTCGAGGAACAGCTCGATGGCGCCGTCATCGCCCGTGAGCGGCGTGAGGATGTAGCTGCGCCCAGCGAAGGCAATGAGTGCAACCCGGTCGGCATGAGACATCGCGCGCAGCCGACGCACCTCCTGTTTCATCCGCTCGAGGCGCGAGGGCCGGTCGTCACCAGCCATCATCGACAGCGAGGCGTCGAGCGCAATCGCCATGTCGATACCACGCGCGTTGGCCGGCCCGCGCGCGAGACCCCACCGTGGCCCTGCCAGTGCGAGACCGGAGAGGACGGCGACCGTGACGAGTCGGAAGGTGCGCGCGCCACCGCCGGTACCGGTCAGACCCATGAGGCGGGAGCGCGCCTGACGGTCTGCAAACCGGTCGAGCCGGTTCTCGCGCAGGCGCACGCGCGAACGGCGGAGCCACCAGACGAGCAGCGGCAGCAGCAGGATGGCCGCGAGTAACAACGGCATGTCGAACACGAGTTCCGGCAAACCGGTCATGGGAGCACTCCACGGCGGGCAAGCAGGGCCAGCTCGAGCATCAGCGCACCGAGGCCGACCGCGAGCGGCCAGCGGAATCGCTCGGTGTAGCGGATGAATGCGCGCGCCTGAATGACGGAGCGCTCGAGCGCGTCGATCTGTGTATAGATGTTCTGCAACGCTTCCGCGTCACGCGCGCGGAAATACCGGCCGCCAGTGGTAGTGGCGATCTCGGTGAGCAACGGCTCGTCGATCTTCACCGGGCGGTTCTCGTAGCGCAGGCCGAACAGGCCGCGGCCAACCGGCACCGACGCCATGCCTTCGCTGCCGACGCCGATGGCGTACACGCGAATGCCGAACGCCGCGGCGGCTTGCGCGGCCGTTCGTGGATCAATCGAACCGCGGTTGTTCTCGCCATCGGTGAGGAGCACCATGACACGGGAGCGCCCGGGTGCGCTGCGCAAGCGGTTCGCCGCCGTCACGATGGCGGAGCCGATGGCGGTACCGTCCTCGAGCTGTCCGACCTGCAGGTTGTCGATGGCAGCGAGAACGACGGGATAGTCCGTCGTGAGCGGCACCTGCGTGAGTGCTTCGCCCGAAAAAGCGACGAGGCCGACACGGTCGGTCTTCCGGCCCAGCACGAACCGCTTGACCTTGTCCTTCGCCACCTCGAGCCGGTTCTGCGGCTGGAAGTCTTCCGCGAGCATCGAGCTCGAGATGTCGATCACCACCGCGATGTCGATGCCCTCGTTCGACACGTTCTCCGCGCGCGCTCCGGTTCTCGGTTGCGCGACCGCGACGATGAATCCGGCAATCGCGACCGTACGCAGCCACGGGAGCACCCGTGTCCACGCGATGCGCGGGCGCGGGCCGCGCGCGAGCACGCCGGCTCGCGAAAACGGGATCGCCGGTTCCTCGCGCGCACGCCGCCGACGCCACCAGCTCCAAAGTGGCAACAACAGCAGCAGCAGCAGTGCTTCCGCATGCGCGAAGTTGAGGCCGAACAGGGAGAGGGATTCGCCACCCCCCAGTCCGATGCCGAGACCCGCGAACCACTCGGCAATACGGTTCATGACACGCCCGCCTTGCGCCGCGAGCGGCGGCGCGCGTCGTCCTCGTCCGTCTCCTTGTCGTCACGCGCGGCGCGTTCGGCGGCGAGACGGCGCGCTTCCTCCGCAGCGATCGCGGCCCGGTGCGCAGACTCGACGCGATCGACGATGTCGCGCGCCATTCCCGTGAGCTCCTTGGCGCGTGCCCCGGGCACGGAGTGTCGCGCGAACTTGATCCCGTCGGCTTCCCACAGCAGCGACGACAGCACTTCCTCCGGCACACGGGGGTCACCGTGGGTGCGCGCGAGCAGTTCGGAGCTGGTCAGCGAGAGCGCCGTTCCCGGAATCCGAGCGACGAGGTACACGCGCAGGATCTCGACGGCGAGCGCCACGGAGCGTCCGCGCTCGCCGGCATCGGACAGCGCCAGGCGCTCCAGCCGGTCGAAGTCGTGCATGGCGCGGACGTAGATGTCGACCGGCGCGGCCGACTGCGATGCGACGGCCTTGCGGCGCCGCTTCATGTACCACCAGAGCAACCCCAGCGCCGCGATCACGAGCAACGCCGGCCACCAGCGCTCCCACCACGGGATCACGCGCTGGAACAGGCCCTTGGCCGGCTTCGGCACGTGCATGGTCGTGTCGCCGGGCAGCACCGTCTGCACGAAGACCGACGCGTCGGACAGCGGTACCCTGAGCGTCGTCTCCCCGATCCGCACCGTCGCATCCGGCACGCCGACGGACCGGGCGCCGATGTCCCAGGCAGCGAGTTCGTATGTCGCCGTCTCGCGCCGGCTCACACCATCGGGCACGGTCTGCACGCGCACCGGCTTGCGCATGCTGACGACTGCGGCCGTGTCATTGATCGACGCCCACTCGACGCGCGCGCCATCCGGCACCACGACCGACACCACGAGCAGGAACGGATCGCCAACCGCGACGGTGTCCGGCTGCACCAGGAAGCCGGAGCGTACCCGCGGTGTGCCGGCTTGCGGCGTGCTGACTTGCGGTGGGCCGGCTTGTGGAGTTGCCGGTGCGCCCGACTGCGCGCCGACCGTGTGCGGCATGCACACGGTTGCCGCCGACGCGAGGAGCGTCAGCGCAAGCGCGATGAAAACCTGCGGCACCGGACGTGGGGCTGGCATGCGTCTGCGCTATTTCGGTGGACGCGGCTGCGCGTACGTCGCGCGGCCACCCGACCGCGACCCTGACGCCTGATCACCGGCAACGGCCGCAGTGTTGCGCGGTGTCGACCCTGCTGCGCCTGCCGTGCCGCCCGCTTTCGGCCGTGCACCCAACGGCCGCACGATTGCCGTGTCGCTCGCGGCATCACCCATCGTTCCTCGCGGTCCCGTGCGCACGGCGCCGTGCGGGCGTCGTGAGCGTGCACGGAAGAACGCCAGCAACGCGTCCACGTAGCCGTGCTCCGTGTGCACGACGATCTCGTCGAGACCGAGCCGCGCGAACAGCGCGCGCCGCCCCGCATCTTCCGCCGCGACCTGCTTCGCGAAGGCGGCGCGTACTGCGGGATGCGACGTGTCGATCTCGACCCGCTCGCCGGTCTCCGGATCCTGCAGGCGTGCAGGCCCGATGTCCGGCAGTACGCGCTCCGACGGATCCTCGAGCGTCACCGCAATCACATCGTGGCGTTGCGCCAGGCGTGCCAGCGGCTTTTCGAGATCCTCGGTGAGAAAGTCGGAGCAGAGGAACACGACGGAGCGATGCGGAAGGAGGCGCATGAGGCGGTCGACGGCCACGCCGACATTGGTGCCGCGTCCGCTCGGATCGACGGTCACGAGATCGCGGATGAGCCGCAGCGCGTGCTTGCGTCCCTTGCGTGCGGGCAGTGCATGCTCGACGCGATCGCTGAACAGCATGAGCCCGACCCGGTCGTTGTTGCGCACCGCCGCGAGCGACAGCACGCCCGCCAGTTCGATGGCGAGATCGTGCTTGAATCGCGACCGCGTGCCGAAGCGCGCGGATCCCGAGAGGTCGAGCGCGAGCATGATCGTGAGCTCGCGCTCCTCGACGAAGCGCTTGACGAAGGGACGGCCCATGCGGGCCGACACATTCCAGTCGATCGTGCGCACTTCGTCACCGGGCTGGTATTCGCGCACTTCGGCGAACTCCATGCCCTGCCCCTTGAACAGTGACCGGTACTCGCCGGCGAACGTCGAGTCGAGCAGGCGACGGGTCCGCAGCTCGATGCGCCGCACCTGCCGCAGCACGTCGGACGGTGCGACTGCCGTGAGGGCGGCCGACGAGGTGCCCACGGAGTTCAGGGTGCCTCGACCGCGGCCAGCAACCGGGCGACGATGGTATCGCTCGTCACGCCTTCGGCGTCGGCCTCGAAGCTCGTGAGCACGCGATGGCGCAACACGTCGGGCGCGATGCTCTTCACGTCATCGGGCGTCACGAAGGCGCGGCCACGCAGGAACGCATGCGCGCGGGACGCCTGTGCAAGCGAGATCGTGGCGCGCGGGCTCGCACCGAACTCGATGAGCGGCTTGAGGTCGGGCGCGCCGACATCGGCGGGAAAGCGCGTGGCGTGCACGAGCTCCACGATGTAGTCGACGATGCGCTCGTCCATGTACAGCTCCGCGATGCGGCGCCGGGCATCGAGCAGTTCCTCCGGCGATGCGACGGGTGCGACGTCGATCTTCTCACCGCCCGCCATGCGCCGGAGAATCTCCTTCTCCTCACCGCGCGTCGGGTAGCCGACGCGGAGCTTCATCATGAACCGGTCGACCTGCGCTTCGGGCAGCGGGTACGTGCCCTCCTGCTCGATCGGATTCTGCGTGGCGAGCACGAGGAACGGTTCGGCCAGCGGATACGTCGTGCCGCCGATGGTGACCTGCTTCTCCTGCATCGCTTCCAGCAGCGCGGCCTGCACCTTGGCCGGCGCGCGATTGATTTCGTCGGCCAGGATGATGTTGGCGAAGATCGGTCCGTGCTTTACACGGAACTCGCCCGTCGGCTGGTCGAAGATCTGTGTGCCGACCACGTCGGCCGGCAGCAGGTCCGGCGTGAACTGAATGCGCTGAAAGGTGGTGCGGACCGTCTCGGCCAGCGTGCGCACGGTGAGGGTCTTCGCGAGCCCGGGGACGCCTTCGAGCAGCACGTGCCCACCCGTGAGCAGGCTGATCAACAGGCGTTCGACCATGTACTCCTGGCCGACGATCCGCCGCGCTACCTCACGGATGACGCCCTGCACCAGCGCGGCGTCGGCCGACGCGGCAACACTCGTGGTCACGTATCGAAGCTCCTCAATTCAGCGATGGGACAGCCTGGCGACATGGCGGGCCGGATGGTGGGGTACGGCCGGCTTCCGCTCCTGACAAGATTATCCTGCGACACGCCCGGCAGACGACTCGGCTCGACCATACCCCGCGGCCAGTCAATCTGCTCCGTCAGGGGGACGGGACCAACGCCTCGAGGATATCCCGTTCGGCCGGCGTCAGCGCCCGGGTCGCGCCCGGCGCGAGATTGCCCAGGCGCACCGGCCCGAACTGCGTGCGCACGAGCCGTTCCACTTCCAATCCGAGCGCGTCGCAGAGGCGTCGCACCTCGTGGGTCTTGCCTTCGGCAATGGTGACGTGAAACGCCCAGCGTCGATCACCCAGGGCTTCGGCCGACACGTCGCGCGGCACCACCAGTCCGTCCTCGAGTCGCACCCCGCGCCGGGCCTCGCGCACCGCGGTCGGTGCGTCACCGCGAACCGTCGCCTCGTAGGTGCGCTCGATCTCGTTGCTCGGATGTGTCAGCGCATGCGCGGCGCGTCCGTCCGTGGTGAGCAGCAGCACGCCCTCGGTCATGAAATCGAGACGCCCGACGTAGACGAGCCCCGGTACGTCGTCGACGAGATCGAACACGGTCTTGCGCGCCGCCGGATCCTTGCGCGTGGTCATCACCGCGGCGGGCTTGTGCAACACGATCCAGCGGTGCACGTCAGTCTGCAGCTTGACGGGATTGCCGTCGAGCGTGATCCGGTCAACCGCCGGATCGATGGTCTGTCCGACCAGCGCGATCTTGCCGTTCACTTCCACACGCCCTTCGGCCACCGCGCGATCCGCCTCGCGCCGTGAGGTCAGGCCTGCACGGGCAAGGGCACGCTGCACACGCATCGGCCCTTCGGGCCGTGCCTTGACCGTGCCACCGACACCGCCGGCGCCGGGCTCGGTGTACACACGCTTTGGCCTGGCCGGCGGTCCCTTGCTCGGCGCGCCCGCACTACCCTCGCGGTCCGGCCCCTTTCCGCCCTTGGCCGGCCGTCGCGCGGAGCGTGCATCCGGCGCCGCTGCAGATCGCGGTGCGCTCTTGCGACGAGTCCCCGGACGTCCGTCGCCCGGCACCCGTTCGTCGCGCGGACGTTCGACACGCGGCCGTGCCGGACGCGCGCCCTCACCTACAGAGCGCTCGCCACGCTTGCTCTCGCCACGCGGGTTCTCACCACGTGGTCGCTCGCCACGTGGGCCGTCGCCCCGAGCGCGAGGTGCTCCGCCGCCCGATTTTTTCACCACGAATCACGCATCGTCGTCGGCCGCGCTGCCGATGACCGCCGTTCCGGCACCGCGCAATGCGATCGCGAGTTCATCGGCGCGCGGCAGTTCCTCGAGATGGCGCAAACCGAATTGCTCAAGGAATTGCGGCGTGGTGCCGTACAGCAGCGGACGCCCGATGCTCTCGCTGCGCCCGACGATGTCGAGCAGCCCGCGTTCATGCAGGGACTTGAGTACGCTGCCCACCGCGACACCGCGAATCTCCTCGATCTCGGCGCGGCCGATCGGCTGCCGATATGCGATGATCGCAAGCGTCTCGAGCGCGGCCGGCGAGAGCCGCTGCGGACGCACGGCGACCTGCGCACGTTCGATCGCCTCGGCGTACTCGGCGCGCGTGAGGATCTGCCATCCGCCGCCCTGCTCCACCAGCTCGACACCATGCCCGTCGACGTCGTAGTGCTCGCGCAGTTCGTCGAGCGCCGCGGATACCGCAGCAGGACTCGACTCCGTGTCGAGCGACGCGAGCGATTCGAGTGGAATCGGACGCGGCGCCGCGAACAGCGCCGCTTCAAGCAGCTTCGCTAATGGCGTCACGCATGATCTCCACGGAAGCAAAGGGCTGGTGCTGCGCAATTCGCAGTTCACCGAGCTTTGCCATTTCGAGCAACGCCAGGAGCACGGACAGGATCTGCCAGGGTTCCGCATCGTTGCCGATGAGGTCCGTCCAGCGCGCATTGCGGCGCATCGCGAGTACCGCGCGAATGGTGCCCATCGCGCCGGCGACGTCGAGCGAACGCGGCACGACCTCGTGCAGCGTGGGTTCCTTCGTCGTGCGCAGCACGCGATCGACGGCGGCGAGCAGTTCGCCGAGCGAGAGCGACAGGGGTGCGTTGGCCGGCATGATGTCGACGGCCTGCGGAACCCAGCGGCGGCCGAACTGGTGCCGGCGTGACTCTCCCCGATGTTCCAGCAGGTCGACGACCTCGCGCATCTGCTGGTACTCGAGCAGCCGGCGCACGAGCTCCGCGCGTGGGTCCTCCCACGACTCTTCCCCGTCCGCACGCGGCAGCAGCATCTGCGCCTTGATGCGCAGCAGGCGCGCCGCCATCTCGAGATAATCGGCCGCCTCGTCGAGTCCGAGCGTGCTGATGCGCGCCAGGAACTGCTCGGCGATGCGTGCGATCGGGATGTCGTAGATGTCCACCTGCTCGTCGCGGATGAGCGAGAGCAGCAGGTCGAGCGGGCCGGTGAAGTGGCTCAGCTCGACGACGAATCCCGAATTCTCGGCGTCGTTGACGCGGAACGATGGGGCGATCACGATGCGAAGATCACGAGGTGAACGGGTTCGGGAGCATGTAGGGGAAGTATAGCCGCTCAGCTACGAGGCGCAGGTAGATCGCCGGCGACAGCCAAGTGCGCAGCACACCGGGCGCAAACGACAGCAGGGCGAACAGCAGCAGGAAGCCGAACGCGCCGATACGCTGATAGGCGAGCGACCACTGCGGCGGCAGCAGGTACTTGAACACATGCGAACCGTCGAGCGGCGGCAACGGCAGCAGGTTGAAGATTGCGAGGATCAGGTTGATGTAGATCCCCATGATGAGCATCTGCTGCAGGATGCCGAGCACCCGCACCGCGTCGGGAACATAACTGCCCAGAACGCCGACGATGATGATGAGCGGCACACTCACGATCGCGATGGCGATGTTCGTGACGACCCCGGCCAGCGAGACGATGATGTCGCCGCGCTTGTAGTGCCGGTAGTTGCGCGGGTTCACGGGCACCGGCTTGGCGCCGCCAAAGATCGGACCGCCGATGAAGAACAGCATCAGCGGCAGGATCACCGTCATGAACGGGTCGATGTGCTTGAGCGGATTCCAGGTGAGGCGTCCCAGCGCATACGCGGTGGTGTCCCCCTGCCGGAACGCGGCATAACCATGCGCGTACTCGTGGGCGACCATCGCGAACAGGAGTACCGGGGCGACCAGGGCCAGCTGTGTGAAATCCAACCTGTTCGGGGCGGAAGGCGAGTTGTGGCGCTTCTGGGCTCACGGCCGCCGGACGCCGGCGGCTGGTGATTGCAAGCAAATTCTTCCTGAAGCTAGTCCGGAGTCCGGGGGGTGTCAAAAGGCAGTGTACGCCACCCGCTCAGGCCTGCATATCAGAATACGGGCAGTTTATACCGCATGTTTCTTGACCTTCGGCGCCGAGCTGGCTACGTTTAGCGGCTGTCACCGATTTCATGCGTGTCCGCCACGTCGTATCCTACTAGCATCAGAGCTCGTTCCGAGCTGGAGATTTTCCGTGCCGAATATCAAGTCCGCGAAGAAAGATCTGCGGAAGTCGCGCGCGGCTGCGATTCGCAACCGTGCCCAGCGTTCCGCGCTCCGCACCGCCGTGAAGAAGGCCCGCACCTCGGCCGCCGCGGCTGACGATCGCCTGTCCGCTGTTTCCCTGCTCGATCGCGCGGCACGGAAGGGACTCATTCATCGCAACACCGCCGCTCGGCAGAAGAGCCGTCTGGCGAAGCTCGCCGCCGCAGCTGCCGCCGCGTAAGGCAGCTCGAGGCTGGTGAAAGACGAAGCGGGCCGGAGTCCACTGGACTCCGGCCCGCTTTCTCTTCTGTCCCCGGGCCGGTAGCTGGCCCGGGCCGCTGCTAGAACGCCGCCAGCTCCCCACCACAGCGCTCGCAATACCACTCGGTCGGCAGGTTCATGGTGCCGCATTCGGTGCAGCGCAGCGTCTTCTGCGCGGCGGCGGCAGGTGCCGCGGAGGCCCCGCGGGCGGATGACGAGGCATCCGCCGGATCGATGACCGAGCGAAGGAACGCGAGGTCGTCGAACGTATCGTCCTGCGCGGCCACACCGGGCGCCTGTCCTGCCGGCGCCGCACTGGCGGCTGGCGGCGTGAGCGTCGCGGCCCGGGAAACGGCCCCGTCGACCGAAGCTCCGTGCGAGACGTCGACCGGACGCGCATCCAGCTGCGCACTTCCACCGTCGTTGGCGTCAGCCGGGGAGAACAGCGCCAGTGCATCGTCGAGATCCAGCGCCTCGGCGGAGGGCTCACCGGCACTGCTTTCGACGGTCGCGAGCGACTCGTTGGCGACCGACTCGGTTACGCTCGACTCGTACTTGCTGGTGTCAGCCGACGAAGACGCCGAGGGCGACACCGACCCTGGCACGTCGTCCGTATCGAGCAGCTCCGGCATGGCGGACGCGGTGAAGATCGCGTCGTTCGCGCCCGACGCCGGCCCGGTCGCGCCAGCCGTCATCGACGCTTGGACCGGCGCGGCGCTCTCGACCGGAGTCGGGGCCGAGCGAGGCTCGTTCCGGGCGCTGGCGAGCAGCGTGCGAACGTCCTCCAACTCCGTCAACAACGCCGAGCGTTCCGTCGACACCTCGGCGATGCGCGCCTCGACCTGCTGCCGCACGTTCTCCCACCGCTCCGTGTCGAACTCGCCCACGGCGGTGCGCAACGTCGCCTCGACATGTTCATCCTCGAGGGACGCCAGCGAAGAATCGAGCGCGGACAGGCGCGAGTCGAGACTCTCGCCCATGCTCGCGAGCGTGTCGATGTGTCCACTCAGCTGCTCCATGACTGCCGCGCGACGTCCGGCGTAGTCGGCATGCACGCGCTCGAAGACCCGGGCGGGCGTATTTCCCCGTCGCCCTTCGAGGGCGGTCAGCCAGTCGTCGTACCGCTGCCGTTCTCCGACGAGCGTACGAACATCGTCAATGGACACTACTCGGCTCTCCGTCATCATAGGTGTGCTTCCGGCGTTTGCGTGCGGAATATGCCCGAGCCGCTTTCGACCGCGTTGTGATCTACGTCGCAAAGCGAGCCCTTGGCAAGCTCATTCGTAAGAGGACGACTGAGGGCGCACGCGCAACGTCCCCAGCACCTCTGCTTCCTCCGGGGTCAGGCGTCGCTCACCCCCCAGCAGTCTGGCCACCACGAGAATGCGTGCTGCCTGCTCCACGGTCTCGAGACGCAGCAGCGCCTCCTCGAGCGTGACACCGACCGTCGTGACCCCGTGATTGGCCAGAAGAAACGCATCGTGCCCCGGGAGAAACGGCTTCATCGCGTCGCCGAGCGCCGGGGTGCCGGGACGCGCGTAGGGGACGAGCGCGACCGGGCCGACGACCACGGGAAGCTCGGGCAGCACATCGCCCGGAAGCGAATGCCCCGCCGTCGCCAGTCCGGTAGCCGCCGGCGGGTGCGCGTGCACTACCGCGAACACGTCATGGCGCGCGTCGTAGCAAGCGCGATGCATTCCCAATTCCGACGACGGTCGGCGGGGGTTGTCACGACGGGCACGGTGCGCTTCGTGATCCAGCGCACGTCTGGGATACTCGGCGCCGAGCATCTCCAGATGCAGGATGTCCTCACCCTTGATGGTGCCTTTGTCGACTCCCGAGGGGGTGACCAGCAGGTCGCCATCGGCAAGGCGAACCGAGATGTTGCCCTCGGCACCCGCCAGCAGGCCGCGCGCGTGGAGTCGCCGGCAGGCCGACGCCATCGCAGCGGCAAGCGCTGCGATGGCCCCGTCGCGATCGGAGCTCAGTCGTCGGCGCGGTAGACGACCCGCCCACCCACGATGGTGATCCGCGCCTGCCCCTTCAGCTGATGCCCGCCGTACGGCGTGTTACGACCCTTCGACTTGAACCGTGCGGCATCGACCGTCCACGTGCGCGTCGGATCGAACACCGATACGTCCGCGATCGCTCCGCGCGCCAGCGTGCCGCCCGGCAGGTGAAACACACGCGCGGGCTTGCAGCTCATCGCGTCCACCATCTGCGACAGCGAGATGCGCCCGGTGTGCAGCAGGTACGTGCAGTTCACGCCGAGTGCAGTCTCGAGACCGACGATGCCATTCGGCGCATCGGCGAACTCGCGCTCCTTCTCGTCGTAGTGGTGCGGCGCGTGGTCCGTCACGAGCAGGTCGATCGTGCCGTCGGCAAGGCCTTCCTGCAACGCGTCGATGTCCGCCTGCATACGCAGCGGCGGATTCATCTTCGCATTCGTGTTGTACCCGTCCACCGCCGCTTCCGTCAGCGAGATGTGGTGTGAGCACACTTCGGCTGTGACGTTGACGCCGCGTTCCTTGCCCCACCGCACCAGCTCCACCGAGCCCTTCGTGCTGAGATGACAGAGATGGATGTGTCCACCGGTGCGACGCGCGAGCAGGATGTCACGGATGACGTAGATCTCTTCCGCTTCGGCCGGAATGCCCTTGAGGCCCAGCTTCGCGGACATCAGGCCTTCATTCATGGAGCCGCCGCGCGCGAGCGACATGTCCTCGCAATGCTCCGCCACCGGCACGCCGAACGCGCGCGCGTACTCGAGCGCCGTCCGCATGAGGTGTGCGCTCTCCACCGGCCGGCCATCATCGCTGAACGCAACGGCGCCGGCACCGACCATCTCCCCGATCTCCGCGAGCGTTTCACCCTTCTGGGACACGGAGATCGCGCCATACGGGTACACGCGCGCAAAGCCGGCAGCTTCGCCCTGTCGCTTCACGAAGCCCACGGTGGCCTGGTTGTCCGTGACGGGCTTCGTGTTCGGCATCGCGCACACGGCGGTGAATCCGCCAGCCACGGCGGAGTGCGCACCGCTGGCGACGGTCTCCACATCCTCGCGTCCGGGCTCGCGCAGGTGCACGTGCACATCGATGAGGCCCGGCGCGACGACGAGTCCGGTGCAGTCGACGATCTCGGCGCCATCCGGCGCGTCGATGCGCCCACCGCACTCCGCGACCGTACCATCGCGCAACAGCACATCGCCCACGCCATCGAGCCGCTGGCTCGGATCGACGATCGTGCCGCCACGCAGCAGGAGATCGCGCGCCATCAGGCGATGCCCCGCTGTGCCGCTTCCGCGAGCTCCGGCTTCCCACCGGCCAGCAGGTAGAGGACGGCCATGCGCACGGCCACGCCGTTCGTGACCTGGTTGAGTATCACGGAGTGCGGCCCGTCGGCCACATCACTGTCGATTTCGACGCCTCGGTTCATCGGGCCTGGATGCAGGATGAGAATATCTCGCGGCGCGCGATCGAGTCGCGCACGCGTCACGCCGAACACACGATTGTACTCGCGCTGCGACGGGATGTAGCCGGCATGCATGCGCTCGAGCTGCAGCCGCAGCACGTTGAGAGCATCCGCCCACTCGATCGCCTCTTCCACGCGATCGAACACCGTCACGCCCATCTCGCCGATCGCGTTCGGCAGCAGCGACCGCGGCCCGCACACACCGACTTCGGCGCCGAGCTTGATGAGGCCGAAGATGTTGGAGCGCGCGACGCGCGAGTGCAGCACATCGCCGACGATGCAGATGCGCTTGCCGGCAAGGTCACCGTAGTGATCGCGCAGCGTCATCAGGTCGAGCAGCCCCTGCGTCGGGTGCTCGTGGGTGCCGTCGCCGGCGTTCACGACGTTCGACTCGATGCGTTCGGCCAGAAAGCGGGCGGCGCCCGACGCGCCGTGGCGGATGACGACCATGTCGATCTTCATCGCCTCCAGATTGCGCGCGGTGTCGACGAGCGTCTCGCCCTTCGACACGCTCGATCCGGACGACGCGACGTTCACCGTATCCGCACTGAGTCGCTTCTCTGCGAACTCGAAGCTGATGCGCGTGCGCGTCGACGCCTCGAAAAAGAGGTTGACGATCGTCGAGCCCCGCAGCGTCGGCACCTTCTTGATCTGCCGCTCGGAGATCTGGCGGAACGGGATCGCGGTGTCGAGCACCAGCCGGATCTGCTCGGCCGACAGTTCCTCGAGGCCGAGCAGGTCCTTACCCAGGGAGCCCGCCACCGTCAGGCCTCGTCGTTGCGATTCGCGATGCAGACCTCATCGCGGCCATCGAGCTCCTCGACGAACACATCGACGCGCTGGTTGGGCAGGACTTCCACCTTGCGTCCGACCACGTCGGCGTGAATCGGGAGTTCGCGGCCCCCACGGTCGATGAGCACCGCGAGCGTGATGCGGGCCGGGCGACCGAAGTCCGCCAGCTCGTCGAGGGCCGCGCGTACCGTACGACCGGTGTACAGCACGTCGTCGACGATCACCACGCGCTGGTTGTCAAGCGTCCACGGGAGGTGCGTCGCGCCCACCACGGGGCGCGGGCCGACCGTCTGGAGGTCATCGCGGTACAAGGTGATGTCGAGGGCCCCGGTGGGCACCTTGACCCCCTCCTGCGCCTCGATGATGCGCACGATGCGCTCGGCGAGCTGGACACCGCGGCGCTGGATGCCGACGATGACGAGGCCGTCCGTGCCGGCGTTAGCCTCGACGATCTGGTCGGACATGCGTCGCAGGGTGCGGTCGAGCGCACGCTGGTCGAGCACGGTTGTTGTCTTCTTTGGCATGGGCGGGGAATATACCGACTCGACACCCACGGCAGGTGCTACTGCTTGGCTACTGCTTGGCTACTGCGTGGCGACCACGTGGCGAACACGTGGCGAACACGTGGCGAACACGTGGCGAACACGTGGCTACCTGACGGCTACCACTCGCGGTGACTGCGCGGTGGATCGACCGGCACGGGGGGCGCGGTCAATCCGCCCCCAAGGGGCGACAGATTCCGGGCGACCGTGCGGGCGGCGCGCAATCGTGCCTTGTCGACCGGCGGCAGCGTGCTGGTGGCGGCGTACATCGCGATGTCGTTCGCCGCGTCGGTGGTAGCCTCGGCGAAGCCGAGACACCAGTCGGGCCCATACGGGTGTGCCGCGGCCCGCTCCTCGACGCCACGTCCGAACGCGAGGCACTTCTCGGCGGCTTCGCGCAGAGTCCGGCTGGACGCCAGGTGCGCGACGACGACGTGATACCCGTCGCGACGCCCCATGTGAAACGTCGGCGACTTAAGCAGGTCGGCGGCAGGTGGCTCGACCACTCCCGAGGCGATTCCCGTCAACATGACGCACAGCTGCGAGAAGTAGCCGCGTGCCGGATCGACCGGCGGTTCCTCGAGGATCCTGGACATGGCGAGTTCGGTTGCAAGGCGAGACAGCGGCCGCTCACTTCGCGGCCTTCGCCAGCCCTCAAGGGCAAAGCGCATGCCGTACCCAGCCGTACGCTTTCCCACTCTTACGGTCCCGCTCGGTGACGGTGCTAGCCCCGGAATCGTGGCTCGGGACCTACTGGTCGTGCGGTGCCGGCGCCACAGAGCGGCCGCACGCCAGCGGAGTCCGCTCGCTCAGCCGGCGTACATGGTGAGGTCCGTGCCCACGAAGTCCGCCATGTCCATGGTTTCCTGCCAGTCCGGATGGCGCACCATGACGTAACCATCCGAGAGCAGCGTGCTTTTCCAGTCACGCCGGGGGGATCCCACCGGAAGCAGGTCGACGGCACAGAGCCACTCGCCGCAACGCTCCGCGACCCGATCCAATCCTTCGATCCGCTGGATGCGTCCCTGACCGCGCGCCCGCTTCGTGATGCAGGCGGTGTTGTACTTGCGCTCCACGTCGACCGAGAAGGTCCCGTGCAGCTCCGCTTCCGCCCACCCCATGAACAGGTCGACGTCGCTCGCATAGTTCATGAGGTCGACCGTACGCGCGCCGGGCGGCCGGGCCGCCACTTCGCCGAACACCGCCTCGCCATTGGACTTGAGATACCACTCCATGTGCGTGAAGCCGGTGTCGAATCCGAGCACCCGCAGCACGTCCTCACCCATCGCGCGGCCGCCGGCCACCCAGGGATCATCGACGTTCCTGTACGTGAGCGTCTGTGGACTGATCCACTCGTTCGTGCGCGCGACCAGCGGACGTGGGCGATAGTAGCCGATGTGGAAGTACTTGATGTCACTGCCGGCACAGATCGTATCGAAGGTGAACTCTTCGCCGTCGATGAACTCCTCGACGTCGACCTCCTGAATGTGCCCGAGGCGGCTGATGGCATCCGTGACATCCTCGGCGTCATCGCAGCGAAACGTATCCTGCGATCCCGCCCCGGCGATCGGCTTGATGATGAGCGGATAGCCGATGATCTCCGCGGCCTGCCATACGCCTTTGGCGCTCGATGCAACCTCGTGGCGCGGCACGCGCACTCCGCCGGACGCAAGCGCCTGCTTCATGAGATCCTTGTTACGGAACCGCAGCGCCTGCTCGTACGACTGTCCCGGCACATCCAGCGCTTCACGGATCTGCGCGGCTATCTCCACGCCCGGCTCCCAGAGGCAGCATACCCGATCGAGGGTCCGCGCACCGAGCCACGCACGGATCTGCACGATCGCGGACTCCGGATTCGTGAACAGGTCGGGCACCTGCAGGTAGTCCGAAAGGTGACGGCGTGCCATCTCGGGCAGCTCGTGTCCAGGCCCGTTCGCGACGCCGAGCACCGTGGCGCCCTGCTCGGACAAACCGCGCGTGAAGAGGGGCATCTCGCCGGGATAGCCCGGCGTGAGCATGAGGACGGTCTTGGACATGAGAGGCTGAAGAGAGGAGCGGAAAGGCAGGAGCGAAAAAAAGAAGCCGAGCGGCAGAAGCCGAACGGCGAAAGCCGAACGGCACATGCGAGAAGATCAGGCGAGTCGCACGCGGACGAGTGAAACGATGCGCTGCAATGCCTGGCGGACGACCTTTGTTTCCGGGTGACGCACGATGATGAAGCCCTCGCCCTCGTAGCTTCCGCTTGGCCGCTGGCCGGCTGAGGGAATGCGTGCATCGCAGATCAGATCCTCGAACTCGTGCCACACGGTGTCCAGGCCATCGATGCTGCGCACGACGCCGCGCCCCTGCCCTCGCAGGTACGCGGTGCCCACGGCGTACTTCCGTGGCGGCGCGCTGAACGTGCCGGCGATCATGAGCTCCATCCATGCACTGACGAAGTCCATGTCGTGCGCGCGCGAAATCATCGTGGTGATTTGCGCACCGGGCGGCCGCGCACCGATCTCGCTGATGGCCACCGAGCCGTCGGGGCGCTTGAACCATTCGCAGTGCGACACGCCGGTATCCATGCCGAGAGCGCGGAGCGCATGCGAGGCGGCAGAACGAATGCCGTCGAACGCGGGTGCATCAGCCTCGCGTGGCAGCAGGACGCACCACTGCATCCACGAGTTCTCGAGCACGTGCAGCGGATTGGGCGCGTACTCCGTGATCGAATGCCAGACGGCCTTGCCACCGATGCTCACCGTTTCGATCGAATGCTCCGTGCCGCGCAGGAACTCCTCGGCCAGCATCGGGTCGGCCGCGGACGGCCGATAGGTGAACAGTGCGGATTCGAGCTCGACGGCGTCCGAGATGCGGTGCGTGTTGCGCGCGCCCGCACCCGCGGGAGGTTTGA
>JAZKCW010000146.1:0-38690 GCA_040387895.1 Gemmatimonadota bacterium
GCGTGGACTGGGGCCGCGGATTCCAGCCGTACAAGAGCGCGCGCTCCGGGATCGGCGCGAGCGTGCCGCCGCGGTAATCGCGCGGCCATACTGCGACAGCCGTTCACTCCCACCGGGCGCCAGCCTCCCTCGGGCCCGCTAGCGAGCGAGCGCGGGAACGTTCTCCGTCAGAAAAGCAGCGGTCAATCGAATGACCTCGTCCGTCGCTGCACGATGGGGCGTATGGCCGACGCTCGGCAGCAGGTGCGCGCGTGCCGGACCACGCACCCCGTCCACGATCGCGCGGGTCTGAGCGGGAGTGCCGTACTCGTCGTCGGCGCCCTGCAGCGCGAGCACCGGGCAGGTGATGTGTTGCAGGTAGCGCTCGATGTTCCAGTCCCGAAACCCGGGCGAGAGCCACACGTCGATCCACGCGGACGTCACCGCATCGGTGCGCTCGCCGTGGTGGCGCATCAGCCGCTCACGCAGGTCAGTCGTGCGCAGGAGCTCGCGTGCTTCACGGATGCCCGCCAGCGTGAGCTCCTCGACGAACACGTGTGCGCCTTCGGTCACGACCCCGTGCACACGGTCGGCGTACCGCGCCGCCGCGACGAGGGCGATCGAGCCGCCGTCGCTGTGGCCGAACAGGATCGCGTCGCTGATGCCGGTCGCGTCGAGGAGCCGCAGCAGCACCTCGGCCTCCTCCTCCAGATAGTCCGGCGCGCGCGCGTGCGGCCCGAACGCCGACGACATGCCGTAGCCGCGGCGGTCGTACACCAGCGCATGGCATCCGACCGAAGCCGCCAACTGATCGGGGAAATCACGCCAGACCGTGATGCAGCCGAGCGAATCGTGCAGGAACACGAGGGTTGGCCGACCCGTGGCGTGCGTATCCGCAGCCGCGATGGTGCGCACACGCAGTGCATGGTCATCGAGCGACAGGTCGAAACTGTGGTTGGCGATCCGCATCCTCGACGTTAACGGCGGTGGTGTCCCGATAAAGAGGGGCACAGCCCCGCGCTCGAGGCAATGGCGTGTAGCCTGGAGGCGCCCGGTCTGCAGAAGGGCCGACGCCTTGTTTACATCGTGAGCGAGCGGAGCCATATTCGGCCAGCAGACCGCCTTCTGGAAGAAAGAATGAGCTGAAATCTAGGAGACAGCCAGGGCGATGGCTCCATCGCCAAACAGGCCTTCTCGCACCCCAACCAGCCCTGAACATGTCGAACCTGTTCGCACTGCTGCTGGTGATGGCGCCGCAGATGCAGGAGTCCGTCGTGCCGCCGACGGCGCGCGAGCCGCTCCCGCGACCCGTCGCGAACGCTGCGGTCGCGCGCGTCAACCAGAATCGCACTCCCGCCGGCGCGCGTGCGCGCGACACGCTGGTCCTTTCGCTCGACATCGTCGAGGCGGCGTACCAGCCGGAGGGTGCGCACGATCCGGTGGTGCGTACCCTCGCATTCGCCGAACGGGGCAAGACACCAGAGGTGCCGGGGCCGCTGCTGCGGGCGCCGGTCGGCACGACCGTGCGATTGTCGGTGCGCAACCGCTCCGACTCCGCGATCACGCTGCGCGGACTGCGCCGCTCGATGCCGGACGATCGCGACACGCTGCACATCGCGCCCGGTGCGACGCGGGACGTCACGTTCCGGCTCGATCGGGAGGGCAACTACTTCTACTGGGGCGCGCTCGCCGGCAACGACGTGCACGACGACCGTGAGTGGCTCGATGGACAGCTCACTGGTGCGATGGTCGTCGATGCGGCGGGTGCGCCACCCGCCTCCGAGCAGGAGCGGGTCTGGCTGATCACGGAGTGGTTCCACCCGTTCCAGAAGAGCGGGGTGTTCGACGCCGTGCTCACCTTCAATGGCAAGGCGTGGCCGTACAACGAGCGCCTGACGTTCCGGCAGGGCGACTCGGTGCGTTTCCGCATCATCAACGCATCCGCCGTCGTGCACCCATTGCACCTGCACGGGTTCTACTTCCGAGTCGCGCGCCACGGCGGTGAACGCGCGGATACGGTGGTGCCACCCGCGCTGCAGCCCCTGCAGAACATGCGGACGTTGCCTGTCGGCGGCTCCCTCTCAATCGCGTTCGTGCCGACGACGCCCGGCAACTGGGTGTTCCACTGCCACTTCGCCGGACACGTCGGCGACATCGTGAGCCTGCACGGGTCGCCGGACCCGTACGTGCTGCCGGCGGCGAACGGTGCGCACGCAATGCCCGCGCACGACGCGGCGGGCGGTCACACGATGCGTGGCCTGGTCATCGGCATGCACGTCACGCCCGCGCCGGGTTACAAGGAGGCCGTGGTCGCGAACCGGCGCACGATCGACTTGCTGATCCAGAAGCGCACGAATGGTCTCGTGGGTGGACAGACCGCGTATGGATTCCTCGTGCAGAGTGGCAGCGCGACTCCGGCACGCGATTCGATTCAGCTTCCCGGGCCGACGCTCGAGCTTCGGCGTGGCCAGCCGGTGCGCATCGCCGTGCGCAACAACCTCGACGAGCCGAGTGGCGTGCACTGGCATGGGCTCGAGATCGAGAGTTTCCCGGACGGCGTGCCGGGATTCAGCGGCATCGGCGATCGCATCATGCCGCCGATACCGCCCGGTGAGACGTTCGTGGCCGAGTTCACGCCACCGCGCAGCGGCACGTTTCCGTATCACTCGCACCTGCACGAGCTGCGGCAGATCGGCTCGGGGATGTACGGCGCGATCATCGTCAGCGACGGGCCGCGCGACCTCGCGCGCGATCACCTGGTGGTCGCGGGCGGTGGCGGGTTGCCGGTGTTCCACAAGGAGGCGCCCACGTTTCTCCTCGTGAATGGGCGCGTGAATCCGAGGCCGCTGCGCATGACGGTCGGTGAGACGAATCGCGTGCGGATCGTGAGCATTCACGCCGACGAGCTCCTCAACTTCCGGTTCGGCACGGAAACCGAAGCGGCGCGCTGGAAGCCGCTGGCGCGCGACGGAGCCGATCTGCCGGCAGCGCTGCGACAAGTGAAGTCGGCGGTCATGCGCATGGGTCCCGGCGAGACGGCGGACTTCACCTACGTTCCCACACGCGCCGGACGCATGATGCTGGAAGTGTGGATCGAGGGTGGGCAACGCATCGTACTGCCGGTCGATGTTCAGGCGCGTGCAGTCGCGGCCGCGCGATGAGCGAACCGCGATGAGCGACGAACGCGCAACCTCAGTACGCTGGCGCATCCTAGGCTGGATCGTGCTGGCCAGTCTCGTCGCGTACATGCTGCGATTCAACCTGTCCGTCGCCGCGCCGGCGATGATGCGCGACCTCGGTCTGAGCGAGACGCAACTGGGGCTGATCCTCGGCGCATTCGCGTGGACCTACGCACTCTGCCAGGTGCCGGGCGGAATGCTCGGCGACCGCTTCGGGCCACGCCGCACCATGACCGTGCTGTTCATTGCATGGTTCGCAACGACCGCCCTGATGGCGTCTGTGCCGCGCGGGCTGCCGGTGCTGACGTCGGTCGCGCTGCTCTTCGTCCTTCGCGCCGCGCAAGGCGCCGTGCAGGCGCCGGTGTTTCCCGTGACGTGCGGCGGCTCGATGGTCCGCTGGCTGCCACCGAGGCACTGGGCATTTGCCAACGGACTGGGTGCGGCGGGAACGACGGTGGGGGCAGCACTGGCCGGGCCTGGAGTGACGTGGCTCGTGCTGACCGTCGGCTGGCGGCAGTCGTTCTTCATCACTGCGCCGCTTGGTCTGCTGCTCGCGGCGATCTGGTGGCGCGACTATCGCGACGAGCCATCCGCGCATCGCGGGGTCAACGGCCGCGAGTGCGACGTGATCACCGGGGAACGCGCCGCCGCACCGCACGAGCCGTCCGTTGCGTGGACACGCCTGTTCGCGGATCGCGACCTGCTCCTGCTCACGGCGAGCTACTTCTGCTCGAACTACGTGTTCTACCTGTTCTTCAACTGGTTCTTCTACTACCTGACCGAGATTCGGCACGTCCCGGCGACCACCAGCGGATACTTCCTCGCCGCGCAGTGGACGGTGGGCGGGCTCGCGGCGATCGCGGGTGGAATGGTCTGTGACCGCCTGTCGACACGACTCGGCGCGCGCACGGGGTGTCGCACAGCCGCGATCTGCTCGCTCGTCCTCTGCGCACCGCTGCTCATAGCGGGCACGCTCGCCACGTCACCGGTCTGGAGCGTGGCACTCCTGTCGGTGAGCTTCGCGTGTGTGCAGTTCTCGGATGCCGCCTACTGGTCCGCCGGCATGCGCATGGCGGGTGCACAGGCCCAGGGGGCCACAGGCCTGATGAACACGGGCGGCAATGCGGCCGGGGGCGTGGGCGCGATGCTGGTGCCGGTGCTCGCCGCGTCGTTCGGGTGGACGGTTGCTGTCGCCTCGGGCGCGGTGTGCGCACTCGTCGCGGCGGTGCTCTGGGTCGGCATCCGGGCTGACGTGACGATCCAGAGTCGCGCTGCGGAGCCGATCGCTTTGCCCCCACTGCATCCCGACCGGCTCGCGGTGTCGTGATGGTTTACAGCAGCGCGGGGCTCGGGGTCACGCTCTCTTCGACGATCACGCTCGCGCCGACGATCACGCTCGCCTTCCACCTGAGGCGCCTCTCCATGGCCGACGCGCAACTCGTCGATCTCGCCACGCGATATGCCGCTGCCTGGAGCAGCGGGAGCCCCAAGGCTCTCGCCGCCTTCTACACCGATGGTGGATCGCTGCAGGTGAATGCGGGCGCGCCCGCGCAGGGCCGAGCGGCCGTGCAGGCAACGGTCGCCGCGTTCATGGACGCGTTTCCGGACATGGTGGTGCGGCTCGACTCCGTGGTGCCGACGGACGAAGGGGCGCGCTTTCACTGGATATGGACCGGCACCAACACCGGTGCTGGTGGCACCGGGCGAGCCGTGCGGATCATGGGTTACGAGGACTGGACTTTCGATACCGACGGACGCATTGCCCGGTCGCAGGGCCACTACGACGACGCCGAGTACCAGCGGCAGCTGCACGCGCTGGCAGCGCGTGCCGACACTGATGTCTGATCCCACTCACCTCTCACGAACCCTTCCCATGACACGCGCACTCTCCGTCGGCCTGTTCCTGCTCCCGGTCGTCGCCGCATGCTCGGCGGCGCCCGCCGCAGAAGGTGCGACCGCGACCACTTCTGTCATCGCACCCGCCGATTCCGCCGCGCGTGACTCCGCGGCGCACCAGGCGCATGCGAACTACGTGCGGGTCATCAACTCCAACAAGGCCGACTCCTTCGCGACGATGGTGACCGATGACGTGGTGTTCCTCGCGTCCGGTGAGAAGCCACTCGTCGGAAAGGCCGCAGTTCGGGCATGGGTGGATGGCTATTACAAGGCGTACCGCACGAGCTGGGACAAGCCTGTCGAGGAGCTCGTCGTCGCGGGCGATTACGCGTACGAGCGGTATCGCTGGACATCGACCGATACGCCGATTGCAGGTGGTGCACCGATCGTGGACACGGGCTGGGGGCTACTGGTCTATCGTCGCGAGGCGGATGGGGTGTGGCGTGTCGCGCGCGATGCGTTTGGGCCGGATCACCCGCCGGCTCGCTGATCGTATGCACGTCGCGACTCGTAGCACCCGCACACCGAACGCATGGTGATGCGCCGGCTGGCTGATGCCGTGGCCGATCGCTACCGCGTCGAGCGGGAGCTCGGTGCGGGCGGCATGGCCACCGTGTACCTCGCGCGTGACATCAAACATGAACGGCAAGTCGCGCTGAAGGTGCTGCGTCCCGAACTTGCGGCAGTCGTGGGTGCGACGCGCTTTCTCGCCGAGATCCGTACGACGGCCAACCTGCAGCACCCGCACATCCTCTCGCTGTTCGACTCGGGAGAAGTGGACGGCACGGTCTTCTACGTGATGCCGTTCGTCGACGGCGAGAGTCTGCGTGACCGGCTTGCGCGCGAGAAGCAGCTGCCCATCGCCGACGCGGTACGCATCGCGACCGAAGTCGCCGATGCGCTGCAGCACGCGCACGCACGGGGGGTGATCCACCGCGACATCAAGCCCGACAACATTCTGCTCCATGGCGGGCACGCGCTCGTTGCCGATTTCGGCATCGCGCTGGCGGCGTCCGCCACCGCCGGCACTCGCATGACCGAAACAGGCATGTCGCTTGGCACGCCGCACTACATGAGCCCCGAGCAGGCCATGGGTGAGCCGGTGCTCGACGCCCGCAGCGATGTATATGCGCTCGGGTGCGTCATGTACGAGATGCTCACCGGCGAGCCACCCTTCACCGGCCCGACCGCGCAGGCGATCGTGGCGAAGGTGATGACGGCCGACCCGGTGGCGCCTGCGCTGCTGCGCAAGTCGATTCCCGCGCACGTCGCCGACGCGGTGCTCACGGCGCTCGAGAAGCTTCCCGCCGACCGGTATGCGAGTGCACAGGAGTTCGCGGACGCGCTACGATCGGGTAACGCCGCGTCGCAACCTGCCCGTCGTTCGACAGGTGCCAAGCCGTCATCCGCCACACCCCGACGGACGCTCGTCATCGGTGCGCTGGTCGGCCTCGGGGCGCTCGTTGCGGCCGCCGCCGTCGGGCGCCTCACCGCACGTGCTGGTGACGCTGCGCCCCTGACCACGCGCATGCTGCTGCGCTTCCCCGAATCGCAGCGCTTCGTGTCGACACGCAACGTGGGGCTCGCGGCATCGCCTGATGGTTCTACGCTGGCCTATGTCGGCCCCGGCGCGAATGTGCGCTCGCAACTCTGGCTCCGACGGTGGGAGCGTCTGCAGGCGCAACGGCTCCCGCAAACCCCGGACGAAAGTTGCTGCATGACCTTCTCCCCCTCGGGCGACACCGTCGCGTATCTCTCCAATCCGCGACAGCTCACCATCATGCCGCTCAATGGCGGGCTCCCCACCGTGCTCCCCGATGTGGGACTCGGCGGTGTCAGTGATGGATGGGGTGGATTGGACTGGGGTGCCGACGGCGCGCTCTACGCCCCGGGGCTGAGCGGTCTGCTGCGCATCGATCCGCGTACCGGCAAGGCACGCACCGTGGTACCGCTGGACAGCGCGCGCGGCGATTTCGGTCTGCTCTGGCCACAACTCCTGCCGGGCGGGCGCACCGCCATCGTGACCGTCACCAACCGGCGATCACCGTTCGACGCCACCCAGGCGTCCATCGGCATCGCGGATCTCGAGACAGGTCGCGTGCAGATCATTCAGCAGGGACTGCGCGCCCTGTACGCACCAACCGGGCACCTGATCGTCGTGCGACCGGACGGCGTGCTGTGGGGCGTGCCCTTCGACGCGTCCACCGGGCGCACGAGCGGTACCGCGCGGGAGCTTGGTGATACCGTCGCCGTGCGACGGGCCGGCAACTCCACGCCGGGCATCGCGAACCTGGTGCTCGATGCGCGGGGAACGCTCACGTACGTGAGCGCGGCCAGCGGCGCGTTCAACACCGTGTGGGTCGATCGCGCGGGCGTGTGGAAGTCCATCGACGCGGAGCAGAGCCGCGCGACGGTGGATGGTGTGGCGCTGTCTCCCGATGGCAACATGCTCGCGCTGGGCTTCGCCGGTGAGGACCGACAGATCCATCTCTGGCTCAAGCCGGTGGGCGCGGGCGCGGCCACGCGCTTCACGTTCGATGGATCACTCAACGACCTGCCGCGCTGGCGTCCGCGTTCGACGTTCATCACGTTCCTCTCCAATCGCGGCGCACGCGGCGTGGAGACGCGCGCCGTGTTCGAACGCGACGCCTCGGGGCAGGGCGTGCTGCGAAAGCTCGAGCTTGGCGAGACGCGCAACATCGGCGAGTACGCGTGGGCGCCCGATGGTCAGCGGCTCGTGATCCGCACTGATAATCAGGCTGAGGGGAGTGGCGACATCCTCACGGTACGTCCCGGGATCGATTCGGTGGCGCGCGCCCTCGTTGCCACGCCGGCCGAGGAGCTCAGTCCGGCCGTCTCACCGGATGGACACTGGTTCGCATACACGTCCAACGAGTCCGGCCGACGCGAAGTGTACGTGCGCAGCTTCCCGGAGCCGACCGATGCGCGGTTCCAGGTGTCCACGGCAGGGGGCACGACGCCGGCGTGGAGCGCCAACGGACGCGAACTGTTCTTCATCGATGCCTCACAACACATGGTCGCCGTCCCGGTGATCCCGGGCGAGACGTTCCGCAGTGGCACGGCCCGGGCACTCTTCTCCACGACGGACTACTTCGACAACGCCTTCCGCCGGCAGTTCGAGCCATCGGCCGATGGGCAACGCTTCGTGATGAATCGGCAGATGGTGAACAGCGAGTTCGGCATCGTCGTGGTGACAAACTTTCTCGAGGATCTCAAGCGGCGGATGGCCGCACGATGATCGACACACAGCAGCGCCTCACCGCGGCGCTGTCCGACCGCTACCGCATCGAACGCGAGCTCGGTGCTGGCGGGATGGCGACCGTGTATCTCGCGCACGACCTCAGGCACCAGCGCGATGTCGCCATCAAGGTGCTTCACCCGGATCTTGGGGCGGCGCTCGGTGGCGAGCGCTTCCTGACGGAAATCCGCACGACCGCGCGCCTGCAGCATCCGCACATACTGCCGCTGCTCGATTCCGGCGATGCCGGCGGCCTGCTGTACTACGTCATGCCGCTCGTCACGGGCGAGACGCTGCGGGCACGCCTCGATCGCGAACGGCAACTCTCCATCGCGGACGCATTGCTCATCGCGCGTGAAGTGGCCGATGCCCTGAGTCATGCGCATGCGCAGGGTGTCGTGCACCGCGACATAAAGCCCGAGAACATCCTGTTGCAGAACGGTCACGCGATCGTCGCCGATTTCGGCATCGCGCTCGCGGTGCAGCAGGCGGGTGGGCAACGCATGACGCAGACCGGGCTTTCGCTCGGCACGCCGCAGTACATGAGCCCCGAACAGGCCATGGGAGAACGCACCATCGATGCGCGCAGCGACACCTACGCGCTCGGTGCCGTGACTTACGAGATGCTCGTCGGGCAACCGCCGTTCACCGGGGCCACGGTGCAGGCGATCGTCGCGAAGGTGCTCACGGAGAAACCGTCTCCCATCAGCACGACCCGCGATACCGTGTCGCCCGCGGTGGAAGACGCGGTGTTGACCGCGCTTGCCAAGCTGCCGGCGGACCGTTGGGGCAGTGCAGCGGAGTTCGCGGCCGCGCTGACGTCGGGTACTTCGCGAACGGCGGTGCACACCGCAGGCGGACGACCGGCGCAACAGGGTTGGCGCGCGTGGATTACGGATCGGCGATCGCTTGGCGCGATTGCACTGCTCGCACTCGCGGCGGGAGCGCTGCTGGTCCGATGGCCTCCGAGCACCACGAACTCCGTGCGCGCAGCGCAGACGGTGCGTTTCACGGTACGCGGCGACATCGACAGCATGCCTCCCGTTCTCGTGACCAGCGATCTCACGGATCGCCCCGTCGTCTCTCCAGATGGACGCACGGTGGCCATCCCCATGCACGGCGACATTGCGGGAGCAGTGTACCTCCGCCAGGTGGACGGCTTCTCCCTCGAACGTGTCGAAGGGGGCGCACGAAATCCCTTCTTTTCGCCGGACGGGGCGTCTCTCGCGTTTTTTCGCGAGCAAGGTGTGTGGACGATGCGACTGGCGGATCGCGTTGCGAGCATGGTCGCTCCAATCGAGGAGAATGATTGGGATGTCGGGCCGGCTACGTGGCACGCGGATGGTCGCCTGCTGATCCCCGGTGCACAGGGAGTGTGGTCCGTTCCGGCAGCCGGCGGCACTCCGCGAATCCTGATCGCGGCGGCGGACAACCCGCTCGAGCGAATCACGCGCGTCTCGACCCTCCCTGACGGTCGGCTCGTGTTGGCCACGCGGGTCGGCGACAGCGTGCGTCTCGACGTCACAGCCCCCGATGGCGCGGGCCGGCGCATCGTAACGCCTTTGCTGCAGGGGGCTGCGCTTGTCGAGGACGTGCTGGTCACGAGACTGGCGGGTCAATGGCGCGCGACTCGCGTGGACCCCACGAAACTCACGCCCATCGGAGCTTCTGTCCCGGTGCCGGATCTCCCGCCCGGGGATGTCGTGCTCGGCCGGTCGGTCGCTGTGGTGAGCGCCAACGCCATGCGTCGCGAGCTCGTGTGGGTATCGCGCTCCGGTGTCGTCACATCGCTCGGCTTGCCGGCGGGCTTCTACCGCTGGCCGCGATTGTCACCGGACGGATCGCACCTCGCATTCGGGCGGGCATCGGAAGGGCAGGCCGGTGCCGGTAGCGCCGAGCCGAGGCTCTGGAGTGTCGACCTGCGCACAGGTGGCACGCGGCCGCTGGCTGGCTTCACCGAGCCGGTGTGGACGAGCAATGCCTCCCGCATCGTCTTCTCGATGGGTGGGCAGCCGAACGGTCTCGGGGAACAGGCGGCAGACGGCAGCCGCGCGCCCGATACACTTTTCACGACCCCAGCATCGGTCGACGCGTGGCCGACCGATGCAAGCCGTGATGGGGCCGTGATCGTGTACTATGGGTCCGCGGTCGATACGGCGAACGGGGCGCGCGTGCACGACCTCGGCGACATCTGGCTGTTCGACCGACGCTCGGGCATGAAACGCCGTCTGCGCCTTCCCGGCTCGCAGAAGGGCGGCCGGCTGTCACCCGATGCGCGCTGGCTCGCATTCGAGTCGAATGCGAACGGACGGACCAGCGTGCATGTACGACCCTACCCCGCACTCGATGCGGACTACCTGATTTCCACCGGTGACGGCGCAGGGCCGGCCTGGTCCGCAGACGGGCGCGAACTGTTCTATCGTCACGGAGCAGACATGATGATGCTGCCCGTGCGCCCGGACGGCGCAACCTTCGGGTCGACGCCTCCGACCAAGCTGTTCACCGGCAACTTCGTACGCGATCACTACAGCGATCAGGACTATGACATCGGGCTCGATGGCCGCTTCCTGATGATGCGACCCACCGCCACCGGTACATCGGGGATGCGTGTTCAGGTGATTCTGAACTGGCTCGATGACGTGCGTGCACGGTTGGACCGTGCGAAATGATGAATGACCTGTCGCGCCTCACCGCGGCGCTCGCGGACCGTTACCGGGTCGAGCGCGAGCTCGGGCAGGGCGGCATGGCGACCGTGTATCTCGCGCACGATCTGCGACATGAGCGCGATGTCGCCATCAAGGTGCTGCATCCGGACCTCGGGGCGGCGCTCGGAAGCGAGCGCTTCCTGACAGAGATCCGCACCACGGCGCGGCTCCAGCATCCACACATTCTGCCGCTGCTCGACTCGGGCGAAGCGGACGGGCTCCTGTACTACGTCATGCCGCTCGTCACGGGTGAGACGCTGCGCGCACGCCTGGACCGCGAACGCCAGCTGTCCGTGAACGACGCGGTGCGAATTGCGGGGGAGGTCGCGAGCGCGCTCGACTACGCCCATCGCCACAACGTGATTCACCGCGACATCAAGCCGGAGAACATCCTGCTGCACGACGGCAGCGCGATCGTCGCCGACTTCGGCATCGCACTCGCGGTGCAGAGTGCGGGTGGCGCGCGCATGACGCAGACCGGGTTGTCGCTCGGCACCCCGCAGTACATGTCGCCCGAGCAGGCGATGGGCGAGAAGACGGTCGACGCCCGCAGCGACGTGTATGCCCTCGGTGCGCTGACGTACGAGATGCTGGCGGGCGAACCACCGTTCACCGGCCCGACGGTGCAGGCGATCGTCGCCAAGGTGCTGAGCAGCGAGCCGGTGCCGCTGGAATCCCTGCGCAAGGCTGTGCCGCCGCACGTTGCCGCTGCGGTGCACTCGGCACTCGAGAAGCTGCCGGCGGACCGGTGCGAGAGCGCGAAGGCGTTCGCCGAGATGCTCGCCGACACGCGACTTCGCGGAACGCATGCGACCCGGAGTCTGGGGAGCACATTGCCGCCGCGCTACGCACGGAGTGCGCGGTACACCGCGCTGAGCGGATGGGTCGTTGCACTCGTCGGCCTCGCTGCCGCCGGATGGATGTGGCGCCGTGGCGAAGCGCTGGACCTGCCGCCGGTCGTTCCGCTCATGCTCGATACGCCGAATGCACGTCCGGACCTGAGCCGGTTTGCGGTATCCGGCGACGGAACACGCTTCGCATTCTCGACCGATGAAGGGATCGTGTACCGGGAAGCGGGGCAACGCGAGTACCGAGTGCTTCCCGGCACCGAGGGCGGCGAATCGCCATCATTCTCGCCTGCTGGCGACTGGATCGGTTTCCAGGCGAACGGCAAGCTCCGCAAGGTTCCCGTCGCCGGCGGATCGCCGATTGCGCTGCTGCCCGCGGATTCGGTGCTGGCGGGACGCGTCAGCTGGGGCGACGATGGCAGCATCGTCTTCGAAACGGGCGGTGTGATCGCCATTCTTCCGGCGAATGGTGCCTTGCGCATGCTCGGGAAGGCCACCGCCGCCGAGCAGCCGCGATTGACACCTGACGGCCGTGGCGTCCTGTACGTCGACAATCGGCAACGGGCCAGATTGATGTACTACGATCTGGCCATGGACAGTGTGTTCGCGCTGCTCGAGGAATCGGCCGAAGCGCAACTGCTGCCGACCGGAGATCTGCTCTACGGCTCGACTGCGGGCGGCATCTACACGGTCCGGTTCGACCAGGCGAAGCATGCGATCGAAGGCTCCCCGTCGCCGGTGGTGCTCGACATGCAGCCGAACGGCGGAGTCTCGCCGTTCATCGTGACACGGAACGGCACCCTCGTGTACCGTGCGGGCATCGACGCCGAGTATCGCATTCTCATGCGGGAGCGCGGCGGCCGTGTCGACACTCTGCCGCTCGCATCCAAGGTGTTGAGTTACCTCCGGTTTTCCCCGGATGGTAGCCGGCTCGCACTCACCATTGGCGCCGCGCGCGGCAGCAACCGGCACACCGCGATCTACGACCTCAACCTCGGAACGCTGACCCGGTTCACCCAGGACGGCGGTGGACACGCGCCGGTGTGGTCTCCCGATGGTTCGCGACTCGCATTCACGGCGGAAGGGCCGACGACCGAGGCGGAGGATGTGTTCATGCAGCCCGTGGATCGCAGCACACCACCCGTGCTCCTTTTTCGCGCACCGCTCGACCAGCACGCGAGTGCGTGGCCGGCCGATACAATGCTCGTGTATTCGAACAATTCCGCCGCGCGCACCCTGAGCGGCGCGGTGGCGAGCGGGACCTCTGGCATCGCGAACCCCGCGTCGAAAGCGGCGCCTCGGCCCTACATTGGCGCCGCATGGGGCGAATCGGATGCGAGCGTATCGCCCGACGGGCGATGGGCTGCGTTCACGTCACTCGAATCCGGTGCGCCGGAGATTCACGTTCGGCCGTTTCCGATCGCGGCGACCGGCGGGCACTGGAAGGTGTCGGCAAACGGTGGGACCCGTGCGCGATGGTCGGGTGATGGTCGCACTGTCTACTACCAGACTCCCGATCTCAGCGTCATTCACGGGGTGCAGCTTTCCTTCGCTCCGACGCCTGTCGTGGGGACGACGACGACAGTCCTGAAGGTGCCGAACATGGGCAACGCCTGGGATGTCGACCGTACCACCGGTCGGATGGTCGTTACGGAGCCGGTGGTCGCAGACGGCGTACGCATCATCGTGCTGCAACACTGGCTGGAGCAGTTCCGGCGCAGCGCATCGGTGCCGCGGTAGCATGCAGACCGGCACGACCTAGTAGCGTCTCTCCACCGCCCAAGGCTTAACGGGAGCTCGAGCCGATCGTCTCAACGCGGGAGTGCACGGACGGCAGCCACACCGCAGTATCCCAATGAACAGGTTCTGACTATGCAAGGCCACACGCGCGACAACACCGGCCACAACTCGCTGCGCAGTACGCGCGCGCTCGTGAGCGTCGCTCTCACCATTGGGCTCTCGGGTTGCGTCGGTGGACGAGGTGAGCCGGGGAGTGAGGGCCGAGCCGCACCCGCCGAGGTGCCGCGACTGCCGGCGCCGCAGTTGCCGTCGATGATGTACTCGTACGCGGCCAGCGCGGATTCGGCAGTCGCGCGCCTCACGGCTCCCGGACGTGGCGGACCGGGCGGACCGGGCGGGCAAGGTGGAGGTCGCGGCGGCCGAGGCGGGGGCCGCGGCGGCGGCCGAGCGCTCGATAACACGCCCGCCTTGAACCCGATCACGGATGCAGGCGCAACACTCGGTCGCGTGCTCTTCTACGACCGGCAACTCTCAGTGAACGACCGCGTCGCATGTGCATCATGTCACTTGCAGGCGTTCGGATTCTCTGACACCGCGCAACTCAGCCGCGGCTTCGCCGGCGGGCGCACACGACGCCACTCGATGGCGCTCGCGAATGCGCGCTTCTATGCGAGCGGCCGGTTCTTCTGGGATGAGCGCGCAGGTACACTCGAGTCCCAGACCCTCATGCCGGTGCAAGATCCGGTGGAGATGGGGATGACGCTCCCGGCACTCGAAGCGAAACTCTCGCGCGTCGAGTACTACAAGCCGCTCTTTCGCGCCGCCTTCGGTACGCCCGACGTGACGAGCGATCGCGTGGCCCGTGCACTCGCGCAGTTCGTGCGGGCGCTCGTGAGCGCCGATGCGCCATTCGATCGCGCGTTCGCTGCAAATGCACTGACAGCCCAGGAGCGTGAAGGGCTTCGGCTGTTCAACGGTCAGGCGGGATGTGCAAGCTGCCATGTCGGCGCATCGCTCGCGGGCGACGGCACGCACAACACCGGCCTCGATGCGGCCGTCACCGACAGCGGTGCAGGGCGCGCGCGATTCAAGGTGCCGTCGTTGCGGAACGTGGCCGTGCGCCCGCCATACATGCACGACGGACGGTTCCGCACGCTCGCGCAGGTCGTGGATCACTACGACGGCGGAGTGCAGCGCAATCCAGCGCTCGACCAGCGCCTGCGCGGCCGCGACGGCACACCGCGGGCGCTCGGGCTGTCGAGTGCACAGAAGGCGGCGCTCGTCGCGTACCTGCGCACGCTGACCGACACGGCGTTCCTGGCCGCACCCCGATTCTCCGATCCATTTGTGCTGAGCGTCTCCGCACGCGCGGACGTCTCGCTGTCCCCGACGAGGTCAGTGCGGCTGTTCGGCAGGTAACGCGTCAGGTAACTCGGCAGCTGACGTGTGCGTGTCGCCCGCGTCCTCCAGTGAAGCTCGTCGATCGAGTTCACCGCGTCGCTCCAGGCCGTCGCGTCGGTCGTCACCGGGAGGCCCGGCACACGGCAGCGTGACCGTGAAGGTGGAGCCCTCGCCTATCACGCTCTCCACACGCAGATCGCCTCCCATTCCGCGAACCAGTCCACGGCTGATCGCGAGTCCGAGGCCCGCGCCGGCGGGCGCGCCCGCCACCCGGGGATGGACCTGAACGAATGGCTCGAAGATCGTCTCCAGCTGCCCGTCGGCGATCCCGATGCCCGTGTCGACCACACGGATGCAGACGACACCGTGCGGGGACGCCTCGGTGGGCTGCACGGCATGCTCGATGTGCACGCGTCCGCCGGCAGCAGTGAACTTGACCGCATTGGCCACGAGGTTGAGCAGGACCTGTGACAGCTTGTCCGGATCCGCCCAGGGGTTGCCGCCAGCGGCGGGATCTGCTCCCGGGTCGCCCGCCGACATGCCGTCGTGCGCGCGCTCCACTTCGATCGTCAACCTCTTGGCCGCCCGTTGTGGCTCCACCATCGCCAGTACGTCGTGCAGAATTGCGTGCACATTCGCTTCGCACAGATCGAACTGCACATGGCCGGCCGAGAGCGTGGCGAAGTGGAGCACATCGTTGACGAGGCCGAGCATGTGTCGCTGCACGCCCACGATACGTGCGAGCGTCGTGAGCTGCGCGTCCGACACCGGCCCGTGCACGCCCATTTCCAGCAGCTGTGCGTACCCCAGGATCGCGTGGAGCGGCGTGCGCAGCTCGTGGCTCATGTGCACCAGAAACGTGCTCTTGTCCACGTTTGCCTGCTCGGCGGCAGCGCGTGCGGCTTCCGCGTCGGTACGCGCGAGCCTGGCTTCGGCGTGCAGACGCGAGTGTTCGACCAGAACCAGCGCGCGCTCGCGCATATCCGTGAAATTCACCGCCAGCTGCGCATCGGCACCGCGTCCGACACGCACGACGCTCACGGCAATCGACAGGTCGAATCCATCACGCTGGTATACGATGTCGCGGGTCCACGGAATACCGGTATCGAGCACCGCCACGTAGTCCGCGAACATCCCGTTCTCGGCGAGCCCCGGAAACACGTCCATCATGCGCGCGCCGCGAAGCGACTCGGGTGCTCGGCCGAGCAGGCCGGCGCCGGCTGGATTCACGTACATCAATTCGAAGTCGATCACCGCGCCGTCCGCGTCGCCGGGCGCGCGCACGGGCCGGTGCAGTCCGAACCCACTGGTGCTCGCATCCTGCACGGTGCGGAAGAGCGCTTCGCTGTCGGCAAGTGCCGCGAGCGCCCGTTCGGCGACTGTCGTACGCTCGTGCAGTGCCCGTTCGGCCTTCGTCAGTCGAAGCAGTGAACGGACGGTCGCCACCAACTCGATCGACTCGACCGGATGAGTGAGATAGCCGTCCGCACCGGCGTCGAGCCCAGCCACCCGATCCTGGGTGCCAACGCGCTCCGACGACGTGTGCAGGATCGGTAAATGCGCAGTGGCCGGATGCGCTTTCAGTGCTCGCGCGACTTCGAAGCCGCTCAGGTCCGGGAGGTTGATGTCGAGTACAACCAGTTCGACCCCCTCCTGCGCGCGCGCCAACCCCTCCGTACCCGTTGCGCTCTCCACCACCTGAAAGCCGGCAAGCGTCAACCGGCGGGTGGTCGCGTAGCGCTGTGCGTCGGTGTCGTCCACCACCAGAATGACGGAGCCTAGCAGGGGATCCGTGGTCGATGGGGGCGGAATCGCAAGGCGCGAGTGGGGCATTGTGGTCTCGCGCGGCGGAGCGGGTCGACGCAACGCAGCGTCGGGCCGGGGAGGGGCCCCGGGCAGCTTTCTTATGGATGAGTATGGACTCCCAGGCCGGATTCCGCCAGCGCCGTGTAGGGTTTTCAGGAAATTGGCTAAATCCCTGAGCCCACGGGCTGCTGCGCCGGCACCACGGGCGGCGTCCCACCCGCGAAGTGCTTCGACTCGCAGCTTTCGCACAGACCGTGCGTCACGCTCACCCTGTGCGTGTGCAGGTACTGCTCGATCTTCTGCCAGTAGCCATCGTCATCCCGTACCCGGCTGCACCACGCGCACACCGGTAACATCGACGACAGTTGCCGCACATTCGCCAGCGCCGCCTGCAGCTCCGTGTTGCTCTGCCGAAGCAGCGCGACCAGCACGCTGACGAACAGCGAGACCATGAACAGGCTGACCTCGATGTCGCCGAGCAGCTGAACCAGACCTGCGCCGCCGCTCCCCGGCTCCACGACGGCACGCGTGGCCAGCAGGATGCGCGCAGCGTGGAATACGCCCTGGAGCGCAAGCACCAGCGCCGGAAGGAACATCACGCGCCGTACGGGTTCGCTGCTGCGCCAGAGCGTGACCGCGGCCGCGAGCGACAGCCCGCCCCAGACCATGCCGTTCGTGACCGAGCGCCAGCCGGTGAGCTCCGGAAAACTCACGTAGGCCACCAATGCAGCGATGTGTAGAGCGACCACCACCAGTACCGGATGGTAGGACGGCGGGGTCGCCGGCGTCCCCTCGGCCGCGCTCGTCGGATGCATCCGGCGCACCTGCTGCGCTGCCAGCAGCAGCACCGCGTGCCCCGCGGTGACCATCACGGTCGGCAGTGCCCGCACGAGCGGGTTCGACACGCCCGATCGCATGAGGAACAGCAGGTCCGCTGCCGCGAGCGTCCACGCCGCGACGATCCAGAACCGGAGCGTCATTCCACCTGCCGTCAATTCCCAGTACTGACTCATCACCCCCGCGAGGATGGCGCCGATGATGAGGTTGACGGTGTAGAGAATCGCTTCCTGGGACATCGCGGCGGACAGACGGTGGGAATTCGTGATGCAGACATCAGAATCTAACGGCTGTGCACGCTTCATGGCTGCACACGCTGTCTGCTACACGACTGCTGGCACACCGTCCCGTTTCGTTCCTGAACTGCGGCTCATCTCGCGTCGTGCGCCGCGGGTGCGTTGCCTACCGGTAGAAGTAGTACTCCGCCGTATAGGGCACCCGACGCACCTCGCCAGGCGTACCGCTGCCGACCGGCATGATGCCGCCGGTCGTGTTCACTCGCAGGATCGTGGTCACGCGATTGAAGATGCCGGCCACCGCGTCCGGTGTCGCGCGCAGCCGCAGCCACGGAATGGCCGTCGGGTCCACTGCGCACGCCACCGGCGATCCGCCGCGCACCGTGCCACCGCCATTGTGCACCCATATCGGGCCCGCCGAATGCGTGCCGACCTGCCCGGTAAGCCCCGCATTCGCATACAGCGCCGCGGATGGACCGTCGAATACCCAGCGTGCGCCATCCCAGTGGTAGATCTGCACGCCCGCCGCGTACAGGTGCACCGCGAGCCGGCCTCCCCCGGGTGCGCGCAGCTGCTCGCACGTGCCCAGCTCCACCTGGCGCCCCGTACCCTCGACTGCGGTGAGCGTGGAGGTCAGCGCGCGCGAACTCATCTCGGCCCGGGGAGCCAGCGGCGATTCACCCGCGCAGGCCGTCACGACGATCGCTGCCGCGCCCTGAAGGAGCGCCTTCGTGGTCCGGTGCCATCCTGTCTGCTTCATTGTCTCATCTCCGAATCGGCGCAATAGCACCGGCTGATCGTCCTGAGGGGCGACGATGCCAGGTCTGCGGCACCGCCGATGCCGTGATGCATTTCGTCGGCACACCCACAAGGCGCGAAACGCCGGCGGAACGAGCCATCGGGCCGTCGCGACTCCGGCGCGGCCTCGGAACCCTCGTGGCTGTTGCCGCTGTTGCCGCTGTTGCCGCTGTCGTCGCTAGCGCGCGTCGAGGCGCGCGACCGCGGCCGATGCCGCCGCGGCGAGACGCGGCTGCGCACGGCGCTCCCGGTCGAGCGTCGCACGTGCGGCCAGCAGCAGCGGTCGCGCCTCGTCCACGCGCCGCGCCGCCAGCAACGCGCGGCCATACGTGAGCCGTGACTCCGCGGTGCGCCAGTCATCGTCGCCATAGCGCGCGCGCACGGCGGCAAGCGCGTCGGACAGGAGCGGCAGCGCATCGCCGACACGTCCCTGCGAGAGCACCGCTTCACCCAAGGCGCGTTGGGCCTCGTACGATCCCAGGTGGTGCTCGTGCTTGGTGGTGTCCATCGCCATCATGACGGAGCGGAGCAGGCGTTCCGCTTCCGCGCCGTCGCCCGCCGCCGCGAGCATGCGGCCGAGACTCTGCGCTGCGATGAGTGTGTTGACGTGCGCGTCGCCTGCCACCGCGCGGGACTGCGCGAGCGAGGCCCGCATGAGCGGAATGGCGTCGTCGCTCCTGCCGGTCTGGAACAGCACGCCCGCGAGATCGCCGAGAATCGCGGAGACCTTCCGATGCGGCTCGCCGAGCAGCACGCGGTCGGTTGCCAGTGCCTCGCGCAGCGCGAGCTCGGCGCCGGTGAAGTCGCCCTTGGCGCGCAGGATGATGGCCAAGTTCCGCGTGCCCTCGGCCACCGAGGAGTGGCGCGCGCCGAAGATTCGACGGTCCAGCACGATCGCTTCACGCGCCAGCCGCTCGGCTTCGTCCAGCTGCGCCGCACTCGGCTCATTGAACGTGAGGAAGCGTGAGAGCTCGTTGAGACCGGCGGCGACACTCGGATGCGCGTCGCCGAGCGCGCGACGGTTCACGAGGAGCGACTGCCGGAAGAAACGTTCGGCGTCGTCGAAATTGCGCCGCAGCTGCAGCGTCAGCGCGAGGCTGCGCATCGACTCCGCGGTCAGCGGATGCGCGTCGCCGAGCCGCCGCTGCACGATGTCGAGCGCGCGCCGTTGCAGGGGCTCCGCTTCGTCGTACTTGCCCTGGCTGTACAGCGCGAGTCCAAGGCTTCCCATGACGCTCGCCACCTGCACGCTCGTGTCGCCGAGCGCCGACTGATACACGCCGAGTGCTTCGCGGTAGAGCGGCACTGCACTGTCGTATGCATTGCGTTTGCCCAGCAGCGCCGCGAGGTGCGCGAGACTTGCGGCCGTTGCAGTGTCTCGGCCTCCGAGCGACCGACGTCGCAGGTCCAGCGCGCGACGCAGCAATGGCTCGGCTTCGTCGTAGCGGTCCTGCTGCGTGAGCGCCGCGCCCAGCAGGTCGAGGCTCGCCGCAACGGCCGGATCATTCTCGCCGCGCACGCGTGCGTGCTGCGCCAGCGACTGTCGCAGCAGCGGTGTCGCCCGGTCGAAGTGCCCGAGGTTCGCGTACACGCGCCCGAGCGTCGCGCGCAGCTCCGCCTGCACGTCGGGCTGGCCGGCCAGCGACGAGTCGATGCGCCGCGCACTGCGGTCCAGCAGTTCGTCCGCCGTGACGCGTTGCACGCTGTATGGTCGAGCCGCGTACGGATCGGCGACGTCGAAGACGCCGACGAGGAAGCGTTCGACTTCCGTCGCCTTGCGCAGGACGACTTCTGCACGGGTCCGCAGCACGCGCTCACGGCTCGCTGCACCGGCCAGCGCGAGCACGAGCGCCGCGCCCGCGGCGACTGCCGCGCGGTGCCGCCCGACGAAACGGCGGATGCGATAGGCGGTGGTGTCCGGACGCGCGAGAATCGGCCGGCCCGCCCGGAAGCGCCCGAGGTCGTCGGCCAGGGCAGCAGGGGTGGGATACCTCCGTCCTTCGACCTTCTGCAACGCCGTCATGACGATCAGGTCGAGATCGCCGCGCAGTCGCCGACCGAGCGATGCAGGCGCACGCGTGGAGGGCGATGGTGGCTCGAAGTCGCACACGATCCGTTCGATCTCCGCCGGTGACTTGCCGCGTACCTCGTACGGGCGCTCACCGGTGAGCAGCAGGTACAGCAGCACGCCGAGCGCGTAGACGTCGGTGGCGGTGCTCACCGGTGCCCCGCGCACCTGCTCCGGTGCGGCGAACTCCGGCGTCATCGCCCGCAGCTCGGTGCGCGTGTCGACGGCGTCGGCGTCACCAGTCTTTTCGTCGACGATCAGCTTGGCGATTCCGAAGTCGAGCAGCTTCACGTCGCCGGTGGCGGTGACGAGAATGTTCGACGGCTTGAGATCGCGATGGATGACCAGGTGCCGGTGCGCGTAGCTTACCGCGTCACACACGCGCGTCACGAGCGCGAGTCGTGCATCGAGCGCGAGGTCGCGGTCCGTGCAGTACCGGTCGATGTGCTCGCCCTCCACGTACTCGAGCGCGAAGTACGGGAGGCCGTTCGCGGCGACACCGCCGTCGATGAGCCGGGCGATGCCGGGGTGCTCGAGCCGGGCCAGGATGCGGCGCTCCTCGACGAAGCGGCGTACCAGTCCCGGCGACGCGTGCTGCAGCAGCTTGACCGCCACGCGCTGCTCGAACTGCGCGTCCGCCCGTTCGGCGAGGAACACGCGGCCCATGCCGCCGCGTCCGATCTCCCGAAGCACGCGATACGCGCCGACTCGCTCCGGTGCGTCGTCCTCGGACGACTCACCGTTGCCGACGAGCAGGGCCGCCATCGGTGCCGCCGAGCCGTCGAGGATGCCGGCACCGCGATTCGCCGCCAGCAGCTCGAGCACGTCATCGCGAAGCGTGGCATCGTCGGCGCACACGCGCTGCACGAACGCCGTCTGCTCCCGATCGGGCAGGTCGAGCGCAGCGTCGAAGATCGCGTCGGCGCGTCGGAACCGGTCGGTGGTCGTCGATCCGCTCACAGGTACTCCTCCTGACGCTCGCGACCGCGTACGCTCACACCGGGCCGCCGCCGTAGAGCTCGCGGTGGAGCCAACTCCGCGCCTTCGCCCAGTCCCGCTTGGCCGTGCGCAACCCGATGCCCAACGCCTCGGCCGTCTCCTCTTCCGTCAGGCCGCCGAAGAAGCGGCACTCGACCACCTGCGCCTGACGACGGTCGAGCTCCTGCAGGCGTCCGAGCGCCTCGTCCAGCGCGAGCAGCAGCTCCGATCGCTCCTCCGTTCCGAGCTCCACCGAATCGATCGCCACGCGACGCAGCATCCCGCCACGCTTTTCGCTGCGGTGCGCGCGCGCGTGCTCCACCAGGATGCGTCGCATCGCCGTCGACGCTACCGCGAGGAAGTGGGCGCGCCCGGCCCACTCCATGCGCGAGTAGTCGACGAGGCGCATGTACGCCTCGTGCACCAGCGCAGTCGGACTCAGCGTGTGTCCGTCCGGCTCGTGCCGCAGTTGCCGCTCGGCGAGCTGGCGCAGCTCGCTGTAGATCAGCGGAAACACGTCGGACAGTGCGGACGTCTCGCCCGCACCGGCCTTCTCGAGCAGTTCGGTGACAGTGCGGCCTGGCTGCGGTGCCAGCATGGGCGGGACGGGAACGGTGCACCACAGGATTCGCGGGACTCTGCGACGGGGAGACGCGCGGGTTTTGCCGCGGGCCTCCGCCAAGATGCGTCTCCTTTTCCCGGGCGGCAAGCTCGCCCCACCGCCACCCGGGTCTCGGTACCGCCGCGCACTGCACGCGTTCTCGTCTCGTGCTTCGCGCAGGCTTACGGGAGCACGAATGGCGCGTGGCCCTTCACGTCGTGCGCGAGCGTCCAGGCGGCGACCTTTCGACCCAGCGCGAGCCCGGCCTCCGTGTCGAACCGGTAGTGAATCCCGCCGTACAACCGCGAGATCGCGCCCTCTTGCGCCATCGCGTCGAGTCCAGCGCGCTCGCCCGGGAACTGCGCGCCGAGGATGGCGGCTGCGACTCCGGCGAGCATCGAGTGGTTCGAAGGATATGCGGGGAAGTTCGGCATGCCGATCGCGCGTACGATCATCGGGTCCGCCTGGCTCGGACGGAGCAGCCAGTAGTGGTACTTCGCCTCATGGCTGGCGACGAGTCCGTCGTATGCGGCGATGTTGAGCAACGTGAGGATGCGGGCGGCCTCACGCTCCGAGCGGTGATACCGGCGGATGAGATCGGCCGCGACACCGTTGAAGTATCCCTGTGCACCGACGGTACCGGCTGGCAGCGCCCAGAACTTCGCGATGGAATCCTGCGCTGCGGTGCGCGTGTCGGCGATCTGTCGCACCTCCGCCAGCGCGCCGAGGAAAGCCGCGGAGCCGAACGCTGGTGGCGGTGCAGGGCGGAACTGCGCCGCGCTGGCGAGGAAGTACGGCTTGGCCAGACCGAGCGTGGCGAAGGCTGGCCCGGGAGCGGCCGGGACCCAGCACCCCGCGCACTGCTGCACGGTGCCGGTGAACGGCGCCGAGAAGCGGTCTGTCTCGGCGCGCGCAATGAACGTCGCGGCCACCGAACGTCCGATCGCTTCACCGGCGGCGAAGTCGTCGTGCTTGCGGTCCGGCGTGGGCGTCGCCGTGCGCTGCGCTGTCGCGAGCGACTCGAGGTACGCCGTCTCCTGCGGATAGACGTACGCGAGCACTGCCGCAGACACACCCGCGATTGCGCCACGATCGGACGCACGGGTCGGCCCATGCTCGGCGCTGACGATCGCGTTGTACTGCGCCACACTGAGCAGCGCGAACGTGCGGATCGAGGCGGGTGCGCTCGTCAGGTTCTTCGCGACGAGCTCGCGTGCGACCTGGTTCCACGCGAGGGTCGCGTCGGCATTGGCAGCATTCGATGATGCGTCGGTCGACGGCTGCAATGCATCGGGCGCGATCGGATCCTGGCACGCGACCAGGCCGGTTATCAGGAGAGCGGCCGCGACGCGGGCCGCACGGAGCGAGTACGAGGGCATGAGAGTGAGTCCTTCAGCAATGAGGTGCACGAGGTGGAGACGGTGGATGAATGGGGCGTCGCGCACCGCGCCTGATGGCGAAGCGTTCGAGGAGTTCGACCTCGACCTGCATGACGTCCGTGCTCCTGTAGGCGCAGACGTGCACCGAATCGAGCCACGTGCTGTTTCACTGGTGTGCGATGCAGCGGATGAGGCTGTGCGCCGATGATGTGCGTGCGAATCACATGAAAATTTTCACAGTTGACAAATTCTCCAGTTGCATTACCAATGGCGGAAATTGCAATCGGACCATGACGTCCGAATGAGCCGCCTTGGCCGCCGTGCGACAGCAGGCGTATGCGCTGCGCATGACAGGCTGGACGACCCGTAGTCGTTTGGCAGACCCGCACGCCCGCGTTTTGAAGTTTGTTGCGAACGCAAGCCGCTCTCAATGCGTGAGAGCGGGCGCATTCGCCGTTGCTGCGATCGCCGCGCGAGCGGCGGGAGCACATGCACACACGTCGTAGAGCAGGGTCTCGCACGCCACTCACCCGAGCGGCACTGGGTTCGATCCGGTGCGCCGTGTCCCCGGCGGGCGGCTGCTCCACTGCCGGGCTTGCATACGCAGTAGGCCGCGCACTCCAGCGCGCGCGTCCTCCGCCATGATTGCCGCGAACCACGCTTCACCTGCGCGTCGCGCGCAATGCATGTGGACACACGTGCGTTGCACGCGCAATGCACGCGCATGCCACTCCCCTCCGATCCCACTTCACAACACAAATACCAAGAAGGATCACATGACTAGTTCGCGCTCAGGCGCGCGCCGCGGATTCGCGGCGCTCGTGTCTGCTGCATTGCTCGCATCTTGTGCAGATGACAAGTCGCCGACAGGGAATTCCAGCGCGGTCGACGTGCAGCCGGCCTTCGCCGTCTCCGTCAGCAGCAGCAACTTCCAGCAATGCGCCAACGGTGCCAACGGTGGCGAGCCCTGCACCTACATCAACGGCGTGCTGAACGACAGCAAGAGCCTGTATCACGAGAGCGACGTCATCGCGCAGCGCTTCGTGATTCCGGGGCTCGTTCCGGGACACACCTACCGGCTCGCGTTCGATTACGGTTGGGAAAAAGCGGTCAATCCCGGCCACATGAACTACGATTTCGTTGCCGGCTGGAACGCGACCCTCGGTGCGCTCGCGAACCCGTGCGGCGACCCGTTGGGTAACGGCGGTGCCGACATCCGCGGCGTCTGCAACCCGGACAACACGATTCGCGCGACGCACAGCGGTGCGGGCGCGGGTATGCAAGTCATTCCCGACGCGGTCTTCACCGCCAATGCGCCACTCGGATTGCAGACCGAGCTGCAGGCAGCGCTCGATCGCTTCCAGTCCGTGCGTGGCGCCGATGCCGTGCGCTTCGACATCCTCGGCGGAAGCTTCCCGGGCGGCGCGTTCGACAACGTCGCGTACACCGTCGGCGGCGATGACGTGACGGCGCGGTTCACCGTCCGCTTCACGGCGTCGCAGTCGACCGTGATGCTCCTCTGGGGCGGCCACTTCGCCGACAGCCGCGACTACCGCCTCGCGGTCTGGGACGACGACAAGAACGCGGCGACCGCGCAGGTCACCGGTAACCTCACCGGGGCGGCGGGCCAGTCGGGCGCGCCCTTCCACTTCTCGCAGCAGTACATCAAGAACACCACGAACGGAGATTCGACCGGCATCGGTTCGTTGTCGAACAACGTGCAGGGCAGCGTACTGGAGCCGGTGCCGAAGGCGAGCATCGCCATCGCCGCCAGCGCGACGAATGGCATCGGTGAGTCGCACACGTTTACCGTGACGCTGAGCAAGGACCTCGACAATGGTGCCGGCCCGGTGGCCGCCGCCGGCGAACATGTCAGCGTGACGATGACGCCGGCCAGCGGCGCCGTGCTTCAGCTCGATGCCACTGCGAGCACCTGCGACAACGCGGGCGCGAACACCGACGCGAGCGGACAGTGCACGATGGTGTTCACGTCGAGTGCAGCGGGCACGATCACTGCCTCCGCGAGTGCAACGCTCCTGCTCAACGGCACATCGGTGACGGTAACGACCGATGGGTCCGGCGACAACTCCGGCACGGTGGTCAAGACCTTCGTCGCCGGCTCGGTGCGGTGGCTCAAGCACAACGGCAGCGGCGCGCTGCTCGGCGGTGCCGTGTTCACCGTCTGCCGCACGCAAACGTGGAACAGTGACCTGAATGCCGGCGCCGGTGGGTACGTCGATAACAGCCCGGACGTCTGCTTCGACGTCAGCGACAACGTCTCGGGCACCGACAACACGGCAGCGGCACCTGCGGATCGCGATGGTACCGGCGGTGAGTTCGAACTCGGGGGGCTCACGCTCGGTAAGTACACGGTGACCGAGAAGACCGCGCCCCCGGGCTACCTGCTCGACACCGACGTCGAGAACGTCACGCTGTCGATCTCGTCGCCGAGCGCGACGATCACCACCGCGTTCGTGAACGTGAACCCGGATGCGTTCATCACCATCAGCAGCACGGCGACCAACAACACCACCGAGCCGCACACCTTCACCGCGAAGATGACGGCGGTTCCGAACGGCGGGTCGCCAGTCTCCATCGCGGACTTCACGATCACCGTGTCGCCGGTGCCGAGCACACCCGGCACGACGACGTGCGACGCCTTCGACGCGGCGACGAACAGCAAGACGTGCCGTCGCACGATCAACAGCAACGTCGCCGGCTCGTTCACGGCCAACGCGAGTGCGACCGCAATCATTGGTGGCGTCTCGATCACCCGTGCAACGAACGCGACCGCCGGCACCGGCGGGAGCGGCCCGGCGGTCAAGACGTACGTGGCCCCGAGCCTCGCCATCACCAAGACGCCCGATCTCGTGACAGACGCGGGCGGCTCGGTGCAGGTTGGCGGCACGGCAGCGTTCACGATCACGGTGAGCAACAGCAATGTGGCAGGCACCGGCTCCGCACTCGATGTGGTCATGACGGACACACTGCCCGCCGGCCTCACCTGGACGGACAACCGGACCGAGTGCGCGATCGACCAGATCACGGTCAGCTCGGTGAGCCGCAGCCGCATCACCTGCACCATCGGGACGCTGGTCAAGGGCGCGAGCTTCGCCGTGACCGTGACCTCGGGAACCATTCCGTCGAACTTCATCCAGCTGCCGCCGTCACCGGCCGGCACCGCGATCGAAATCGACGGCAACCTGACCGACGGTGCGGCACCCGGCAACGATTGGGGCGGCCTGCCGAACACGATCTTCAACTGCGCGTCGACACCCAAGATCGGATGCGACATCGACCTGCCGACGGGCAAGGGCGACAACTCGTTCGGCCAGGGCTCGAAGGAAGATTCGCCGGTTCCGACCGTCGTGTCAGGGTCGATTCCCAACAACAAGAGCGACCTGCTGCGGATGTATGTCGCGACGGAGCGCTTCGGGACGACGGACTACCTCTACCTGGCGTGGTCGCGCGTGCAGGAGCCGAACGGCACCACGAACATGGATTTCGAACTGAACCAGTCGAGGACGCTCAGCGCGAATGGCGTCACTCCGGTGCGTACGCACGGGGACATTCTCGTGCGCTACGATCTGGCCCAGGGCGGAACGGTGCCGGAGCTCGGCTTCCACAAGTGGATCACGAGTGGATCATCGAGTCTCTGCGAAGCATCCAACTCGGTGCCGTGCTGGGACAAGCGGCGGGAGCTCACGACCGACGTGTTCGCGGCAATCAACGACGTCAGTGTGCCGGAGCCGATCGCCGGTGGCTCGTTGAGCGCGCGTACCTTCGGTGAAGCTTCGATCAACCTGCCCGCATCCGGCATCTTCGATTCGGGCGCGTGCACGGTGTTCGGGCTCGCGTACCTCAAGAGCCGTTCGTCCGATGCATTCGGCTCGGAGCTCAAGGATTTCATCGCGCCGATCCCCGTGGAGATCACGAACTGCAAGCCCGTGACGTTGAACAACACGGCGTGGGCGAGCGCGTCGAACTTCGCCCCGACTGGCGGCAACCTCGGCGACCCGATCTCCGACACCGGCAGCATCGAGGTGACGGAGAGCGGCAACGCGTCGATCAATCCGACGCCGAAGCCGATGCAGGGGCTGTGGGCCGTGTTGACCCGGCGTTACCGCTGGGCAGCGTGACCGGCTCTGCGACACGCTGCAGCAGCCTCGCAGCGTGAGCTGACAGGCAGTTTCGATCGAGCCATCGGTGGAGCGGGGGCGGATGCAGTCACGATCCGCCCCCGCTTTGCACCTCGTGCACGGCCGAGCTCGCCAACGAACCGGACTCGTCGTGGCACTGCTCTCGCAATGGTGTGGTATAAGCGGCCGGGCCTGGTCGCACAGGCGTGTCTTCACCATTGGGGGTTCGGCGTGGTTCTGCAGCAGATGTGGCACAGCGGGTCTCCATCGACCTCGACATTCCAGACCGTGGTCAGGCGCGGTGCACTGCTAACGGCCAGCCTCGCCCTGGTCGCCGTTTCCGGCTGCAAGCGCGGGGAGACCGAGGTCGCGACAGGGTGGGCACCGGGGCGCGGAGACGCGGTCATGGGCGTGCCCTCCGCCACCGTCGTGGCCGCCATCGAGACGGGCCTCACGTCGCGGCCGAAGACGATTCCCGCCGACCGCTGGAAGCATGTGCAGCGACTGTACACGGCGTACGGCAACGCGCCGCTCTGGCTCGAGCAGGATGGCTTCCACGAGGCCCGAAGCAAGGCGCTCCTGCGCGCGGTGCTCGACGCCAACACGGACGCGCTGCGCCTCGACGCCTACCCGCTCGAGGAACTGGTCGCCACGCTGGGCGCCGTGCGCGGCACGAAGAAGCCGACGGCCGAGCAGCTCGCGACCGCCGATGTGCTGCTCACGTCGGCCTACGTGGCGCTCGCCGAAGATCTCCTGAGTGGCCAGGTCGCGCCCAAAGGACTCGAGCAGGACTGGCACATCGCGACGAACCGCGAGCCGATCGACAGTGCAGTCGCGCGCAGCCTGCGCGACGCACGACTCGACTCCGCGATCGCGCGCATGCGCCCGGGCATCAGCGACTACGACGCACTGCGCGGGGCACTCGTGCGCTTCCGCGGCATCGTGAATGCCGGTGGATGGCCGACGGTGCCGGAGGGCCGGGCGCTCAAGCCCGGACAGAAGGACACTCCCGCGCGACTCGCTGCGCTTCGTGCGCGCCTGCAGGTCGAGGGCTTCGGCAACGGTGCGGCGACCGTCGACACGGGTGCTGCACGCTCCTCTGCACGCTCCGCGAGTGGCTCCGCTGCGCGCACGGCGACACCGAGCGCGAATGTTTACGACGCGTCTCTGGCGGGCCTGGTCGCAGAATTCCAGGCGCGCCACGGCATCGCGGTGGACAGCATGCTGGGCGCCGAGACGGTCAAGTCGCTCAATGTGCCGGCGCAGTACCGCCTCGCGCAGATCGCGGCGAATCTCGAGCGCTATCGCTGGATGCCGCGGTCGTTCGGTGGCCGGTACATCCTCGTGAACGTTCCGGCGTTCCGGCTGGAAGCGCACGACTCGACCGGCACGCTCGAGATGAAGGTCATCGTCGGTGAGGAGTTCGAGGGTCGCAAGACTCCTGTGTTCGCGGACTCGATGGAGACGGTCGTGTTTCGTCCGTACTGGAACATCACGCCGGACATCCAGGCCGAGGAGACGGAGCCCAAGATCGCGGAGGATCCCAACTACATGGCCGCGAACGATCTCGAATATTTCCAGGATGGCAGCGACCAGCGCATCCGGCAGAAGCCCGGCCCGAAGAATTCGCTCGGGCTCGTGAAGTTCCTGTTCCCCAACAGCTTCAACATCTACCTGCACGACACGCCGCAGGATGAGCTGTTCAACGAGGACGTGCGCGCGTTCAGCCATGGCTGCATTCGCCTGGAGAAGCCCGAGGAGCTCGCGCAATGGGCGCTCGGCTGGGACGCCGCGAAGGTGAATGCGGCGATGAACGAGGGCGAGGACAACCAGTCGGTGAAGCTGTCGCGGAAGATTCCCGTGTTCATCGTGTACGCGACGGTCTACGAGCGTGAGGGCCAACTTTACTTCGGCAACGACCTGTACAACCGCGACGAGGCGCTCGTGAAGGCGGTCGAGGGCAGTGTCGCGCCGACGGGTGAAGCCGTGCGGCATCTCGAGGCGCTGCGGAAGCTCGTGGGGGAGTGACGGGTTCGGAGGCGGAGCGGTACGTTGGCGCCATGACGATCGCACGCCTCCCGGCCAATCTCCCGAAACTGCTCGCTGCGGGCGGGTTCCTGTCAGTCCTCGCGCTTGCGCTCGGGGGGTGGCAGGTCGCGCAATCCGCAGGTCGTGGCAGTTCGACGGACGCTCTCGCCTTGTTTTTCGTTCCACTGTATGCGCTGATCGTGGCCACGGGCGGCTACGTCATCGGGCTTGCGCTGCGGGCGCTCTTGCAAGCTCCTCAGGCGAGGGATTGGTCGCGCTCGGCACAACGTGTCGCGACGGTCGTTGTACTGGTAATCGCGCCGGTGCTCGCGTTCATCACGGCGATCCAGGGGACACGCAACGCGCTCGACCTGCAGGAGACGATAGCGCGTCCTCGTGTGCTGGTGTCGACCCCCGAGGTCACGTGGCGACCGATCGCTGGTGGGGTGGCAAACGCCACTACGCCGGCCGACTTCCGCTATTCGGAGCTCGTGTGGGTGTCAGGACTTGGCACATCCATCGACTCCGCAGCGATAGGCCTGCCAGAGTTTGCTCTCGACGGGTCCGAAGCCGGGAGGTTCACCCGTGGCCCGCAACGCTCTGCGCCGATCGACTTGTCCGCGCTCGACCGCGGCGTGCAAACCGTCTCTGTACTGTCGCTTGGCGACGCCGCCGAACGACCGGGCTACGTCGCGATGATCGAGGGCAGTGGCAGGCGCCGGCGTTCGGTCGTCGTGGTTCTGGATACGGCCCTGCAGCTACTGCACGCCGAAGTGGTGGAGCCCTGGTGGGGGCTATCTGCAGAGGCGCTCTGCATCGATACGGCAGCGGGAGCCGTTGCACCGCGACTGGCGATACTCGGCGGGTGCAGCAGCGGTAGCAGGGAGAAGGGCCGCGTGCTGCAGTTCGCGGAGGCTCTACCAAGCCCTGCGCGGTAGCGATTCGTCTGCGTGCGGTGACATCGCAGCAGGTCGCACGCGCTACTGCGGAAGCCCCATGCGCCGCAGCAACCGCGACCAGCGCGGGTCGGCGTGCAACGGCTCGAATGCCGGCGTGATGGCGATCGTATCCATGCCGGCAGCGTGTTCCTCGAACGCGCGCTCGAGCCAGCGGAACGCCTCGTCGACGTCACCGAGGCCGGTGTAGGCAACGGCCATGTCGAAGGGCGAGATGTAGCGGCGCGACTGCGACCGCAGCACCGCCTGCACGATTGCCGTTGCCGCTTCACGGCGGCCGGTGACTGCATACCCGTACGCGAGTTGCGCAGAGTCGCGCATACCACTCAGCGCGGCGGCCCGCTCGAAGGCGGCGATGGCGTCCGACTGCAGGTTCTTCTGCAGCAGCGCGTGCCCGAGCTGCTGATGCGCGAACGCGAGTTGCGGATTGAGTTCCAGTGTCCCGCGCAGATACGGAAGTGCGCGGTCGGGCTGATGCATGCTCACGTACATGCGACCGAGCGTGAGCCGCACCGGGGTCGAAAGCGGGTCGGAGGCCAATGTCTCCTCGAGCAGTGCTGCGGCTTCGTCGAAGCGACGCTGGTCGAACAGCCAGAGACCGCGCCAGAGACGAATGGTCGTCGACGCCGGGTCGAGTGCGTTCGCGCGCTGGTACCGCGGACCTGACGCGTCCCAGTTCCAGTCGTGTGCCATCTCGATGTGCGCGAGCGAAGCATGTGCCTGCGCGAGCGTGCTGTCGAGCGCCAGCGCCTTCATGGCGGACGCACGCGCCCGCCGGAATCCCTCACGCGGTGGCCGGTCGCCGAACAGCACGAGCAGCGCCTGCGCGTCGGCGAGGCCCGAATACGCCCGTGCATACCGCGGGTCACGGGCGATGGCCCCCTCGAAGAACTCGACGGCGCGCCGCAGCGACACGCCGTTGAGCTGATACCGGAAGAACTGCCCCTTGAGATACAGCTCGTACGCGACGAGATCCCGCGTTGGCGGGAGCACCGCATTCGATGCGGGTGTCGGTGCGAGCGTGAGCTTGAGCGCACCGACCACTGCGCGTGCGATCTCCCCCTGTACCGCGAAGACGTCCGCGAGCTTGCGGTCGTACGTCTCCGACCAGAGCACGCGGTTCTCCGCGGCGTCCACCAGCGCCACGGTGACCCGCAGCTGGTCGCCGGCGCGACGCACGCTTCCCTCGAGTGCCGTGGCGACGCCGAGTGTCTCCGCCACCGTGCGCAGGTCGAGCCCCTTGCCCTTGAGCGCGAACGTCGACGTGCGCGGCGCGACCTTGAGCCCCGCGACCTGTCCGAGCGCGCCGATCAACTCGTCGGTGAGCCCATCGGCGAACGGCTCGTCGGCGGCGTCGCCACTGGTGTTCGCGAATGGCAACACGGCGACGGACGGGCGCGGTACCGCGGGGCGTGATTGCGTACGCGACGTCGCGCCATCGGCTGTTGTCATGGCCTGCGCCTGTCCGTCGGCCGCTACCGCATCGCGTTCACCGTCGCGGTCGCGTCCCAGTGCCCAGACGGCCAGCACGGCGACCGCGACGAGGGCAGTCGCCACCGCGAAACGCCGTGCACGGCGTGTGCGCACCGGCGGCGTTGCCTCAGGCGTCGCATCCCGCATCGCAATCGGCATCGCGAGCGGCATTGCATCCGACCTGGCATCCGCCACGGCATCCGGAAGCGGCGACGCAACGTCGCGCGGCTCAGGGCTGGGTTTCACCGGGCTCGCCGGTCCGCTCGTCGCCGGCTGCGGTTGCGACAAGGTCGCGGCCAGCTCCGCCACGAGCGGGTCCGCCGCTCCTTCACCGATCTCCTGGCGGAGCAATGCGTCGTGGACCTGTGCGTGCCGCAGCGCCCCGGCGCGGTCACCGGCCGCATCGAGCGCGCGCATCAGACCCACGGCCACGCGTCCGCTGAATGGATCGGCGGACTGCCGCCGGCGCCACCACTCGACCGCCCCACGCGAGTCGCCACGCGAACCCGCCCGCTCGGCCAGCGTCTCCAGTGCTTCGGCATACTGCACCGCGAGCGTGGCGCGCGTGGCGGCGGCCCAGCGTTCGAACGTGTCCGCGTCACGGATGAAGAAGCCGTCGAGGAACGGGCCGGTGTACAGCGCGACCGCCGTGTCGGCATCGCCCCGCAGCATCGCCTCCCTGAACTCGGCGACGTCGCTCGCGACGAGCGCCGGGTTGAGCCGCAGCACCGCCGGTCCCGTCACGACGTCGGGCGAGGCAAGCTGCTGTCGAAGCGAATGGACCAGTTGCTTGAGCGATGACGCGGCACGGACTGCATCGCTTTCGGGCCACAGAAACGTGGCCGCCGCGTCGCGGCTTACTCCCGCCTCGCCCGCGGCGGCGAGAAGCGCCAGCAGGCCAAGCGCTTTGCGTTGCCCGGACAGACCGTCCAGTCTGGTCCCGTCACGCTCAATGAAACACCCACCAAACGTTCTAAGCCGGAGCATCTCGCGCCTGCACGTGGAAATTCACCCGAAATTGACCGGCGCTTGACCGACGCGGGCTATATACGGCCCGTCCACGTCGGGGGGCAAGCGGAGCCCAAGGGAGATCCGCTGGTCGGCACACCCGCAACTTCGCCACGCATCACACGCTGGAGTCTCAATGCGCACACACATCGCATACACCGTCCTGCTCACGCTCGCCGTCGCCGCCTGCAGCCCGGACGTCACCGGCAACCCGATCTCGGCGGCCGAGGCAAGTCTGGCCCGAAGCGCCGACGCCAGCGTCAATGCCAATGCCAATGCCAACCAGAAGACGAAGCACATCAAGGGCACCGTGGAGGCCGTGGAAGTCGGCACACCGGTTCCCGGCAACCCGATTCTCCTTCGGCGGCTCGAAGGCACCGGTACGGCGACGCACCTCGGTCGGTTCACGATCGTCGGCGAGCTCAGGCTGAATCTCGCCACTGCCTCGGGAACCGGAACCGGCATTTACACCGCGGCGAATGGCGACATGCTGATGGTGTCGGTGACCGGGCAGGCGGTGATCGCCGCCGGCATCGCCACCGTCACGGAAACCGCCACGGTCACCGGGGGCACGGGACGGTTCGAAGGTGCGACCGGCACGCTGACGGTGATTCGCCGCGTCGTTCAGGCCACGGGAGTATCCACGGGCACGATCGACGGCACGATCACGATGGCGAAATGAGTGTCGCGAGCGGAGGCTGAAGTTCGCCATCAATCGGCATCGATGCACGCCCGCAGCATCGGAGGGAGCAGCGCGACTAGACACTCTGCGTCGGCTTCGGAGACCGCTGCGTCCGCCAAGGCGGACGCAGCGTGCCGCGCCGCCATTGACCTGTCGGTGCCGCTTCGGTTCCTGTCGCCTCCGGGTGCAGTGGCCCCGGCGTAATCGCGCTCGCGGAGGTCTTCGCCCGCCCTGCGCCGCGAAAATTGCAGTGTTCGGCGTCGATCGGCACCGGAGGCGGTGTCGGAGACACGATCTGGAGGCGGCGACAGGCAATGTCGGATGGAAGCAATGGTTCGGAGCGCGCGGACGCGACGGAGCAGGTCCGGGCTCGCCGGATCGCGGAGGGGCTGCTCGGAGCGAGTGAGAGCGCGAGCCGGGACGCAGAGTCCGCGAGCGCCCGTGCCGACGCGGTGCTGGCGAGCATTGCCGACGCGTTCTACCTGCTCGACCACGATTGGCGTTTCACCTATGTGAACGACGCGGCCGAGCCGCTCCTCCAGCGCACACGGGAGGCGCTGATCGGCCGCACGCTGTGGGAGGTGTTTCCCGATGTGATCGGGTCGCCGTTCGAGGGCCCATACCGGGACGCCATGGCCACGGGTCGCGTGACGTCGGCCGAGGCGTACTTCCCACCACTCGGCACCTGGTTCGACGTCCGCACCTACCCGTGGGCCGGCGGGCTGATGGTGCACTTCCGCGACATCGGCGAGCGCAAGGCGGCGGAGGCGGAGCGTGAGCGCCTGCTCCGCGCACTCGAAGTGGAGCGGTCGCGCCTCGCGGCCGTGTTCGCGCAGACGCCTTCCATGCTGGCCATCGTCCGCGGCCCGACGCACGTCCTCGAGATGGCGAACGACGCGTACCTGGCGCTCAACGGGCGCCGCGACGTGATCGGCAGGCCGTTGCTCGAAGCCATCCCGGAACTGAAAGGGCAGGGCTTCGACCGGCTGCTCGACAACGTAGTCGCGACGGGCGAAGCGTTCGTGGGCCGCGAGGTGCCGATCTGGTTGTCGACCGCACCGGGCGCCCCGCCGGAGGAGCGCTTCTTCGACTTCGTATACCTGCCGCTCGTCGAGCCCGATGCGAACGGCGCAGCGACGCGCGTCGGAGTGATCGCGCACGGCAACGACATCACAGAGCAGGTGCGCGCGCGCCGCGAGGTCGAGCGCGCCCGCGAACGCGCGGACCGCCTGCAGGCCATCACATCCGCGCTGGCTGCCACCTCGACTCCGGAGCAGGTGGCCGACCTGGTGGTCGCGCAGGGCGTCTCGGCGACAGGGGCAACGATCGCCATGCTCGCGCTACCGGTCGCGCCACGGAAACCCGGCCAGCCGGACGAGGTCGAGATCCTGCGGTACCACGGCGTCGATCCGGCCGTGCTCGACGTGCATGGCCGCTTCCCGCTCTCGAGGCTTGGCCCGGTATCCGACTGCCTGCGATCGGGCGCCGTTATCTTCATCGAAGACGGTGACACGCTGCGCGCACGCTATCCTGACGTGGCCCCGATCTTCGACAGGCTCGGCACGCAGGCGGTCGCCGCCGTGCCGCTCACCGCGGCGGGTAATGTGATCGGCGCGCTGTCGTTCGCGTGGGACGCGCCGCGACCGTTGCCGCAGGAGGATCGGGAACTCTTCCTCGCACTTGGTCAGCAGGCCGCGCAGGCACTGGAACGCGCGCGCCTGTTCGAGGCCGAACGCGCGGCGCGCGCCGAAGCGGAAGCGGCCAACCGCGCGAAGAGCGAATTCCTCGCGGTGATGTCGCACGAACTCCGCACACCGCTGAACGCCATCGGCGGCTACGCGGAGCTGATGGAGATGGGCATTCGCGGCCCCGTCACGCCACTGCAGCAGGAAGACCTGCGCCGCGTGCAGGCGAGCCAGCGCCACCTGCTGGGCCTCATCAACGAAGTGCTCAACTACGCGAAGCTCGAGACGGGCACGGTACACTTCGATGTCGTGCCGACGGTGCTTCGCGATGCGATCGCGGAAGCGGAGGCGCTCGTCGCACCGCAGGCGCGCGCGAAGGGATTGCTCCTGTCGACCGTCACGTGCGCGCCGGATCTCGCCGCGCAGGCCGACCCCGAGAAGCTTCGGCAGGTACTGGTGAACCTGCTGTCGAACGCCGTCAAGTTCACGGCCGCCGGTGGACGCGTGACGCTCGCCTGCGTAGATGCGGGCACGCAGGTACATGTCACCGTCCAGGACACGGGCATCGGCATCGCCCCCGACCAGCAGGAGCGCATCTTCGACCCGTTCGTGCAGGTGCGGTCCGACCTGACGCGACCGCACGAAGGCACCGGTCTGGGCCTCGCGATCAGCCGGGATCTGGCGCGCGGCATGGGCGGTGACCTCACCGCTGAGAGCACGCCCGGCGTCGGGAGCACGTTCACGCTGACGCTGCCGCGCGCCTGACGGGATCGCGCCGGTCGTCGATTCGACATTCATTTCAGCGCACCACAGTTTGCCAGTCTACCCAATCCTGAAAGGATGAATGACTGCACTTCCTGAGATGAGCCCAGTGATGACGAGTGCGCCAGCGCTTGACCTGCGACCGGGGGGCGCGCGTGAAGCGCCCCTGCACATGAACGCAGACGAGTTCCGACGCGTTGGTCACGCCCTCGTCGACGAGGTGGCCACGTTCCTCAGCGGTCTCGCCGATCGGCCCGTGACGCAATCCGCTGCACCCGATGCCGTCCAGCGCCTCATCGACGCGGAGATGCGACTGCCCGACGAGGGCGCCGATGCCGAATCGCTCCTGCGCGCGGCCGCAACCATGCTGTTCGACCACTCCCTGCACAACGGGCATCCGCGTTTCTTCGGCTACATCACGTCATCACCTGCGCCGATCGGCATGCTCGGCGACCTGCTGGCTGCAGCGGTCAACGTGAACGTCGGTGCGTGGCGACTGGCACCGGTCGCGACGGAGATCGAGGCCCAGACCGTGCGCTGGATCGCCGAGCTGCTGGGCTACCCCACGAACAGCGGGGGGCTCATGGTGAGCGGCGGCAACATGGCCAATTTCGTCGGCTTGTTCGCCGCGCGCGCGGCCGTCGCGAGTGCTGCCGTGCGCACGGACGGCATGGCTGCTGCCGACGTGCCGCGGCTGCGCGTGTACGCGTCGGCGGAGACGCACACGTGGATCCAGAAGGCGACGGACCTCTCGGGCGTGGGCACCGACGCGATCCGGTGGATCCCGACGGACAGTGGACAGCGCATGGATGTGGCAGCACTGCGCGAAGCGATGGTGAGCGATCGCGCGGCGGGCGATCGACCGATGATGGTAGTCGGCACCGCGGGTTCGGTCAGCACGGGCGCGATCGATCCGCTGCGCGAGATCGCCGCCCTCTGCCGGGAAGTGGGGGTGTGGTTTCACGTGGACGGCGCGTACGGCGCATTCGCCGCGGCGCTGCCGGACGCCAGCCCCGACCTGGCGGCGCTCTCGCTCGCCGACTCGGTCGCGGTCGACCCGCACAAGTGGTTGTACGCGCCGCTCGAAGCCGGGTGTGTGCTGGTGCGCGACCGCGAACTGCTGCGCAACGCCTTTGCATATCATCCGCCGTACTACCACTTCGGGCAGGAGGCGACGAATTTCGCGGAGTTCGGCCCGCAGAACTCGCGCGGATTCCGCGCGCTCAAGGTCTGGCTCGCACTGCGACAGGCCGGACGGGCCGGCTATGTGCGCATGATCGCCGACGATGTCCGGCTGAGCGAGCGGCTGCACGCGCGCGTGTCTGCCCATGATGAGCTGCAACCGGTCACGCAGTCGTTGAGCATCACGACGTTCCGCTATGTCCCACTCGAGCTGCGCGCCGCCGTCGGCAGCGCCGAGGGCGAGCAATATCTCGATAGGCTGAACGCGGCGCTCCTGGAACGCATCCAGCAGTCGGGCGAGGCGTTCGTTTCCAACGCCGTCGTGCGCGGCCGCTACCTGCTACGCGCGTGCATCGTCAACATCAACACCGGGGAGCGCGACGTGGACGCGCTGCCGGAGATCGTGGCGCGGCTGGGTCGCGCCACGCACGACGGCATGCGCGAGATGATGCCGCCCGCGTAAGCGCCCGTTGTCTGGATAGCGTGGTCAGGAGGCGACAGCACGTTCACCATCTGCTGCCGCGCACCTGACCACGCTCCAATCGTGTCCCTACTCCTCTCCCTCGGCGCGCGCGGCGGGGAGCAGGACCTTGGCCAGTGCATCGAGCTTCTTGTCCGTCGCGATCTCCTGCGCCAGGATCTCCTGCAGCTTGGCCGAGGCGTCGCGCAGCCCGAGGGCCTTTGCCATCGCGACCATCGTCGTGTAGGCCGCGATCTCGTAGTGCTCGGCGCGCTTTCCGCCGCCCACCAGCGCCGCATCGCGCACGGCCGACTTCTCGATCTCCTCGATGGCCTCGCCGCCTTCCTCGATGATGCCGGCGATGCCGGGGCAGTGCTTGCCGCGCGGCTTGAGTTCGATCATCGCGAAGACTTCCTCGAGCATCGCAACCTGACCCGTCGTCTCCTCGATGTGTGTGGTGAACGCCGCGGAGAGATCGGGATGCTGCGCCGCGCGCGCCATCTTGCGCAGCGCCTTGATCAGCTGCTTCTCGGCGTCGTACGCGTCACGCAACTCGTCGACGAACAGCGCGTGCAGGGTCTTTGACTCAGCCATATCGGTTCCGG
>JAZKCW010000147.1:0-2140 GCA_040387895.1 Gemmatimonadota bacterium
CAGGTCGGACAGGTGAACGATGGTGCGCATGCTAGCGGACGATGGTCGGCACGAGCACGCGCAGCGCCTTCGCGCGCGTGCGATAGTGCAACGGGGTTTCCATGATGGTCACTTCGCCATCGAGTGCGACGTGCAGCCGGCGGTGCCGTGATTCGATGGTGAGCGACTCGGTGAGCAGCACGTCGAATCCCTCGAGCCGGCGCGAGTTGCCAAGCAGCGCACGGAGCGAGAACCAGAGCAGCCGCGCGCGCCCGCTCGGATGCGGCATGTACAGCGCGAGCCGCCCATCCGACAGCGAAGGACGCTTAGGTTCGAGCCCGTTGTCCGTCGTGTACTCGTTGTTGCCGATGAACACCGCCGGTGTGCGGCGATACATCGCTTTCGCGCCGACCATCACGCGGATGCCGAGCAGGCGGTACCGGCGCAGCGCGTACACCGTCGACACCAGCGCCGCGGGCCACTTGCTGCTGCCCGCTTCCTGGCGCCGCTCCCGCTGCCGCACGATGTCGGGATAGAGGCCGAGGCCCGAGTTGTTGATGAAGATGCGGTCGTTCACCTCACCCACATCCACCTCGCACACGAGACCATCGCGCAGCAGCAGCACCGCGGCCTCGATGTCGAAGGGAATCGTGAGGTCCTTGGCGAAGTGATTGAGCGTGCCCAGTGGCAGCACGCCAAGTGTGCGACCCGTGCCGATGACAGCGCTCGCGACGGCATTGACGGTCCCGTCGCCACCCCCCGCCACGAGGAGCGTCGCACCATCCCGCGTGGCGCGCTCGATGAGATCGGTGATCGAGACGTCGTCCGCAGTGAACCACACCTCCGCGTCGGGCAGGGCGCTCTTCACCTGCTCGACGAGCACGTCACGGCCCGCCGGATCCTGCATCGCCTTGGCGTTGCAGTTCACGAGGATGCGGGTCTTTCCGTGCGGTCGTGCCGTGATCGTTGGCGTAGTCATCTCAGTGGTCAAAGCTGCGGTCATCGTCCCACCAGCCGAGGAACTTCACCCAGGAGCTCGCGCGCCAGGAATCCTACAGTGGCCGTGCGCCGTGCCAGTGCGCGGCCCGCCATGCCGTGTGCCCAGACGCCCCACGCCACTGCCGTCATGGGCGGCGCACCCCGGGCGGCCAGGCCGGCGACGATGCCCGCGAGTGTGTCGCCGGAGCCGGACGTGCCGAGGCCCACGACGCCACCCTTGAACAACAGCGCCTGTGCATCGGCCCTCGCGATCCACGTCTCGGACCCCTTGAGCGCCACGGTGGCACGCAGCTCGTGCGCCGCACGCCGCACGGTGCGCAGCGGATGGCGCATCACTTCATCCCGATCGAGGCGGAGCATCGAGGCCATCTCGCCGGCATGTGGTGTGAGCACGACCTGATCGCCCATGCTGTGGAGGAGTGTGGGGTCGTGGCGGAGCGCCACGCACGCGAGCCCGTCGAGAACGAGCGTCGTCGTCGCACCGAGCGCGGGGATCAGCGCGCGCAGCAGCGCGAGTGCGCCCGTGTCGCTCAGCATGCCCGGTCCGACCAGCACTGCATCGGCACCGGAGATGAATGTGCGAAGCCGTTCGCTCGCCTGGTCTCCTTCGTTCCCGCCTTCGTTGCCGGCGAGTGCCTCCCCGTCGATCTCGCCGTCCGCCGTCTGCGGCAGGGCGATCACGAGCGACTCCGGCACCGCGAAGCCCAGTCCCATCGCGGCGTCGCGCACCGTGGCGAGTTGCAGCTTGCCCGCACCGGCACGCAGTGCGGCGACGCCAGCGAGCGCCATCGCGCCCGGCACGGAGCAGCTCCCCCCGATCACGAGGATGCGGCCGCGGGCATCCTTGTCGTCGTCCTGCCCGATGGCCGGCAGGCGCATGGTCCTGAGGAGAGTCGCATTGAGCGCCGTCGGCTTGCCCACCGTCATCGCGGGGCCACAGGGGCGTCCGGGCTCGCCGTGACGGGGGTGCCTTCGCGCTCGAGCGGTGCGACGAAGTTGTACGCCACGAGGCGCAATCGGCCCGCATCGACGCTGTCGCCGCTGTCCGTGCCCGCCGTGCTGTCCTCCGACACATCGCGCCGGTACTCGGTGACACCGCAGTTGGCGACGTCGTTCACCCGGTCGATCTCGAGGATCTCGCCTTCGTTCATCTCCTCGATCA
>JAZKCW010000148.1:0-7355 GCA_040387895.1 Gemmatimonadota bacterium
CGGTCCTCGAACGGTTCGATCATGCCATGTTCGCGCGCCATGCGCGTGATCCAGCGATCGGAGCAGAGCCCCATGGTATCCGGGAAAGCGAGAGGGTGGAAAAGGGGTGGCCGGGCGGCTGCGGAAGGTACGGACGAGGCACCCAAAAGGCTACGCGATCCTGCGCCGAACGGCGTTGAGTGCGGCCGGTCCCGTTGCTAGCTTCCTCGGTACCCGATTGTGAATTCTTTCACGAAGTAGGCGCGCCCACACGCGGTTCGGTCCCCGATGCTTCGCAACTATCTGCCGGTCCTGTTGCTGTTCGGCTTCGTGACCTTCAACGCCATCGTGATCATTGGCATCGCGCACCTGACCGTGCGATCCCAGCCGACAGCGGTGAAGCTGCAAGCCTACGAGTCCGGCATGTCACCCCTCGGTGATGCGCGGGACCGGTTCTCCGTCAAGTTCTATCTCGTGGCCATGCTGTTCATCGTCTTCGACATCGAGACGGTGTTCATGATCCCGTGGGGACTCCACTACCGGCAGCTGTCCTGCGCCGTCCCCATGGTCGCCGGCGCATGTCCGGCCGGCCAACTCTCGTTCTTCGGGCTCGGTGAGATGCTGGTCTTCATGGCCATCCTCGTCGTCGGCTTCGTCTATGTCTGGAAGAAAGGAGCGCTCTCGTGGGACTGACCCCCGCGCCTGACCGCCGCGTCGTGACCGCCGATCCGGGCCCCTCCGCGGGCTCGCAGGACGGCTGGTTCACCACGCGCCTCGATTTCGCCGTCAACTGGGCACGCGCCGGCTCGATGTGGCCGATGCCGTTCGGCACGGCGTGCTGCGCCATCGAATTCATGTCCACCGCCGCAAGCCGCTTCGACCTCGCGCGCTTCGGCATGGAACGTCTCGCGTACTCACCACGCCAGGCGGATGTGCTCATCTGCGCGGGCCGCGTGCCGTTCAAGCTCGCGCCCGTGCTGCGTCGCATCTACCAGCAGATGCCGCAGCCCAAGTGGGTCATCTCCATGGGCGCGTGTGCCAGCACGGGCGGCATGTTCGACAACTACGCCGTGGTGCAGGGCATCGACACGATCATCCCGGTGGACGTGTACGTCCCGGGGTGCCCGCCGCGTCCGGAAGCGTTGATGCACGGCATCATCATGCTGCAGAAGAAGGTGATGACCGAACGGCTGCGTGATCGCACGCGACACGTCGAGATCGAGCCGGACCCCAGCAGCCAGCTGTACATCCCGCCGAGCCGCATCGACGAATTGTCGGAACCGTTCGGCAATTCCGTGCACCAGACCCGATCGAACCCATGACGGATCAGGTGGCAGGAACGGCGCTCGCACCGGCGACGGCCGCCGGCGCCGGCATGCCGGTGACACAGCGCGATGTCCCGCATCGCGGTGGGCCGGAGAACCCGTCGGCCGCCGCGCTGGCCGCGCGCTTCGGCGACATGGTCGTGCGCGCCGAAGTGGTGTGGGGTGAAACGACGGTACTCGTGCAGGCGTCGGCGTTGCACGACATCGTCGCGTGGCTCGCCACCGACCCCGCCGAACGCTACGAGTACCTGTCGGACGTCACGGCAGTCGAGTATCGCGACTTCGACCGGCCGCTCGAGGTGGTGTGGCATCTGCGCTCGCTCGTGCACCGTCGGTTCCTGCGGCTCAAGGTGCAGCTGCCGAAGCGCGGCGCATTGGTGGTGCCATCGGTCATCGACATCTACAGCGGCGCGGATTGGCTCGAGCGCGAGTGCTTCGACATGTTCGGCGTACGCTTCGAGGGGCACCCCGACATGCGGCGCATCCTGCTCTGGGAGAGCTATCGCGAAGGCCATCCGCTGCGAAAGGATTTTCCCTTGCGCGGGCGCTTCAGCCGTGCCGAGCAGCTCAAGCAGGCGCTCGCGGCGGATCCGGAGGCGCGCTACTCGATGGAAGAGCTGTCGATCGCGCAGGCATTCGACTCGCTGCCGCTCGACATGCGCGAGCGCATGACGGCGTCGCGCACGGCCGCAGGGGACACCGAGCAGAACCCGGCGCGGGTGGGCGAATGACGGACGTGCTGAAGGATCACGCGACGCGCACCGAACCGCTGACCGGCCGACGCACCATCGAAGTCGCGCTCGGCACGAGCGGGCTCGACGCGCAGGGGCTGCCGCTGCGCGCGCCACTCGTCGTGCAGGGTGGCAGTGCCGTCGCACTCGAACCCGGCATGTCCCGGCACGAGCCCGAGCTCGAGTCGGATCACATGCTCATCAACATCGGCCCGCAGCATCCTGCGACGCACGGCGTGCTGCGCCTCGTGCTGGAACTGGATGGCGAAACCGTCGTGCGCTGCATCCCGCACATCGGCTACCTGCACTGCGGCTTCGAGAAGATCGGCGAGTACCGGCAGTACAACCAGATCATTCCGTGGACGGACCGCGAGGACTACCTCAACTCGCCCGGCAACAACGTCGCGTTCGCGATGGGCGCGGAGCGGTTGTTCGGCGTCGAGGTCACGCCACGCTGCACGGTGCTGCGCGTCATCCTCATGGAGCTGTCGCGCATCATCTCGCACGTCGTCTGGCTGGGGACGACGTCCGTGGACATCGGTGCGTTCACGCCGTTCCTGTGGCTCTACCAGGAGCGTGAAAACGTCTACAACCTGCTGGAAGGCTGGTGTGGTGCGCGCCTGACGACGAGCATCACGCGCGTCGGTGGCATGGCAGCCGACATTCCGGACGGATGGCTCGACGGACTGCGCGCGTTCATCAAGGGCTTCCCGAAGACGCTCGACGAGTGCGTCGGCATGCTCGAAACGAACGCCATCTGGACCGGGCGCACCGTGGGCCTGGGCGCGATCGGCCCGGCGGAAGCGATCAACTCCGGCCTGTCGGGGCCGATGCTGCGCGCGTCGGGCGTGCCGTACGACGTGCGTCGCGATTTCCCGTACCTCGACTACGAGACGTACGACTTCGACGTGCCGGTCGGCACGACGGGCGACGTGTACGATCGGTTTCTCGTGCGCGTCGAGGAGATGCGTCAGAGCATTCGCATCCTCGAACAGGCCGTGCAGCGCCTGCCGGACGGTCCCGTCAACATCGACGATCCGCGTCTCATCCTGCCGGCGAAGCACAAGGCGACGAGCGAGATGGAATCAATGATCCATCACTTCAAGCTGGTGATGGAAGGTCCGCGGCCGCCGGTTGGTGAGTGCTACGTGCCGGTCGAGAGTCCGAAGGGTGAGAAGGGGTACTACATGGTGAGCGACGGGACATCGAAGCCGGTGCGCTGGCGCATCCGCCCACCGTCGTTCGTGAACCTGTCCGCGATCCCGAAGCTGGTGGAAGGCCACCTGCTGTCCGACGTGATTGCGATCAACGCGAGCATCGACATCGTGATGGGAGAGATCGACCGGTGAGTCACGGTCCGTCGGCACAGGGCGGGGCGCTCGTCGCGGTTCCGCAGCACGGCACGAGTCACGATGCACCGCACGAGCCGGTGTTCACCGGCGACCGTCGCGTGGAGCTCGATCGCATCATCGCGCGCTACCCCAGCAAGCAGGCGGCGCTGCTTCCCGCGCTGTGGATGCTGCAGGATGCCCGTGGGTGGGTGAGCGAGGGCGGCATGGAAGAAGTGGCGGCGGCGCTCGGCATCACGCCGGCCTACGTGAAGGGTGTCGTGACGTTCTACACCATGTATCACCAGCATCCGGTGGGCACGCACTTCATCCAGGTGTGCACGACGACGCCGTGCAACGTGTGCGGCGCCGAGGATGTGGTGAAGTCGCTGCTGGAGCACACCGGGTGTGAGGATCTCGGGCTGACCAGCCCGGACGGGCGCTACACGGTCATCGAAGTCGAGTGCCTGGGGGCCTGCGGGTTCGCGACGCCCATCATGATCAACAACGATTTCGTCGAGTCGGTGACGCCGGAATCCGTGCCGCGCATTCTTTCGGAGTTGCCGTAATGGGGTATCCGCACAAGTCACATGAGCGCGAGACGCCGATCCTGTCGCGCTACTTCGGCGATCCCGAGGCTCGCACGCTGGCAGGATGGCGCGCGCGCGGTGGCTACGAGGCGTTCGAGAAGGCGATCGCGACGGACCCGCAGGAGCTGCAGACTATCGTCAAGGATTCCGGACTGCGCGGTCGTGGCGGCGCCGGCTTTCCGACAGGCATGAAGTGGTCATTCATGAAACCGGACGGAAAGACGCATTATCTCTGCTGCAACGCCGACGAGTCGGAACCGGGCACGTTCAAGGACCGCGAGATCATGCGCTGGACGCCGCATGCGCTCGTGGAGGGCGTCGCCATCGCGGCGCATGCGATCTACGCTGAGACGGCGTACATCTACATCCGCGGTGAGTTTACCGAGCCGTTCGCTCGTGTCTCGGCGGCCATCGAGGAGGCCTACGCAGCCGGCATCCTTGGCGCGAACGCGATGGGCAGCGGCAAGCGCGTCGACGTGCACGTCCATCGCGGTGCCGGCGCGTACATCTGCGGCGAAGAGACGGCGCTGATGAATTCGCTCGAAGGCCGCCGTGGCAACCCGCGTATCAAGCCGCCGTTTCCCGCGGTCGCGGGCCTGTTCGGCAAGCCCACGACCATCAACAACGTCGAGACGCTGACGGCGATTCCGCACATCATCAAGAACGGTGCGGAGTGGTACAAGCAGTTCGGCCGGCCGGACAACCCGAAGAGCATCGGCACGAAGCTGTTCTCGGTGTGCGGCAACATCTCGCGCCCGGGCAACTACGAAGTCGCGCTCGGATTTCCGTTCAAGGATTTCCTGTACGATCTCTGCGGCGGCCCGTTGGCCGGTCGCGAGATCAAGGCCGTGATTCCCGGCGGCTCGTCCGTGCCCATCCTGACGCGTGAGGAGTCCGAGGGCGCGTTGATGGACTACGAGGGATTCGTCGCGGCGGGCACCATGCTGGGCTCGGGCGGCGTGATCGTGTTCGACGACCGGCAGGACATGGTGCGCCAGATCGCCCGCCTTACGCGATTCTATGCGCACGAGAGCTGCGCGCAGTGCACGCAGTGCCGCGAGGGCACCGCGTGGACGACCCGCATCATGGAGCGCATCCGCGACGGCGAGGGCACGATGGAGGACCTCGACACGCTGCTCTCCATCGCCGACAACATGACGGGCAAGACGATCTGCGTGCTCTCCGATTCGTGCGCGACGCCGGTCGTCTCCGGTCTCAAGAAGTTCCGGCACGAGTTCGAGGCGAAGATCGCCGCGAACCGTGGCATGGTGACCGTCGGCGCGCCGGTGCGCGCGTCGGCAGCGTGAGGATCTTGCGATGACAGAACCGATAGCGGGCATCAAGGACCGCCCCGAACCACCGCCGATCAAGATGGTGAACGCGACCATCGAGGGACGTCCGGTCTCCGTGCCGGAGAACACGTCGATTCTCGAGGCGGCGAAGACTGCGGGCGTGCTGATCCCGCACTACTGCTACCATCCGTCGCTTCCCGTGGCCGGCGTGTGCCGCATGTGCCTCGTGGAAGTCGAGAAGTTTCCGAAGCTCGCGCCCGCCTGCGCCACGACCGTGATGGAAGGGCAGGTGGTGCACGTGCACTCGGAGAAGGCGAAGGAAGCGCGCAAGGGCGTGCTCGAGTTCCTGCTGATCAATCATCCGCTCGACTGCCCGATCTGCGACCAGGCCGGTGAGTGCGAGCTGCAGGACTACACGTTCGCCGAAGGACGCGCCGATTCGCGCTACCGCGAACCGAAGCGCTTCAATCCCGTCGAGGATTTCGGGGGCGACGTCCTCTACGTGCAGAACCGCTGCATTCTCTGCACCCGCTGCGTGCGCTTCATGGATGACGTGGTGAAGGAACCCGCACTCAACGTCTCGGAGCGCGGGGATCGCGCATTCATCGGCAAGGCAGAGGGGCACGACCTGACGAATGTCTGGGCCGGCAACGTCGTCGACCTCTGTCCGGTCGGTGCGCTGCTGTCGAAGGACTTCCTGAACAAGGCGCGGGCGTGGGAGCTCGACCGCACGGCGTCCGTGTGCACGGGCTGCAGCCAGGGCTGCAACGTGGTCGTCGACGTCCGCGACAGTGTTGCGGTGCGCCTGCGTCCACGTCCGAACGATCAGGTGAACCAGCATTTCATGTGTGAGGTCGGGCGGCTTACCTACCGCGACTTCAATCGCCGTGACCGGGCGGACCAGCCACTCGTACGCAAGGGCCGTGACCTGCAGTTTGCCGATTGGGAGGACGCGATCGCCGCGGCTGCCCAGGCCATCGGTGCTGCGCCCGCCCTCATGGTCGTCTCGCCGAATCTCAGCAACGAAGCGCTCTTCCTGCTGGAACGCATCCGCACCACGCGGTCGCTGCGTGGCGTCTTCCGTGTCCCGCAGGGGGACGAAGTACCGCTGCCGGGTGTGGCCGATCTGGCGCTGCGCAGGGAACGCGCCGCCAACGCCACCGGTGCGCGGCTCCTCGGCTTCACCGAGGTGTCGTCTATCGCGGACGTGATCGCCACCGGGGAAACGCTGGTCGTCGCCGGTGACGATCTCGAGGGCATCGATACGTCGGTGCTCGATCGCGCGTCGACGATCGTCTACATCGGCGCTGCGCTTCCTGCTGCACTGGCTGGACGCGCTGTCGTCGTGCTGCCGATCGCCAACACGCTCGAAGAGGAAGGCACGCTCACGAACCTGCGGGGCCGCGTGCAGCGCTACCTGCAGTCGAAGGCGGCACCCGGCATTGCGCGACCTGCGTGGTACGTGCTCGCCGACCTGTTCGCCGCGCTTGGCGGTGACGCGCAGTTCTTGCTGCCGTCGGAAGTGTTCGCCGCGATGGCCTCGACGCATGCGCCGTTCGCGCAGCTCGACTGGGACGGCCTCGGCATGCGCGGCATGACGGTGCTGGACAACACGGTTGCCGGTGCCGCCGCGCCGCCTGCAGGAGTCGCCCGGTGAGCGCCGTTTCACTCCCGCTTCTGCTGCAGGATGTCGCGGCGTGGTTTCCGAAGGCCGACCCGCAGCGCACGCCGGACGCCATCGGAACGTTCGCACTCGCGAGCGTGATCAAGATGCTGATCTTCTTCGTGGCGTACTTGCTCACGGTGTCGCTGCTCACGCTCGCCGAGCGCAAGGTCGCGGCCTGGATCCAGGATCGACGCGGTCCCAATCGGGCCGGTCCGGGTGGCATTCTGCAGCCGGTCGCCGACGGTATCAAGAATTTCTTCAAGGAACTGAGCAAGCCTGGCGCGAGCGACCGGATCCTGTTCCTGATCGCGCCGGCGCTGGCATTCATGCCGGCGATGCTGACCTGGGCCGTCATCCCGATCGCATCACCGGTGCCGACCCCGTGGGGACTCATCGACATGTCGGTGGCGAACCTGCCGGTCGGGTTCCTGTTCACGCTCGCGA
>JAZKCW010000149.1:0-30773 GCA_040387895.1 Gemmatimonadota bacterium
AGATCGTGCTGCACCTGCACGCGAACTATGGCGTGGTGCTGCGCCGCATCGGTGGAGAGTCCGTATCGCTCGCCGAGCACGAGGATTGGCCCGCGCCGGGTGAGCCGACCGCTGAACGATGGACAGCGGTCGTTGCCGCCTTGCGCGCCGTCAACGCGCACATGCGCGACACAGTGGCGAAGTTCGATCCGGCACTGCTCGACCAGCAGCTGGTGCCGCGTCCCCCGTACCCCGCGTACCTGCAGTTCATCGGCCTCTCGCAGCACGACTGCTATCACGCCGGACAGATTGCATTGCTGCGCCGAGCGCTGGAGCAGGAGCCCGGGGAGCGCGCATGAAGTTCGTCATTCCCGGTGGCAGCGGGCAGGTCGGCGACATTCTCGCGCGCGCCTGGCACTCGGCGGGCCATGAGGTCGTGGTGTTGAGCCGCCGTCCGCCCACGGGTACACCGGGCATGAGGCCGTGGCGCATGGTGCTGTGGGACGCCCAGCATGCCGGTAAATGGGCCGAGGAGCTGGAAGGCGCGGATGCGGTGATCAACCTCGCGGGTCGGAGCGTGAATTGCCGCTACACGCCGGAGCATCGTCGCGAGATCATGGACTCGCGCACCCAGTCCACGCACGCGGTCGGCGCGGCCATTGCCGCCGCATCGCGGCCGCCGGCCGTGTGGCTGCAGATGAGCACCGCCACGATCTACGCGCATCGGTACGACGCGCCGAACGACGAGTTCACCGGACTGATCGGCGGCGCGGAGGCTGGCGTGCCCGACACGTGGCGCTTCAGCATCGACGTCGCCCGTGCATGGGAGGCGGCGACGTCAGTGGAGACGCCACGCACCCGGAAGGTGCTCATGCGCGCGGCAATGGTCATGAGTCCCGATCGTGACGGCATCTTCGACACGCTGCTGGGCCTCGTCCGCGTGGGCCTCGGCGGCACCTCCGGCAGCGGGAAGCAGTACATGTCGTGGATTCACGACCGGGACATGATCCGCGCCGTCGACTGGCTGATCGCGCATGACGGGTTGAGCGGTCCGGTCAATCTCGCGTCGCCACAGCCGCTGCCGAATGCCGCATTCATGGCGGCCTTGCGGGACGCGTGGGGCAGCTGGTGCTCAAGAGCCGCCGCGTGATTCCCGGGAAGATGCTGGCGTCCGGATTCGAGTTCGATTTTCCGGCGTGGCCGGATGCGGCGCAGGATCTGTGCACGCGATGGCGTGCGACCGGCAAGATTTGAACATGCACGACCGACCCGATCACACTGGAGGAGATCGCATGGACGACATCGAGTACACAGCGGAGCAGCGGGCGGAGATCGAGGCCTTCGAACTCGAATTCGAGCGTCAGGTCCGGCGCGTCGGTGTCGACCTCCAGGAAGCGATGCCGCAGCTGCACCATTCCGTACCACCCGTGGAGCGCTACATCTCCGACGAGGAGACCGAGCTCACGCTGAGCATCGACATCTCGGGCATCATGCATACACTTCGCTCGCTGCCGGACGGGGCAGGATCGGATGCGTTCGTGAAGGCGTACAACGGCCCGCGTCATCCGACGCCGGTGGACTCGCAGTCCGTCGACGAGCAGTGATCGGCCTCCTGTTGCAACCCGTCGCATGAGTGTCATCGCATGAACGTGCTGGTGCTCAACGCCGGATCGGCGACGCTCAAGTTTCAGGTCGTGCGCACGGACGACGAACGCATCGCGAGCGACAGCGATGTGCGGCTGGCGCACGGCACCATCGAGCGCATCGGTGGCGAAGCGGTCATCACCGTGCGCGGCGCCGAGAGTCCCGCGCGCACGCTCACCGCGACGCTGCGCGACCTGCGCGCGGCCGTCGACTGGCTCGTCGCACATGTGACGTCGCCTGAGTCGGGCAGCACACTCTCGAGCCGGGCGGACATCGAAGCCGTCGGTCACCGGGTGGTGCATGGCGGCGAGCAGTTCACGCGCAGTGTCCGGATCGACGCCGCGGTACTCGCTGGCATCGAGGAGAACATCGAGCTCGCGCCGCTGCACAACCCGCACAACCTCCGCGGCATCGAGGCGGCACGCGCAGCACTCGGGGAGGGCATCCCGCAGGTCGCGGTGTTCGATACGTCGTTCCATCAGACGCTGCCGGAGCACGCGTACCTGTACGCCATTCCCTATCCGCTGTACCGCCGGCACAAGGTGCGCCGCTACGGATTCCACGGCACATCGCACCGGTCGATCGCCTGGCGCTACCGCCGGCTGACGGACAAACCCCGTGAGTCGGTTCGCATCGTTACCCTGCACCTCGGCAACGGCTGCTCGGCGTGCGCCATCGTGAACGGGCGCAGTGTCGATACCTCGATGGGATTCACGCCGCTCGAGGGCCTCGTGATGGGCACGCGCTCGGGCGACATCGATGCCGCACTGCTCGACTACATCGCGGCGAAGGAAGGACTCACCCTGTCACAGACCGAAGCGCTGCTGAACAAGCAATCCGGCCTGCTCGGCGTGTCGGGGCTGACGAACGACATGCGCGACCTGCTGGCCGAAGCGCACGAGCATCAGGACCGTCGCGCGACGCTGGCCATCGACATCTTCTGCTACCGCGCGCGCAAATACATCGGCAGCTACCTCGCGGCGATGGGCGGCGCGGACGCGATCGTGTTCGCGGGTGGGATCGGCGAGAACTCGGCGGAGATCCGGGCGCGGATACTCGTGGGGCTGGAGTGGGCGGGGTGTACGGTGGACTCGGCGCGAAACCTGTCGCTCGTTGGTGGGCGCGAGGGGCGGTTCTCGACGGACGGCTCGGCGTTGGAAGCGTGGGTCGTGCCGACGGATGAGGAGTTGTTGATCGCGCGGGATAGTTACCGGGTGGTGCGGGGGATGGAGTTGCCGAGCTGAGATGGGTGGGGCGCTTGGCTGGAGGGGTGGGCTGGTCGCGTTCGCTGCGCCTTCGCGGGCCACCCGTGGCCGGTGTCTCTTTGCTTGGCGAGACCAACGCAGGTCGGCTGTCAGCGGCAGCTTCCAGCGCCAGCCACCAGGGGTGAACTGACAGCTGTCGGCTAGAGCTGAGAGCTATGGCAGTCAGCTGTCAGTTCACCGCTGGCGCTGGTGCGGGGAGCTGCCGCTGACAGCCGATCCACGCTGATCCCGCCATGCAAAGCGACACCAACCCTTCATTAGGGAGCAGCGGCCAAGCCTTCCCCTCTACGCGACCGGCGCCCCCGCCGGCGCAAAGTCCGTCTCCGTCGCCACCCCCTCCCACTTATCCGCTTCCCGCACCAGCAGCGATGCCTTGTCGCGCATCTTCTTGATCATGTACTTCCCAAGCGGCAGTCGCAGTGGCGCGTCCTCCCCGAGTACCGTGCTCACGATCGCTACCGCAGCGCGCGCGGGATCACCAGGCTGCTTGCCATCCATCGACGCGAGCAGCCGGCCGAATTTCCGCGCGCTGGCGTTGTAGTCGTCGATCTCCACCGCGCCCTTCTCGATTCCGCGTGCGATGAACGCAGTGCGGAACGGTCCCGGCTCGACGAGCATCACCTTGATGCCGAGCGGTTGCAGTTCGACGCGCAGACTTTCGCTGGTGAGTTCCAGCGCCGCTTTCGCTCCGCCGTACAGTCCGAAGCCCGCATAGTTCGAGACGGCGGCGGCAGCGCTGATGTTGACGATGTGCCCCCTTCCCGCGGCGCGCATGAGCGGGAGCACCGCGCGCGTAAGGTTGACCGGCCCGAAGAAGTTCGTCTCGAAATTTCGGCGGGTCTGCTCGTCGCTGCACTCCTCGACGGCGCCGAGCAGTCCGTAGCCAGCGTTGTTCACGAGGACGTCGATCGTGCCGAAGGCCGCAGTGGCGTTCGCGACGAGCTCCGGAAAGGAGGCGGTGTCGGTGACATCGAGTGCCATGGTCCGGCACCGGCCTTCGACGGCGAGGTCGGCGATGTCGGCCGCGTTGCGTGCGGTGGCGACGACGCGCTGCCCCGCATCGAGGGCGCCGCCGACGAGGGCACGCCCGAAGCCGCTCGAGCAGCCGGTGATGAGCCAGACGCGGTAGTCAGTACTGTCGGTCATATGAGGAGCAGAGAGGCAGAAAGCGCAGGAATCGGTTGGCGTGCAGCATCACTGACAAGCGAAGCGGGCACGAACCGCGTTCCCGATTGCTGCGCGTCTGCCAGAGTGCGATTATCTCCGCACCGTTGGATCATTCCCCATCAATGTCTCATGAGCCGAATTTCGTTGGTCTTGCAGGGGCTTTCGGTCCTCAATGGTGTCGGCCTGATCGTGCTGACGTACTGGAGCCGACGCCGCGCGGATCAGCAGTTCTACGCGGGCGCTGGGCTGGAGTGGGCTCCCGAGGCGTCTGCCGTCCTGGAGCGCGCGCAGCGGCTGGCGCCGGAGCTCGGCGTTCCTTCTGTCGACTCTTCCGTCCTGCTGCTGGCGCTCGTCCGGGAGGATTTCGAACGGGGCTCCGGATTGCTTGCATCGCTCGGTGTCTCATCCGAGCAGGTCGATGCTGTGCTGCGAACCGCAATTTCACATCATTGGGGCGCGACTGGCATCACCGCTGCTGGCGTGCGAATGGATCGTGCGCTCGCAGCGCGTGCGGCCGACGAGGTTCACAAGCTCGAAGCATTGGGCCATCCGGTGCATATCGTTCCGTACAGCGCAACCTTTGGGGCGGTGAAGAGCGTTGCTATTGCACGGGCGCGCGCTCGGCCGGCCGGTTCCCTGCTGGTGCCGCGCGACCTGCTGACCGGAATTCTCGGGGCAGGCGAACGCCGAACCAGGGAACTCGCGGCATCACTGCTCCTCACACCGGAGTCGCTCGAACGCCTCACTCATGCAGCCACACCATTAGACGAGGCAGTCGATTCGGAACTCGTATCGGTGAAGCAGGCATCATCCCAAGTCGATCGTCTCGGGCCGCCGGTGTAGCGCCTCGTACCTCCAGTGAAACAACCGCACTGATCAATGTCACATTCGTTCCAATCCTTGTATTGCGGCCTTCGAGCGAACTCATAGGATAGACGGTATGCCTGTGCTCGATTCCAGCGATGAAATTCCCGCCAACACCGTCGCGGTGCGGCGGGCGCATTTGGTAGCGGTCCTGCTGGGCGTGTACACGCTGGCAGGCGGCTGCGTGTCGCTGCTGGGATGGGCCCTTGACCGTCCGCGAATGGCGGATTGGCTGATGACCGACGTGGCCATCCAGCCGAATGCGGCGGTCGCCACCATTCTGACCGGCTTGGCGCTGCTGCTGCTGACGACCCGGTACGAGCGTCTGGCAGCCCTGCCCGGGCTCCTGGTTGCGATCATCGGCGGCACGGCGCTGTTCGAGAATGCCACCGATATCGATCTGGGCATCGACCGGCTTCTGCTGTTCGGTCGCACGTGGGGCCTGTCGCGCACGACGGGGCCCGGCCGGATGGGCATTCCGTCGTCGTTGTCCTACACGCTGATCGGAATCGCGCTGCTGATGTCGCGGCGAGGCTGGCAGAACCGTCGGGACACGCCGATGCTCGGCCTGATCGTGTGCGGCATCGCCGCCATGGGAATCATCGGATATCTGTACGGTGCGGACCAGCTGTTCAGCCAGCCGCGATATACGGCGATCTCGGCACAGACAGCGACCTTCCTCCTGGCCGCAGGAATGGGCCTGGTGGCGGCGGTACCGGACCGGCAGCCGATGCGCATGCTGGTCGACGACACGACCGCCGCCATCTTCGCCCGGCGCACCCTGCCGTTCATCATCATGCTGCCGGTCGTCCTTGGCCACCTGCAGATCGAGGGGCAGCAGGCCCAAAAGTACGATCCCCAGTTCGGAACGGCGCTCCTCGTGCTCGCGCTGGTAGTGCTGTTGTGCATCGTCTGGTGGTGGGGCGTCAATGCCGCGGCCGTGCGCGAACGCACCGTCTCCGATGCCAATCGTGCCCTGCAGAACAACGAGCGCCGCGTCGTGGGCACGCTCGACAGCATCACCGACGGCTTCGTCACGTTCGACAGCACCTGGCACTTCACGTTCGTGAACGCCGAGGCGGAACGCATGCTGGGACGCCGGCGCGACGAGCTGCTCGGCTGCACCATCACGGAGCTGTTTCCGGAGTTCGTGCAGCGAGGTGTGGTCGACCATCTCGAGCGCGCGGCACGCGAGCGCACGATGGTCGAATTCGACGACGTAAATCCCGCAAGCGGCCGCTCGATCGCGAGCCGGGTCTATCCGGTGGATGATGGTGGCGTCTCGATGTACTTCCGGGACACGACGCAACAGCGCGTCGCGGACGCACGCGCATTCCGCAGCGAGCAGCAGGCGCGCACGCTCATCAGCGTCCTGCCCGGAGCTGCGGTCTTCGTCGTCGACCGCGAACTGCATTACACGCTCGCCGATGGCGAGGCCCTCCATTCGCTCGGCCAGGCGCCGACCGACTTCGTCGGCCGGTCCATCCACGACGTGCTGCCCGCCGACAAGGCCGCAGAGTATGAGCGTCGATACCGTCAGGCCTTCGACGGCGTCCCGTTCGAGCATGAGCATGACGAGAACGAGCGCACGTTCGCGACGCGCGGTGTCCCGCTGCGCGACGAGGCCGGCAACGTGTATGCGGTCATGGCCTTCTCGAGCGACATCACCGATCGCAAGGCGAGTGAAGTCGCCCTGCGCGAGGCGCAGGCGCAGCTCGCCGAGTTCCTCCGCCAGCTTCCGCTCGGTGTCGGCCTGCTCGACATGCAGGGCAAGTACCTGCTGAGCAACCCGTTTCTCGATCGATACATCGGTTCCCATCTCCCGTCCCGCGACGGGTCGCAGGCACCTCGCTGGCGCGCGTGGACTGCGGACGGATCGCCCCTGCCTGTGACAGAGTGGCCCGGCTCCCGCGCGCTGCGCGGCGACACGGTGCGACCCGGCGTGGAGTTTCTCTTCGCCAACGACCAGGGCGAGGAGCGCTGGACGCGCGTGGGCGCCGCGCCCTTCCGCAACGAGCAGGGCGACATCGTCGGCGCCGTGACGGTGATCGAGGACATCGATGCGCAGAAGCGCGCCGAGCAGAAGCTGCGCGAGACGTATGCGCTGATCGAGGCGGTGAACACCGGCACGCCGGATCTCGTGTTCTCGAAGGATCGTGGCGGTCGCATGACCTACATGAACGAGGCGAAGCGGCGTCTGTTCGATCAGCCGATGGACGATGTGCTCGGACGGACCGAGCTCGAGATCCTGGGCGAGAGCGCGGCAGTGCGCGCCGTGCACCTCGTCGATGAACGTGTCATGCGCCTCGGCATCACCGAAACGGTGGAAGAGAACAGCCCGGACGGAACGCGCGTCTTTCTCATCACCAAGTCGCCGTTGCGCGATGCAGGTGGCGCGGTCATCGGACTGGCAGCGGTCGGCATCGACACGACCGAGCGCAAGCGGATGGAAGAGGCGCTGCGCGAGGCCGATCGTCGGAAGGACGAATTCCTCGCGACGCTTGCTCACGAACTGCGCAATCCGCTCGCACCCGTGATGAATGCCCTCGCGATCCTGAAGCACGCGGGGCATGATACCGCGCTCGCCAATCAGGTGTCCGCGACGATGGAGCGGCAACTCCGGCAGATGGTGCGCCTGATCGACGACCTCATGGACGTCAGCCGCATCACGCGCAACCGGCTGGAGCTGCGCGTCTCGCGCGTCGAGCTCGCACCCATCGTGCAGCATGCGCTCGAAGCGTGCGCTCCGCTGATCGAGCAGGCCGGGCATCACGTCGATGTCCTGTTGCCGGAGTCACCGGTGTTCCTCGAGGGTGACGCCGCGCGCCTCGCACAGGTGTTCGGCAACCTGCTGGTGAACGCGTGCAAGTACACCGAGCCGGGCGGGCGCATCCAGATCGGTGCATCGGTGCAGGACGATGCGGTCGTGTTGGTCGTGCGCGACTCCGGCGTGGGCATTCCGCCGGAGATGCTCCACACCGTGTTCGAGCCGTTCACGCAGGTGGATCGATCGCTCGAGCGCACGCACGGCGGCCTGGGCATCGGGCTGAGTCTCGTGAAGCAGCTGATCACGCTGCACGGTGGCTCGGTGACGGCCTTCAGCGAGGGCGCCGGAAAGGGCAGCACGTTCACGGTGCGCCTGCCGCTCGTCGCTGCGCGCACGACGGTGGATACCACATCCGAGTCGTCGACCGACACGATCTTCCCGACGATCCGTGCGGTGGAACCCGAACGTCGCCGGGTGCTCGTTGTCGATGACAACGAAGACGCCGCCGAGTCGATGGCGCTGCTGCTGCGGAGCTCGGGCAACGAAACGACGACGGCGCACGACGGGGTCGACGCCGTTCGGACCGCCGCCGGGTATCGCCCGCACGTCATCCTGATGGACATTGGCCTGCCCGGCATGAACGGCTACGATGCGTGCCGAGCGATTCGCCAGGAGCCGTGGGCGAAGGACATCCTCATGGTCGCCCTCACCGGCTGGGGGCAGGAAGAGGACCGCCGCCGGTCGAAGGAAGCCGGGTTCGACGGGCACCTCGTGAAGCCGGTGGACTACCGTGTCGTGCTCAAGCTCATGGACGAGGGCTTCACCGCGCCGGTGTAGCGCGCACGTCTGGCTGGCGCAGCGTGCGCCTACTCGACGGGAACGGCGGCGGGTGGCGCGACGATCACCGGCACCCGATAGATCGTCACCGCGGTGTCCTCGAAGATCCGCTTGTCGTCGCCGCGTGGCAGCTCGTGATCGACGGCATGCTCGACGGCGAGGACGCGCGAGAACCGCGTCGCATGCCAGCTTTCGATGACGCGATCGAGCATGCGGGAGCCGTACGGCGGATCGACGAACGCAATGTCGTAGCGGTCGGCCGGCAACGCACCGGCGAAGGGCAGCGCATCCTTCTTGAAGACGCGCGTCTTCTCACGCACTCGCAATGCGGCAATGTTGGCCTTGAGCGCATGCAGGCTGCTCGGCCGATCCTCGACGAAATCGGCGTACCGTGCGCCGCGCGAGATCGCCTCGAGCCCCAGGGCGCCGGTGCCCGCGAACAGGTCGAGCACGCGCGCCCCTTCGAGGTCGGCGCTCAGCATCTTGAGCAGCCCCACGCGCACATGCTCCGCCGTCGGACGCACACGCGCGTCGTTCGGCGACGTGAGATTCCGCCCTGCATACTTGCCGCCCACGATCCTCATGCGCCGTCCCGGTGCAACACGTGCATCACTTCGGCCATCCCGTCTGCGGCAACCCCTTCGTGATGCGCAGCGCGTTCCCGTAGTACACCTTCTTGAGCACCGCATCCGGCAGGCCGATGCCGTACAACTTCCAGAACGCGTGGTAGCCGCGGTAGTAGTCGAAGTAGTCGTCGTTCGTCTCGAACACGCGCCAGTAGTACGGATACTCCTCCGGCTGGAAGGAATCCTTGCCGAAGAGGATGCGGTCCTGGAACTTCACGAAGAAGTCGTGCGCGGTGCGCGGCTGGCGGCCGATGTCGTAGAGCACCGCACCGACTTCGGCGTACACGTTCGGCATCTCGGTCATGAGCTTGCCGAGGCGTCCGAGATCGTTCGCATGCCAGCCGAGGTGCGCGGCGACGAACGTCGTGCGACGGTGCTTGCGGAAGAGATTGTTCCGCTCGGTCATCAGCGTCTCGAAGCTGGGGAACCGCTCCGGGGGATAGCGACGGTCGGGGAACAGCGCGAGTTCGAGCCAGCGCTCGTTGTCGTTGCCGATCGGGCGGAAGAACTCCTGCGGGTCGGCCGTGTGGATGAACACCGGCAGCCCGAGTCGCGCGCACGCCTCCCAGATCGGATCGAGCTCGGGATCGTCGATCTTGAGCCGCGTGCCGTCCGCCTTGCGCGTGCTCATGCCGAAACCCTTGCCGACCTCGCCCACGCCGACCGCACCCGCGGCGACATCGGCCTCGAGCTGCGCGACGGCCTTCTCGGCCCAACCCGGCCCGACGTTCTGGAAGCTGATGCCCGCGAGAATGCGCACGCGGTCCTTCATGCGAGGCGAGGCGCGCACGGACGCCATGGTCGTCTTGAGGCGGTCGCCGGAGAGGTTGTCGGCGGAGATCATCATGCGGACGTTCAGGCTGTCGAGCGAGTTCGCGAGCCGCTCCAGCCCCTCCGCCGTGCCCAGAAACGCGCCGGCGTGGCCGTGAAAGTCGATGGCCGGATACTTGGCCGTCCTGACCATGTTGGCTGGCACCACGAGCGTCGCCTTCGGGCGGTAGTCGAGAATGCTCGGCGGCGCCAACTCGGGGGCCATGCAGCTGTTCGGGCGGACTTCCGTCGTGCCCGGCGGGCATTCTTCGCCCGGCTTGATCGCTTCGCGTTGTGCGCCGATGCGGCCGCCGGCGCCACCCTGTGCCGCGACGGCCGAGGGCAGCAGGAGAACGGTAATCAGGGCGAGGACGGACGAACGACGCATGTGCACTCCTGTGGGTCCCGGAAGGATCCCGGTCGGTATGGTACGGCGCCGGCTACGGCCGCTTGCGGTCGTTACCGCTTGCGGGCCGGCGTTGCCGACAGCTTCTCGTGATTTTCGCCGATGCGACGCACGTAGCCAAGCGTCTCCCGGTAGCGCCACCGCGGCACGGTGGGCGCCACAGTCTCTATGCTCGACCACTCGCCACCGTTGAGCGCGCGCGCTCTGGCCGTGGCCGTTGCCCGCGCGATCGTGCCCTCGCCGGCGTTGTAGCTGCCGAAGACGAACCGCATGCGCTGGGCCTCGCCGATATCGCGTTCCCAGAGCCGGTAAAGATAGCGGTCGTGCATGATGCCGGCGGCGATGTTCGTCTCGGGGTCGTTGATCTCGCCGAACTCGGGACGGCGGCTGCGGATGATCTTGAACGTGGAGGGCATGAGCTGCATGAGCCCGCGCGCGCCCACCCGGCTGCGCGCATTCGGGTTGAGGTCGCTCTCGGCCATCGCCTGCGCCTTGAAGAGCGTCCAATCGAAGCCCGGGCCGAACTGGCGCTTGGTGTGCTTGCGAAACGTCTCGTCGTAGCGCGTGGTCGCCTTGAGCGAGTCCCGTGCATCGGCGGCGCGGGTAATGGCCGCAGCGACCCCGCGTGCGCGGCGGAGCGACTGCTCCGGAGTGGCGGTGATCTGCAGGGCCGCGGCGGACGAGGGGAGTGCCTGTGCGATCACCAGGAGCGCGAGGCCAAACGCCCGCGCCGCGCGCATGCCCTCGGCCGCGCGGGCGTCAGTTGAGTGCATTGCCGATGATCATCGCGATCGCGATGAACAGCGCCGCGATGAAGATCGCCACGGCGATGTTGCCGCGTTTCAGCTCATCGGGGAAATCCACGCTTGGCGTGAGCCAGTCGATGACGCGATAGCTCGCGAACATCAGGATCACGCCAAGAATCGCATAGCCGAAATTGAGCGCAATGATCGACAGCTGCACTGTACCTCCGCTGATTGTCCGGTGGTGTCACGCCTCTCGCGAGGCTGCTGCCCGCGACACCATTGCCCGCGCCGCCACGTACGGCTGGTCACGTGGGGGCGGTGGAGAACCAGCGGACCGGTGTCAGCGGAACATGTCGCAGTTGCCGAGCAGGTACCAGAGCACGATGAAAATCAGGACAGTGCTGAAGCAACCGCCTCCCAGTTTCTTGGCGCCGTAACCGGCGGCGAGGCCGCGCAACAACTTGCTCATGAATGCTCCGGGGTGAGATGTGTCGAGAAGTGATGATGCGCCCTACGCAGGATTTCAGCCATGAGGCTGGGTACCCGTTCTCCTGCAGCGGTGTCCGCGCTCAAGTTCGCGTTCGCGTGCGGGGTCGCGATGGCGAGTGCCAGCGCCTGCGCCGCCGTCTCGCGCTCCACGACTTCAACCACGAACACGACTTCAGTCACGACTTCGTCCACGAGTCCGGCAATGCGCGCTCTCGCGGCCACGTTCGACTCCCTGCGCACGGCGGCCGGCATCCCCGGCATGGCGATGGTGGTCCTCCGCGACACGACCGTCATCGCGGCACAGGGTTTCGGATATGCCGATGTCGAAGCGCGCCGGCCGGTGACGGTCGAAACGCCGTTCAACATCGCCTCGGTGAGCAAGCCGATCTCCGGAGTCGTCGCGCTCAGGCTCGTGGAGTCGGGACTGCTCGATCTCGACAAGCCCATGGCCGGATACCGCGAGTTCGCCGAGTTCTGTACGGACGTACGGGCGGCGGGCGGGATTTTCTTCAGCGACTACGGCTGTAACGACGCGGGGCTCACGATGCGCCATGTGCTGTCGATGCAGGCGAACGGTACGCCGGGCACCCGGTTTCTCTACAATCCGCCGTCGTTCTCCTGGGCGTCGCGTCCCATGGCGGAGGTGGCCGGCGTGCCGTTCTCGACGCTCGTCGACTCGCTGGTCTTCCGTCCGGCGGGGATGCGGAGCGCGGTGCGGACGCATCGGGCGCTCCCGCTGCCGGAGGCGATCGCATCCCGTCTTGCCCTTCCGTACGGCCGTGACTCCAGCGGGCGGATGGTACGGGCGACGCCTCCGCCGCCACAGGGGGACGGGGCTGCAGGCGGCGTGACCGCGTCGGCGATGGACCTGGCGGCCTTCGACGTGGCGCTGACGGCCGGCCGTTTGATCGGTACGCCTCGGCGGCTGCAGATGATGTCACCGACCATCTCGCGCGATGGCACCGTGCTGCCGTACGGCCTCGGCTGGTTCGTGTCGGACACCCGCGTCGACAATGCATCCGTGCCCGTCCGGATGGTGTGGCATACCGGGCTGTGGGAGGGACGCTACTCCGCGCTCTATCTCAAGCTGCCGGACGCGCGACTGACATTGATCCTGCTTGCCAACAGCGACGGCCTGCAATGGCCGACACGGCTGGACGAAGCGAACATTCTGGGCTCACCATTCGCGCGCGCCTTCGTCGACCGGATGCTCGGCGAAGGCACGCAACGATGACGGCCGTGCGTTCTACTTCTTCGTGAGCGTGATCGGGCTGACCTGCAGCTCGAGGTTGTGGCTCACGCGGATGCCGTAGACGCCGTCGGTGCCGTTGATCTTGTCGGCGCCCGCGTATTCGGCCTTGTCGAACGACTTCACTTCGGCGCCGTTGATGACGCACGTCGCCTTGTTGCCCTGCACGCGCCAGCCGATCTCGTTGGTGGCCTCACCGTTCGCGTCGGCCTTCTTGAGCGCGGGATGCGCGGCCTTGTCGACCAGCGTCGTGACCTTGGCGCCGTGGAACGTCTTCACCGCGTACGTGCCGTTGCCGTAGGCGATGCAGTACATCAGGGTCTCGTTCTCGGACTCGAGATCCTTGCCGCCGATGAAGATGCCGTACGAGTGCGGATGCGAGGCGGCCATCTTCAGTTCCTTGAACGTGGCCTTCACCTCGTAGTTGCCCTTGGCGACGTTCTTCTCACTCCAGAAATTGCCAGCAGGGCCGACGCTCAGGCGATAGCCCTTGTTGGCATCGGCAGCGAACTTGGAGTCGTTCACGGTCTTGCCCTGCGTCATCGCCTTGCGGTCGATGCGGGCCTTCCAGTCGGCGACCTTGACGCCACCATCCTTCACGCTGCGATCGGCGTCCTGGGCGGAGAGCGAGCCAGCAGCGAGCGTCGCGACGGATGCTGCAATGACGAGACGTGCAATACGCATGGAATTTCCTCGAGGGGTTGGGTGCAGCGTGATTCTGCCGCGGATGGGGGGAGTCACAAGGGGCGGCGGTGGTACCCCGACTGGACCGAATCGTCGCGAGGCTCGGCGGCGACCTCGACTGCGTTTGCGCGCGTTGGTGTGGGCGACTTGAACTACGAACTGCTTTCCGCGGATATGAACTGATTGGGCGGAAACGCGCGGATCTGTCCGGCGTGTTCGACAAGATCACGATGCGCCTTGCGGGATCGAGTTTCCTTGGGAACAGCAAGCCGGGGCCGGCGCCCGTGCGGAGCCCCACAAAAGCAAAAGACGACGCCGGCCCTGCGCGTCGTCTCTCGCCCCTTCACCGCACAGATCCGCGCGTTTCCGCTCAATCAGTTCATATCCGCGGAAAGCAGTTGCCGTTCGAGTCGCCCGCGCTGCCTACCGGCGCGCTCCACTATCCGCCGGCGCCGGCGCGGCGCTTGGTCCCGCCTTCGCGACGGAATCCGCGACGCGCGCGGCTCGCTCGCGTGTCTGGATGACCTTGCTCAGCTGGCCGCGAGGCAGCGTGTACTGCGGCACCGTGAAGCCACGGGACTCCACCGGGGACTTGCCGCCCGCCTGAGGGCGCAGCGCGTCGCGGTACTCCGCGTACTTGGAGCCCGGGTTCCAGAGCGCCCAGCTCTTGAGCCCCGCATCGTACGTGGCCTGGATCTGCAGCCGCACCTCCGTCGGGCCGTACGTGAGGCCGCGGATGCTCATCGCCTCCAGCCACGGCATCACCTCACCCACTTTCACCTTCGCCGAATCGCGCAGGTACGTCGTGCGCTCCACGGCGTCCGTCAACGCGAGTCGTATCGTCTGGTACGGGCTCGCGTGCGGGCGGCTCATGCCGTACAGGCCCGCGTAGTAGTGCGACGGGTACACCATCGGCAGCACCACGTCCGCGCTCGTGATCACCTTCTCCCAGTTCTGGCCGATGCCGACATCGTCCTCGAGATGCGTGACCAGCCCGAACACGTCCGCCGCGAGCGGCACCTGATAGCTCGCGAGTTCCTTCTTCGTGTAGTCGAGGAACGCCTTGATGTTGTCGGCGCGCGACTTCCCTTCGGCTTTCGGATAGCTCATCGTGCTGCGCATGCGCTCCGAAACGTCCGGGAAGCGCACGTAGTCCCACTGCAGCTCCGAGTAGCCCATGTCGAGCGCCTCGCGGGCGATCGCGATGTTGTAGTCCCACACGCGCGAATCGTACGGGTTTACCCATGGCTGGCCCTTGCCGTCGCGCCAGACGCCGCCACTGGTGTTGCGAATGGCCAGTTCCGGCTTCTTCTCGGCGAGCATGCGGTCCTTGAACACGACGATGCGCGCGATCGAGTAGATGCCGTGCGCCTGCAGCGTGTCGAGCAGCTCCGGCATCCACTTCGTCGCGGGCCGAGTGTCGCCGCCAATCTCCTTCACGAGGGGAATCGCGGTGGAGTCGTACGCGAGGAACGTGTCCGACTCCTTGATGTCGACGATGAAGGCATTCACCTCCGTCTCGTCCGCCATGCGGATCAGCTCCGCCATGCGCGAGCGCGAACCCGCCGCCCACGCGTTCACGTAGAGCGCGCGCACCGAGTCCGGACGCGGTACGCGATTGCCGAACTTCGCGCGCCACTCGGCCAGACTGTCGCGCGTGGCCGTACCGCCCGCGACCGCGGCCCCGCTGTCACTCGACCCGGCAGGTGTCTGTGCCGCGCCCTTGCCGTCGCAACCGGCGAGCAAGCCGGTGAGTGCCAGGGTGAACATGGCCGGTGCGCACCGTGCCACCACCCGCGACAGGTGTGCGTTGGAACCAGCGGGTGCAGCAGGTGCAACGGATGCAGCGGGTGCAGCGGTGACGGTAGAACGGCGAACCACGGTGTACTCCGGACGAGAGCGTGTGACCACGTGTGTCACCAGGCGTGTGACCAACGTTGGCGAAGACGAACTGCGTAAACTACACGACCGGGCCCGCAACCTGTTTCCACCCGCATGACACGGTGACGTACCGTACATTCGACAGCCCGGGTCCCGACCGCACTCCGAACAGTGATTCCGTCATGACTGTCTCCTCCCGTTCCGATCTCGCCGGCATGCAACGCGTCGGGGCCCTCGTTGCCGATACGCTCGATGCGATGCGCCGTGCCGTTGCACCGGGCGTCACGACGGCGGATCTCGACGACATCGCCGCTCGGGTCGCGCGACGCGCCGGCGAGACCGCGGCCCGTCATAAGGGAGCCGTCGTGTTCCGCGAGTTGGCCGGCCACGGCATCGGACACGCGCTGCACGAGGCACCCGAGGTGCCGAACTGGCCGGATCCGTCGGCCCGCATGCTGCTGGTCGAAGGCATGGTGAGTGCCCTCGAGCCGATGCTCACGCGCGTTCCGACGCGCATCGTCGAGGAGAGGGATGGTTGGACCATTCGCACCGCCAGTCGCGCCATCGCCGTGCACCATGAGCATACGATCATGATTCGAGACGGAGCACCTCTCGTGCTCACGCCAACACGCGCGGCTGCCTGGTGACTGCACCTGCACCAGCGGCCGGGGGCCGACGGCCTGCCGGTTCGTCGCTTACCGCGGTACGTGACCTGACGGTCGGCTCGATTCCGGGGCACATCGTGCGTCTCGCCGCGCCGATGGCGCTCGGGATGATCTTCCAGACGATGTACTTCCTGGTCGACCTGTTCTTCGTCGCCCGGCTCGGCGACGCAGCCGTGGCCGGCGTGAGTGCCGCGGGAAACGTCCAGTTCATCATCATGGCGCTCACCCAGGTGCTGGGCGTGGGCTCCATGGCGCTGATCGCGCAGGCGGTCGGCCGGCGGGACATCGCGGATGCAACGCTCGTGTTCAACCAGAGCACGTCGCTCGCGCTGCTCTGTGCGGGCATCACGCTGGTGCTCGGCTACGGGCTGTCCGGACTGTACCTCGGCACCGTGGGCGCCGATGTGGCGACACGAGCGGCCGGCCTCGGGTATCTCCACTGGTACCTGCCGGGGCTCGCCCTGCAGTTCGCACTCGTGACGATGAGCTCTGCGTTGCGCGGGAGCGGTGTCGTCAAGCCCGGCATGGTCGTGCAGATGATCACGGTGCTGCTCAACGCAGTGCTGGCGCCGATCCTGATCGCGGGCTGGGGCACCGGGCGGCCGATGGGTGTCGAGGGCGCGGGACTCGCGAGCTCGCTGTCGATCGCGGCCGGTGTGCTGATCATGCTGCGCTTCTTCCGACGCCATGCCGGCAGCGGCGCCGACAGCATCCACTTCCACCCGTCGATGATGCGGGTGCAGTGGCCGGTATGGACGCGCATCCTGCGCATCGGGCTGCCGAGCGGAGGTGAGTTCGCGCTGATGTTCGTGCTGATCGCGATGATCTATTTCCTCATTCGCGACTTCGGCGCGAGCGCGCAGGCCGGTTACGGCATCGGTGCGCGCGTGATGCAGGCGGTCTTCCTTCCCGCGATGGCGGTCGCGTTCGCGACGGCGCCGCTCGCCGGTCAGAATTTCGGTGCCGGGCGTGGCGATCGGGTGCGGGAGACGTTTCGCTCGGCGGCGATCATCGGCAGCGCGATCATGCTGCTTCCGACGCTGCTCTGCCAGCTCAAGCCGGAGTGGCTCGTCGGCATCTTCGCGAGCGAGCCGGCCGTGGTTGCCGTCGGTGCCGACTACCTGCGGATCATCAGCTGGAACTTCATCGCGTCGGGGCTGATCTTCACCTGCTCGGGCATGTTCCAGGCGCTCGGCAACACGGTTCCGTCGCTCCTGAGCAGCGGATCGCGCCTGCTGACCTTTGCCCTGCCGTCGCTGTGGCTGTCGACGCGGCCGGGATTCACCCTGCACCAGGTGTGGCTGCTGTCGGTGGCCACCACGCTGCTGCAGGCCATGCTGAGCATCTGGCTTTTGCGGGTGCAGCTCGACCGCCGTTTGTCGGCGCGTGCTGCCGTACCTCCCGTTAGCGCTCCTACGCTGTCCTGACTCCCACCGAGGCCGACCCGATGCCCATCATGGATCACCACGCGCGCGCGGATGCCACGCAGCGCAGCACACTCCGCCGCGCACCCCGCACTGCCCAGCGTACCGCACCGCTTACCGTCCGCACGCTCGCACTCGTGACGTCCATCGGCGTCGCGCTCGTCGGATCCCCAGCCGGTGCACAGGTCGCGGGCGTGACGGGCACGATCGTCGTCACGAACAAGACTCCGTTCACCGCGACGATCATCGATGTGGCGAGTGGGAAGGCGCTCGCGACGCTACCGACCGGGCGTGGCCCCCACGAGGTCGCGCTGTCGAGTGATGGCCGCACGGCCGTGGTGACGGATTACGGCAGCGGCGCGTCGCCCAGCCTCACGGTGATCGACCTGCCGGGTCTCCGCGTCGCGCGCACGATTCCGCTCGACAGCTATCGCGCGCCGCATGGCATCGTGTACCTGCCCGGCGACAGCCTCGTGGCGGTGACGTCCGAGGCGTCGAACAACCTCGTCATCGTGCACGTCGCCAGCGGCGCGATCCGCAAGGCGATCGGCACCGGCAGTCCCGGTTCCCACATGGTCGGCGCGACAGCGAACGGTGCGGTCGGCTATACGGGCAACATGCGCGCGAACAGCGTGTCGCAACTCGATCTCGCGAAGGGCACGCTGCTCAAGGGCTTTCCGGTGCCGGAGACGCCAGAGGCGATCAACGTGACGCCGGACGGCAAGGAAGTGTGGGTCGGCAGCAATGCAACCGGTCGCGTGAGCGTGCTGGACCCGGCGACAGGCACGGTGACGACGGCTGCCGAGGGCGTCACGTGGCCGTACCGTGTGCTGTTCTCGCCGGACGTGGCGACCGTGATGATTCCCGACATGACGAAGAACGAGTTGCGCTTCCTCGATCGCGCCACGCGGCGCGAGCTCTCCCGGCTCTCGTTTCCCGAGGCGGGGCCGCAGGGCATCACCATCACGCCCGATGGGCGGTTCATTTTTCTGTCACTGAGCAAGCAAGCGCGCGTGGTCGTTATCGACGCACGCGCGCGGAAGATCCTTGGCTACATCCCCAGTGGTGAAACGCCGGATGGTGTCGTGTACACCACCCGGACGTTCAACCGCTGACGTCTGCTTGACGCGGCAGGTCTACTGGCCGCCGCCCTTGGGCTTGGCGGTGCGCACCTCGGTGGCGCCACCACCGCCGCCCGATGATGCGGGCGACGAGCTGCCCGACGCTCCACCGCCCGACGACGGCTCACTGACGCGCGGCGTCGACGCCGGGCGGCTCTGCGGGCCGGAATCGCGCGTGTATCCCGAGCCCCGCACCGCACGGGCACCCTGCGTGCCGGCGGGCGTGTTGCCGTTCCCCGGGTTCACGACGATGATCGGCGGCCCGCCGAAGTAGGGGTTGTAGCCACCGTATGGGTTGTAGCCGTACCGATTGCCGAACCCGTTGCGCATGTACATCAGGTTGGAGCCGTACCCATAGAGGGCCGACCGTCCGAACACCGACATGCCCAGGCACGGATCGTTCAGCATCATGCCGTAGTCCAGACCCATGCCCTGGAAGCAGTTGAGTCGCGAGAGCGCGAACGGGTCGATGGTCGCCAGCGAATTCGCGCCGCCGCGCCGCTCGCGCTGTAGGCGCTCCGCGTCGGCACCGGCAGCATCGATGGCGAAGTTCTTCGGGTAAGCCTTCGCGACGATCAAGTCGATCATGTCAGGTGGCAGACCCGCATCCGCCAGGCGCACGAGACGGTTCGCGTCCACCTCGAACTGCTGGTCGAGACCCGCGAGCCACGCCTTCGCCACGGGCAAGTCGATGGACCGGGTCACTTCGAAGATGTCGCGGGCATCGATGGGAGATGCCGCAGCCAGACGAATCGTCTGCGACGACATCGCCGCGCGGACGCTCGTCCCCAGCCCAACGGTATCGCCGATGGCGGCCGACGCGATCGTGCGCAGCGTCGCACCTTCGACACCGATGTCGCGCAGGCGAATGACCCGCACGCCGCTGGCGCCGTTCACATCGATGCCCTGGACGTCGACCCAGCTCCCATCATTCGAGATGGCGAACACGCCGCTCGACTTGCGCAGCAGGTCATTGGCGCACTTGTACTCGGATCGCAGCAGCAGGCGATGTCCGTCCTCCGACCAGCTGGCGGACTCCCAGCCCGTGCACCCATCGACCGTCTTCGCGACACGCGTGCCGCTCGCATCGACCGTCTCGCCCGCGACCTTGCGGCCGTTCACGATCGACGTCACCTGCACGACGTTCGGCGAGGCGGTGGGAATGACGCACACCGCGTCGCGACCGCCGCCGCTGCCCGAGCGCGAGAGGCCGATGGTGGCATTGTTGTTGTCCACCGGCGGCGCCCAGCAGCCCAGATAGGGGGTCCATCGCGGATCGTTCGAGTCCTGGGCGGCCGCCTGCTCCGCCACGATCGATGCGCTGAGCAGGGAAGCGCCCGCCAGCAGCAGTGAGCGCATGACGAGGCCCCGCCGCGCGCGGCCCGTGGACTCGTCCAGGGAAATGGTTCGGAGAGAAGTCATGGCGATGCCTAGAAGCGGAAGTTGAAGCCGACGGTGGCCGCGATACCGGAAAGATCGAGTTTATCGTACCCGACGAACTGATTACCCATGTCGCCACGGGCGTACTCGTACCGCGCCTCCGTCACGAGGCCGATGCGCGGGGTGAGCGAGTAGTCGACACCCACCGCTCCGTACCCTGCGGGCGTCCATCCCTTGGCCTCGAGTTCGGCCGAGAAGATGGAGTTGTCCTTGAAGTCGACGAATTCACCGAACTGGCTGTACTGGTAGTACACCGCGCCCCCACCCGCCGACAAGTACGGGTTCCACTTCGTCGGAACCCAGGCAAGCCGCCCGAGGCTGCGACCCGTGGGCCGGAGGTGGTACTTGAGACCGATGGTCGCCGGCACACGGCGGAAGCGGGTCGTCTGCAGAATCGGCTTGTCGTCCGTGCCGATGAAGTCGCGGCTGTCCGAGCCGACCGTCCGTACGGAGTATCCGAGGCCGAACTGCAGGTCGACCTGGTTGGAGAGACGGAATCCCAGGTCGGCGGCGTACGAGGCACCCGTGAAATCCCCCTTCTCGAGGGAGAGGTACTGGGTCGACTCATCGAACGCGTCGCTGTTGGCGAAGGGTCGCGACAGTCCTCCGCGAATCGAGAAAACCGCGCGCGGCTGACCAAAGAGGAAGCCGTCGCCACCCGAAGCCTGGGCCTGCGCCGCTTCCGGAGCAGCCAGAATCCCTGCAGCCAGAGCGAGGGCGAGGCAGAGGGTCGCGGAGGTCCTGCCAGTGGTCTTTCGAGCCATTGCGGGGCGAATGTCTGCCGCCCGTGGGTGCTGCTGCCTGGTCATTTGCCCGTGTCTCGCGGTGTAGGGAAGGAGGTCCCGCGGTGAGGATCTACTGCAGATACGACGGAACGCATGAAAAGTTCATTCATTCAGCCGGCTGGTATCCGTCGGCCTCGAAGTCCGGCCCGAAGATCCGGCATGCTGCGGCGTGATGCGGCATGGGCCGTGCGAACCCTGCCTGACAACATTGTGCTATCCCCTTGGTTCCCCCGACACGGCTGTGAGTTCCATCACCCAATGCCAGACCCGACGAAAATTACCGGTGAGGATCCTGCCGTAACCCTGGCTCGCGTGGTCGAGCTCGGCTTTGGCGGCGACGAAGCGCGGTTCGCCCAGTTCATGCAGGCACTTCGGGAGATCACGCCGACCGATGTCTATGTGATCCTGCGCGGGAGTGCGGTCGCCGGCACCCGCTGGACCGATGGCGCACCGTTCGACGCCGACGGGCCAGGGACGAGCGACCTCGACCTGACGTTCGTCGGGGCGAGCATGCTCCAGCAGTTCGAGGAGTTCTACATCCCGGGCCTGCATTCGGCGCCACTCTGTGACGAGCGGCCAGAAGCGTCGCCGGCGCTCGGGCCGCTCCGTCGCACCCTCTGCTCGATCGCCGGCCGGCCCGTGAACATCCAGGCGACGTCCGACCTGGTGCAGTACATCCGTGACGTCACGATGCAGCAGCCCTACGTGGTGCTCATCGAACGGCAGGCGGCTCCCCAGGATGCGCCGGCGACGTGCTCCGTATCCTGAGCTACAACATCCGGTTCGGCGGCGCCGGGCGTGAGGCCAGTCTCGCGGCCGTCATCCGCGCAGCCGAACCCGATGTCGTCGTGCTGCAGGAAGCCAGCGACCCCCGGGTCGTCGAGACGCTGTCGGAGCTCACGGGACTGGAGTTCTGGGGAGCCCGCGCCGGCTACTCGACGGGATACCTGAGCCGGACACCGGTGGGCCATGCGTGGTATCACCCGCGCGGCGCGCGACACGCATTCCTCGAACTCGTGCTGCCCGGCGACGAAGGGCGCATCTACGGCCTGCATCTCAACCCGTGGTTCTCGAAGTGGAGCGAACAGCGGCGCGCGCGTGAGATCCGCGCGCTGCTGGAGTCGATCCGCGAGCACCAGAACGGTTTCCACGTCATTGCGGGCGACTTCAACGCGCTTGCCCCCGGCGCGGTGCTCAACACCAAGAACATGCCGCGCTGGATCCAGGCGATGGTGTGGCTGAGCGGACGTGACATCGCGCGCGACACGATCGAGGTGCTGCTCTCCGCGCAGTACGTCGACGCGTGGCGCGTGCACCACGAGAAGGATGATGGCTACACGTTTCCAACCTGGAACCCGCACGTGCGGCTCGACTACGTGTTCACCCCGGAGCGCTACCAGCACCGCCTGCTGCAGTGCGACGTGTTGCGGGACGACGCCGAAGCCAAGGCCGCGTCCGATCACTTTCCGCTGCTCGTGCATATCGACATGACTGTCGCTTCATCGCGGCCTGTGCTGATGGCGGACTAGCGCACTCCGCAGTGCGCGCGTGTGATGCACGGCGCGGTGCATGCGGCAGACCTAAAGCAGATTTCAGGTTGCGGAGGCGCATTTGCCGTCACTTCCGGGAATAAAGCGTCCAGTTCGGGGTATGATCGGCACACGAACCACGACGGGAATGCGATGGACATCCAGGAGCACGTCGGCGATCACGTTGATCTGCAGGCCGACGTTGAACGCGGCGCGATCACGATCGTGCCGACTTTCGAGGGTTGGCGCGCCGCGGCGCGCGCGCTGCTGCGCGACGAGGCCGACCCACAGCACGTAGTCTGGCGCGAGGCCGCGCTTCCGGGCGCCGCACACCCGCGCGCGCGCAACAGCACGGCGGGCACGCCGAGGCCCCATGCACGTACGCCGCGTGTGCGCGTACCGCGCGCGTTCATCACGGTGGCGCGACACGTTGCCTGTCATCGCGACCCGTCGCGCTGGGCGCTGCTGTATCGCGTGCTCTGGCGGCTCGCACACGGGGAGCCCAACCTGCTGCGCACCGTGTCGGGCACCGCCTCGGGCACCGCCTCGGGCAACGCCTCGGGCAACGCCTCGGGAGTCGATGCGGACGTCGCGTCGCTCGCGGCGATGGCGCGTGAAGTGCGCCACGACCTGCGTCGGCTGCTCGCCGGCGTTCGCTTCCGCGCGATGGAGACGCCGGCCACGTCGCCGGAGGCGCTCACGGGTGATGCACGCGTGTCCCACGCGTCCCACGCGTCCGTGCCACATGGGGCTCCACAACACGTGTCGACGCAGGTCGGCTGGTGGGAGCCGGTGCACCACATCGTGCCGCACGCTGCGCGTTTGCTCGCGCGGCGCCTGCCCGATGTGCGCTGGTCGATTCTCACGCCGGACTGCTGCGCGCACTGGAATGGCGCCGCGCTGCTCGTCACCGGCGGCGTCGAGCTGGTGGTGCCCAACCATCGGCAGCTGTGGCATTTCTGGCGTGCAGGATACGGCGCCAAGGTTGCACACGCTGCGGCAGCCGCGCACGAGAATGCGAATGCAGCAGCAAGTGCAACTGCGCACGCGAGCGTGGGTCAGCACCCCGCATCTGCGACCGATGCCGCTGCGCGCTCAGGCCGCGACGCTCCGTCTCGCCTCACACGGGCGACCACACGCGTGTCGACCGCCGTGCCGGCCGATGTCACCGACCGCTACTGGCAGGCGCTCTCCGAGGCGAAGCGCATCCCGTCACTCAGTCCTTCGTCCGTTTCGCGCGACTGGCAGTCGCGCACGCCAGTCGACCGGAGTGGCGCACGCGGTGGTGAACGCATGGGCGAGCGCGCGGGTGAGCGGTCCGGTGCTGCGACGCCACCGGTGAACTCCGCGCTGTTGGCGAATCAGACGGGCCTCGACCTCGATGTGCCAGGGGCCTGGGATCCGACTCACGACCCTGGCGTTCGTGCGGCACGCGAGCGTGCTGCGGCGGTGCGACTGCATGCACCCGAGGGCCTGAGCCTGCTCGGTGTGCCCGTGCGTGTCGGCACCGGCGCGTGGGCCGGCCCCACCATCGCGCAACCCGGCGTGTTCTACCCGCGCGATGTCACCACGCCGGACGCACGCCTCGCCCACTACGCGTCCCATTTTCCGTTGGCGGAGATCGGTACGACCTTCTCGGCCCTGCCGTCGCGTGCCATGATGGCCGCGTGGGCGGCAGCATCTCCCGAAGGCTTCGTGTTCGACGTGCAGGCTTTTGCGCTCCTCACGGGTCACGGCGTGGATATGCGCGAGCTGCCCTCGTGGCTGCTCGAGTCATTGCCGATGTCGCTCGCGCGCGCACCGCGTGTGGAAGCGCGCGACCTGCCGCCCACCCTGCTCGACGAAGTATGGCGCCGGTTCCTCGCCGCACTCGAGCCCCTGCGCGACGCCGGCAAACTCGGCGCGATCCTGATGCAGTTCCCGCGCGATTTCGCGCCATCGGCCGAGAACTTTCAGGCGCTCGCGATCATCCGCGAACGACTGGGGCGCGCCAGTGCTGCGGTCGAGTTCCGCCATCCCGCGTGGACATCCGGCCGCGCGGCTCCACGCACGTTCGCCCTGCTGGAGCGCCTGCGGCTCACGTACGTGATCGTCGACACGCCGAGCGGGCTGGCGAGTTCACTGTCGCCGATCGTGCACATCACGACGCCGGAGCTCGCGGTGGTTCGCATGCTGGGCCGCCGCCGCGGCGCGTGGGATGCACGTGGCACGCTCGAATCCGAGCGCTGTCGCTACCTGTACGACCGCGACGAGCTGACATCCTGGGCGAGTCGCGTCCCGGCGATCGCGGGCAAGCTGCGCATCCCGGCCGGCAGCGCTGGAAGTGCCGGAGGGGCAATGCCGGATCCCGGGCACGGCGTGCACGTGCTGCTCGACAACTGTCATGCGAACTACGCGACGACGAACGCCGAAGAGATGACCGAGCTCCTGATCGAAGGCGACCAGGAGCGGCTCGAACTCTGGGGCTGAGCCCCGAGCCCCGCGCGCCGCGCGCCGTGCGCCGTGCCGTCTACGGCGTGCGGGTCTGCGTCGTGTCCGGCGGCGCGATGCGGAACGCGAAATCCTGCTGCACGAACTGCGCGACCGGCCGGCCACCGATCCATGCGGGCCGGAATCGCATCTTGGGCAGCGCCGCGCGCGCCGCATCCGCGAATGCCTGCTCCGTCGTCTCCAGCACCTTGATCGATGCGACTTCCACCACGCCGAGCGCACTCACCGTGTACTGCATGCGCGCCACGCCCTGGATGCCCTTCTGGAGCAGCTCCGGCGGGTAGATCGGCCCTTCGCTATTGGGATCACGCATCACCGTCGAGTCGACTTCGAGCTCGGAGAACGCGCGTTGCGGCTGCTCCTCGTCCGCCGCGAGCGTTTCCTCGGGAACATCGACCTTGGACGGTTGGGGCACGGGCCGATCGTTGAACGTGCCGGGAAGCTCGCCCGGCGCTTCGACGGCGGGCGGTGCCGACAGCGCGAGATAGCTCACCGATTCCTGCAGCGGCGCCGGCGCCGTCTGCAGCAATGGGTAGAGGAACTGCGCGGCCTTGATCTCGTCCTCGTCGGTGAACTGCGTTGCCGTGGCCGATAGGACGACGATTGCGACAGCGAGTGCGACATGTGCGCCTGCACTCACCGCGGTACTGGCGGTGACACGCGGGTGCATGCGACGGGTCGACTCGAACAGCGTGAACTTGGGACCCTGCGTTCGAGACTGCATTTGCGCCTCCGGGGAAACAGGACCTCCCGATACGCTACGCGCTTTCCGATGCGAACACAAATCCCGGCTGACCAACGGGTCGCCGGGTGGGACCAACCGTATTCCGCCTTGGACGGTACGGCCCAAACCATTAGGCTCCCCTGCATGTCACACGAACCTCGTCACACCGATGCACCGTTGGTCGAACGCCTGCGCCAGGCGGCCGAGACGCTCGAGCTGATCGCCAACGACCGGGCACTGCTGGCCGGCGTGCCGGAGCGCGACCGCACGCGCCTGCTCCAGGCGGCGGGGCAGGTGTCCCGCCCCGACGCCATCGTGCGGCGCCAGCTGGTGAAGGAGACGAAACGGCAGAAGCGGGCAGAGCGCGTGGAGCGACTGGAATCCGTCCTCGACGCGACCGGCATCCGCAAGCTGCGCCGGGAGCCCGTGTTCACCACGCCGAACTTCTTTCCGCCCGCATCGTTCGAGCAGATCGACGTCACCGAGCACGCGCCCGAGTTCCGCGAGGCGATCGAGCCGCAGAACTGCTACATCTGCAAGCAGAACTACTCGGAGATCCACCACTTCTACGACCAGCTCTGCCCGTCGTGCGCGGCGTTCAACTACGCGAAGCGGAGCGAGCTGGCCGACCTTACCGGCCGGGTCGCGCTCCTGACCGGCGGGCGGGTCAAGATCGGCTACCAGGCAGGCATCAAGCTGCTCCGCGCCGGCGCCACGCTCATCGTCACCACGCGCTTCCCGCGCGACTCGGCGGCCCGCTACGCCGCCGAGCCGGATTTCGAGGCGTGGCGCGACCGGCTGGCGATCTATGGGCTCGACCTGCGGCACACGCCGAGCGTCGAGGCCTTCTGTCAGGTGATCAGTGCGCGGTACGCCCGGCTCGACTTCATCGTGAACAACGCCTGCCAGACGGTGCGCCGGCCGCCGGCGTTCTACCAGCACATGATGGCCGACGAGCTGGCGGCGGTCGGCACGATGCCAGCCCATGTGCGCGCGCTGGTGGGCGACTACGAGGGGCTGCGCGGCTACCACATGCTGCCGGAGGCGAACGTCGATCCGGTGGCGATGCTGGAGGCCGGTGCCGACGCGGGTGTCGACGAGCGGGTCGCGGTGCTCGCGCATGCGGGCGTGTCGAACGCGGGCCTGGCGAACGCCGCCGCGCTCTCGCAGATCGCGCTGTTGCCGGAGGAGCACGAGGCACAGCAGGGACTGTTTCCGCAGGGCACGCTCGACCAGGACCTGCAGCAGGTCGACCTGCGCGGCCGCAACTCGTGGCGGCTGACAATGGCCGAGGTGCCGAGTGTGGAGTTGCTCGAAACGCAGCTGGTGAATGCAGTGGCGCCGTTCATCCTCAATGCGCGGCTCAAGCCGCTCATGCTGCGCACGCCGGAGCGTGACAAGCACATCGTGAACGTGTCGGCGGTGGAGGGGCAGTTCTACCGGAAGTTCAAGACGACGCGGCACCCGCACACCAACATGGCGAAGGCGGCGCTCAACATGATGACGCGCACGGCGGCCGCGGACTACGAGCAGGACGGCATCCACATGAACGCCGTGGATACGGGCTGGGTGACGGACGAGGATCCGGCGGAGATCGCAGCGCGGAAGGTGGCGGAGCATCGCTTCCATCCGCCGCTCGACATCGTCGATGGAGCGGCGCGCATCGTCGACCCGATCATCGCCGGCATCAACACCGGCACCCACGTGTGGGGTCAGTTCCTCAAGGACTACAAGCCGACGGACTGGTAGCCAGCGCGGGTGGGCCCGCGGACTACGCGTGCGCACCGTGGGACGAAGCGCGCCCGTGGGACCGACTGGCGGGGACGAGTGGACCAACACCGAAACCCCGCTCCAACCATTCGACGTATCGGAATGTCTGACGTGAAGCGCGGGTGCCGCGGTTGGCGGTGCACGCGCGTCTTCCCGCTTCCCGCCTGCCGATGCGCCCTCTTGTTTCCGTTCTCTCGCTCGCGGCTCTGACCGCCGCCTTCGCCCCGGTCGTCGTACCGGCGCCCCTGCTGGCCCAGCCGTCCTCCACCTCGGTGTCCCCGGTCGCCGGCGTCGGTGGTGAGCGCACGCCCGCGCGCTTCAGCACTGCCACGCGCACGGCGCAGGCACCCGTCATCGATGGCAAGCTCGATGACGCCGTGTGGCGGCAGGCGACGGTCATCGACCAATTCCTCGAGTACGAGCCGAACACCGGCGCCACGCCGCGCTTCCGCACCGAGCTGCGCGTGCTGTTCGACGACAAGTACCTGTACATCATGGGGCGGATGCACGACCCCGCGCCCGACAGCATCATCTCGCTCCTGTCGCGCCGCGACGTGCGCACGGAAAGCGAGCAACTCAAGCTCGTCATCGACTCCTATCACGACCGGCGCACGGCGTACCAGTTCATCGTCAATCCGGCCGGCGTGAAGCGCGACTTCTACGTGTACAACGACAACACGGAAGACGTGACATGGGACGCCGTGTGGGATGCGTCCACCACGATCGATTCACTCGGCTGGACGGCGGAGTTCCGCATTCCCTTCAGCCAGATGCGCTTCAGCCGCGAGGCCAGCAAGACGTTCGGCTTCCTCGCCGTGCGCGACGTGGCCCGCACCCGGCAGCGCATCTCGTGGCCGTTGTACCGCCGCGACCAGCAGGGCTACGTGTCGCAGGCGGGCGAGATCGGCGGCATCCTGCAACTGCCGCAGCCGCGCCGCATCGAGGTCACGCCGTACGTCGTGACGAAGAACGAGACGCGGCTCGAGCGCAGCGGTGCGTTCTCCAAGCCGCAGACGGGGGCGTTCGGCGCGGACGTGAAGGTGGGCGTCGGTTCCAACCTCACGCTCGACGCCACGATCAACCCCGACTTCGGCCAGGTGGAAGCCGATCCGTCGGTGCTCAACCTGGGCGCCTTCGAGCAGTTCTTCGAGGAGCGTCGCCCGTTCTTCCTGGAGGGAGCGGGCATCTTCCAGTTCCGCACGGCGTGCGGCGACATCGACACGGGCTGCACGGGCCTGTTCTACTCGCGCCGCATCGGCCGTTCGCCGCAGCTCGGCAACGTGTACCGTGACCCGGCCAATCCGACGGCCTCACGCATCCTCGGCGCCACGAAGCTCAGCGGCCGCCTGGCGAGCGGGCTGTCGATCGGCGCCCTCGCCACGGTGACGGAACGCGCGGAGGGTACGGGTGATCGCACCCTCGAACCGCAGACGACGTATGCGCTGGCCCGCCTGCAGCAGGACCTGCGCAACGGGCAGACCGGCATCGGTGCGATGATCACCGCCACCGATCGCTCGCTCGACGGCTGGACCCGCGACTTCCTGCGATCCAGCGCATACACGGGCGGCGTCGACCTGCGCCACCGCTTCTACCGCAACAACTACGAGTTCACGGCGTACGCGGCCGGCAGCTCGGTGCGCGGCAACGCGGCTGCCATCGCGGCAACGCAGCGCAGCAGCGTGCACCAGTACAACCGCCCGGACGACGCGCTGGCGTACGACCCGACGCGCACATCGCTCACGGGTGACGCCCAGCGGATCTCGCTCAGCAAGTTCGGCGGTGGCATCACCCGCTTCCAGAGCGTGCTGGAGCGCTTCTCGCCGGGCTTCGAGTCGAACGACATGGGTTTCCTCGCCCGTGCCGACCAGCAGATGTTCCGCAACTGGTTCTCGCTGCAGTTCAACAACCCCACGCGCCTGTACCGCCGGCTGACGACGAACTACAACACGTACAACACGTGGAACACAGCGGGACTCGCGCTCTCGCAGAACGTGAACACGAACTGGCACATGGAACTGCCGAACACGTGGTGGCTGCACGGCGGTGGCAACCTGAACGAGCGCACGGCGACCTACGACGACCGTGTGGCCCGCGGCGGGCCGGCGGTCCGTCGTAGCCCTGCGTACAACTGGAACCTCGGCGTCGAGGGTGACCGCCGGAAGTGGTACACGCCGACGCTGTTCTTCGGGCAGTTCGGCAGCGACGAGGGACGCTCGCGCGGCCGCTGGATCGAGCCGTCGCTGCAGTTCCGCGTGACGAGCCGGTTCTCGGCGTCGGCCGCAGTGAACTACGAGCACGCGGTCAACGACGACCAGTGGTTCGACAACCTCGTCGACCCGAAGGGCGTGGTACCGACGGCCTACACGTTCGCGCATCTGGACCAGCATACGGTGCGCATGACCGGCCGCGTGAACTACACGGCGACGCCGACGCTCTCGATGCAGCTGTACGCACAGCCGTTCGTGAGCACGGGCGACTATACGGACTGGAAGGAACTCGACAACCCGCGCTCGGGCGCCTACGCGGAGCGCTACAAGCCGTACGGGACGGGGGCGCGCGATCCGGGCGGCTTCAACGTGCGCGAGTTCCGCTCGAACGCGGTGGTGCGCTGGGAGTACCGTCCGGCATCGACGATCTTCTTCGTCTGGCAGCAGGGTCGCGCGGGCAACGACCCGACCAAGCCGGACTTCGACTTCAATCGCGACGTGGGTGGGGTGTTCAGCCTGCATCCGATGAACACGTTCCTGATCAAGGCGTCGTACTGGTTCAACCCGTAGCGCCAAGCAAAGCGCCACAGCGAACTGCATTAGCAACCGCGTCTCACGCGGAGATCGCGGCTGACCACGGAGTGGCGCAGCGAACCGCCGGTTTCTACCGCCTCACGCGGAGATCGCGGCTGACCACGGAGTGGCGCAGCGAACCGCCGGTTTCTACCGCCTCACGCGGAGGCGCGGAGAACAGCGCGCAGAGCCGCGGAGAACAGCGTGCGGAGACGCGAAGCGGGGCACGCCGAGGAGATTGCGGCATGCCCCTGTCTTTTCTTGATGGGGTCTGTGGCATGCCACGGAGCCACCCCAAAGAGTATCTGCACTGGTGTCGCGGCATGCACCCCTCCGCGGCTCCTTGGTCCTCCGCGCCTCCGCGTGAGGCTGTAGAAACCGGCGGCTCACCTCGTACCTCCGTGGTCCGCCCCGCCCTCCGCGTGAGACGCGGTTGCCACTCGCTGTTGCATTCCCGTCCGGCATGCTCGGTTGCTTAGCTTGCGGTGACCACTTCGCCGAGAGACCGTGACGCACCCCGAAAAACTGCCTGTGGTGATGAGCTGGAGTGGCGGCAAGGACAGCAGTCTCGCCCTCGCGGCGCTGCAGGCGAGCGCCGAGTACGAGGTCGTGGCGCTGCTCACCAGTGTGA
>JAZKCW010000150.1:0-6948 GCA_040387895.1 Gemmatimonadota bacterium
GTGGCGCTCGACGTCATCAATGCGTCGAGTGGCCGGTCGAACGCGAGCATGAACCTGTTCCCGGAGCGTGTGCTCACTCGCGCATTCCCGCGCACGTTCCGGCTTGCGCTGCTCAGCAAGGATGTCGGGATCGCGGCCGATCTCGCACGGGTGCAGCGCGTGCCATCGCCGATCATGCAGCTGACGGCGGAGCTGTTCCGAACGGCGCACGGGGAGCTGGGTGACGAGGCCGATCATGTGGAGGCCGCGCGTGTCGTGGAGCGCATGGGTGGTGCGGAGATCGGCGGGCAGGGGAGTGCGGCAGACAACACACACAAGGGGAGCACGACGTGAGCAGCACGGGATTGCGGGAGCAGTCGATCGGTGGAGCGAGGGCGAACCCGGGTGTGGGGGCGCAAGTGTCCGGCACCTCCTCGCTCCTTGGCACCGGCGACATCCGCGCCGCGTTTCCAGCGCTGCGACGGCGCGAAGGCGAGCACCAGGTCGCGTATTTCGATGGGCCGGGTGGCACGCAGGTACCGCGCGTCGTCGCCGACGCCATGTCCGACTACCTGCTGCACCACAACGCGAACACGCACTGGGCCTATCCCACGAGCGTGGAAACGGATGCGTTGCTCGCCGGTGCCCGGGAGACGCTGGGCGACTTTCTGGGTGCCGGCGCTGGCGAGATCTCGTTCGGCGCCAACATGACGACGATCCTGTTTCACATCGCGCGCGCCATCGGTCGCGGTCTGCAGCCCGGCGATGAGATCATCGTGACGGAGCTCGACCATCATGCGAACATCGCGCCGTGGCAGGCGCTCGTGCGTGAACGTGGTGCCGTCCTCAAATGGCTTCCTCTCGACCTGCGCACGTTTCGCCATGAAGAAGGCGCGCTCGCGCGGCTGATGTCACCGCGCACGAAAGTCGTGGCGGTCGGCGCCGCCTCGAACATCGTCGGCACGATCTCCGATGTCGCGGCGATGGTGGCGATTGCGCGCGCGGGCGGAGCGATCACCGTGGTCGACGCCGTGCACTACGCACCGCACGCGCTGGTCGATGTGGCCGCCATCGGCGCCGACTTCCTGCTCTGCAGCGCCTACAAGTTCTATGGACCGCACATCGGCGTCTGCTACGGGCGGCATGAGGCCACGGCCGCACTCGACCTGCCGCGGCTCGAGCCCGCGCCGGACTACGTGCCCGAGTGCCTCGAAACCGGCACGCAGAATCATGAGGGCATCGTGGGCGCTGCGGCGGCCGTGGAGTTTCTCGCGTCCATCGCGACCGACGCGGGGTTGTCCCGCCGAGAGAGACTGCGCGCGGCGTTCGACGGGTTGCACGCACGCGGTGACGTGCTGCTTGCTGCACTGTGGGAAGGCCTGTCCGCCATCGACGGCGTGACACTGTATGGCCCGCCGCCCGGGACACCTCGCACGCCGACGCTCTCGTTCCGGCTGCGCGGCCATACGTCGGAGGCGGTGGCACAGGCCCTCGCGCCACGCGGCGTGTACGTGTCGCACGGCGACTTCTACGCGTCGACGGTCGCCCGCCGGCTCGGGCTCGCGGAGGAAGGACTCGTGCGCGCCGGCTGTTCCTGCTACAGCACCGACGAGGAGATCATGCGCCTCGTCGATGGGGTGCGTCACCTGGTGAAGGAAACGGCTTGACGCAGCGTGCCGTGATGTCGGTCGTGTTCGCCGCCTGCGCACTTGGTGTCGCGTGCGGTGAAGACCGTGCGTCAGAGAACGTGCCGCCCACCGCCGAATTCCTGGTGGCGGCCGGGGATTCCACCTACTGGGTGCGGGGCGGGCCGGACGGCGTGCGCGTGCGCAGCGCGCCGATCCTGCTGACGTCGGTCGACGGGCAGTTCTACGAAGTCTTTGTCGCGGCGGAGGCGGTCGAATACGACGACGCGAGCTTTGCGACGGCGCGCGTCTGGTCGCGTCCGGTGCTGGGCGCCGACTCGCTGGTGCTCTTTCAGGACAGTACGGTCATGCAGCAGGCGGCTCGCTGGAAACGGCAGCATCCTCGCGAACAGCCGCTCGATCCCGACACCGACGACCTGTCGGAGAACCCGCGTACCCTCGTGTCGGAGGACATCGAGATCGTGGACGTCCACGGGCCGTGGCTGACGTTCATCCACGTGCTCGACGTCGACACCGAGTCGGGTGACGATCATCAGCACCGGGGTCACCAGCGGGTCGTCGACGTACGCACCGGCAGGCTGGCCACGCTCGATGACCTGATCGGCATCACCGAAGCGCGGCGCATCACCGGCGTCGCGCGACGCTCGTTCGCGGGAATCATCGACTCCATTCGCGTGGCGGAGGACGAACGCGCCGAACTGGCGCGGGAGTCACTGGATTCGTTCCGGTTCGACTCGACGAGTTTCGCCATCACCGATGTCGATCGCGCACCCGCGATCGCTTTCATGGTGCCGGGCAACGGTGTCGATGGCGAGCCGATCGCGATGCATCTCCCACCGATCGCCGTCAATGCGCCGTCGTGGTGGGATCTCGTGCGTGCGACGCTGCCCTCGTGGATGCGCGACTCCACCGACCTGCAGTGGGAACGGGCCGGCTATCGTGTCTCTGCCCGGCCCTCGCCCGACGGCGAGACGCTGGCACTCGTGCTGCAGCGCAATGGCACGGGCCGTCGTGGTGGACAGGGCGCGATTGCAGGCGGGAGTGAGACCGGGACGGTGAGCGGAACTGAAGGCAGGGCATCCCGGAGTCCGGAGTGGCCCGTGGCGACGGTGCCGGCGCCGGCCTATCAGCTGATGTCTCTCGACGCGCCGGCGGTGAGTGCCGCCACTCGGTCAGCGCTCGCCCGCGCGTTCGACCGGTCCACCGCACTCGACGGCCTCGTGCAGCAGGCGACGTACGTGCCGGCAACGGGCAAGCGGTCGTTCGGAGGGATGCGACGAGAGTGAGCGCTGGCGTCGACAAGCCGGACGTGCTGGCCGCGCTCCGTATCCCGAATTTCCGCCGCTACATCCTCGCGCTCTTCACGCTGACCCTGGGCATCCAGATTCAGGGTACGGTCGTGGGCTGGCAGATCTACGACCTGACGCATGATCCGCTGGCGCTCGGTCTCGTCGGGCTTGCCGAGGCGCTGCCCGCGATCAGCATTTCGCTCTTCGCGGGTCATGTCGCCGACTCGCACGACCGCCGTCGGATCACGCTCAGTGCACTCGTCGCGCTCGTGCTCTGCTCGATCGCCTTGTGGGCGCTGGCGCATCCGGCACCACTGGGTGCGACACTCGCCGCGCGGCAGCGCGTGCACGCGATCTACGGCGTGATCGTCGTCAGCGGCGTCGCGCGTGCGTTCCTGCAGCCTGCGCGACAGGCGCTGAGTGCGGAGCTGGTGCCACGCTCCCTGTTCGCTAATGCGGTGACGTGGCGGAGTGGCAGCTGGCAGCTGGCGGCGGTGCTGGGGCCCGCGCTTGGGGGCGTGCTGTACGCCGTCGGCGGCACCGTCCTCGGTTACGCCGTCGACGTCGGGCTCATGATCGTCGCGACGTTCGTGATGATGGCCGTGCAGCACCGCTCTCCCGTTCGCGACGTCGCCACGCGTGAACCGATCGGTGCGTCCCTCACGAGCGGGTTGCGCTTCGTCTTCGGCGAACCGGTGCTGCTCGGCGCGCTCACGCTCGACCTGTTCTCGGTGCTGTTCGGCGGCGCGACGGCGCTGCTGCCCGTCTTCGCTGCGGAGATTCTGCACACCGGGCCGACGGGACTCGGAATCCTGCGCGCCGCGCCGGCAGTCGGTGCGGTGATCACCAGTGTCGCACTCACGCGCCGGGGGCCGTTCCGGCACGCGGGCACTGCGCTGCTGGTGGCGGTGGCGGGCTTCGGCACCTGCATGATCGGCTTCGGGCTCAGTCGAAGCTTCGCGCTGTCCGTCGCGTTGCTCGCCGCGAGCGGAGCCTTCGACATGGTGAGCGTCGTGATCCGCAGTCTCCTGCTCCAGATCCGCACGCCGGAGGCGATGCTCGGGCGCGTGTCGTCGGTCAATCAGATCTTCATCGGCTCCTCGAACGAGATCGGTGCATTCGAATCCGGCATGGCGGCCCGATTGCTTGGTCCCGCGCAGAGCGTCGTGTTCGGTGGGATCGCGACGCTGCTCGTCGTGGGCGCCGTGGCCTGGCGGGTCCCGGTGCTTCGCCGGCTTCGCGAGCTCAGGGCATAGCGGCGCTCGCGGCCGCTTCTTCCTCGGTGAGTGGGAGCACGATCTCCATGCCGTCGCGCGCAATCACCGTCTCGGCGAACACCTGCTTTGCCTCGCGATCGAGTTCGCCCGCATTGAAGGAGTAGCGCGCGGAGATGTGCGTGAGTGCGAGGCGGCGTGCCCCCGCGCGCTGCGCCACGCCGGCGGCCTCGCGCGCGGTGCTGTGACCCGTCTCCAGCGCCCGCGCAGCCTCGTCATCGGCGAACGTGGCCTCGTGGATCAGGAGGTCGGCGTCGCGCGAGTAGGCCACGGTCGCGTCGCACGGGCGGGTATCGCCGGAGACGACGATGCGACGGCCGCGGCGCCGCTCCCCGACCAGCGTCGAGGCTTCGATCACGCGCCCGTCGTCGAGCGTGATGCTCTCGCCGCGGTGGATACGGCCCCAGAGCGGCCCTTCGGGTATGCCGAGCTGCCGGGCGAGCTCCGGGTCGAAGCGTCCGCGCCGCTCCTCTTCGACGAACGCGTAGCCGATGGACGCTCCGCCCCGGTGGTCCACGGGGAAGGTGTCGATCCGGTAGTCGCCCCGTTTGACAGAGGTGTCGGCTTCCAGTTCGGTAATGGTGACCGGGAAAGTGGTGCGGTCCGCACCCAGGCTGATGCACTGCCGCAACGTTCTGGCGGCCCCAACCGGAGCCCAGAGCTTGAGCGGTTCAGTCCGTCCGCCCATCTGGAGCGTATTGATGAGCCCGGTAAGCCCCAGAATATGGTCGGAATGGGCGTGCGTAAAGAAGAGGTCGCCGAAGGCGAACGAGATCCCGTAGCGCATCATCTGGCGCTGGGTTCCCTCCCCGCAGTCGACCAGCATGGTCTCGCCTTCGCGAATGACAGCGAGCGAGCTGACACCACGTTCGACGGTCGGGCGCGATGCGGAGGTGCCAAGAAAACGCACGAGGAGCGGCATCGCGGAGAATATAGACGCCGAGCATCGGAGAACGGCCCCGCCTTTGCGTTGACCTCGCTGTGCAAGGCCGGGACGATGCCGGGTCTTGGAGCGGATTGCCAGTTACCGGCAAGCGGCCCGAGGCTTGCAGAGTTTACCAGCATTGTGACGCCGCGTGATGAGGGATGGCTACGGCAGCCACCGTCTGTCCTTCACCAACGCACTCGATCAGTTACTTCCGGAAGGCCGGGGGGCGTATGACCGGAAAGAGCCGACGCGGTTTCGCGTCGATGGATCCCGCACGGCAGCGGGAAATCGCCAGCAAGGGTGGACGTGCTGCGCATGAAAAGGGCACGGCACACGAGTGGTCATCGGACGAGGCACGCGAAGCGGGACGCAAAGGTGGCGTCACCGTGAGCCGTGACCGCGCCCACATGGCAGCCATCGGACGCGAAGGAGGCGAGTCACGGAGCGCGGCAGCACGCCAAGCCCGTCAGGCGCGCGTTTCCGAGCGTGAAGTTCCGGTGTCGGTGTCCCGCGAAGGGATGGCGGATGGCCGTGGTCAGGCCGGGCGCCCGACCGATCGCAGCCGCTCCGATTCGCGTTTCGCGGATTCGGGTCGGGACGACGCCAACCAGCAGCGCTAGGCTCTGGTCATCCTTGCACCGGCCGGCCTCGTGCCGACGGTGTGATGGTGTCCTTCGTCAGGCGAACCTTTCAACAGCTTGATCGGCCTCGCGGTCCGTCCGCGAGTCAGAAGATTCGAACCCCCGACGCGCAGTGCACGCCGGGGGTTCGTCGTATGTCCGTGTCCGGCGGCGTCCAGCAGCGTTTCACCCTGCGATCTCGTGAGAATTCGCGCGGCCGGTGTCGGAGATTTCTCCATTCAGGCCTCGGATGCGTCCCGATAGCGCTCCAGCAGCGTGGCGTGGCGCCCCGCATCGATGTTTCGTCCGCTCAGAATGGCCACAACGGGCCCCTGCAGGCCCGTAATCAGTCCGTGGCGTAGTGCGGCCACGGTCACGGCCCCCGCGCCTTCCACGACGAAGCCGTCGTTCCGTGCGATCCAGGCGATCGTTTCGCCCAGCTGCGCCTCGGTCACCAGCACCACGCTGTCCGCGCACTGCTGCCCGATGTGCAGGGCGTCGTCGTCGATCTGCCCCGCCAGTCCATCCGCCAGGGTCGGTGTAACGGGCGTGTGCACGACCTGGCCCGCGGCCAGGCTGCGGGCCATCGCCGCGGTCTCCTCGCTCTGTACGCCGACCACGCGCACGTCGGGAGCCTCGGTACGCAGCACGAGGCCCATGCCGCCAAGCAGGCCGCCGCCGCCGGTGCAGATCACCACCGTGCGCACATCGGGGCACTGCGCGAGGGTTTCCAGCGCCACCGTCCCCTGGCCGGCAAGGAGCTCGAGGCCCAGGCACGGATTGATGAACCGCACACCCTCGCGTGTCGCGTGCGCCTTGGCGCGCACCATCGCGTCATCGTAATCCGGCGCGTCGTCGTTGACCGTCGCACCGAGTGCGCGTATCCCGTCCTTCTTCACCTGCGGTGCGGTGCTCGGCACGTACAGGTACGCCGGAGCGCCGAACGCCTGCGCCGCGTGTGCGACACCAAGTCCATGGTTACCGGCGCTCGAGGCGACGACACCGCGCGCACGTTCATCCGGCGCCATCGCTGCGAGCACGTTGTACGCGCCGCGAATCTTGAATGACCCGGTCGGATTCTCGAATTCGCACTTGTAGTGCACGTCGATTCCGAGTGCATCGGAGAGTGCGTCGGCGCGAATGAGGCGACTCCATGGCATCACGGAGCGCAAGCGTTCGGCGGCAGTGTGCACCGCAGCGATTGCAGGTAAG
>JAZKCW010000151.1:0-7955 GCA_040387895.1 Gemmatimonadota bacterium
GCATCTGAACTGAGAACGCCAACGAGCGTTCGAAGGAAGTAGCGACCGAAGGGACCTGCCGCGCCCGACACCGCCAGGCACCGGACCCGCGTCCACACCCCGGCCGCCGCGCACCACAACCAACAGGCACCAACACAAAGCGGGGGCCGCGGCACACTCGCCGCAGCCCCCGCTTCACATCAAACGCCAGAACAGCGAACTACTTCGCGGTATCCAGCATCGTCTTGATCTGGTCGCGCGAGTCCTGCAGGTGCGCGCGCGAGGCGCGATCCGTCATGCGACCGATCGCCGCGGCGAGCTCGCGGTCGAGCACGCGCATCTCGTCCTTGAGCATCGGGCGGAAGTCACGGGTGTTCACGGCTGCCGCACCGAACGCCGCAGCGGCCGCCGGCAGCGGTGCCGGGTTGATCTTGCCCGCCATGGCTTCGAGATACGTGGCCTGCAGGCGACGACGGTACGCGTCGATCGACTTGCCGGCGTAGATCTCGCTCCACAGGCCGCGACGCAGCTCCGTCAGCATGTCACCAACCGAGTACACGTCACCGCTCGCCTTGGCCAGCGCTTCCGTCTCGACCATGCGCTGGAGCTTCGCGTTCGCCACCACGGCCGACAGCGTGCGCGCCTGCGCGCTGGTGATGCGGTTGATGTTGCCGTCCGACTCGAGGCGGCGCAGCAGGTCGGTGTTGATGAGGTACGCCGGCGTCGCGAAGACCGCTTCGTTGAGGAACTTCATCGCCTCTCGCTGCCGCGCGCGCGACACCGGCTTCCACACTGCGCCGCTCTGGCTCACCCACTTCTCCTGCTTGTCCAGACCACCGATCACGCGCGTCACGTGAGCGGCTTCCGTCGCCCACTGGCCGATCACGCCGTTGTAGGTGCTGCGCAGGAGCGAGAGGTCTGCCGTGGGATCCGACGTCGCGGCGCCCTCGACGAGCTTCATGATGCGCGCGATGTTCTTGAAGCCAAGGCGCGTCGCGCCGACCGCATCGGCGTCGCCGATGGCTTCCGACTGCTCACCCGGGTCGGCACCACCAGCACCCGCGTCGCTCGCAAAGCGGAACCAGGGCACCGTGTCCTGCATGCGCGCCCACTGGTCGAGCGTCTTGCGCTCGTCCTCGGGACGGCGCGCGCCGGCGATCGGCTTGTAGCCCCACATCACGGCGAACTTGTCGTACACGCCGACCTTCGGCACGAGGTCGCCGAGCGGGATGTTGTCTTCCGGCTGCGCGACGTAGTTGAAGCGCGCGTAGTCCATGATCGACGGCGAATGACCCATCTTCGCCACCCACGACTTCGAGCGGATCGAGTCGAGCGGGTACATCGAGCTGCCCTTGAAGTTATGCGGGAAGCCCAGCGTGTGGCCGACTTCGTGCGCCACGACGAACTGCACCAGCCGCCCCATCAGCGAATCGGGGAACGGGAACTTCTGTGCGCTCTTGTCGAGGTGTCCGACCTGCGAGAAGTACCACGTGCGCTGCAGGTCCATGATGTTGTGGTACATCTGCACGTCGGCGTCGATGATCTCGCCCGTGCGCGGGTCCACCGTGCTCGGTCCGACGGCGTTCGCGACGGGAGACGGCAGCCAGCGCACCATGGCGACGGAGGCATCTTCACCCGAGAAGTCGGGATCGTTCGGCGCCGTGCCGGCGACGATGCCCTTCGAGAAGCCGGCGCCTTCGAAGGCAGGCTGCCACTCCTCGATGCCGCGACGCACCCAGGGCACGAGCCACGCCGGTGTGGCGGGGTCGATATAGTACGTGATCGGCTTCTTGGGTGCGCAGAGATTGCCGACCTTCTGGTCGCCGCACTCGAGACGCCAGCGGTTGATGTAGCGCCGCGGCAGCACGCGCAGTTCGTTCGAACCGAAATCGGTGGACGACGTGCCGAAGTAGCCGACGCGCGCGTCGAGGAAGCGCGGCATCATCGGCGCGTCCGGCAGCTTCACGATGGAGAACGTGAACGCTTCCGTCGTGGCCTGCGGCGGGCCCGCCGCCGCGCCGCCGGGAGCGGCACCCTGCGGCGTGAACGTCTGCGACGCCGTGACGTTCACGTTGCGCGCGAACGCGGAGAACTTCTCGATGAACGAACGCGTTGCATCGACCGTCGCGCGCCGGCCGTTCGCCGTGAACTCCTGGATGCCGCCGGTGAACATGCGTGTCACTTCGATGACCGCCGCGCTGTCCTTGCCGTACGCTTCCACGTTGAACGCGGCGATGATCGGGAAGAACTCGATGATCGACATCGCGCGCCGCGTGGACAGCAGGCTGTCGGTCGCGACGTTGTCGTAGTTGATCTCGCGCATGAACACGCGGTTGTCGCGCCGCTCCATGCGAATCACGCGCTCGGTGCCCATGGTGCCGTTGGCGTCGATGCCGGCCGGCGTCGCCGCGAGCACGCTTGTGACCATGTAGTCCTTGCCGAGCTCGGACGCCGGAATCTCGAAGTACAGGCGCGATCCGATCTGGTGCACGCCGAACACGCCGGCCTTCGAGCGTGCACGCGGCGTGATCACGGTCGCGTAGGCACGCGGCACGGGATCGCCACCGGGCGCGGCAGCCGGGCCGCCCGCTGTTGCGCCACCCGGCGCTCCAGTGGTCGGTGCGCCGGGCGTCGGTGTGCCCGGTGTGGGAGTCCCGGCGCCACGCACCGGGGCAGGGGCGGGCGCCGGCTTGGCAGCGGGCCGGCAGGAGGTCACAGCGATGCCCGCGAGAGCGAGCGACAACAGGCGAATGCGCATTGGTGAGCCGAGGGTGGGAGAGCCTACGTGATACCGGATACTACCAGCGTCAGCCGCTATTTCATAGAAAGGCCGGGGCGCGCCGGAGCAGGGCCCGAATGCGAACGGGGGTGACGTGCCGTAGCACGTCACCCCCGTTCGTCCCTGCCCCGCTGGAACGTCGCTGCGAATCAGCTGGCGCCGGAAACGTCCCGCGATCAGTCGTTCGAGCCCGTGTCGAGCATCTTCTTGATCTGGTCGCGGGCGTCCTGCAGATGCGCCTTCGACATCGTGTCACTCGTGCGACCGACGGCCGCCGCGAGCTGCGCGTCGAGGGCCCGCATCTCCGCCTTGAGAATGGGACGGAAGTCCGCCGTGCCCACGGGCGCAGCACCGCCGCCGCCTCCACCGCCACCACCGCCACCGCCGCCCGCTGCGGCCGCCGGCGGGTTGATCTTGCTCGCCATCGCTTCCAGGTACGTCCGCTGCAACCGGCGACGGAATGCATCGATCGGTGCACCCGTGCGAGTCTCCTTCCAGAGGCCTGCGCGCAGGTCGCCCAGCATCTCGGCCAGCGGATACACCTCGCTCCGTGACGCCACCATGGCTTCCGTCTCGAGCATGCGCTGCATGCGGTCGTTGTTCACGACCGAGCCGAGGATACGGCCCTGTGCACCGCCGATGCGCGCGAGACTGCCCGTCGCCTCGAGCTTGCCCAAGATGTTCTTGTCCATCAGCCAGTCCTGCGTCGTGAACGCGTTGTCGAGCAGGTACTGCAGCGCCTCGCGCTGGCGGCGCGGCTCGACCGGCTTCCACACCGGCCCCTTCTGACCGACGAGCTTCTCCTGCTTGTACTGCGCGCCGATGATGCGCGACACATGCGTCATCTCCGTCGACCACTGGCCCACCGTGCGGCCGTACAGCTCCTCGAGATTCTCGAACGTGTCGCCTTCCTTGTAGGCCGTTGCCGCCTCGAGGAAGCCCATCACGCGCTTGAGGTTCTTCACGCCGAGAGTCGTGGCACGTACGGCGTCCGCATCACCCACGGCTTCCGACTGCTCGGCGGGATCCGCGTTGCTGCCGTTCTCGCCGGAGAAGCGGTACCACGGTATCGTGTCCTGCATGCGCGCCCACTTGTCGAGCGTCGGGCGTTCGGCTTCCGGGGTGTTCGCGCCGGGGATCGGCTTGTAGCCCCACATCACCGCGTACTTGTCGTACGGGCCGACCTTCGGGATCAGGTCGTCGAGCGCGATGTTGTCCTCGGGCTGCGCGACGTAGTTGAAGCGCGAGTAGTCCATCAGCGTGGGCGTGTGGCCCATCTTTGCGACCCACGTCTTCGAGCGCACGGAGTCGAGCGGGTACATCGAGCTCGCCTTGAAGTTGTGCGGGAAACCGAGGGTGTGTCCGACTTCGTGCGCGGTCACGTACTCGAGCAGGCGGCCGGCGAGCGAATCCGGGAACGGCAGCTTCTGCGCGCGCTTGTCGAGTGGCCCGACCTGCGTGAAGTACCAGCTGCGACCGAGGTTCATCACGTTGAGGTACGTCTGCACGTCGGCATCGATGATCTCGCCGGAACGCGGATCGCGGAGCGACGGACCGACGGCGTTCTCGGTGGCCGACGGGAGCCAGCGCACCATCGCGACGGTGGCGTCCTCGCCGGAGAAGTCCGGAGTGTTCGGCGCATCGGCGGCGACGATACCCTTGTGGAAGCCGGCTTCCTCGAACGCGGGCTGCCAGGCCTCGATGCCCTTGCGGATCCAGGGCTTGAGCCACGCGGGCGTCGCGGGGTCGACGTAGTACGTGATGGGCTTCTTCGGCACGCACAGGTTGCCGACCTTCTGGTCGCTGCACTCGAGACGCCAGCGCGCGATGAGGCGGCGTGCCTCGACACGTTGCGTCGCACCGGAGAAGTCGCGCTGCGTCACGCCGCTGTAGCCGACGCGGTCATCCGCAAAGCGGGGCTTCATCGGCACATCGGGCAGCTTCGCGATGGAGAACGTGTACTTCTCCGTCGTCGGCGCGGTCGATGCTGCGGCGCCACCGCCGCCACCGCCGGCCGGTGCACCACCCTGCGGAGTGAAACTCTGCACGGCGGTGATGTTGACGTTGCGCGCGAACGACGCGAACCGCTCGACATAGGAGCGCGCGGCATCGACGGTGGCACGACGCCCGAGCGCGGTGTACTCCGGCACGCCACCGGTGAACATGCGCGTGACTTCGACGACGGGCGCGCTGTCGGGCCCGTACGCCTCGATGTTGAGCGCCGCGAGGATCTTGGTGACGCCGATCAGGTCGTACGCAAGGCGGCCCGCGGGTGTCGTGTCGGAGACGAAGTCGCGGTACGCCGCCTCGCGCACGAAGATGCGATTGTCGCGACGCTCGAAGCGCACGAGGTTGTTGCCACCCTGCGTGCCACGGATCCCGATCGAGTCGGGCGTGCCGGCGAGCGTCGTGACGATGACGTAGTCCTTGCCGAGCTCGGTGCGCGGAATCTCGAAGAAGAGCCGGCTGCCGAGCTGATGGACCTTGAAGACGCCGTTCCGGGTGGTGGCACGGCTGGTGATGACCTGGCTGTATGCACGCGGAGCGGGATCCTGCCCGGCACCACCGCCGCCGCCACCCTGCTGGCCACCGCCGGGCTGCGCGGCTGGTGCGCCAGGACCGGGAGTGGGCGTCTGCGCACCAGCGGGAGCGCGAGCAGGGGCGGGTGAGGGAGCAGGAGCGGCGGCGGGCCGGCAGGCGCCGAGCGCGAGGCCGGCCGCGGCGAGGGAGAGCGGGATGGAGCGCATCGTGGGAGTGCGGAAGTGAGGACGGTTCGCGACTCGAGGTAGGACCAACAGAAGAAATTTAGACGGGAGGGGGACGAGTGTGATGTCCTGTCCCTCTCACGGTGAGGAACGGCGTGAACTCGCGCGCGTTCCAGAACGGCGGCAGGAACGGCAACGACAACCGTTACTACAACTGCAACTGCAACCGCGTCTCGCGTGGAGATCACCGCGGACCACGGACGGGCGCAGCGAACCGCCGGTTTCTACAGCCTCACGCGGAGGCGCGGAGAACAGCACGCAGAGGCGCGGAGGGGTGCAGGCTGCGAACTCCGTGCAGCGACTCTTTTGGGGTGGCTCCGGGGCATGCCACAGATCTAATCAAGAAAAGAAAAGAGGGGCTCGCCGCGATCCTCTCGGCGTGCCCCGGTTCGTGGTTCGCCGTTGCTGTTCTCCGCGACTCCTTGGTCCTCCGCGCCTCCGCGTGAGGCTGTAGAAACCGGCGGTTCGCTGCGCCCCTCCGTGGTCTGCCCCAATCTCCGCGTGAGACGCGGTTGCTGTTGCTTTTCTGAGTTGCCGCTACAGCAACTACGGCGTGCGCTACTTTCGCGTCGTCACCTGCAGCACCCAGTCCGCCAACGCTCCCAGCACTTCCTTGCGCAGCTTCGTGTCCTTGAGCGCACCGTATCCCGTGAATGCGCCCGACGAATCTGCGAGGAACAGGTGATTCGTCGCCGGAAACACCTTCGTCGTCACCATCGTGTTGCCGCTCGAGCGGAGCGCAGCCGCCAGTGTATCCGCCTGCTCCGGTGAGACTTGCCGGTCCGTTGCACCCTGCAGCACCAGCACCGGCTGCTTCACCTGTCGCGCCGTGACCAGCGGATCGTACGACAGGTAGAAGCCGAACCACTTGTTCGACTCGCCGAGCTTGTCGAGTTGTGCCGGCACGGTCGCCATGATCGAATCGCGGCGGGCCTGCGCGATCCCCATGCCGTCGATCGATTCCTTGTTCTGCATCATCGACACCCGACGGCCCGAGTAGGCTGGGCCTGCGAGCAATGCGATCGCGCGGACGTCCAGACTCGTCGCTGCGACCATCGGTGCGATCAGGCCACCCTCGCTGTGACCCGCGAGCACGATGTTCCGCGCGTCGATATCGCCACGCTTCTTCAGCCACGCGATGATCGAGCGCACGTCGTCTGCGAGATCGGCGCTCGTCGCACTGCGCGCCGATTCGAGCCCTCCCGATGCACCGACACCACGATCATCGAAGCGCAGCGTCGCGATGCCGCGCCGAGCGAGCGTGTCGGCGATCTCGCGGAACGGCGCGTAGCCCGGCACCACCGCGAGGCGGCCGTCGCGCTCCTGCGGGCCGCTGCCGCTGATCGTGACCACCACCGCAACCGTGCGATTGAGCACCGGTCGCGTGAGCGTGCCGGCCAGCTCGTAGCCGCGCTCCGTCGGAATCTTCACGCTTTCCGCCGTGTACGGTGCGCCGGTGGGGGCCTCGTACGTGATCATGGCCGGCGCCTGCGCGGTGCCTGCCGCCATGCGCACGACGCGTGCACTCTGCGACGGCACCGCGATCTCTCGTGGCAGTCCGTCCGCGGCCATCACCACCCGTGACTCGGCGCCGTTGATCGTCACCAGCAGCGTATCGCCGCGCCCCGCGATCGCCGCGGTGACCGTCTGGCCGCCGCTCGTGAGGAAGAGCGGCACGTTGCCTTGGTTGAGCTTCGCCGCATTCGCGCCGATCAGCGCCGCATGCACCACCGAGGCGTTGACCAGGGCCACCGCACCACGGGCGATCGGCAACGTCTGCGACTGCGAGCGCGTCCCGGCGGACATGACGAGGCTCGCGCTGTCGCCGGCGATCCGCACCGTGCCCTCCTGCGCGGGCGCGGAGTTCGCGGCTGCACCCGGCGTGAACACCTTGAGCGAGAGCGCGCCGAACACCGTGCCCTGGCGCTCGTGCGTCCACATGACACGCGGTGCGCCGGTGAGCACGAGGTCACCGGTGATCGCCGTCGACGAGATGGTGACCGTCTCGACGCCCAGCGTGTCGGTGCCGCGCAGGTAGGCGAACGACTGCGAGGTGCGCTGCGAGGAGTTCTGCGAGGCGACTTGCGAGGTGCTCTGCGCGTGCGACAGTGCAGGCACCGCAAGGAGCAGAGTGAAGACCAGGGAGCGAATCATGAGAGAACCTGAGGGACTGAGAAGCGGAGAAGCAGAAGCGCTGAGAGAGTCAGGACTCACTGCCGTTCGATTGACCGCCGTCTTCGTTCCCGTCGACGATCGCATTGTGATCCGGCGGCGAACCCTTGGACGGCATGCGCCCCGCCTGCTGCAGCGCACGCCGCAGCAGGAACTCGACCTGGCCGTTGAGGCTGCGCAGGTCGTCGCCGGCCCAGCGTTGTACCGCATCGAGCAGTTCGCGGTCCACGCGGAGCAGGAACGACTTGCGTTCAGGCATG
>JAZKCW010000151.1:8055-14771 GCA_040387895.1 Gemmatimonadota bacterium
CGCATCGAGCAGTTCGCGGTCCACGCGGAGCAGGAACGACTTGCGTTCAGGCATGGTCGGGAGTGAGGGAAGCGTGGGCGCGTGGACGACTTACGTGCACGACTTACGAGTACAGCGTCCCGGTGTTCACCACCGGCTGCGCGGCCCGATCGGAGCAGAGGACCACCAGCAGGTTGCTCACCATCGACGCCTTCCGCTCGTCGTCGAGCGTCACGATGCTGCGCTGGGCCAGTGCGTCGAGCGCCATCTCCACCATGCCCACCGCGCCTTCCACGATCGTCTGGCGCGCCGCAACGATCGCGCTCGCCTGCTGGCGCTGCAACATGGCGGCCGCGATCTCCTGCGCATATGCGAGGTGACTGATGCGAGCCTCGATCACTTCCACGCCCGCCTTGGCGAAGCGTTCGTGCAGTGCCTCCATCAACCCCTTGTTGATCTCCGAGGTGTGCGTGCTGAGCGTGACCTCGCCGGTGCCGTGCGCATCATACGGGTACGATGACGCCAGTGCCCGGAGTGCGGATTCGCTCTGCATCGCCACGTACTGCACGTAGTCGTTCACCTCGAACATGGCCTCCGCGGAGTCGATCACCTTCCAGACCACGATTGCGCCGATCTCGACAGGGTTCGACCGTGCGTCGTTCACCTTGAGCTTGTTCGTCTCGAAGTTCCGCACGCGGAGCGAGATGTCCTTCTTGGTCATGAAGGGGTTGGTGAACCAGAGCCCCTCCTTTTTCGACGTACCCTTGTAGTCGCCGAACAGCGACAGCACGCGGCCATGGTTGGGCGTGACCGTATAGAGGCCGGGCGCGAGCAGCAGGCAGAGCACCGACAGCAGCACACCGCCGATGGCCAATGCGGCAGACTCGTCCTTGGCGCCGAAGATCACCAGGGCGAAGCCGGCGAGCGTGCCGGTGAGAAGCAGGAGGGCGATCGGGATGCCCGGGACGGGCCGGATCTCGATTTCGCGAAGCATCAGAATCCTCGTGGAGGAGGGTAGTAGCATTATGATATCACTTCGATAGCCACTACGCCATGGCCGACTCGTCGGTTTCAGCGTCCGACCTGCTGAGGAAATCACCCACGGGGCTTGATTCACCCCACGCCATTCTCCAACGTCGCAGTCTACCCGACCGCCCCATCACGGAGACTGCTGTGACCCGCCCCATGCCCCACTCCGCGCGAGCGTTCGCACGAGCGTTCCTACGACCCGTTGCGTTCGTACTCGCCGTGACTCCCGCCCTGGCCCCGTCGCTGTCGCACGCACAGGCCACGCGCCCGGCCCCCCGCCCACCCGCGGCTGCGCGTCCCGTTGCCCAGGCGATCGCGCCCATGGCCGCCCCGTTCGACACCCTCGCCCTCGGAGCCACGCGCTGGCGCGAGATCGGGCCCTATCGCGGTGGCCGGTCCGTCGCGGCGGCGGGCAGCGTCGCGCGCCCCAAGGAGTACTGGATGGGCACCGTGGGCGGCGGCGTCTTCAAGACCACGGACGGCGGCAACAGCTGGACGCCGATGACGGACCGCTATTTCGGCGGCACCATCGGCGCGATCGCGGTCTCGGCCTCGAACCCCGACATCGTGTATGTCGGCGGCGGTGAGTTCCCGATCCGCGGCAACGTCTCGCACGGCGACGGCATGTGGAAGACCACGGACGGTGGACGTACGTGGGCGAACATCGGCCTCAACGACACGCGCCAGATCGCCAAGGTGCGCGTGCACCCGAGCAATCCCGACATCGTCTTCGTCGCCGCGCAGGGCCACGTGTGGGGCTCGAACGCGGAGCGCGGCATCTTCCGCTCGCGCGACGGCGGCAAGTCGTGGACGAAGGTGCTGTTCCGCGACGACAGCACCGGCGCGGCCGACCTCTCGATGGACCCGTCGAACCCGAACGTGCTGTATGCCGGCTTCTGGCAGGCGCACCGCCGCCCGTGGATGCTCGTGTCCGGCGGCAAGGGCTCCGGCATGTTCAAGAGCACCGACGGCGGCGACACGTGGACGGAACTCACGAAGCGCCCGGGCCTGCCGACCGGCCTGTGGGGCAACATTGGCATCAGCGTGAGCGGCGCCAACCCGCAGCGCGTGTACGCGATCATCGAAGCAGATGAAGGCGGCGTGTTCCGCTCCGACGACGCGGGTGCGACGTGGACGCGCGTGAACGCCGAACGCAAGCTGCGGCAGCGCGCGTGGTACTACACGAAGATCTACGCCGACCCGAAGAATCCCGACCTGGTGTACGCGAGCAACGTGCAGTTCCAGGTGTCGCGTGATGGCGGCCGCACGTGGACGAACATCGCGGCGCCGCACGGCGACTCGCACGACCTGTGGATCGCGCCGGACGACCCGAACCGCCTGATCGAGGCGAACGACGGCGGCGCCAACGTGTCGCTCGACGGGGCGAAGTCGTGGACGGAGCAGGACTTCGCCACGGCGCAGTTCTATCATGTGAGCACCACGAACCACTTCCCGTACAAGGTGTGCGGCGCCCAGCAGGACAACAGCACGCTCTGCGGTCCGTCGCGCGCGCCCGGCGGCATCCTGCGCTCGCAGTGGCTCGACGCCGGTGGTGGTGAATCCGGCTTCGTCACCGCACTGCCCGACAACCCCGACATCGTCTTCGCCGGCAGCTACGGCGGCATGCTCACGCGCAAGGACATGGTGACGGGCCTGTCGCGCAACGTGAACCCGTGGCCGCTCAATCCCATGGGACACGACGCCGCCGATGCGAAGTACCGCATGCAGTGGACGTTCCCGATCGTCGTGAGCCCGCACGATCCGAAGACGATCTACGTCGGCTCGAGCGTGCTGTTCAAGACGACGAACGGTGGTGAGAGCTACACGCCGATCTCTCCCGATCTCTCGCGCAACGATCCCCGCACGCTCGGCCCCTCCGGCGGCCCGATCACGAAGGACCAGACGAGCGTCGAGTACTTCGGCACCGTGTTCGCCGTGTCCGAATCGCCGATCACGAAGGGTGTCATCTGGGCCGGCTCCGACGACGGCCTCGTGCAGATCACGCGCAACGGCGGCACCACGTGGACGAACATCACCCCACCGACGCTCAAGGAGCGGGAGTGGGCGCGCATCTCGAGCATCGAGGCCTCGCGCTTCGACCCGGCCGTCGCGTACGTCGCGGCCAACCGGTTCCAGATGGACGACCAGGAGCCGTATCTCTTCCGCACGGGTGACTACGGACGCACCTGGAAGCGCATCGACGGCTCGGGTGCGGCGAACGGCATTCCCGCATCGGAGTTCACGCGCGTCCTGCGCGAGGACGAAGAGCGGAAGGGCCTCCTCTTCGCCGGCACCGAGCGCGGCGTGTGGGCATCGCTCGACGACGGCAACACGTGGTTCTCGCTGCGTCGCAACCTGCCGATCGTGCCGGTGCACGATCTCGCCATCAAGGAGGGCGATCTCGTGGCGGGCACGCATGGCCGTTCGTTCTGGATCCTCGACGATCTCAGCACGCTGCGGCAGCTCACGCCCGCGGTCTTCGAGAAGGCGGCCCATCTGTTCACGCCCGCCGTGACGTACCGCGTGAACTGGGCCGGCGGTTTCGGGGAAGGCGGGGCGGGCAACGCACCCATCGGCCAGAATCCGGCGACCGGTGCCATCGTGAACTTCTGGCTCAAGCAGGCGGCGCGCACGGTGACGATCGAGTTCCGCGACAGCACGGGTCGCACGGTCCGGAGCTTCAGCAACGACACGGCGCCGCCGCGTGCCGCCGGTGCCGCCGGTGCCGCCGGCGCGCCGATGCAGCAGGACGACGGCCCGCGTGCACCGCAGGCGGAGCCTCGCGTGCCGAATCGCGCGGGCCTCAACACATTCTCGTGGAACCTGCGCGAGAGCGATGCGACGCGCTTTGACGGCATGATCTACTGGGCCGCCGGCACCACCGGCCCGTTGGTACTGCCCGGCAACTACACCGTCCACCTGCTCGTCGACGGCAGCAGCGTGCAGCAGGCGAAGCTCCTGGTGAAGAAGGACCCGCGCAGCGACGCGACCGCGGCCGACCTCGTCGCGCAGTACAAGCTGCTGATGAAGGTGCGTGACCGCACGACGGACGCGAACGACGCCGTGCGCACGGTGCGCTACGTGCGCGCGCAGCTCGAAGCGCGTGCGAAGGAGCTGGGCACGGATTCCGCCGCGTTCCGCCCGCTCGCGCGCGCGCTCGATACCAAGGCATCGGAGATCGAGGCCAAGATCTACCAGGTGAAGAACCAGAGCGGCCAGGATCCGCTCAACTATCCGATCCGCGTGAACAACCAGATCGCCGGGCTCGCCGGTGTCATCGGCAGCACGGAGGCGCGGCCGACGCAGCAGTCGGTGCAGGTGTTCGACATCCTCGACAAGGAGCTCGAGGGCTACCTCGTCGAGCTGCGCCGCGTGTGGAAGGAGTTGCTGCCGCCGGTCGATGCGTTCCTCAAGGGCAAGGGCAAGGCGCCGATCGACGTGCGGCCCGCAGAAGGGGTGACGCCGCGCCAGACCAGCGCGGATTGACGGCAGGCGCACTGTCTGCATCTCCACCCGAGGCCGACAGCGCGCCCGCGCGCTGGCGGATCCTCGGGTTGCTGGCGACAGCCGAGCTGCTCGGCATGTCGCTCTGGTTCGCTGCCAGCGCCGTGTCCGCGCAGTATCGCACCCTCTGGAGTCTGAGCGCGAGCGAAGCCGGGTTGCTCACCACGATGGTGAGCCTCGGCTTCGTGGCAGGAACGGCACTCTCGGCGCTGCTAAACCTCGCCGACATCGTGCCGGCGCGACGACTCTTCGCCGTGAGCGCGATCGCCGGCGCAACGGTCAATGCGCTCGTGCTCACCGCCGACGGGCTCGCGCCGGCACTCGTATGGCGCTTTCTCACCGGCGCGTGTCTCGCCGGCGTCTATCCGCCCGCGATGAAGATGATCGCGACGTGGTTTCGCGCGCGACGTGGTCTCGCCGTCGGCACGATCGTCGGCGCACTCACGGTGGGGAAGGCACTCCCGTATCTCGTGCACGCGATGCCCGGTGCCGGCGTCGTCGAAGTGCAGCTCGCGGCATCCTGTGGCGCGCTGCTCGCCGCCGCACTCGTATGGACCGGCTACCGTGAAGGTCCGTATCCGTTTCCGCCGCGCGCGTTCTCATGGAGCCTCGTCGGCGATGTGGTGCGCGAGCGTCGCTGGCGTCTTTCCACCGGCGGCTACCTCGGCCACATGATCGAGCTGTATGCGGCGTGGACGTGGCTGCCGGTGTTCATCGCAGCGAGCATCGCCGCGCGCGATCCCAACGCGGGCATCGCGGGTGAGCGTATTGCATCCGGCGTTTCGTTCGCCGCGCTGGCCGTGGGTGGACTCGGGTGCGTCTGGGGTGGCATCGCGGCGGACCGCCGCGGGCGCGCGTGGCTGGTGACGCTCGCCATGACGGTCAGCGGTGCATGCGCGCTGCTCGTGGGCCTGACGTTCGGCGCGAGCCTGTGGACCCTCGTGCCCGTGGCGCTCGTCTGGGGCTTCTTCATCATCGCCGACAGCGCGCAGTTCTCGGTGCTCGTCACCGAAAGTGTGCCGCCCCATGCGGTGGGGACTGCGCTCACGCTCCAGACGTCGATCGGATTCCTGCTCACCTCGATCATGATCCAGGTCGTGCCGCTCATCGCGCAACGCACCGGCTGGCAGTGGGCCTTCGCTATTCTCGCCTTCGGTCCGGTGCTGGGCGTCTGGAGCATCCGGCGGCTCGTGCACTTCCGAGCCGCCGCCGCTTCCGTGCCCGCGTAACTCAGCGGTTGGCGCTCGCGGTACGCGCGTTACTCAGAAACCCGCCTGACACGCCTTCGCCGCGTCAGCGGACCGCTTGGCTGCCTGCTTGCCGTTGGCGGCCTCCCCGCCCAAGATCGCGTCGAGCCGCTCCGGAAAGTTCGTGAACATGCCGTCCACGCCCAGGTCGATCAGGCGGCGCATGTCGGCTTCGCTGTTCACGGTGTACGGGTGGATGTCGAGGCAGCGCTCGTGTGCGGCTGCGACGAGCGCGGCGTCGACGCCGCCGAACGACGGGCCGATGCCGACGGCATACTGCGAAACGGCGTCGAGTGCAGCGCGGATGCTGGCGCTCGAGCCGCCGCCGAGCTGGATCAGCGGCAGCGACGCGTCGAGCGCGTGAATCTTCTTCAGGCTTGCATCGCTGAACGACTGAATGAGCACCTGACGACGCGACGCTGCCGTCTGCAGCAGGTCATGCTGGTCCATCAGTGCGAGCAGCGCCTCTTCCATGCCCGGTGCATCTGCCGGATTCTTGGTCTCGATGTAGTAGTTGACCGAGTGCTGGTAGCGCTCGAACACTTCGGCGAGGGTCGGGATCGTAAGTCCGACGTACTCTGCGCGCGCGTACTCGGGGTAGCGCGCATTGAACCAGCTGCCCACGTCGCACGTCTTGATCTGCGCCAGCGTCTTCTCGATCACGAGTCCGGTGCAGTTTTCCGCCGCACCGCGCGCGGTGCGATTGAGCGTCGGGTCGTGCAGCACCACCAGCACGCCATCCTTGGTCAGCTGCAGGTCCTGCTCGATGTAGTCGGCGCCGAACGCGAGCGCGAGGTCGTATGCCATGATCGTGTGCTCTGGCGCGCGGCCGGAGGCACCACGGTGTCCGACGTTGACCACGATCGCGCTGTCATCGCTTCGGCGAGACATGGCAGGCTCGGGCGTGATCGGTGCGTACACGCCGTCCGTCGAGCAGGCGCCGAGGCCGATCAGCAG
>JAZKCW010000152.1:0-14163 GCA_040387895.1 Gemmatimonadota bacterium
TAACTTTACAGACTGCGGTCGGCGTCGCGTTCGCGGTGCCGGCCGCTCTCTTTCTTCCCCACCGAATCTTGTCCATGCTCCGCCCTGCGCTGCTGTTGGCCGCATGCAGCGCGCTCGCCTGTACTTCGCCAGAGCGCCCGTCGAACGCGCCGCAGACGGCTGATGCGCCGCGCACGGCTGCCGATTCGCAGGCCGCGCACGCTCGTGAGGTCGCTGCGAGTGGCGGCACGGTCGATTCCATTCTCCCCGTGGCGGAGATGCTGCAGCGCTTCCAGGCGACGACAGCGGGTCGCCCCGACTCGCTCCGTCATGCGAGTGCCTCGCGCGAGTCGCTCGTGCGTCGGTTCGGCAAGGCACTCGCATCGCGCGACACCGCCGCCCTGAACGCGATGCTGCTCGACCGCGCCGAGTATGCGTGGCTCTACTACCCCGAGTCGAAGCTGAGCAAGCCGCCATACGAGGCACCGCCTGCCCTGCTCTGGGAGCAGCTGCTCTCCGGCTCGGACGAGGGTATACGCAAGGCGCTGTCGAAATACGCCGGGCAGGCCCCCGCCGCCGGATCGTTGACATGCGAACGCATCGCGACGGAAGGAGAAAATCGATTGCACGAGGACTGCCAGCTCGGGGGCGTCCGACTGTTCGGTGCCATCCTCGAACGCGATGGGCGCTTCAAGTTCCTCAGCTTCGCAAACGGTCTGTGACCAGACACGCTGCGTTTGCCCTCGTGCTGATGGTCGTGAGTGCCTGCTCGCCGGCTGCAGAGCAGTCGCGAGACGCCGATACATCGGGCGCCCGCACCGCATCCTCCGTCCGCGTCGACCTGACCGGTGCCGGCGCGACGTTCCCGTATCCGCTCTACGCGCGCTGGTTCAACGACTACGCGACGCGCACCAACGTGCGCATCAACTACCAGTCCATCGGCTCCGGTGGCGGCATCCGGCAGATCCTCGCCGGCACGGTCGATTTCGGTGCGACCGACGTGCCCATGAGCGACGCCGAGATTGCCGAGTCGACGTCACCGGTGCTGCATATCCCGACGGTGCTCGGCGCCGTCGCGATCACCTACAACCTGCCAGGGCTCGCCCGTCCGCTGCGCCTCGCGGGTGACGTCGTCGCCGACATCTTCCTCGCGCGCATCACGCGCTGGAACGACCGGCGCATCACGGCGCTCAATCCCGGCGTCGCGCTCCCGGACACCGACATCCTCGTCGTGCATCGCGCCGACGGCAGCGGCACCTCGTATATCATGAGCGATTACCTCACCGCGGTGAGCCCGGACTGGGCAGCCGGTCCTGGGCGCGGCAAGGATGTCCGGTGGCCCGGCGGCATTGGCGGAAAGGGCAATGAGGGCGTGGCCGGTCAGGTGAAGGGCATGGTCGGCGCGATCGGATATCTGGAAGTCGTGTATGCGCGTCAGAACCGCCTTCCGGTCGCGCAGATCCGCAATCGCGCCGGCCGTTTCGTTTCGCCGATGCCTTTCGAGGTTGCATCCGCCGCCACTGGCGCCCCGGTGGGCGCGGGTGACCTTCGCGTCTCCATCGTCGACGCGCCCGGTGAGCATGCGTACCCGCTCGCGTCGTTCACCTGGATGCTGATCGCACCGCAAGCGATCGGTGCGGCGAAGACGGGACAGCTCGTGCAGTTCCTCCGCTGGGCCCTCGCCGACGGCGGCGAGATGGCGAGCCAGCTCGGTTACGTGGCGCTGCCGAGCGAGATCGCCGATCGCGTGCTCGACCGGCTCGACGCCATTGCGCCGCCGGCCGCCGGTGCGCCCGCGGCAGCGCGCCCTCGCACTCCGTGAAAGTCGGCGCGGCCACGCTGCTGGCGGATCGCCTGTACCGGTGGGCCATCGCGTCGTGCGCGTATGCCATTCCGCTGCTCCTGGTGCTGCTCGCGATCATCATCCTGCGAGCGAGCTGGCCGGCGCTGCAGCACTCCGGTGCAGGACTGCTCTTCGGTGGCCGATGGGATGTATCGCGCGCGCAGTTCGGCGCACTGCCGGTCGTCATCGGCACGCTGCTCTCGTCACTGCTCGCGCTCTGCATAGCAGCACCACTGGCGATCGGTACCGCGATCTTCACCACGGAGCTCGCGCCACGCTGGCTGCGCACACCGGTCGCCTTCGCCATCGACCTGCTCGCCGCGATCCCGAGCGTCGTGTACGGCCTCTGGGGATTGATCGTGCTGGTGCCGCTGCTGCGGCGCACCGTCATGCCTGCATTGCAGTCGCAGTTCGGGTCCCTGCCGATCTTCGGAGGCCCGGCCTACGGCCCGAGCCTGCTGGCCGCGGTGCTCGTGCTCTCGATCATGATCCTGCCCTACATCGCATCGGTTTCGCGCGAAGTACTCGCGGCAGTGCCACGTGCGCAGCGGGAGGCGGCGCTGGCCCTCGGCGCGACACCGTGGGAAGCCATCCGTGACGCAGTGCTCCCGTTCGCGCGCTCAGGGCTCGTCGGCGGCATGATCCTGGGCCTCGGACGTGCCCTCGGCGAGACGATGGCGGTGACCATGGTCATCGGCAACAGGCACGCGATTCCGGATTCGCTGCTCGACCCGGCATACACGATGGCGTCACTGCTGGCGAACGAGTTCGGCGAGGCGTCGAGCCGCCTGCACTTGTCCGCGCTCATGGCGGTGGCAGGGCTCCTGCTGCTCATCACGCTGGTCGTGAACATCCTGGCGCGCTGGCTGGTATGGCGCGTCAGTGGTGGTGCCGGCGTAGTCGGGGTGCCCGCCGCCGGCATCGCATTCCGTGACGCGCGGTAACGCATGCCCCTGAGCGAAGCCACCCCCGCCCTCCGCCGCCGACGGCGAACGGGCTCCCTCATGCTGGCACTCGTGTGGATGGCAGCACTGGCGGCCGTGATTCCGCTGGTCGCGATTCTCGCACACATCGTCGTCGGTGGGTTTTCGGCGTTCTCGCCCGCCTTGTTCCTGCGCATGCCTGCACCGGCCGGTGTCGGCGGTGGTGGGATGGCCAACGCCATTGTGGGCACCCTCGTGCTGGTCGGCATTGCTGCGCTCGTCGGCGTTCCCGTCGGACTTGGCGCTGGACTCTTTCTCTCGGCGAATGGGCGCACGAAACGGGCGCAGACCGTGCGGTTCGTCGCCGATGTGCTGAGCGGCCTGCCCTCGATCGTGCTGGGCGTCTTCGTGTGGGAGCTCGTGGTGCGACCGAGTGGCCAGTTCTCCGCGCTCGCCGGGGGCATCGCGCTCGGCCTGCTGATCATTCCCGTGCTCGCGCGCGCGACGGAAGAGCTGGTCAATCTCGTGCCGACTGCCCTCGCGGAGTCCGCGCTCGCGCTGGGATTTCCCGAGTGGCGCACGTCGCTCGGCATCGTGCTGCGGACCGCCATGCCGGGTATCGCCACCGCCGCGCTGGTGGCGATCGCGCGTGCGGCGGGGGAAACGGCTCCGCTGCTCTTCACCGCATTCGGCAACCCGTTCTTTTCGACCGACGTCACGCGCCCGATTGCCGCGCTCCCGCTGCAGATCTACGTGTACGCGGGGAGCCCGTACGACGATTGGCGCGCGCAGGCCTGGGCCGGCGCCGTCGTGCTGCTGTTGCTCGTCGCCACCATGAGTCTGATTGCTCGCGCCGTCCTCCGCTCACGCCGATCGCTCATGCAGGGTGGCGGTGTCCGCGCCGGGTCGGAAGAGCTGTGAGAGGTAGTTCGACGCTGCCAGCCGGCACGGCGCCCGCCGTCGCGATCCGGTCGTTGCGAGCGCGCTATCACGCGCGCACCGCCGTGAACGACGTGTCACTCGACTGCCGAGGCGGCGCAGTCACCGCGATCATCGGACCATCCGGTTGCGGCAAGTCGACCTTGCTGCGCTGCATCAACCGGTTGCATGAGACTGTGGCCGGCGCCGCGGTGTCCGGTGCGGTGTTGCTGGACGGAAGCGATGTCTACGCGCGTGAGGTGAATCCGGTGGAGTTGCGCCGACGGATCGGGATGGTCTTCCAGCGCCCGACGCCATTTCCGGCGCTGTCCGTGTTCGACAATGTCGCGGCAGGACTGCGTGCCGGGCCGGGCCGTCCGGGCCGGACGGAGACAGCCGATGCGGTCGAGGGGGCCCTTCGTCGGGCGTCTCTGTGGAACGAGGTGCGCGACCGGCTCCATGGCAGCGCCCTGGCGCTGTCCGGCGGGCAGCAGCAGCGGCTGTGTATCGCGCGTGCGCTGGCCGTCGGTCCGTCTGTGCTGCTGCTCGATGAGCCCACGGCGTCGCTCGATCCGCTGGGCACCCAGCGCATCGAGGAGTTGCTGTACGAACTGCGGCAGAGCGTGACTGTGGTGGTCGTCACGCACAACATGCAGCAGGCGGCGCGCATCTCGGACGTCACGATCTTCATGCTCGCCGGCCAAGTCGTCGAGCATGGCGTGACGGGTGCGCTGTTCACGACGCCGGGCGATCCCCGGACGGAAGCGTACATCACCGGGCGATTCGGATGAGCGTGGCATGAGCATTCCCGCGCGGGCCGTACCAGCGGGAAGCACCGGCGCCGCAGTCACCGGGCACATCACCGTCGAGCGCTTCTCGGCGTGGTTCGGAGCGACGCGTGCGCTCGCGCGCATCGATCTCGATATCAGTCCACGATCGGTCACGGCCGTCATCGGACCATCCGGATGTGGCAAGTCGACGCTCCTTCGCGCCATGAACCGGCTCAATGAGCTGATTCCCGGCGCGAGTGCCGATGGGAGCGTCCGGCTCGACGGCATCGACATCTACGGGCCGCAGGTCGATACCAGCATCCTGCGGCAACGCGTCGGCATGGTGTTCCAGCGCTCGAATCCCTTTCCCCGCTCCATCTTCGACAACGTGGCCTACGGTCCGAAGCTGAACCTCGGGGCGCGCGGCACGGAGCTCGAGGGACGCGTGGAGCAGGCACTGCGCCGCGCCGCGCTATGGGAGGAGACCCGCGACCGGCTTCGGGAAGGCGCGCTCGAGCTTTCGGGAGGACAGCAGCAGCGACTGTGCATCGCGCGCGCACTCGCCAACGATCCCGAGGTGCTCCTGCTCGATGAGCCGACGACGGCGCTCGACCCGACCGCCACCCTGCGCATCGAGGAACTCCTGTACGAACTCCGCCGGGAGCTTACCATCGTGCTGGTGACCCATAACTTGCAACAGGCGGCACGCGTGTCGGAGCGCACGGTCTTCCTCGCCGACGGCGCCCTCGTCGAGGCGGACAGTACACGACGATTGTTCACGAGTCCGCGCGAACCCCGCACGGAAGCGTTCATCACCGGGAGGTTTGGTTGACGGCACTACCTACGAGCGGATATCGGCACTTCCACGACGAGCTGGGCACGCTCAAGCAGCGCCTGCTCGACATGTCGGAACGCGCGGAATCGCTCGTGGATCTCTCCGTCGAAGCGCTGCTCGAGCGCGACCGTGAAAAGGCGCAGGCCGTGATCGACGCCGACCGCGAACTCGACCGACTGGAAGTCGAGACGGAAAACCTGGCCATTTCGCTCCTCGCCCTGCAGCAGCCGCTGGCGCGTGACCTCCGCTTTCTCATCGGCGCGATCAAGGTGTCGAGCGACCTCGAGCGGGTAGGCGACCATGCCGTCAACATTGCCCAGGGCGCCGTTCGCCTGGTCGACACACGCGCCGTCGCCCCCGCGGTGCCTGCGATCTCCGACATGGCACGTCGCGCACGCGCGATGCTGAGCGACGCACTGGATGCGTTCATCCGCGCCGACGGCACACTCGGACGCGCGGTCGGCAGGGCCGACGATGAGGTGGACGCGCTGCACGATGGAATCTTCCGTACGCTGCTCACGCACATGATGGGCGATCCGCGCACGATCGCCCCGTCGCTCGAGCTGCTGCTGGTGAGCCGCAACCTCGAGCGTGTTGCGGATCTGGCCACGAACATCGGCGAGGATGCGGTCTATCTCGCCGAGGGCAAGCAGATCCGGCATCGCTTCGATGAAGAGCAAGAGGAGACGCGCGCGTGAACGCGACACCGCTGTCCAGTCCTGCCGTCGTACCGTCGAACGGCGACGTACGCATTGCCGCGATCGACGTCGGCTCGAACTCGGTGCGCCAGATCGTCGCCGACGTCTCCCCGACAGGCCAGATCCGCGTCGTCGACGAGATGAAGGCGATGCCGCGCCTGGGTGAGGGCCTCGAGCGAACAGGCGCCCTCGGGCAGACTGCCGTGGATGCCGCCGTAGCCGCGATCGCGCGCATGGTGATGCTGGCACAGCAGCTTGGCGCCGAACGTGTGGAGATCGTCGCGACCAGTGCCGTGCGCGACGCATCGAATGGTCAGGACTTCTGTGCGCGCGTGCAGGAGACATCGGGCCTCGAGGTGCGCATCCTCTCCGGTGAGGAGGAAGCCTTGCTCTGCTTCCGCAGCGCACTCGCGCACTTCGAGCTGGGTGCCGGACGCTCGGTGGTCATGGACATTGGCGGCGGCTCGCTGGAACTCGTGCTCGCGAAGGACGGCCTGATCGAGCGCATGGCATCGCTGCCGTTCGGCGCCGTCCGGCTCACCGAGCGTTTCCTGGCGCCGGCGGTCCGCGTGCGAGGTGTGAACGCGCTTCGCGAGCACGTGCGCGACGGATTGCGCGGTGCCGTCCCGGTGAAGGACTGGCGCGGCGCGCAAGTCATCGGGTCAGGTGGCACGTTCACCAATCTTGCGGGCATCGTACTGGCCCGGCAGAAAGTCTCTGCGCGGCGCTCACCTCACGGCACGCGGGTCACGCGCGTCGAGCTCGAACACGTCCTCGATTGGCTGCAGCGCCTCGACCCCGAGGAACGGGCCCGGGTCCCGGGCCTCAATCCGGCGCGTTCGGATATCATCGTCGCGGGTCTCGCCGTCGCCGCGGAAGTCCTCTCACGCTTCGATCCGCGTGACCTGCTGGCATCGGCGTACGGCATTCGCGAAGGCCTGCTGCTCGAAGCCGCGCGTGTGACACCGGTGGTGGCGGATCCGGGCGCGGCGCGCGAGCGATCGGTCCGGGAGTTCGCCGAACGTTGTCATTACGAGGAGCCGCATGCCCGGCACGTGCAGACCCTCGCCTTGCAGCTGTTCGATGCCCTGGGTTCGCGCATGGGGCTCGGGCCCGCCGACCGTCGCATTCTTGCCGATGCCGCGCTGCTGCACGACGTGGGATACCACATCAACTACGAGAAGCATCACAAGCATTCGTTCCACCTCATCTCGCACGCCGAGCTGCTGGGCATGACACCGGCCGAACAGGTGGCGGTGGCATGTGTCGCACGCTATCACCGCGGCGCAGCGCCCAAGCGCAAGCATCGCGTCCTCGGCGGAGTCGATCGCGCCATGCGCGACCGGATCGTGAAGCTGTCGGCGCTATTGCGCTTCGCCGACGGGTTCGACCGGGGCCATGTCGGCGCCGTCGGCAATCTCAAGATTCGCTGGACCACGGGCTCGGTGCGCGTCACCGCCGTCGAAGCCGAGGGTGCGATGAACGTGCGACTGGAGTGCTGGGGTGCCAGCCGCAAGAGTGCGCTGCTCGAGCGCGTACTGGGCAAGCCGGTGGAAGTGATCGGTCCGGACGGCGGCGTCGTGACGTTCGACGAGGGCGACGGCGAGTAGCGGGCTAGTTGTCGTGCGTCGGGTCGGTGCGCCCCTTCCCTTCCGTGCGCGCGTGTCCCTTGTGACGCTTGCGCTTCGTGTTGGCGGCGAGTGAAGGCCTGACGGCCACGGTCATGCCCCACGGGTCGCGAATGAAACGCGACTGCGACGACATCTCGGCCTGGTCACCCGGCATCCGGCGCTTGTACTGGCCGTCACTGTCGAGGTCCCACGCCTGCCGGTTATCCGAGAGCGATGCCTCGAGCACCGAGTGCAACTGCCGGTGCAGCTGCAGGTCGTCGATCGGCGTGAGCACTTCGACGCGCCGGTCCAGATTGCGCGGCATCCAGTCGGCAGAGCCGATGTAGTACTCAGGGTTCCCGCCGTTGGCGAGATACAGCACGCGTGAATGCTCGAGGAACCGGCCGACGATCGAGATCACGCGGATGCGCTCACTCGTACCCGGGAGCCCCGGCACCAGGCAGCAGATGCCACGCACGATCAGATCGATCTCGACGCCGGCCTGCGACGCGCGATACAACGCCGAGATGACTTCCGGATCGACGAGCGCATTCATCTTGCCGATGATTCGGCCCCCGCGTCCGTCCCGCGCATGATCGGCCTCGCGCGCGATGAGTTCCAGCATGCGTTCGCGCAGGTTGGACGGTGCCACCAGCAGCTTCCGGTAGAACTTCTGCCGCGACACGCCGGTCAGCGAATTGAAGAGGTCCGTCAGGTCCGCGCCGATTTCCGGGCTCGCCGTGAGCAGGCCGAGGTCCGTGTACAGCCGTGCGGTCTTCGACTGATAGTTGCCCGTGCCGATATGCACGTATCGCCGGATGCCGTCCGGGTCGCGACGCACGACGAGCGCAGTCTTCGCGTGTGTCTTGAGGCCCGGTAGTCCGTACGCCACATGGATGCCGTAGCTTTCCATCGTGCGCGCGAACGTGATGTTGTTCTGCTCGTCGAAGCGCGCCTGCAGTTCGATCAGCACGGCCACCTGCTTGCCCTGCTCTGCGGCCTCGGTCAACGCGCGCACGATCGCGGTGTCGCCCGACGTGCGATAGAGCGTGAGCTTGATGGCCAGCACGTGGGGGTCGTGCGCCGCCGCCTCGAGAAACGCTTCCACGGACGCGGAAAACGATTCGTACGGGTGATGCACCAGTACGTCGCGCTCGCGGATGATGTCGAAGATGCTGCGCGTGTTGTCGCGCAACGCAGCGGGCACGAGCGGCGTGTGTGGCGGATCGTGCAGGTCGGGCAGATCGAGCCCGGCCAGCGTCATCAGGTCGCCCAGCTCGAGCGTCTCGTCGATCTCGTGCACGTCGGCCGCGGTAAGCGGAGCCACGGCCTGCGATTCACTCTCGCTCAGTTCCTCGAGAAGGAGCTCACGAATCGACGACGGCATGTCCCGCTGGACTTCGAGCCGAACCACCTCGCCGAAACGCCGTTGGAAGACCTGCTGCTCGATGGTCTCCAGCAGGTCGTCGGGCTGGTCCATCTGGCCGAGGTCGAGATCCGAGTAGCGCGTGATGCGGAACGTGAACCACCGCATCACATCCATTCCCGGAAACAGCGATCGCAGGTTCGCGCCGATCAGCTGCTCGAGCGGCAGGAAGTGATGGTCGCGCCCCACGCTCACCCAGCGCGGCAGCGAACGCGGGACCTTCACGCGGGCGAAATGCTCCTTGCCGGTATCGGGGTCGCGGATCTCGACGGCCAACGACAGCGACAGGTTCGAGATGTACGGAAATGGATGTCCCGGGTCGACGGCCAGCGGCGTCAGCACCGGAAACACTTCCTTCTCGTAGAACTCCGCGACGGCCGTGGTTTCCTTCCGGTTGAGATCCGCCATCGTCAACAGGCGGATGCCTCGCGCCTCCATTGCCGGCCAGAGGTCGTTGCGCAGCGCCGCCCGGCGCTGCTTGAGCAGGTCGCGGACCCGATGCCGAATGGCATCGAGCTGCTCTGCCGGCGACAGCTTGTCGGGTGCGTACTGCGGGGTGCCGGCCGCCACCTTGCGCCGCAACCCCGCGACCCGGACCATGTAGAACTCGTCGAGGTTGGTGCTGAAGATCGCCAGGAACTTGAGCCGCTCCAGCAGCGGCACGCGCTCGTCGAGGGCCTCGGCGAGCACGCGTGCGTTGAAGCCGAGCCAGCTCATCTCCCGGTTGAAGTACGGGAGCGCGGAACCGTCGGAGTCCGGCGCTGCGGTGCTTATTGCCAACGCAGACTTGGACACCGGCGCCTCCGCGGGTTCAGAGAGGGTGGAAGGCAGCAAGCAGCTTGTAGCTGATCGCGGCGATCAGCGCAGAGGCAGGAATGGTGATGACCCATGCCCATACGATACGGCTTGCGAGGCCCCACCGCACGGCGGAGAGCCGGGTCGTGGCGCCGACGCCGACGATGGCGCCGGTGATGGTGTGCGTGGTGCTCACCGGGATGCCGGCCTGGGACGCGGCCAGAATCACGATGGCGCCGCCGGTTTCCGCGCAGAAGCCACCGACCGGGCGCAGCTTCGTGATGCGCGTGCCCATGGTGTGCACGATGCGCCAGCCGCCGAAGAGCGTGCCCAGCGAAATCATGGTGTATGCCGAGAGCTCCACCCACACCGGGATCGTGTCCAGCGACGTCACGTAGAAGTTGCCCAGGAAGCCGGTCTGGCCGGCAAACACCGACTGCGATGCCACGAGCAGGCCGACGATGATGCCCATCGTCTTCTGCGCATCGTTACCGCCGTGCGCCAACGAGAGCAGCGCGGAACTGGTCATCTGCGCGACCCGGAAGTACTTGGTCGTGCCACTGTTGGACGCCTTCCGGAACACGTTGAAGACGATCACCATGAGCAGGAAGCCCATGAGCATGCCGAGCGTGGGCGAGAGCACGATGAACGACAGGGTCTCGATCCACTTCTTGCCCCACAGGATCGCGGCGAATCCCGCCTTCGCCACCGCCGATCCGGCATACCCGCCGATGAGCGCGTGCGACGAGCTGCTCGGGATGCCGTACCACCAGGTGATCAGATTCCACGTGATGGCGCCGAGAAGGCCACCGAGAATCACGTTCGGGTCGACGATCTTCAGATCGATGAATCCGCTGCCGACCGCCTTCGCGACGGCCGTTCCCACGAAGAAGAGCGCCGAGAAGTTGAACACGGCCGCCCACACCACGGCCGCCAGGGGGCTCAGCACCCGTGTGCCCACGATCGTCGCGATGGAGTTCGCGGAATCGTGGAAGCCGTTGATGAAGTCGAACGCCAGCGCGACGAGGACGATGAACAGAACGAAGTAGATCAAGCGAATCAGCCGTTCTTGAGCGCGATGCTTTCGAGCACGTTCGACACGTCTTCACACTCGTCGATCGCGTCCTCCAGTGCGTCGTAGATCTCCTTCCACTTGATCACCTCGATCGCCGGCATGTCGTTGTCGAACAGCGAGCCGACGCACTCCGCATAGATGGCGTCCCCTTCCTGCTCGAGCGACTTCATCGATCGGCCGTGCTCCAGCATGGCCACGCGCTTCGTCACGTCGCCAACCGAGTCCAGGATCTCCGCCGAAGCGCGCACGAGGATCGCCGCCATCTCCGCACCACCCGTACGGGACTCCTTCACGCGGAACATCACCACTCGGCGCGCTGCGCCGTTGATGAGGTCGATCACGTTGTCCAGGCGCTTCGCGAGCAGGTGAATGTCCTCGCGATCGAGAGGCGTCACGAAGCTCGTGTCGATGCGCTGGTTGATCACGTGCACGATGGCGTCACCGTCGTGCTCCACGTCCTTGATTGCGGCCGCGATCCGCGCTGCATCAGCGGGGTTGTCGAACAGCTCCTTCAACAGGACGGCGGAACGCTGGATGTGAACGGCGAGCTGACGGAAGTAATCGAAAAACGTCTCGTCCTTCGCGAAGAACTTCACTGAGATCCGGGGCTGGAGTCGGTTGTATGCGAGTCGGGGCGTTCGCGCGTGCACGTATCGACGCAGACACTGAACTGCCGCAGGAAAGAAGCGAGTTCGGCTGCCCTGCAGGAACGGTAACGCACGTAACGATTGCGTCACCGATGCGTTCCGACAATAGCGGACAATTAGTTCATGACAGAACTGTCAGTGCGTCACCTGCGGCCACGCGGCGCCGCACGAACTCGCGATTGGCAAATGCACGGGCCAGCACGACACCGGCGACGAACCCTCCGATGTGCGCCCAGACCGCAACGCCACCGGACACCTCCGGGCGCAGCATGGAGAGCTGCGGCAAGCCAGTGAGGAGCTGGCTGCCGAACCAGAGCAGCAGGACGGCCCACGCCGGGACACGGAAGAGAAAGATCGGCGGGAAGAACGTGCGCACGTGCACGCGCGGATACAGCAGCAGGTACGCACCCATCACTCCGGAAATTGCGCCGGACGCGCCGACGGTCGGCAACGGAGATGCCGGCTCCACCAGGATGTGCGTGCCAGCGGCAACGACCCCCGTCAGCAGGTAGAAGACGAGGAAGCGGCCGCGGCCCATACTGTCTTCCACGTTGTTACCGAACACCCACAGGTACAACGAGTTGCCGAGGATGTGGCCCCAGCTTCCATGCAGGAAGATGGAGATGATGGGCGTGGCGTAATTGATGGTCTCGTTGTCGATCACGCAGGCCAGACCGCGCCCGAGTGGCACCCCATAGCCGAGCGGGACCTGCCCGGTGAGCTCGCCGGGGACGAGCCCGAAATTGCAGACGCTCACGGCAAGCTTGAGCGCGCCGGCCTCGCTCGTCAGGCCTCCGCCACCCTGCACGACCAGCCATACGATCCAGGTGACCGCCAGCAGCGCCAGCGTCATCACCGGCGTCCGCAGGGTCGGGTTGTCATCGCTGATGGGAAACACCAAGGCTCCTGTCAGAGTTCTGATTGGACTGCCACTCCGGCAGTCTGCCACCACGGCGTTCGATTGCCCTTCGTTTCTGGCCGATCCACGCCGAAGCGGCAGAAGATGGCGGGCCCACCCCTTGCCTTTGACTCGGTCGAGCGGCGGCCATTCGGCCGCTACGACCTCTTACCTCGCCACTAGAGGAAGCAATGGCAGAAAAAGTTATCGGCATCGACCTCGGTACGACCAACAGCGTGGTTTCGGTGCTCGAGGGTGGCGACCCAGTCGTGATCCCGAACGCCGAAGGCGGCCGGACGACCCCGTCCGTCGTCGGCTTCACGAAGGACGGCGAGCGCCTTGTCGGGCAGATCGCCAAGCGTCAGGCAGTCACCAACCCCCAGAACACCGTCTTCTCGATCAAGCGTTTCATGGGCCGCCGGACGGCCGAGGCGCAGACCGAGCAGTCCCGCGTTCCATACAAGATTGTTGCCGGCCCGAATGACGTGGCCTCCGTCGAAGTCAGCGGCAAGCGCTACACGCCGCCCGAAGTCTCCGCCATGATTCTGCAGAAGATGAAGCAGACGGCGGAAGACTACCTCGGCCATCCCGTCACCAAGGCTGTCGTCACCGTACCCGCGTACTTCAACGACGCGCAGCGGCAGGCGACGAAGGATGCCGGCAAGATCGCCGGCCTCGAAGTGCTTCGCATCATCAACGAGCCCACCGCTGCAGCCCTGGCGTATGGCCTCGACAAGAACAAGAAGAAGGACGAAAAGGTTGCCGTGTTCGACCTCGGCGGCGGCACGTACGACATCTCCATTCTCGAGCTCTACGATGTCGACGGCACGCGCCAGTTCGAGGTGAAGAGCACGAACGGCGATACGCACCTTGGCGGCGACGACTTCGACCAGCGCGTCATGGATTGGCTGGTTGCGGAGTTCAAGCGCGATCAGGCCATCGACCTCTCGAAGGATCCGATGGCGCTGCAGCGGCTCAAGGAAGCAGCCGAAAAGGCGAAGATGGAGCTGTCGGGCACCAACAGCACCGACATCAACCTGCCGTTCATCACGGCGGACCAGTCGGGCCCGAAGCACCTGAACTACCAGCTCACGCGCGCCAAGTTCGAGCAGCTCGTCGATGACCTCATCACGCGTACGCTCGAGCCCATGAAGCAGGCGCTCAAGGACGCGGGCATGCAGCCGAACGAAGTCGACGAGGTCATTCTCGTCGGTGGCTCGACGCGCATCCCGAAGATCCAGCAGATCGTGAAGGACTTCTTCGGCAAGGAGCCGAACAAGGGCGTGAACCCGGACGAAGTCGTGGCCGTGGGCGCCGCAATTCAGGGTGCCGTGCTCACGGGTGAGCAGAAGGACGTGCTGCTGCTCGACGTGACGCCGCTCTCGCTCGGTATCGAGACGCTTGGCGGCGTGATGACGGTGCTGATTCCGCGCAACACGACGATTCCGACCAAGAAGACCGAGACGTTCTCCACGGCCGACGACAACCAGACGACGGTCGAGATCCACGTGCTGCAGGGTGAGCGCGAGCTCGCCGTGTACAATCGCACCATCGGCAAGTTCCAGCTCACGGGCATCCCGCCCGCAGCGCGTGGCATGCCGCAGGTCGAGGTCACGTTCGACATCGACGCGAACGGTATCCTGCACGTGATGGCCCGCGACAAGGCCACGAGCAAGGAACAGAAGATCCGTATCGAGGCGTCGAGCGGCCTGTCCGACACCGAGATCGACAAGATGGTGAAGGATG
>JAZKCW010000153.1:0-11140 GCA_040387895.1 Gemmatimonadota bacterium
CCAGCGAATTGTGTGCCTTCAGCGATGACTTCGACGTTTTCGGCTCGGCGGACGTGGAAGTCCTCCCGATCAGCGTGGATGCGGTCCCCTCGCTGAAGGAGTTCAAGAGCAAATATGAGATGAAGGTCGACCTGCTCTCCGACTTCAAACGCGAGGCGTCCGCGGCGTATGGGGTGCTGTGGAAAGACGGATTCTTCGCAAATCGCGCGTACTTCCTGATCGACCAGTCGGGCATCGTGCGATGGGCACACGTGGAAGAACACCCCGGTCTGCGTCGCGAAAATGCGGAGATTCTGGAGGCGATTCGGTCACTGGCAGCCTAACGGCCGACGCCGGGGGTCAGCGCCTTGGTGAGCCGAATCCAAACGGACAGAAGTTGATATCTTGGATGAAGTCTGCGCTTGCAAAAACAACAGGGCCATGCGGTTGACGCATGGCCCTGTTGTTTTTCTTCATGGCTGGTTCCGGTGGGACGGCTTTTACGCCTGTCCGCTCTCGACGGCGATGTCCAGGCGGCGCGGCTGTGCCGGCGCCACCTTGGCAATGCGGACCGTCAGCACGCCGTGGGAATATCGGGCCTCCACTGCGCCGACGTCGGCATGCTTCGGCAACCGGAACCGGCGCTCGAAGCTGCCCGTAGCGCGCTCAGCGAACACGTGCTTCACCCCGTCGTCCGACAGGCGATCCGGGCGAGACCCGCGCACGACAAGCATCCCGTCTTCGGTCATCAGCTCGATCTGATCAGGGGCGATCCCCGGCACATCGAGCACCAGCGTGTATCCCTCCGCATCCTCCGTGGCGTCGGCTGCCGGCGCCCAGGCCAGGTGACGGCCGGAGGTCGCGCCAGTCCCGAACACGTCCTGAACCAGGCGGTCCATCTCCCGGCGCATGCCGGTCGGAGTGGCGGGTGCAGTCATGGCAAATGGATAGAGAGTCATGGTGTCCTCCTTGTCGATTGGGCATGCGACGGCGCATGCCGGTGTTCGTGGTTGCACTGCTGTCTCGGACCTGACGACCCAGGCTTAGCCTCCCTTTGCGCTCGGCCAGAGCCGTCTGGTGCCACGCTATTTTGCAGCCGGTGTGCCCGTGGCTCGCGGCCACAATGACAAGCCGGGAGAAGATTTCACTGCCACGTTTGCATCCGCCTTTGCCAAATTGTGCAGCACTTCGGTCACCTTGCCCGAGTCGTCGCGGAGGTCTAGCTTGGCTTGGTGACTTCCAACCTGCGCTGCTGATGATCCCCCGATGGTGAGCCCGTTCGACCTGGTGCGCGATTGCGCGCAATGCCTCACGGCGCCCTCCACCGAGGTCGGGGTGAAGACCGCCCTCGAACGGCTGCGCGCGTTCCTTGGCGCGGACGCCGTCCGGTTCGAGCGGGCCGGAGAATCGCACGCGCGCAACGAGGCCAGCGCGCTCCGGCGTGCCTTTCCGGTGCAGGTGGCCGGCATGGCCCTGGGCGAACTCACGGTCGAGCGGGCGATAGCGATCGACCCGTCGGAAGCGGAGACTGTCGAGGCTGTGGTCGACCTCTTGTCGGCGGTCCTATCGCGTGATGTCCGGCTCGCTGAACTGCAGCGGGAAATCTCGGCCCGCGTCGCCGAGATCGCCGACCAGCGCGCCTTCATAGAGTGCGTGGTGGACTCCCTGCCGGTCGGGCTGCATGTGGTGGATCGCCAGTACCGCATCCACGCCTGGAATCACAAGCGCGAGACCGGATTGCAGGGCGTCTCGCGGACGGACGCCATCGGGCGGACCATCTTCGAGGTACTGCACCGCCAGCCTGCCGCCATGATGAAGGGGGAGTTCGACGACGTCTTCGCGAGCGGCAAGCTGCAGCAATTCCAGATGGAGACCAACGCCTTCGGTGAGCCACGCGCATTCCGCATCTCGAAGATTCCCATGCGCATGGGCGGCCAGGACGTCACGCACGTCATCACCATCGGCGAGGACATCACCGATTGGAAGGCGGCCATCGATCGGACCGCGCAGTCGGAGAAGCTCGCGGCCCTTGGTCAGCTCGCCGCGGGAGTCATGCACGAGATCAACAATCCGCTGGCAACGATCGCGGCGTGTGCGGAGACGTTGGCGATGCAGGAAGAGATGGCGAGTGCAGTGCGCGAGACAGGGGCACCTGCCGCGGCGTCCGCATCCGGCGAATTGCTGCGGATCATCGATCTCGAGGTGCAGCGCTGCAAGCGCATCGTGAACGGCCTCCTCGACTTCTCCCGGCCGAAGCCCGCGTCCCGCGAACCGCTCGACGTGAATGGCGTGGTGGAGCAGGGGCTCTTCCTCCTGCAGCATCATCCCCGGTACAAGCGCGTGCAGATGGCGGCAGAACTCGAGCGGAGCCGTCCGCTGTTCGTCGATGGGGACGCCGACCAGCTCGTGCAGGTGCTCATCGCGCTCGTCCTCAATGCGATGGATGCATCACCGCAAGGTGGGCGCGTGACGGTGCGGACCCGGCATGAACCCGCGATCGGAAACGGGAGTGCGCACGTGCTGCTCGAAGTGCTCGACGAGGGCCCGGGCATTCCGCGCGCGCTGCAGGCCAAGGTGTTCGAGCCGTTCTTCACGACGAAGGCGCAAGGCGAGGGCACGGGACTCGGACTCGCCATCTGCTATGGGATCATCACGGACCATGGCGGCCAGCTCGAGCTCGTCCCGTCGGACAGCGGTGCGCTGTTCCGCGTAGCGCTGCCGGAGTCGCCGGTCGTCGCGGGGCTCGTCGCATCGTCGCCGGAGCGTTCCCCGGAGACGACGTCCGGGACAGTCGCAGGGGCTACTTCGTGACGACGTCGCTCACCCCATCGCGAGGCGTCGATATCGCCTCGCCGATCCGCGTCCTGATCGCCGAGGACGAGACGCACCTCGGCACCATCCTCGAGCAGTTCATGACGGCGCGCGGATTCTCCGTGACGATCGTGCGCAACGGACGCGCGGCGCTGGAACGCCTGCAGACGGAAACGTTCGACGTGGCGCTGCTGGATATCGTGATGCCCGAGCTCGACGGTCTCGAGGTGTTGCGGCTGGTGCGGGAAGAGCCGATGCCGCCCGAGATCATCATCATCACGGGCAACGGAACGATCGAGACGGCGATCGCTGCGCTCAAGCTGGGCGCGTACGATTTCCTGTCGAAGCCGTACCGCATGGCGGAGATCGAGGCGCTGGTGCGACGCGCGTGGGAGAAGCGCGTGCTCACGCGAGACAACGTGCTGCTGCAGTCGCGGCTGCGGCGTGCAGCAACGGAACCACATTTCGTCACGCAGTTCGCACCGTTGCTCGCGGTCCTGTCGCTGGTGGAGCGGGTCGCGGCGAGCGGGTCGCCCGTGCTGGTATCCGGCGAATCGGGCACGGGCAAGGATCTCATTGCGCGGCTGCTGCATGCGCGCAGCGGATATGGCGACGGGCCGTTCGTCGATCTCAACTGCGCCGCACTGGCCGAGCCGCTGGTCGAGACAGAGCTGTTCGGCATCGAGAAGGGAGCGTTTCCCGGAGCGGACCAGCGCAAGGTCGGGCTGCTCGAACTGGCGGCCGGCGGTACGCTCTATCTCGACAACGTCGGAGATCTCGACGTGAAGCTGCAGGGCAAGCTCGTGCGCGCGTTGGAGACGGGCAGCTTCTACCGGGTGGGCGGTACGCAGAAGGTGCAGGTCAACGTGCGCGTGGTCGCCTCGACCACGCGCGATCTCTCACGGCTCGCCGCGCAGGGTGAGTTCCGTGACGACCTGCTGCATCGCATCAACACGATTCGCGTGGTGCTGCCACCACTGCGCGAGCGCACCGTCGACGTGCCGCTGCTCGCCCGGCACTTCCTCGGGCAGTTCGGCGGCGGTGCGCCTCCGGAGCTGACGCCCGACGCGGTCGCGACGCTGGAGCGGTACCGCTGGCCCGGCAACGTGCGCGAGCTGCGCAACGTGATCGAGCGCGGCGTGCTGCTGGCCCAGGACGGCGTGATCGGGGCGCGCGATCTGCCGCTCGGTCTGGAGATCGGGGCGGGTGCGCGTGCGACGCCCTCGGCAGCGCTCACACTTTCCGAACTGGAACGCCAGCACATCGCCGAGGTACTCGAGCGAAGCAACTGGCATCAGGGCAAGGCGTCGGAGATGCTCGGGATTTCGCCGAAGACGCTGTACCGGAAGATTCGCGAGTATGGTTTCCGTCGCCCGTCCGGGCGCGGCTCATGACTGGAGAGAGTGCGCCGTGAAGATTCTGGTGATCGAGGACGATCCGACCGTCGGCGAGTTCGTCCGGCGCGGATTCGAGGAGCAGCGCTGGCAGGCGGATCTCGTGGCCAACGGGGCGGACGGTGAGCGCATGGCCATGTCGCAGCCTTACGATCTCATCGTGCTCGACATGCGGCTGCCGGGACGCAGTGGCATCGACGTGCTGCGCGCGCTCCGCGCGAAGGGGTTCGAGCGCCCGGTGCTCGTGCTCACCGCGCAGGACGCCGTCGACGCGAAGGTGGAGACGTTGCGGGCGGGCGCGGACGACTACGTCACGAAGCCATTCGCCTTCGAGGAGCTGCTCGCGCGCGTCGAGGCGCTCGGACGTCGGCCGCGTGCGCTCGCCAGTCCGTTGTTGCGCGTCGATGATCTCGAGCTCGATCAGGGAACACGCGACGTGAAGCGCGCGGGCGAGCTCGTGGAACTCACGCCCAAGGAGTTCGCGGTTCTCGAGTACCTCATGCGGCATGCGGGGCGCGTGATGAGCCGGACGCTCATCACGGAGTACGCATGGGGCTATCACTTCGACCCCGGCACCAACATCGTCGACGTCGTGATCAATCATCTCCGCAAGAAGGTCGATGCGAAGAGCGAGAAGAAGCTGATCACGACCGTCCGGGGTGTCGGCTACATGATCCGCGCGTAGCGTACCACGCCCATGGGTTCGATTCGTGCGCGACTGACGACGTTCTACGCCACGGCGCTCCTGGGCACGCTCGTGCTGTTCTCGATCGCGATGCTCGTGGTGCGCCGCGAGATCATGCTGATCGAGCTGCAGGGCAAGGTGGAGCAGCAGGTCGACCGTGCCATCGAGGCGATCAACCTGGCGCGCAGCACCGGCACCGAACCGATCATCTCGCCCCGTGATCCGCTGGCCGGCCCCAGCGTCTCGGCCCGCATGGGCGCGTTCCTGTCCATGCTGGATGGCTACGTGGTGGTGCAGGACAGTGCACGATACGACATCTATGCGTCGCTGTCGGTCGACAGCCTGAGCACGTCCGACCGGGGCACGTTCAGCCAGGCGGCACGCGACTCGGTCGACACCCGGGCGGTGCGCCGGGTGAAACTGCGAGCGGACGACCTGCTCATGGGGTCGCGCGAGCTCGTGCTCGGCGACGACGTGCGGTATCGGGTTTCGGCGGCGCTCAGCCGGAAGAGCATCAACCTCACGCCACCGGAACTGCTGGCGACGATGATTCTCGTCGCACCGCTGCTGATCGCGGTATCCATCGTTGCGGCGTATGTGATCGCCGGACGCGCGTTCCGTCCGATCGACCGCATCATCGATCAGGTGGAGGCGATCACGGACGGGCGATCGCTGCACCGACGCCTGGCCATCGGTGCTGCCGGCGACGAGCTCGCGCGGCTGTCATCCACGCTCAACGCGATGATCGAACGCCTGGAGACGTCCTTCGGCGCACTCCGTCGCTTCACCGCAGACGCGAGTCACGAGCTCAAGACGCCGCTGACCGTGATGCGGGCCGACGTCGAACGTGCCATGTCTCCCGTCTTCACACCGACGGAGCAGGCCGTCGCGCTCGAGGAGGCGCTGCAGCAACTGACGCGCATGGCGGACCTCGTGGACTCGCTGCTCACGCTCGCGCGCGCAGACGAGGGCCGCTTCGACCTCTATCGCGAACCGGTGGAGCTGGGTGAGCTGACGCGCGAGGTCGTGGAGACGGCGCGCCTGCTGGGTGAGGATGCCGCGCTGACGATCGAGGCGCCCGTCGTGGAGGACGTGCTGGTGATGGGAGACCTGACGCGGCTCCGCCAGTTGATGCTCAACCTCGTCACCAACGCCATCAAGTACACGCCGCGCGGCGGCACCGTGGAGATCATGCTCGCACGTGCGGGCGGGGACGCCGTGCTGACCGTGCGCGATACCGGTATCGGCATCGCGGCCGCCGACCTCCCGTATGTCTTCGAGCGATTCTGGCGTGCCGACCGCGTGCGCTCCCGTGCATCGGAACGTGGGGGATTCGGCCTCGGTCTCGCCATCTGCCGGTGGATCGCGCAGGCGCACGGTGGCACACTCACCGTGCAGTCGCGTCTTGGACGCGGAAGCACATTCACCGTGCTGCTCCCCGCGTCGATCGAAGGCGAAGGTGTGCTGCAGGACGAGCTGTCCGAGAAGGAGCCCGAAAGCGCGCTCGCCATCGACTCGTAGCGCGAGGGGACGCGCGCACCGTCATCGATTCGCAATGCATCCGACACGCCCCCGTAACGCGAGTTTCATGCGCCCGTCAGGCATGCGCCATGAGCGCGTAATGTGACGGTCCTACACTCCGGTCAGCGCCACGGCATGCGATTGCATGTAGCGGGCGCCCTTCCGTCACCGGAGCCGCCATGTTCGACAGCCTCTTGGAATCGAGAGCGAAGACGCCGACGCGTGTGGGTGGTTCGCTGGCATCGACCGTGGTGCACGCGCTGCTGATCGGGGGCGCCGTCGTGTTCACGGCGAACGCCGAAGTTGCGCCCGACGCGCCGCGGGAGCGACCGACCGTGTTCACGAACATCAAGGTCAAGCCGCCGACGCCCGAGCCGCCGCGTGCGCGCGCGCGCGACGCGGCGGCCGCGACACGACCGACCGATACGCCACCACCGCTCGGCGTGATCGCGCCGGTTGCACCCATCGACATTCCGGACGCGCTGCCACCGGCTGACCTGAGCAAGGCCGTGACCACGGACGACGACCTGAGCGCGCTCTCGCGCGGGCGTGGCCGACCGGACGGTGTCGTCGGTGGAACCGGCTCCGTGGAGGGCCGCAGCGCCGACGACGTGTTTCCTCGCGACGCCGTCGATCGATCCGTGGTGCTGATGCCGGGTTCGGCGTCGCCGCGCTATCCCGAGATGCTTCGCGCGTCGGGTGTGCAGGGCGGGGTCATGATGGAATTCGTCGTGGACACCACCGGCCGGGCCGAGTCGGGCTCGCTGCGCGTGCTCCAGTCCGATCACCCGCTGTTTGCCGAGGCGGTCAGGTCTGCCTTGGCCAGAATGCGGTTCGTTCCAGCCGAGGTCGCCGGTCGCAAAGTGCGGCAGTTGGTGCAACAACCCTTCGGATTCGCGCTCAACCGCTGATGTTGGCCCGATTCAGGCAGACGATCGAGTGGTGCAGGAGTTATCGAACATTACGAATGCTAACCCAGCGTTAATCCGATCCTAATCTGATTTCCATTGCTGGATCATTCGCGGTTGGTAGTATCGCTGCAGTCGGTATCCGGGCGCGAAGTCCGGACACTGCGACCTATATCCGGACAGGGCCGATGTTCAACAACCTGATCGAATCGAAGGCGAAAAAGCAGAAGCGGTTTGGAGGCACTCTCGCTTCCACCATCATTCATGGCGTGCTCATCGCTGGTATCGTCGTCGTGACGGCCAACGCGGGCATCCAGGAAGAGAAGGTGAAGGAAGAGAAGGTCGACTTCGTCGAGGTGAAGAAGGACGAGCCGAAGCCACCCGAGCCCGAGAAGCCACCCCCACCACCGGACGTGGTCGTCCAGCAGCCACCACCAAAGGGATTCCAGGTGCTGCAGGCCCCACCCGAGATTCCGGTGAACATCCCGGAAATCGACTTGTCCAAGAAGGTCACCGACGAGGCTGACTTCTCCGGCAAGGGTGCGGTAGGCGGCGTCGCCAAGGGTGTCGAAGGCGGCAAGGGCCCCGTACCGCAGGGCGACCAGCCCTACTTCGACTTCCAGGTCGAAAAACCGGTACAGATGGCTCCCGGCGCGAAGGGTCCGGAGTACCCGGACATGCTCCGTCAGGGCGGCATCGAAGGCACCGTGCTGGCGCAGTTCGTGGTCGATACGATGGGCCGGGCGGACATGAGCACCTTCAAGGCGCTCAAGGCCGACAACCAGCTCTTCGAAAACGCAGTGAAGACGGCGCTCCAGAAGATGCGCTTCCTCCCGGCCGAGGTCGGTGGGCGCAAGGTGAAGCAGCTCGTGCAGCAGCCGTTCCAGTTCTCGCTCAACCGCTAGTTCCTTCCTTCTCGTGATTCCGCGGAGATTTGTCTCATGAACATGTCCATGATGGAGCTGTACCACTCGATGGGCTGGTTCGCGAAGGGGATCGTGTTCACCCTCGCGTTCATGTCTGCCTTCTCGACGACCGTGCTCATCTCGAAGTGGTGGGGCATGCGAAAGGCGCAGGCCGAGACGCGTAAGTTCGCTCCGGAGTTCTCGCAGTTCCTCGAAGAGGACAACCTCACGGAAGCGATCACGCTGGCCGAGAGCTACAAGAAGTCGCATGTCGCGCGCGTGCTCGGTGGCGCCCTCTCCGAGATCCGCCCGCTCATTCAGGATGGCTCCGTCACGGTGGCCGACATCAACTCGGCCGAGCGTGCAGTCGAGCGTGAGATGCTCATGACGGTCGTCGACCTCAAGCGTGGGCTGGGCGTGCTCGCGACCGTCGGCGCCACGGCGCCGTTCGTCGGCCTGCTCGGCACGACGATGGGTATCGTCAACTCCTTCACCGGTATGGCTACGTCGGGCGCCGGCGGTATCTCCGCCATCGCGGCCGGTGTCGCAGAAGCCCTCATCACGACGGCCTTCGGTATCGGCGTCGCCATTCCCGCAGTGTGGTCGTTCAACTTCTTCCAGACGAAGATCGACAACCTCACGGCCGAGATGACGTACACGTCGAAGGAAATGATCGACTACCTCATCAAGGGTGTCTCGGGTGAGTTCGGTCGCTCGCGCTTCACGCGTGAGTTCAACACGGCCGGCCAGCAGTCGATCTCGCAGTAACACGCCACACTCGCCGCGGGAATTCTCGCGGTGGTTCGAATCTGGCCATGCGGCCGGCGCTCCGTTCGGAGCGCCAGGTCGCGTGACCTCACGAGAGGAGCAACACGATGGGTATGAGCGTGAGCAGTGGCGGTGGCGTAAAGGCAGAGCCGAACGTCACGCCCATGATCGACGTCATGCTCGTGCTCCTGATCATCTTCATGATCACGATTCCGCAGATCAACGCGGGATTCAAGGCCGTTCCGCCAGAGGGGCAGAACCTCAAGCCCCATCCGGAAGTGGACGGCGATCAGGTGCTCGGCATCGACGACCAAGGTCGGTTTTACCTGAACAAGGCGCCGGTGCGCGACGAAGACCTTGAGACGCTCGTCAAGCAGATCTACGACGTGCGTGAAGAGGATAAGATCATGTACATCAAGGCGCACAAGGACCTGCAGTACCTGAAGGTCGTCAACGCACTCGATCGCATCGCGCGCTCCGGCGTGCGCGTCGCAGCGCTGATCACCGAGCAGACGCCGGGAACCGAATCACTCCTCGAGAGCGACAAGATCCTCGGCAAGGCCACGACTCCTGGAGGTCAATAGCCATGAGCATGTCCACAGGAGACGGTGGCGGCAGCAACCTGAGCAACGATATGAACGTCACGCCGATGATCGACGTGCTGCTTGTGTTGCTCATCATCTTCATGATGATCGTGCCGATGAGCCGGAAGGCCATCGACACGCAGCTGCCGGACCCGACGCCCACGCAGGCGCCGGCGAATCCGAATCCGGATCAGATCGTCCTTGAAGTCCTTCCCGACGACAAGTTCGCGATCAACAAGGAGCCGGTCGAGAAGGCGAATCTGATGAAGCGCCTCAAGACCATCTACGATCCCCGTCCGGAGAAGATCATCTTCGTGAAGGGTGATACGATGGTTGCGTACGCGAGCGTGATCTTCGCCATGGACCAGGCGCGTGGCGCCGGGGTCAAGGTGATCGGTATTCCGCCGAAGTAAGGAACCCGCACGCGCAGCATGTGTCCCATACGGCGGACGATCCCTCGGGCTCGTCCGCCGTCTGGCGTAGGGCAGTCCGTTCCGCGACGTGTTACTGCATGAGTCGATGCTTGGCCAGATCATCGGTGGCCGCGAACCGAATTCGTGCACTCACCCGTACATTCAGTCATGGCCCAACTGCCGCCCCGATCCAGTCCCGAAGACTTGCTGCTGCCGGCCCCGGCGAGGCCGCCATATCGGCCGCCGGTCGGCATCCCGATCAAGCGTCAGCGGAAGGCAGGCAGCTTTCTGCTCGCCGTCTTTCTGCACATCCTGGTGATCCTGCTCTTCATCGTGCCTTTCACGTCTCCCGAGTTGGTGAAGGAGATCGTGATGGGCGCCGGTGGCGCTGGCCCGTCCGGCGGCGGTGGCGGTGGACGCCAGGGGACTGGTGGCTCGAAGACGGAGCGCCTGCAGTACGTGAATGTCGCGCCGCCACCCCCGGCACCCACGCCGGTGCCGCCGGTCGTCAAGCCGCCCGAGGTGAAGCCGGTGGTTCCGCCCCCAGTCCCACCGCCGCCGACGCCCAAGCCCGAGGTGCCGGTCGCGCCGCCCGCACAGCCGGCAGCGCCGGTCACCGAGGTGAAGTCGGCGGTGCCGGGCACCGGTGGTGGCGCCGGTAACGACGGCAGCGCCGGTGCGGGGCCGGGAAGCGGCGGCGGCGTCGGATCGGGCATCGGCACCGGGCGAGGCTCAGGTACCGGGCCCGGCACGGGTGGCGGTACGGGCACAGTCTACCCTCCCGCGATGACCGCCATGTTCATTCCGCCCGTACCGGTGCCCGGGAAGGCGCGGGGCGAGATCGTCGTCGTGTTCGATGTCGACTCGACCGGCAAGGTTATCGACTTCGAATTCACCCAGACGAAGGACGCGGGATACAACCGCAAGCTCAAGGAAGTGTTCGCGGGCTTTCAGTTTCGACCAGGTGTGAACGCGCTCGGTGTGCCGATGCGCATGAAGACCTCATTGACGCTGAAGCTCTAGCGCAATCCCGCACGGCAGTCGCGACGCGGTCCATTGTTTCGCAACGACTGAATGGCAGACGAATGATCGACGGATGGACGCGCTAGAACCGAGCCTTCGCGCCGGGGCTGCTCTGGCTCTGCCGAGTGCACGCCAGTAGCTTGAGCCGT
>JAZKCW010000154.1:0-4462 GCA_040387895.1 Gemmatimonadota bacterium
CAGCAGCCGGTTGACGGCGTCGACCGACGGTGTCGCCATGGAGATGCGGCTCGCCGTGTCCGAGAGCGCACGAACGATTTCGATCGCGCGTTCCGCCGAAATGTCCGCCGAAATGTCCGCTGAATTTCCATCCGTCATCGTGCGACCGTCATTTCCGATCCTGTCCCGGGGATCCACCCAAGATACGCACCGTCACACCCCGCGCCATGGCGCGACCGGCCCGCTCCGTCAGATCGTGCGTGCGCTCCGTCGCATGGGGGCTTGCATGTTGGTAGGATTCGTTTCCCGTGCCGTCACTCCTGTGGAGATTTGCTGCTGGTGCTTCGTGCCATCGCTGTGCTCAAGGGCTTGCAGGCGTTCACGCTGTTCGGCATTGCGCTGGCTGCCTTCCAGCTCCTGCGACCCGATGTCGCGCTGTTCGTGCAGAACTGGGTCAGGCAGCTGCCGATCGAGAGCGAGCAGAACCTGATCCAGCAGGCCGGCGGCTGGGTGAGCAGCCTGCTGCCCCACCAGGTGGCGAGCATCGGGTTCGGCATGCTGCTCTATGCACTGCTCTTCGCTGTCGAGTGCGTGGGGCTGTGGCGACGGAAGATCTGGGCGGAGTGGCTCACGGTGGTGGCCACGGGGCTCCTGATTCCGCTCGAGGTGTGGGAGGTGGTGAGCCGCATCTCGCCGTTGCGGGTGCTCGCGCTGGTGCTGAACGTGGCCGTGGTGTGGTACCTCGTGCGGCAGTTGCGACGGAATGTCGCGCGGCATGCGGCGCACGCCGATCCATTGCCGGAAGCGATCATCGAGGATGTGGTGCACGGGGCGGTGGACGAGCCGGACCTGGAGCGACGGCAGCGCACGGAGCGCACGGAGCGGGAGCCAGAACCGGAGCGGGGACAGGCGGCGCCGCGATAAAACCCGTCGGGCCGCGGGTCGTACCGCGAGGCACTCGGTTCGTCATTCAATGAATGCTCCAATGTATTTGACAGGGTCTGGCAGCAGGGATAAGGTATGCCACCGCGTTACCGGGCGTCCGCCCGGACCCTTGTGTGTTCCGTCTGCCCGTTCGCCCGCATGCGCGCCCTTTCGTGCCGCAGGGCGAATCACCACCACCCGGCCCCTCATGATGAAGCAACGAATACTTGCGGTGTTCCTCGGAACACTGCTCTGCGCGACGCAGGTGCTGGCGCAGGAGAAGGTGGTCACCGGCAAGGTCACCCGCGAGGTCGGCGTGCCGCTCTCCGGCGTGTCCGTCATCGTCCGTGGCACGCTCGTCACCACGCAGACCAACATGAATGGCGACTACTCCATCCGTGCCTCGGTCGGACAGGTGCTGCAGTTCCGCATCATCGGCTACGCGCCGCAGGAACGCCCGGTAAGCGCCGAGAACACGATCAACGTGCAGCTCGTGAAGGCGGCCGCGAACCTCGATGCCGTCGTCGTGACGGCGCTCGGCGAGACCACCACGCAGCGCAACCTCGGTACGTCGCAGCAGACCGTGTCGGGTGCCGACGTCGCGCAGACCGGCCGCGAGAACTTCATCAACGGCCTGCAGGGTCGCGTGGCCGGCGTCGAAGTCGTGAGCACGTCCGGCGTGCCGGGTGCCTCGTCGTCGATCACCATCCGCGGTGTCAGTTCGATCAGCGGCAGCAACCAGCCGCTGATGATCATCGACGGCATGCCGATGGACAACAAGACGCTCAACACCGGCGTGCTGGCGTCCGAGGGGTCGTCGCTGACGTCGTTCGCCAACCGCGGCGTCGATTTCTCGAACCGCGCGACCGATATCAACTCGGAAGACATCGAGAGCATGGTCGTGCTCAAGGGCCCGGAAGCGGCGGCCCTGTACGGCATCGATGCCGCCAATGGCGCCATCGTCATCACCACCAAGCGTGGCAAGGCCGGCTCGGGTGGCTTCGAGTACAGCAACCGCTTCCGTGTCGACCAGACGCGTGGGCGTCCGGACATGCAGCAGGTGTACGGCCCCACCAGCGTGTCCGGCAGCGGCCTCGGTTCCTTCGCGTATTTCGGCAACCCATATCCGGCCGGCACGCAGTTCTACGACAACGTCAAGGACTTCTTCCAGACGGCGGTGTCGCAGACGCACAACCTGGCGTTCAGCGGCGCTTCGGCGGACAACCGGCTGAACTACCGCCTGGCCCTCTCCGGGCTCACGCAGGGCAGCGTGGTGCCGGGGTCCGATTTCCGGCGCCTCAACCTGACGGGACGCACGGGCGCGCAGGTGACGCGGTGGCTGAACGCCGACCTGTCGCTGCAGTTCTCGCAGCTGGACAACGACCAGGCGCTCAAGGGTGATGGTGGGCCGCTCATCGGGCTGCTGATCTGGCCCCAGACGGACGACGCGAAGGATTACCTCACCTCGGCCGGCACGCGCCGGCGCGTCACGGCTTTGTCCGCCGGCGGCGAGGTAGACAACCCGTACTTCAACGTCGAGAAGAACCGGCTCAACGCCAAGACCGGCCGGCTCATCGCGAACCTCGGCCTGGTGCTCTCGCCGTTCAGCTGGGGCAACCTGCGCACGAACATCCAGTCCGACGGATACACGGACGAAAAGCTCGTGCTGCGGCACCCCGAGAGCTACGGTGTCGGCACGGCGCAGAACGGCACGCTCGACGTTGCGTCGGACGTCACGCGCAATCTCAGCGCGCAGACGCTGCTCAACGTCAACAAGTACGCCATCACCGACAACTTCTCGATCAGCGGGCTCGTCGGAAACGAGGTGAAGGAGTTGCGCTGGCAGACCAATGCGCTGCTCGGTCGCGATTTCCTCGACCCGAACTTCAGCTCGATCAACAACACGAACAGCCGCACCAACCGGACGACGGTTTCGCAGCGTCGCCTCGTGAGCCTGTTCGGCAGCGCGACGGCGTCGTACCGCGACTATCTGTTCCTCACGGTCACAGGCCGCAATGACTGGACGTCGACGATTCCGGTGCCCCGGAACTCGTTCTTCTACCCGTCCGTCCAGACGAGCTTCGTCTTCTCCGACGCCATTCCGGCGATTGGCAGCTTCATGACCGGCAAGCTGCGCGCGGCCTACGCGCAGGTGGGCAAGGACGCGAAGCCCTACGCCTACCTGCCGGCGCTCGAGTTCAAGACCACGACCAACGGCGGGTACGGCTATGGCTTCACGGGGCCGAACCTGAACCTGAAGCCGGAGTTCGCGAGCTCGTACGAGATGGGCACGGAGCTCGGCTTCTTCCAGAACAGGCTTGGTCTCGACGTCACGGTCTATCGGAAGCAGACGGAAGACCAGATCGTCAACGACATCCGGGGCAGCTACGGCACGGGCTTCGTGCTGTTCAACCTGAATGGCGCCGTCACGCGCAATGAAGGGCTCGAGATCACGCTGCGCGGCACGCCGCTCGAGCGGGGCCAGTTCTCGTGGGACGTCCTGACGAACTTCGAGGCGGCGAAGGGCACCGTTCTCGCGCTGCCGAATGCGTTGCCGGAATCGTACGTGTCGGATACGTGGCTGTTTGGCAACATCCGCAACGGCGTCGCGCCGGGTGCCTCTACCCGCGCGCTGACCGGGCAGTTCTACCTGCGCAACAACCAGGGCAAGATCCTCATCGATCCGACCTCGGGCCTGCCGGTGCGCTCGGTGCCGTTCATCGGCGGCGGCTACGATCGCCAGCCCGACTTCACGATCGGCCTGACGAACACGTTCAACTACAAGCGCTTCTCGCTGAACTTCCTACTGGACATCCGGAAGGGTGGCGACGTGTTCAACGCGACCGAGCAGTTCCTCACGGCGCGTGGACTCAGCAAGCGCACGCTCGATCGTGACCAGCCGCGCGTGATCGACGGCGTGCTGCGCGACGGCAAGGAGAACACGACGACCCCGACGGCGAACACGATCGTCGTGGTGCCGGCCGTGCAGACCGGCTACTACACGCTCATCAGCGAAGAGCTGTTCATCGAGAAGGACATCAACTGGGTGCGCCTGAAGGACATCACGCTGCGCGTCGCGCTTCCAGCGCGTCTCGTGCGCGGTAAGGAAGCCAGCATGTTCCTCACCGGCACTGACCTGTTCCTGTTCACCAACTACTCCGGTCTCGATCCCGTGGTCAACGGCAACACGGCCGCCGTCGGCGGTTCGGGTGGCGCCGGCATCGACTACGGCAACTTCCCGATGCCGCGCGGCCTCGCCTTCGGCTTCAGGGTCGGGTACTGATCATGATCCGACTCCAAGACGGGCGCGCGGGTGCCGCGGCGCCTTCCATACAGGCCCAGAAACACATGATGAAGCGAATCGGGGGAGCGCTGCTCGGCGGCGTTCTCATGCTGTCCGCTGGCTGCAAGGACTTTCTCGACGTCAACACGAATCCGAACGGTCCGGAGTCGGTGTCGCCGAACCTGTATCTCTCGCCGATGCTGCACTGGATGGTGACGACCCCGCAGTACGACGGGCGCTTCATCGGCCGCTACACGCAGCAGTGGGTCTTCTACA
>JAZKCW010000155.1:0-8062 GCA_040387895.1 Gemmatimonadota bacterium
GTGTAGTCGTGATCGAGCCGGAAGTTGTCGATCAGGTTGATGAAGATCTGGCCGTCGCCGGTGTCGCGGCCGCGCGTCGAGGTGCCGAACGTGCCCCGCGAGTTCCGCGTGAGGCCCAGCTCGTCGCGCATGAACCAGGTCGTCAGCGCGTCGTACTCGTCGGCGCCCGGGCTCGCGCCCTGCACGACGAAGTTCGGCACGATGCGGTGGAACGTCAGCCCGTTGAATCGGCCGGAGTCGGCGAGCGCCGCGAACGTCGCGACGGTCACCGTCGCGTCGTCCGTGAGCAACTGCATCGTGACCGTGCCGATACCGCGCACACGCAGCTCGGCGGTCGCACCGCGCAGCGCGCGCACGAATGCCTGGCTCGGCAACGGAGGCGGGGTGTACTTCCGGGTAGCCGGCGACACTGCTCCCGAGGGGCCACGGAATGCTGAAATGATTGCCGCAGCCGCGGCGGCGACGACGGGGTCTGGGTCGGAGAGCCGCGCGCGCAGTCGGGGGATGATGCGCGTGCTGTCCGTCTGCTTTGCCAACGCCGTGAGAATCTTCTCGCGCGGGTCGCGCACCGTGACGCGACCGGTCGCCGAAAGCCGGTCGAGCGTGGTGAGCATCGCGTCGATGACCGGTGCCGGCAGTGCCGTCGTGCGCACCGGGTTGCCCGCCAGCTGGTCCACGCCGGCCATGATCAGTCCCGCGTGGTTGCTCCCCAGTGCGCGCATTGCGTCATCCTGGTTGCGCATCGCCGCAATGGCCACGTTCGGTTCGCGGTCGCGCGCCAGTGTGGCAAGCGTAGCGCTGTCGCCCAGCACGCGCGCGGCGGCCACTGCATACGTCCGCGCCTGCCACACCGGCGAACGCGCGAGCCGTACCACGCGTGCGCGGGCGGAATCCGGGGCCTGCTTCGCCAGCGAGACGATGGCGTGGGCCGCCATTCGCCACGTACGCCCGGCATCCGAGAGACGGGTCAGCGCGCTGCGATCGCAGGCGCGCCCACCAAGGGAATCGATGGCCGCGAGCACGACATGCTCCTCACGGTCGGCGGTCGCCGCGATCAGGCGCTCGCAGCTCCCGGCGTATCGCAACGCCTGCAGGCGCACGATGTAGGAGGGATCGTCGACAAAGCGGCGGGCGATCGACACGGCCACGCGCCTGACTTGTTCGCTCGGGTCGCGCAGCGCGGCGTTCGCCGTCGCGCTGTCACGGTCGCCCGCCGCCGCGAGCGCGAGTAACGCATTCTCGCGGAGCTCCACGCCGATCGGTTCCCTCGATGCGTCCAACGCCGCACGGCGCAGCGCCAGCACCGTCGCTTCCACCGGTCGCGCCGTACGGCCGGTGCGGCGGATCAGGGACTCGAGCCCGCGTGCTGCACCGGCGCGGGCGTCGACGCTACTCTCGCCAAGGCCACGCGTCAGGAGAGCCTCGGCGCTGTCAGGCGTTGAGCGTACACGTCCCACGGTCTCGTACACGACCCCGCGCACACGGCCGTCGCGTTCGTTCGTGAGCAGCGACCCCCAGGCGTAGGGCGCATTCATCTGCCCGAGCGCATTCACCGCTTCCATGCGAACCAGCGGATCGGGTGCACGCAGGGACAGCTCGACCGCCGAGGCGAGTTCCGGCCGCTCGAGGCGGCCGATGGCGCGCACGGCGAGGCGCTGCAGGCGCACGTCCGGGCTGCGGGTGCCAGCTGCGAGTACCGAGATATCGTCCGGTCGCCCGTGCTCGGCCTGAATGATCTGCCACTCCGTCGGGACCGCCGGACGGGAGGTCGTGGGAGGCTGGAGCAGGACCGCGGAGAGGAGAAGCCACATGGCGGGAGGTGCGTCCGTTTGGGGGAGAAGTCCAATATGCGCAAAGCACAGCGGCGGCGGCGCCGGGTGCGGATGGTTCCGTCGAGGACGCCAGCATCCGCTATTGACAGGCTTTCCATATATGGATAATGTGGCATAAATATCCACATGTGGAGAACCGCTGCCCCGCCACCGTACTGCTCCCGTCCCGGCTGAACCGTCGCCGGATGACATTGCCGACCATGCGCCCGGTGCACTGCGGACCTTCTTCCGTATCGCCGACCTGTGGGGTCTCACGGCGACCGATGCCCGGCTGCTGCTCGGCACTCCGCCCACGTCCACGTACTACAAGTGGCGCTCCGGCGACGTCCGGCACGTGCCCCGCGACCTGCTGGAACGCCTCTCGTACATCTTCGGCATCTACAAGGCGTTGCAGGTGTTGCTCCCCGTGCCCGCCGCCGCCGACGCGTGGATCTCCCGGCCCAACGACGCGCCATTGTTCGCGGGCCGTTCGGCGCTCGAAGTCATGCGCTCCGGCAACGTCGCCGATCTCTTCCTCGTGCGACAATACCTGGACGCACAGCGTGGCGGGTGGCCGTGACGGCAGCTGACGACGCGACGCCGTACACTCCCGGCGTGCGCCGCGTGCGCTGGATCCCGTGTGTGCGCATCATCCCCAGCCGCTTTCCGCCGATCGACCTCTTCGAGCGCGTGGCGGACCCGGCGGATCTCGAGAGCGTGTACGCCGTGGAGGCCCTCACCAATACGCGCCTGCGCGATGCAGTAGGTGACCTGCCGCTCGTGCCGCCCGAAGATCGGGTAAGCGGAACTGGTGCGAGCTGGATCATGGCGCCCTTCACGCATGTATACGGGCCGGGTGGTCGATTCTCGACGGGAGAGTTCGGTGCGTTCTACGCGGCCCGCACGATCGAGACGGCGGTCGCCGAAACGCGGTATCATCGCGAGCGATTCCTGCTGGCCACGAACGAGCCGCCGATGGAGATCGGCATGCGCGTGATTCTCGCCGACCTCTCCGCGCGGCTGCATGATGTGCGCGGGCAGCGTGCGGCACATCCGGAGCTCTACCGCTCCGAGGATTACTCGGCACCGCAGGCGCTGGCGACCCGCTTGCGCAGGGCAGGGTCGGAGGGCGTGGTGTATGACAGCGTCCGCCATCCTGGTGGACAGTGTGCGGCGGTGTTCCGGCCACGCCTGCTGTCGAATTGCCGGCAGGCGGAGCATCTCGGCTACGTGTGGGACGGCGTCCGCATCAATGCGGTGCTGCGCAAGTCGGCGTTTACCTGATCGATTTCACCGCTGCGGCAGAGCAGGCCATGGGCGAACTCACGACCGAAGAATTGTTCATTCGCGGAGTCCGGATGCGGGCGCCGAACGCCGCGCTCCTACTCGACCCGACGCTCGACCCGCGTGAGCTGCTGAACATCGACGCGCTCGAGTATCCGTTTTCGGTGCCCGCGATCTTTCACCTGCGGGATCTCGAGTTCACGTCGCCCGTGACGTTCTTCGTCGGAGAGAACGGGTCGGGCAAGTCGACGCTGCTCGAGGGCATCGCTGTCGAGTTCGGGCTCAATCCGGAGGGTGGCACGAAGCACGCGCGATTTTCGACTCGCCGTTCGCACGCCGATTTCTTCGAGCTGCTGCAGCTGCAGCGCCGCCGGGTGCCGCCCACGGACTCGTACTTCCTGCGCGCCGAGTCGTTCTACAACCTTGCGACCGCCATCGAGGATCCGTCCGACTATGTGGCCTTCGACGCGGATGCGTCCGGTGGTGAGCGGGGTTTTCATGAACAGTCTCATGGCGAGGCGTTTCTGTCGCTGGTGCTGAATCGGTTCTTCGGCAACGGGTTGTACATCCTCGACGAACCGGAGTCCGCGCTCTCGCCGTCGCGCCAGCTGGCGCTGATGGCGGCGATCAACCGGCTCGTCGGGCGCTCATCGCAATTTCTCATCGCGACGCACTCGCCGATCCTGCTCGCGTATCCGGGTGCGCAGATCCTCGAGTTCGGCGACGGGCCGGTGCAGCCCGTCGCGTATGAGGACACCGAGCAGTACCGGGTCACGAAGGCGTTCCTCGAGCACCCTGCGCGAATGTTGCGGGAGCTGTTCCGCGACGACGATTGACACGTCGGTCATGCGCCGGTGGCCGGCCTCCATCGACCGCGTCACCGGGACGGTGTGCGCTCGTCGGGCTTGCACGCCATGGCGGCCAGCGCCGGTGCGTTCGCCGCGACGGCGCGCCGGGCACGCCAGCGTCCCAGTGTCCAGCGCGAGAGGTGCGCCGGTGTCGTCGGCCCCCACTCCTGCAGCAGCCGGTGCGCGGTGACGGCAGCGGGCGAGCACACACCGGGGGTCTGCCCCGCAGGAACGCTCGCCTGTGGTTCCGTGAACACGCCTGGCTGACGATCGACACCGATCGTGGCTTTCGCCAGGCTCCCGTCGATCGTCGCTGCGACGAGCACCGGCACGGCATCGGCCCCGAGCTGATTCACGAGATACTGCGCATCCATCGGCCGCTCGGCAGCGATGCCACCGCGCTCGACGCCACGCGAGATCTCGCTGCGCGCCACGATGGCGTCGACGTTCATCACGTTCAGCACACCTAGCGTCGCCGCGCCGAGGACGAGCGACCCGATCACGAATCGAGCAGGCCTGCCGCGCAGCACCGTCACGCCGAACCACGCCGATACGAAGGTAAGCCAGCTCATGATCGCCAGTGCGATCAGCCGATCGACGGTGAAGCCGAACGCATCGACGTACAGCAGCATGCGGGCGGTCGCCGATACGATCATCACGCCGACGAGCAGGAGGAGCGACACCGACAGGCGACGAAACACGTGCCATTTCGCGAGCTTGTCGTCGCGCAGCAGATAGTCGAGCACGAGCAGCAGGCCGATCACCAGCCCGACGGTGACCGTGAGCGCGAAGAATCCATTGCGCGCGTACTGCGCGACCGTGAGCCCCGTCGTCGCCATGACGTACGCCTGCCCGCCGAACAGCACGCGCAGCTGTGTGAGCATGAAGACGCCGAACAGCGTGTTCAGTGCACCGAGCGCGACGAGGCCGTCGAGCCGGTTGAGGGTGAGGGGCAGGAGGGTACGCAACGGATCGGCGGTGGCACCGTCGGGCACAGCGTCGGTGGGGTGGGCGACGTCGGCCAGTGCTGCACTCGCCGAAGCGCCGGAGCGGTCGCGGCTGGCGGCCCACAACAGGCCGACGATCGGCCACGTCCCGACGAGAATCCCCAGGAGATGCTCGCTGAGTTCGGGGACGTCCCAGTCCACGAGCCAGCTCACGGACCGCCCGAACACCGGGTCACCGGTCGCCAAGAGTGCCCCGAAGAACAGCGTGATCACGAGCCCGATCAGCAGCGCGCGCACGATGCCGCCAGCGAGGTTCGCGCCTGCCGAAGCTGCACGACTGGAACGGAAGAGCTGCCGCGCGTCGGTGACGGCGAACAGCGGCGCACCGAGTCCGGCGTACACGCCGGTCACGAAGAACGTGGCGACGAGGTCGCGCACGCGCAGGGCGAACAGGTTGAGCCCCGATCCCGGGGTGAGTGCGCTCGCGAGCGTCAGCGCCCCGAGCGTCACCAGCAGGTTGGCGGTGAACATCTCGACGCTGTCGCGCATCATGATCAGGAGCGCGAACAGGCCGGCGCCGAGGAGGGCCAGCAGGCTTTGCGGCGGCATGCCGAGCGCGCGCGGCAGGGCCGACGTCTCACCCTGCACCCGCGCGATGATGGTCGTCGAGAGCGCTGCGATCACGGCCAGCAGGTATGCGCTCATGCCGGCGCCGACGAGCCGCCCGTCGGCGCACAGGTCGCCCACGACGCCGCACGCGAGTGCCGCGCCCGCGACGATCCGGCTCTGCCGCGGGGAGACGTCGGGGGGCAGGAGCTGGTGGGTCAGCCCGACCGCGAAGGGTGGGACCTGCGCTCCGGCCAGCTGCGGACCGGCCGGGCCGGCCAGATCGGGGACCGGCACCGTACCAGCGGGCAGCGGAGCTGAAGCGAGAGCGGAGATGCCGGCGGCTTCGACGAAGGTGGTGGGTTGCATTGTCGGCAGGGCAGCGGGGATTGGACACAGACCACCCCAACACAAAAAGTACTTTGCTGTGCAAAGTCAATGGGTGGTTTGGCAGACCCCCGATTGTCGCATCCCACTCCAGACCGTCCCCTGCCTCCAGCGGCCCTGAACGGGCGCCCGTATAACTTCAGCGGTCCGGAGGATCCCTTCCGGCCTCAGCCATCAGTCCCGGTCCGGCGCGTGAGCTCTCCGCGCCGTCCTCATTTTCCCGTGGAGTCGTGATGCGGTTCGTTCGAATTCTGCGCAGTGCGTCGGTTGCGTCGGTCCTCCTGGCAGTGGGTGCGCCAGCTGTCGCCGCTGCGCAGGCGGCAAAGACCAACGTGTACGGCAATCCCGAAAAGCTGCGCCCCTCGCCGACGAAGGCCGTGATCGACGAGCGTGACCTGCAGACGCGCCTGTATCAGTTCGCCGACGACTCCATGCTCGGCCGCCAGATCGGCCGCGTCGGCAACATGAAGGGCTCCGCGTACATCGCGGCAGAGCTCAAGCGCCTCGGCGTGCAGCCGGCCGGCAACAACGGCACGTACTTCCAGTCGCTGCCGTACCACCTGCGCAAGTTCACCGACCACTCGCGGATGACCGTGAATGGCAATCCACTCCAGTGGAACACGGACTGGGTCGCGGTACCGGGCGCCCGTGCGCCACGGCCGATCACCAACGCCGAAGTGATCTTCGGCGGGACCGCGGGTGACACGAGCACGCAGATCTCCGCAGCCGCAGCCGCCGGCAAGTTCGTGGTGCTCCGCCGCAACCCGACGGCGGGAACGCCGCGGCAGGGTGGCGCGCCGGGTTTCGGCGGCGGTCTCGGTGGGACCGCGCCCAATCGTTTCCCGGATGCCATCGCCGTGGCGACGGCCGACCTGGATGTGCTCACACCGGCGCAGCGTACGGCGATCAACGAGCCGAGCGTCGCGTCGCCGCCTGCCGCTGGCGGCGGCGGACGTGGCGGGGCAGGTGGCCGCGGTGGCGCGGCAGGTGCGCCGGTCGATTCGCTGGCCCTGCTCAAGGCGCAGCTTGCGGCGATGACCCCGCAAGCGACGATTCGGCTCTCGAGCGCGGCAGCCGCCCGCCTTTTTCCCGGCGCCAACTTCGAGGGCATGACCGCGGGCACGAAGGGCGGCACCGTGACGGCGTCGCTCGACTTCATCGAGCTGCCCACGGACTGGGCGCGCAACGTGATCGGCGTGATTCCCGGCAGTGATCCGAAGCTCCGGCACCAGTACGTGGCGATCGGCGCGCACAACGATCACGTGGGCATCACGACCCCGGCCGACAAGGATTCGGTGCGTGCGTTCAACATCCAGAAGATGCGCCTGCAGATGGAGAATGAGATGCGCGGCCTCGGTCCCGAGCAGCTCGCGAAGATCAAGGTGAACATGGACAGCATCCGGAAGATCCATCCGGTTGCGCGCATGGACTCCGTGCGCAACGGCGCCGACGACGATGGCTCGGGCTCGATGGGCGTGCTTGAGATCGCGGAGGCGATCGCCGCGATGCCGGTCAAGCCGAAGCGCTCCGTCATCTTCATCTGGCACACCGGCGAGGAGGGCGGTCTCGTCGGCTCGGCATTCTTCGTCGCCAATCCGACGGTGCCGCTCGACTCGGTGGTCGCACAGATCAATGTCGACATGATCGGCCGTGGTCGCGCCGATGACCTGCCAGGCGGTGGCCCGGACTATCTCGGAGTGGTCGGTTCGTTCTTCGACTCGAAGGACCTAGGCGACCAGGTTGCCGCCGCCAACAAGAAGCTCGCGAAGCCGCTCAAGCTGGACTACCGCTACGACAGCACCATGACGTGGGCGAACTACAACAACATCTACGGCCGCAGCGATCACTTCAACTACGCGCGTGCCGGTGTCCCGATCGCCTTCTTCTTCACCGGCCTGCACGGCGACTATCACGAGCGCAGCGACGAGGCGGAGTTCATCGACTACCCGCACTACGCGAAGATCACGAACTACCTGCGCGACATCGTCGTCGACGTGAGCAACGGCCCAAGGCCGCAGCTGAACGGCACGAAGCCGGCGAAGCCGCGGGTGATAACGCCGTAAAGGGGCAGAAGCGGAACGGCAGAAGCCGGAACTGCAGAGGCGGAACCGCAGAAGCCGAACCGCAGAGGCAAATTTGGATGAAGGGCCACATGGCGAGAATCGCCATGTGGCCCTTT
>JAZKCW010000155.1:8072-23727 GCA_040387895.1 Gemmatimonadota bacterium
GGCCCTTTCCTACGCTGTTCGCTTCTGCAGCATCACTTCTGCCGTTCGGCTTCTGCGTTTCGGCTTCTGCATTTCAGCTTCTGCATCTCAGCTTCTGCCGTTCCGCTTCTGCCTTCAACCCCTACCACCCTGGTGCCAACTGGAATCCAAACAGGTTTCCTCGCCCGGGCCTCTGGAACGGCCGCGCATAGAACACTTCCACGACCGCGTAGCCCAGAACGTTGATGCGCGCAGTCACGCCCGTGCTGAACACCGGCACGCGATCGGCCGTGTTGCGGTCGAAGCGGAAGTCCGGGTTGCTGCCCTTGCTCCATGCCACGCCCGCGTCGACGAATGGCGCGATTTCGACAGGGATGTACGGCAGGTTGATGAGTCCCAGCTGTTCCGTGCCGAGGAGCGGGATGCGCAGCTCCATGCTCGCGACCCCAATACGCGTGCCGCGCAATCGCGTGAATTGCGGACATCCATCGGCTGCACCTTCCGGGGCGCTGCACTCCTCGACGCGGAAGTCGGCGGCGTTGTAGCCGCGCACCAGCGTGCTCTGTCCGACGTAGAGCTCCTGCAGCCGCTGGTCGTCGGCGCCCTTGCCATAGCGCCCGTAGTGGAGACCGCGCACCGCGAGCGTGAATGGGCGCTTGAAGAAGTAGCGCCGGTAGTCCGCCAGCAGCGTCTGGTAGTTGATGCTGCCAACGTATGGTGCGGCTTCGAAGCGATACCGGCCGCCGGCGACCGGAGACGTGAAGCCGAAGAACGAGAAGTCACCCACGAGCGCCGCCGTGCCCGTACCGAACGTCAGGGCGGGCAGGCCCGTGGGAATCGATGCGCGGCGTTCGCGTACCACCTGCGAGCCCGCCACGTAGGTGCTCTCGACTTCCACGTTGTAGCTCACCCGCTGCGCACCCGCGGTGAACTCGAGGCGTCGCGTGGCCGTGAGCGGATATTGCAGCACACCGGACACGTCGTCGAAGAACTGCCGTTGCAGGACCTGTGTGTAGATCAACCCCGGCACCTGCTGCCCGCCGATATTGAAGCTGCTCGTGGCCACGTTGCCACCGACGCTCGTGAACGGAATGTGCTGCGCGACCGCTCCGTAATTGAGCCGTCGCTCACGATTGAGGTACTGCAGCTGTCCGGCAAAATCCTTCACCGTGCCGTTGACCTGCAGCACCGTGTTCACGAGCTGGTTGCCGAGCATGTCGGAGAAGCCGAACGCGATGCCGCCGGCGATGCCCGTGCCGAAGCCGCCACCGATCGAGGCGCCGACCGTCGCGCCGCCGATGCTCTCGAGTGAGAGCCTGGCGCGGTATGGACGCACCGATTCCGTGAGTGTGCGCGGAAGGCCCGTCTCGGGCTGCGAGAGTGCGCGCTCGATGTAGTTGCGCGCCGTCTGGGTTTCGAGCGATGGGATCGAGGGTGGCAGGATGCCGGCGGCCGGTGGCGCGTCGAGTGTCCCGGTTGCGCCGGCGGTGACCGTGCCGCCGGCGTTCGCTCCGCTTTCCGCGATCACCGTGGTGACTTGCGCGGGGGACAGCGTCCGCACACTGAACCCGCCCTTGTCGAACACCGAGAAGACGATGTCGCCGGTGCTGCGTGCCACGCTGATCGCCGGCGAATAGTTGGAGATGCCGCTGACACCCGTGGCGGTGGTGGTCACGCGCGTGACGCCCGTGCCATCGAGCGCCATGCGATAGATGTCGCTGATGCCATCCTGGTCCGACACGAAGTAGAGCGCATCGCCGGCGGGCGTGAATTGCGGGTTCATCGACTTGCCACGGGCCGTCCGCGGCAGGAGCCGCACGTTGCCGCCGCCGGAGTCGATGAGCGCGACGCGCAGGTCGCTGAACTGCAGGGCGTCGAAGCGCGTGTTCGGATCCGCGTCCGTTGCAAAGGCGATCGTGCGACCGTCGGGGCTCCACGCCGGCTGCAGCTGCGCCTCGCGATCGTTCGTCAGCCGGCGTGCCGCTCCGGTCTGCAGGTCGTACAGCCACAGGTCGCTGATGCCGCCGACGATGCCCGAGAAGGCGAGCGTACGACCATCCGGACTCCAGGCGGGATCGGCCAGGGCCGGCACGCCCGGCACGCGGACGCGACGTTCCACGCGACCGTTCGACACGTTCAGGATGTCGATCTCGTTGTCACCCTGCGCGAACGTCACCACCGCCACCCGCTGACCGTCGGGCGACCACGTCCCCGCGGAGTTGATGAAGCTGAGGGCGTCGAAGTGCGGGTTGCGCGTGACGTTGGTGAGCTGCCGGACCACGCGTCCCGTCGCTGCCTCCGCCACGAACAGGTCGATGCCGAACAGGTTGCGGCTCGAGAAGAACGCGACGAAGCGGCCATCGGGACTCACGGACGGAGATACGTTCTGGTCGCCGTTCTCGCGCACGTTGATGATGCCACGTCCGAGCGCGTCGGGCGCGGTGCGTGAGAGCACGCCCGCATACTGCTGCCGGATGGCAGCATGCCACTGCGCACTCAGGGAGTCGGCGCTCACGCCCAGCTGCGTCTGCAGCGAACGCTCCCAGCCCTCGCGCAGCGCGGCGCGATACAGCGTGTTGACCATCGGGTCGCCCCAGCGGCCGCCGATGTACGCCCAGAGCGCCTGCCCGTAGCGGTACGGGAAATACCGCGGGTCGTTGGTGAGCTGCTTGATCGTCGGCAGGTCGTTGCGGCGCGCGGCATCGCGCAGCCACATCGCGGTGTTGGGATCGTTGCGGCCGATGCTCAGATATTCCGCCATGCCCTCGATGAGCCACAGGGGGATCTGGCCCATCGCACGGATGCCGGCGGGTGTGCTCTGCGCGATCCGGTACTGGAAGACGTGCACCAGCTCATGCCCCAGCACGTGATCGTTGTCCGCGTACACGCCCGTGAAGGGCATGATCACGCGATCGCGCCCGCCTTCCGTGATGCCGCCCGTGCCGACGCCGATCTCGCCTTCGACGACGTTCGACTGCTGGAAGTCCGGCGGATCCGCGTAGAAGATCAGCGGGTTGTTCTCGAACGTCAGGTTGAGGAGCGTCGAGTGCCGCTGGTACCAGCGCTCCGCCATGCGTGCCGCGTCTGCTGTCGCGAGCGATTCGGCCGGATAGAAATAGACGCTGAAGTGCGGCGTGGGCTGGATGCGGAAGTCGAAATGGTCGTACTGCACTTTCGACCGGCCGAACGTCTGTGCGGCCGCGGGCTCAGCGATGCTGGCGGCGACCGATGCAATGACGACGAATGCTCGCGCGACCAGCGCGGGCAGGGAACGGCTGCGTGGCATGAACACTCCGGTGATCGCGTGCGGACGCGTCTGCGTGCGGATCGGTGTGCATGTCGGGTACGCAAGCATGAAGCCACGCACGGAATTCCGTGCGTGGCTTCAGTGTCCTCTGCTCGACGGGCCTGATCGGACTTTCTGGTCCGGTCTACGGCTCCAGCCGATTGCGCGGGCCTGCGTCGCGGGCCTACTGCTCGGAGGTGATCTTGACCGGCGGCTTCGCGTCCTTGCCGGCGTTCTTCACGTACTTGTCCATCCATGCGGCCCACCGTGCCCACTGGTCGAGCACGGTCTCGCGCGCGATGGGCCCGTGATCCTCATACGGGTACATGTAGAGCGATGACGTCTTCCCGAGTCCCTGCAGCGCGTGGAACAGCTTGGTCGAGTTGATCGGGTCCGTACCGACGTTCTGGTCCTCGGTCGAGTGGTACATCAGCAGCGCACCGCTCAGGCGGTCGGCGTACAGGAACGGCGACATGTCAAGATACGTCTGGCGGCCCTGCCACAGGTCGCGCCGCTCGCTCTGGAAGCCGTTCGGCGTGAGCGTGCGGTTGTACGCGCCGTCGCCGGCGATGCCCGCCTTGAAGAACGGCGTGTGCACCATGGCGTTCACGGTGCTGAAGGCGCCGTAGCTGTGACCGCCGATGCCCAGGCGCTGGCGATCGATGATGCCGAGCGTATCGAGTGCGTCGATGGTGGCCGAGAGGTCGTTGCGCAGGTCGTTGACGTAGTTGTCGTTCGGCAACAGGCCTTCGCTGGCGAAGATCGGTGCGTCAGGCTCGACGACGGCGTAGCCCTGCGTCGTGAGGAATGCCATCGTGCGCGGGCCGTAGCTCTGAAACCGGCGCGACGGGTTGGCCGCCGCGGCGGTGCCACGGTCGTACGCTTCCTGGTTGTCGAACTCGCGGGGGTAGAACCAGAAGAGCGCCGGGAGCTTGCTGCCTTCCTTGAAGTTCGCGGGCAGCGTGACCTTCACGTTGAAGCTCTTGCCGTCGGCGCGCTTCGCACGGTACGTGCGCTTGATCGTCGCCGTGATCTCGGGCATCGGGTCGACGTTGTTCGTCAGCTGCTTCGCCTGCTTCGTGGCCACGTCCAGCACGTACGACTGCGGCACCACCGTCGGCGACTCGCGCTGCACGAGCAGCCGCGAGAAGTCGTCGTCGAGCGGCGCGGAGATCGTTTCCATCACGTCGCCCGCGCTCTCGTAGATCCGGCTGCGCGTGCCGGTGCGGATGTCGATCTTCTCGACGTACACCTTGGGCATCGCGGCGCCGGAGTCCGGCGTGCTGCCCTGCTGGAACACCGACTTGCCATCCGTGCTCACGATGACGACCGGCACACCGCGCGAGCCCGCGCGCATGGCGAGCGACTGCGCACCGGCGCCCGCACCACGACCACCGCCGGCGCCAGGCGCCGGCGCGGCCGGTGCCGTCGGCGCCGCACCTGGCGCGCCCGCACGGCCACCCGCACCGCCACGTGCACGCGGGGCGATCACCGTGAACTTCGCGTTGTTCTCATCGAGGAAGATGGCGTGTTCCGTCGCGCCGTTCGTTCCCGTCTCGCTGATGAAGAGGATCTTGCCGTTGTCGCTGTAGCGCGCGGCGCCGATCCGTCCGTCGGTCTCGTAGATGGTCTTCATGCTGGCCGAGTCGAACGGCGGCATCCAGTGCACCAGCCGGTCCTTGCGACGGGCCATCGACGCGGAGTCGTTGCGTGCACCACCGGTGTTCGCTGCGCCCGCATTGCCCGCACCTGCGTTACCCGCACCGGCGTTGCCCGCACGCCCGCTGCCGGCCGGAGCCGGCTCGACCTGCGCGTAGAGCATGCCCGGCGCGAACGGATGCCACGTCAGGCTCCGCTTGCCGGTGTCGGGAGCGGCGGCTCCACCACCACGGCCTGCGCCCGGCGCTGGCGGCGGTGCATCCGGATCCTCGCCCTCACGCGCCGGACGCTTGGCGATTTCGCGCAGCGTCTTGCCCGTGCCGTCGATGATCACCTCTTCCGTGCCGTAGCTGGCGACCGGGAGGTAGTAGGAGAATGGCTTCATCACGTACGTCGCGCGGAAGTGCTGCCCGTCCGGCGACGCGTCGAGCGAGCGGATCATGCCCGGAGCGCCGACGTTGCGCACCGCGCGCGACTTGACGTCGATGACCGCGAGCTGGCCGGTCGTGTGATACGCGAGCAGGTCCTTCTCGTACGGGGTCTGCACGAGATCGGCGTACGTGCGCGTCTTGAGCTTGTTGTTCTCGTTGACGCGCACCATCGGCGTCGGTGCGATGACCGGCTCCTTGGGCTCCACGCCACGCGTCGCCGGCACCAGCACGGCGATGATCGACCGGCCGTCGGCCGACCATTCGACATTCGTCACGTTGGTGGCGAGCAGCGAGCGCGTGGTGACCGCGCGCGACTTGCCCGTGGCGGGATCGGCGAGATACACGTGCGTGGCATCCGGGAACAGCGCGATGAACGCGAGCTGCGATCCGTCCGGCGACCAGCTGGTGCCACCGACGCGCGCGCCGGCCGGCACGGACACCGGGATCTTGCGGCCCGTCTGCCAGTCGAGCAGCTCAAGGCCCACGTTGCTTCGCATCGTCATGCCGCGGTCACGGTTGCCGCGCCAGTCGATCTGCTGGCCGCCAAGGTTGTGGTGCGCCTTGCCGACGAACTCGAGGGTGGGGAGGCCGTCGCTGACGGTGCGCAGGAAATACTTGCGCGAGCCGGGATTCGGCGACACGAAGCTGGCGTTGGCCTCGCGCGGCGCCGTGACGAGCTTCGCGATGGCCTCTGGTGGTGCGATATAGCCTTCGGCCGAGATCGGGTCGGTCTTTGCCCCGTTCGAGGCGGTGCGATCCTGGGCGGCGGCCGAGTGGGCCAGCGTCGAGGTGCAGACCGCGAACGCGGCGACCGTGAGCGTTACGCGCATTGTGCTGTTCCGGGGTTCGGGAGCGTGGGGCGGGGCGTCGGCGGGCACATATGCGGGCCGACGATCCATTAACGCAACAGCCTCGGAAAACGCTTGTCGAGGCATTATCTAGAGAATTCGACATTCGACGCCCGGACCGACATGACTGAACCAGACGCCACACCCTCGCCGGACGCCAACGGGAACGCTGCCGACGGCACGGCTGCCAACGGCACCGCGGCCAACGGCACGGACGCTCCCGCAGCATTACCCGCCGAGTCCGCGGGAGATGCGCTCGCCGCGTCCGCCCCCGAGACGCCGGCGGCATCCGCCGATCAGCTCGCGCGTCTGGAACAGGCGCGGACCTCGCTCCTGCGCGTCCACCGAGCCCTGCTGGAAGTCGAGCGCGCCCGCTACGAGAAGGTGCGCGGACGCATCGCCAACAACAGCGCATTCCTCCAGCTGGTGATTTCCGATCCGTGGTTCGACTGGCTGCGCCCCATGGCCCAGCTCGTTCTCCTGATCGACGAGCGCACCAGCGACAAGAAGTCCATCCTCGGCTCCGTCGAGGCGAAGGCGCTGTTCGACCGTGCCCGCAGCCTGCTTCGGGCCGATATTGAAGGCGATGCCTTCCAGCGCCTTTACTATCAGGCGGTTCAGGCGTCTCCAGAGCTGGCGGTGGTGGCTCGGCAGGTCGCGATCAGTCTGGAATGACCACGGAATGATCACGGACGAATCACCCCGCCTCACCTCATCGTAGGGAGCGGTATCCGGGGAAACCTGACGGTTGCTCCGGGGTTCCAGTTCCAGCCTCGACCACGGCTGTCGCAACAGAGCCGAGGCCAGTCCACCACTCATGCCCTCGTGACGATACGCTTCAGCTCGCCGCGATCACGCGCAGCCCAGCCCGCGACATGAGTCGGACGTCGAATCGGACGTCCATCCGGACATCGCCGGCACGCGCGCTGGCGTCAGTGCTCCTGGTGGTCGCGGGAGTCGCTGCGGCAGGCGCGTGCACGTGGCCCATGGCCTCGGTGGCGGCAAGCGGGCAGCCGGCACGCGCGCAGGGCGATGGACGGCCCCTGCGCGTGCAGCAGGGGATCGTGGCGGCAGGGGCCGATTCGGGGCAGACCGCGGACGCGAACGATCCATCCGCCGGGCGGAGCCGCTCCGGCCCGAGCGCCGGGCGCCGGTCGGCTGCCCCGCAGGTCGACAGCTATGCCGCGCAGTTCGACGCCCTCACCGAACGCTTCGCCGCGGTCTACCCGTCGTTTCCCTACAAGGGCGTCGACTGGAGCGCACAGAGCGCAGCCTATCGCGCGCGGGCCCTGCGGGCGCGGTCACAGGACGACTTCATCGCGATCGTGCGCGAGATGCTCGAGCCGCTCAACGACCTGCACGTCTGGTTGATCGACCCGCGCGGCATCGAGGTCCCGACGTACCGCCCGCCGCACGTCGCGAACTTCGATCGCGGGCGGTGGGGCCGCGCCATGCGCGATGCCGGCTACTCGAGCCATGTGCAGGACGCCGGCGACGGCATCGTCGGCGGCTACGGCTACATCTATCTCGCCTCCTGGAATGCGCCGGTCGACTCGGCCCTGCTCGATGCGATGCTCTCACGCGTGCGCGACACGCCGGGGCTCATCCTCGACCTGCGCACGAACGCCGGTGGCAGCGATGCGATGGCGCTGCAGTTCGTCTCTCGCTTCGCGGCACAGCCGACCCTCGTGTCGTACGTGCAGACCCGCAACGGTCCCAACATGACGGACCTCGACCGGCCACTCGCGCGTGTCGCCGCACCGAGCGGCGGGTGGCAGTTCACGCGGCCGGTCGTGGTGCTGACGGGGCGGGCCGGCTTCAGTGCGACCGAAACGTTCGTCGCCGCGCTGCGCACCCTGCCCAATGTGACCGTGGTCGGCGACACGACCGGTGGGGCGTCGGGCAACCCGGCGACGTTCATGCTGGGCAACGGCTGGCAGTTCACGGTACCGCAGTGGATCGAGCGCGGCCCGGATCACGAACCCATCGAGGGCCGAGGCGTCGCGCCGCACCTCGTGATCCCATGGTCACCGGAGAAGTACGACCGCGCCCGTGACCCGCTCATCGACGCCGCGGTCGGCCTGCTCGGCGAGATCACGGGCGTGTACCGCATCGTGCCCGCAGCGGTCGGCAGCGGGTCGGGCAGCGGGTCGGGCGCCGATGCAGCGGGGGCTGCCAGGGATCAGTCGAGGCAGCGTGGCCGGCAGTAGTTCGGCGTCTGGTTCGGCCGCTGGTGGTGCGTGGGGTTCCGCTGCGGGCGCCGCTGTCCCTCCGAACACCCCGGCCTGGGACGACGGCAAATGGCGCTCACTGCCCGCACTGACGGGTGATGTCCACACGAACACTTGCGTCGTCGGCCTTGGCGGGTCCGGGCTCACGGCGATCGAAGAGTTGCAGCGTCGCGGGGTTCCGGTCGTCGGAGTGGACGCCGAGGACGTCGGTGCCGGCGCCGCGGGCCGCAACGGCGGGTTCCTCCTCGCGGGCGCGTACGACTTCTACCACGACGCGGTGCGGCTGCACGGGCGCGAGCGCGCCCAGTCGATCTACAGTGCGACGCTCGCCGAGATCCGGCGCATCGCCGAGGCCGCGCCCGGCACGGTCCGCTTCACGGGGTCGCGCCGACTCGCCGCCGACGCGGGGGAGGTCGAGGACTGCCGGAAACAGCTCGATGCGATGCGGGCCGATGGTCTCGCCTGCGAGTGGTACGAGGGGCCGGACGGCATAGGCCTGACGATCCCGGTCGACGCGGCGTTCAATCCACTCGCGCGCTGCCGCGTGCTCGCGCTGCGCGCCATCGAACGCGGCGCGACGCTCTACGCGCGTTCGCCGGTGCGCGAGATCGCAACGGGGCGCGTGACGCTCGATCAGGGCACGATCAATTGCGAGCGCGTGATCGTGGCCGTGGACGGCCGCCTCGAGACGCTGCTGCCGGAGCTGTCCGGCCGTGTGCGCACGGCACGCCTGCAAATGCTCGCCACCGCGCCGACGCAGGAGCGCGTCGTACCGTGTCCGATGTATTATCGGGAAGGGTACGAGTACTGGCAGGGCCTGCCGAATGGCGCCATCGCGATCGGAGGGTTCCGTGACAAGGCGGGCGAGAGCGAATGGAGCCTCGACGCCCGGCCCACGGAACAGGTGCAGGGAATGCTCGAGAACTTCGTGCGTGAACATCTTGGTGTGCATGCACCGATTTCGCATCGGTGGGCGGCGTGTGCCGCATACTCCGACAATGGACTTCCGGTGCTCGAGGAGACCCGTGATGGCGTGTGGGCGCTGGGCGCGTACAGCGGGACCGGCAACGTGATCGGTGCGTTGTGTGGACGGGCCGTCGTTGCATTGGCCGTGGACGATGATCCGTCGCTGGCGCGCGCGCTGGTGCACACGCCACTGCGCCGCACGGCCGCTCACGACCCGGCCAACGCGCGAGGCAACGCGCGAGCCGACGAGCGAGCCACGCCATCGTGACGCTGCCCGAGACCAAGGCGCTCGTCATCGATACCCCGGCGTGGGCTATCGCCATGGGACGCCAACGCACGCACTATCCGACCGATGTGGAGCGCATGGCGCTCGTCATCGCGCTCTCGCACGAGAACTTCGAGCGCCGGGAAGGCGGGCCGTTCGGTGCGGCGGTGTTCGAGGAAGACTCGGGGCGGCTCGTCGCCGTCGGGGTGAACAGCGTGCGCCGTCTCGCCAATTGCACGCTCCACGCCGAGATGACCGCACTGATGTTCGCGGGGCAGGCGGAAGGACGTCACTCGTTGCACCGGGACGACGGCGTCCGGTACATGCTCGCCACGTCCTGCGACCCGTGCGCCATGTGTCTGGGCGCCATCCTGTGGAGCGGCGTCCGGCGCGTCGTCTGTGCGGCGACGCGCGATGACGCCACCGAAGTGGGCTTCGACGAAGGGCCGGTATTCGACGACAGCTGGCAGTACGTCGCCGACCGGGGCGTCACGGTGCAACACGGGGTGCAGCGCGAGCAGGCGAAGGCCGTGCTTGCTCGGTACACGGCGCTCGGCGGTCTGCTGAACGCCCGCTGACCAGCTGTTGCACGCCCGCTGAACAGCAGTTGCGCACCCGCTGAACACGCGGTGAACACGCAGTGAACACCCGCCGGTCCGGGTCTATAATTTCAGGGATGTCAATTCAACTGCGCTCCGCCACCCGCCGCGATGTGCCGCTCGTGCGCGAGCTCATCGAGGGCCTGGCCGACTACGAACGGCTCCGGCACGAGTGCCGGGCCACGGACGCGCTGCTCGATGAGGCGCTGTTCGGCACGCGCGCCTACGCCGAAGTCGTGATCGCCGAACGTGATGGCGACGCGGCCGGCTTCGCGCTGTTCTTTCACAACTTCTCCACGTTCCTCGCGCGTCCCGGCATCTACCTCGAGGACTTGTTCGTGCGACCGGAGCATCGCGGTCACGGGGTCGGGAAGACCCTGCTGCAGCACCTGGCCGCGCTCGCGGTCGCGCGAGGCTGTGGACGACTCGAATGGTCGGTGCTGGACTGGAATGTCGACGCGATCGGTTTCTACGAGAGCCTCGGTGCAAAGCCGCAGAGCGAATGGACGGTGTATCGCGTGACGGACGACGCGCTGCACCGGCTCGCCGCTGGTGCGACGGGCTCTGGATCGCATGAGTGACTCGACGGGAGACGGACTGAATGAGGCATGGGGTGAACGGCTGACTGATCGGTCGCGGGGGATCGCGCGCCGCGATGCGCTGCGGCTGCTTGCGGTGGCAGCCGCTGGTACGCTGCTGCCGAGGCTTGCCGGAGCGGGAAGCGCCTCGACCGCGGTGGCCTCGCGACGCATCGAGCGGGTAGGATTGCGTCTGCACACCGTGCGCGCCGCACTGCGCGCCGACATCCCCGGTACGCTCGCGGCGGTTGCCGACGCCGGCGTGCACGAGGTGGAGTTCAGCGAATACCTGAACAAGCCAGCACCGTGGTGGCGCGCACTCCTTCGGGAGCACGGGCTCACGGCACCGGCGGCGCACGCCGTCATGCCCGCCACCGATGCGGGCTGGGCACCGCTGTTCGCGCATGCCCGCACGATGCAGCACAACTGGATCGTCGTCCCCGGTACGGCGACACGCGCGCGGAACGTCGCCGAACGCTGGAAGCGACTGGCCGCGCGGCTCAATCAGGCGGCGAAGCTCGGTGCGCGTGCGGGCATCAACGTGGCGTATCACAACGGCGAGATCGATTTCTCGGGACTCGGAAGCACTTCCGGCTACGAGATCCTGATGGCCGAGACGGATCCTTCCCTCGTCGACTTCGAGCTCGACATCTTCAGCGCGATGAGGGCCGGACAGGATCCGCTCGTCATGCTCGACCGATGGCGCGGGCGCTTCACCAGCTGCCACCTGCGGGACATGGGACCTGCGCCTGCGCGTCGCGCGATGGATGTCGGCGCCGGCACCATCGACTTCGCGTCGATCCTGGAGAAAGGCCGGCCCGCCGGATTGCGTCACTGGTTCATCGACACCGCGGACGCGGCTGATCCCATCGCGTCGGTCCGCGCAAGCGCGCTCGCGATGACCGGACTGTGAGCGACGTCAGGGCGGCGTACGATCGCTGGTCGCGCTCGTACGACATCGACGACAACCTGACGCGCGATCTCGACGCGGCAGTGTTGCAGCAGGCGGGACTCCCGTTGCACGGGCGGGAGGTTCTGGAGCTTGGCTGTGGCACCGGCAAGAACACGCGCTGGCTGGTGTCGCAGGCAGTGGCCGTGACGGCGATGGACTTTTCGCCGGGCATGCTCGCGCGCGCCAGCGAAGCGGTACCAGACCCTCGCGTCACGTGGATCACGGCCGACATTCGGCTGCCGTGGCCAGTCGCCGACGCGTCGGCCGACGTGGTGGTCGGCAACCTGGTGCTGGAGCACATCAGTGACCTCGCACCGGTCTTCGCGAGCGCACAGCGCGTGTTGCGGCCCGGCGGGCTGCTGTATCTCTGCGAGCTGCACCCGTACCGGCAGCTCCGTGGCGGACAGGCGCATTTCACGGATGCAGCCACCGGCGCGGTAGTGCATGTGCCGGCACACGTGCATTCGGTGTCGGAGTACGTGAACGGCGGGCTCGCCGCCGGGCTCGCGTTGGTGCAGCTTGGGGAATGGCACGACAGGGACGCGCAGGGGCGAACGCACGAGACGGCACCCCCTCGTCTGCTCTCCGTCCTCTTTCGGCGGGAATGATGACGATCCAACCGATAGCGAGCGCACGATGACCATCATCAGCAGTCCGTACCCGGACATCGACATTCCGGATTCCGCGGTCACACCATTCGTGCTCCGTCATGCGGAGCGGCTCGGTGACAAGCCAGCCATCATCTGCGGGCTGACGGGACAGCAGTACACGTACCGCGAACTTGCTGCGGCGATCCGGCGTACGGCGGCGGGCCTGCACGCGCGCGGCATCCGGAAGGGGCAGGTGGTTGGCATCGTCAGCCCCAACCTGCCGGATTTTGCGGTCGCGTTCTTCGCGATCAACTCGTTGGGCGCCATTCCGAGCACGGTGAATCCCATTGCCACGGCGGAGGAGATCGGGACGCAGTTCGCGGACTCCGAGGCCGTGGCCGTGTTCACCATGCCGCAGCTGCTCGAGAAGTGTCAGACGGCAGCGCGCCTGGCGAGCACCGTGCGCGAGATCATCACGTTCGGGGATGCAGAAGGCGCCACACCCTTCTCGGCGCTGCAGGAGTTCGGCGATGCCGTCCCCGATGCGCAGATCGATCCCGCCCGTGACGTCGCCGTGCTGCCGTACTCGAGTGGGACCTCAGGTATCCCGAAGGGCGTGATGCTGTCGCATCGCAACATCGTCGCGAACCTGATGCAGACGCAGGGCGAGATCCCCATGCTCACGAGCGACGATCGGATCATCGCCGTGCTGCCGTTCTTCCACATCTACGGCATGACGGTGATCCTCGCGGGTGGACTCACGCAAGGCGCGACGATCGTCACACTGCCGCGGTTCGATCTCGAGCTGTTTCTGCGCACCCTGCAGGACTACCGCATCACGTACGCGAACGTGGTACCTCCCATCGTGCTCGCCCTGGCGAAGCACCCGATCGTCAGTGATTTCGACCTGAGCGCACTCCGGACGGTGTTCAGCGGCGCCGCGCCGCTGGGCGATGCGCTCGTGTCGGCATGTGCGACGCGCCTGCACGTGGAAGTGCGCCAGGGCTACGGACTGACCGAAACGAGTCCAGTCACGAACGTGCACCCGCTGGAGAGTCCATTCAACCATCCGGGATCGGTCGGCCCCCTGCTGGCCGGCACCGAGGCGCGCGTCGTCGACACGGCCACCGGAAGCGATGCAGAGCGCGGTGCGCCCGGCGAACTGTGGATCCGAGGCCCGCAGGTGATGCTCGGATACTTCAACAAGCCCGAGGCGACCGCCGCGTGCATGACGACAGAGGGATGGTTCAAGACCGGTGACGTCGCCGTCGTCGACGAGAACGGGTGGTTTCGCATCGTCGACCGCGTGAAGGAACTGATCAAGTACAAGGGGTTGCAGGTCGCACCTGCGGAGCTGGAGGCGGTGCTGCTCTCGCACCCGTCGATTGCGGATGCCGCCGTGATTCCGGTGCCGGACGACGAAGCGGGCGAGATCCCCAAGGCGTTCGTCGTGTTGCGCGCACCCCTGACCGAGGCCGACGTCATGGCCTTCGTTGCAGAACGCGTCTCGTCGTACAAGAAGGTGCGGCGTGTGGAGTTCGTCGATGCCGTACCCAAGTCGCCGTCCGGCAAGATCCTTCGCCGCATGCTCGTGGAGCGGGAGCGCAAGTCGTGATCACCGTGCTGCCGGTGACGCTCGAATCTCGTGGCATCCGTCTCGAGCCGATGACGACCGATCATGTGGCCGGTCTGCAGGCGGCCGCGGCCGATGGCGAGCTCTGGAAGCTCTGGTTCACCTCGGTGCCGACGCCGGAGGGAACGCAAGGCTACGTCGAGACTGCCCTGGCTGGGCAGGCGGAGGGGCATCGCCTCCCGTGGACGGTCGTCGACATCGCCACGGGCGAGACACTCGGATCGACGAGCTATCACGACATCGTCCCCGCGGTGGATCGCGTCGAGATCGGGTGGACGTGGTACCGGCAGAGCGTGCAGCGCACCGGTGTGAACACCACGTGCAAGCTGATGCTGTTGTCACATGCCTTCGACACACTCGGCTGTGCCGTGGTCGGGCTGCGCACCGACAACTTCAACTTCGCGTCGCAGCGCGCGATCGAGGCATTGGGAGCACGGAAGGACGGCGTCATCCGGCATCATCACCCCCGACGCGACGGCACGGCGCGCGACAGCGTCATGTACAGCATCCTCGCGCACGAGTGGCGTGACGTCCGTCGGCACCTCGAGCTGCGGCTGGCACGGCACACGTAGCGACACACGTAGCGACACACGTAGCGACACACGTAGCGACACGCGTAGCGCTACGCGTATTGCTACACGAGCGAGAGGCGCCAGCGTGCGGTGCTACGGCAGCTCGCGGATGCGGATGTTGCGAAAGGCCACGCGCGTGCCCTCGTCGCGCAGTCCGATGAAACCGCGTTGCGTGCGACCGTACTCCGGCACGTCGCTGAACCGCGATGCGCGCAACAGCTCCGTCCACGCCGGCGAGCCAAGCTCGTAGGAGATCGTGCGCACGCCGTTGTACCAGTGTTCGACGCGATTGCCGTTCACGACGAGGCGCAGCGTATTCCAGAGCCCCGCAGGTTTCGGGACGAGCCCCGCGACCGGCACGACGCCGAACGCCGCACCGGATGAGGTGAGGCGGTTGCCTCCATCGGGATGGCCTGCATCGTCGAGCAGCTGGTACTCGGGTGCCGAGCGCGCGGGCGTGTCGGAGGTGGGATCGATGCGGTAGAGCACTCCACTGTTGCCGCTGTCCTCGATCTGCCAGTCGAGCTCGAGCTCGAAATTGGCGTAGGTGCGATCGGTGACGAGATCACCGGCGGTGGCGACGCGTGTGATGGTCCCCTCGATCACCTTCCATCCGGCCGGGATGCGCCCCGGCGTCCGGAATCCGTGCCAGCCCTCGAGGGTGGAACCGTCGAAGATGGACTCCCACGGGATCGAGTCGGCGCGGGGTGCCGCCGCCGGTCGCGCACCACCGAGCACGCTGCCGATGGCTTCCTGGTCGCTCCCGGTGCGGGCCCGGCTGCCACCTGCGCACGAGACGATGCACGAGAGGCTGAGGCCAGCCAGCAGGAGGATCGATGCGTGTCGGGTCATCAGGGGGTTCCGTGGCGGGTCATCGCGTGTGGCTGTCTGGAGAGTACTTTCGCACGAGCAGTTTTGCACGCGCGGTTTTATCCGAGCCGGATAGCCCGAGCAGTTCTGCACTGGCGAACGTGTCGGAGTCGTTCGCCGCTGCTTCACCCTCATAACCCGCTCATGGATCACAGTCCCGGATTTCTCGCGCACGTGCAGGGCAAGCGTGCCGGAG
>JAZKCW010000156.1:0-8323 GCA_040387895.1 Gemmatimonadota bacterium
TCGTCCTTCGTCATGCTGACGTTGCCGTCGTCGGTGCCCGCGTAGAAGATGCCGGGCTGCTTCGGCGACTCGCCGAGGGAGACGATGGCGGGCCACTGCGAGATGCCGTCGTTGCGCGAGATGTTGATCTCGCGGCCCACGACGCCCATCGTCACGATGCTGTCGCGCGATTCGCTCTTGGTGAGGTCGGGGCTGATCGCTTCCCAGGAGTCGCCGCGGTTGCGCGAGCGGAACACCCGGTTGGCGGCCGAGAGCAGCACACCCGGGTCGCGGGGCGACAGCATGAGCGGCGTATCCCAGTGGAAGCGGTAGGCCTCACCGGCCGTCGCATTACTGACGTTCTGCACGGTGGGGCGGATCGACTTGCCCTCGCCGGTGACGATGTTCTTGCGCGTCATGTTGCCGTCCTGCGACTCCGTGTACACGATGCGCGCATCACGGAGGTCGGGGATCGCAACGAAGCCGTCGCCGCCCTGGATCTGGAACCAGTCGTAGTTGAAGATGCCGCGGTTCTGCCGCGACGCGCTGGGCCCGCACCAGTCGTAGTTGTCCTGCATGCCGCCGCACACCTTGAACGGGAACGACATGTCGTACGACACGTGGTAGAACAGGCCGACGGGAAGGTTCGGGATGAACTGCCACGTCTTGTTCATGTCGTACGAGACCGCGAGGCCGCCGTCGTTGCCGATCAGGACGTGTTCGGGGTTCCGCGGGTTGATCCAGATGGGATGCACGTCGTCGTGCGTGACGAGCGCGGCATCCGTCTCGAAGGACGTGCCGCCGTTCGTGCTGAAGTGCAGGCCGACACCGGCCATGTAGACGCGATCGGGATTCGTCGGATCGATCTTCACCTGGCTGAAATACATCGGGCGCGCGTTGGTGCTGCTCTGCTTGCGCCACGTCGTTCCGCCATCGTCGGAGCGATAGAAGCCGGTCGCGCCAGCGGCTGCCGCGCCCGCACCTCCGCGTCCCCCCGGTGCGCCGCCCGGTGCTCCTCCGCCACCACCACCAGCTGCTGCAGGCGCTGCACCGGGGCCTTCTTCGGCCGGTGCTGCGGCGCCGCGTCCGCCGCCAGCCGGGCCTTCAACGGATGCATAGACGGTGTTGCTGCTCCCGCGGAACACGTCGACCGCGATGCGGCCGAGTGAGCCCGTGGGGAAGCCGGTACCGGTGACCTTGCTGAACGTCGCGCCGCCGTCGGTCGACTTCCACAGGGCACTGCCGGGGCCACCGCCGTTCATGCAGCAGGCGGTGCGCCGGCGCTGGTACATGGATGCGAAGACGATGTTCGGATCGCTCGCGGCCATGGCGACGTCGTTCGCGCCGGTGTCCTCGTCACCCTTGAGCACGAGTGCCCACGTGCGACCCCCATCGGTCGTGCGATAGAGGCCACGATCGCCACCGGGTCCGAACAACGGGCCGGTCGCCGCGACGAGCACGATGTCGTTGTTCGTCGGATGAATGACGATGCGATTGATGTGCTTCGAGTTGGGCAGGCCCATGAACGCGAACGTCTTGCCGCCGTCGGTGCTCTTGTAGACGCCGCTTCCCCACGACGTGCTCTGGCGGTTGTTCGACTCGCCGGTGCCGACCCACAGCAGGTCGGGGTTGGTCTGCGACACGGTGACATCACCGATCGCCATGAGCCCCTGATCCTGGAACAGCGGCGTGAACGTGGAACCGTTGCTGGTGGTCTTCCAGACGCCACCATGCGCGGTGCCGACGTAGTAGATCGCCGGATTCGACTCGTAGACGGCGAGGTCGGCGACGCGCCCGGACATCGTCGCGGGGCCGATGGAGCGGAAATGGAGCCGCTCGAACTCGGTCGCGACGGGAATGGCGGGTGTCGCCGACGGACCCTGCGCGGGAAGCGCACGGGCGGCGGCGACGGAGAGCGCGGCGCCAAGCGTGGCGGCGGCGAATCTCGTGGGGGTGTGCATCGGGAGGGGGGAAGCGGGGAGGAGAGGTGGGACGCCGCGAGGATAACGTTCGGGAGGGGGAGGCGCGAGGGCGGGCCGAGGGCTCGATAGTGTTACGGGGACAGGCGGGCGGACGTTAACGGCGACGGCAACCGCGGCTCACGCGGAGAACCGCGGCGGGACGCGGAGGGGCGAGGAATGCTGATGCCCCACACTACGCGAGCAGCGCGATCCCGCTGCGCAGCGTGTCCAGCGGAAGCTGGACGCCGATGAAGAGGGCGGTGGGCTGCGCCCCGGCGTGCGGCACCGACCGATTGAGTTCGACTCGTGCCCGGTCCGCCATCCGGTGCCAGACGAACATGCTGGATGGTTGGTCGGTGAAGCGTACAAACCCCTTTGCCCGCACGACCTCGGCGGGCAGTGCCCGGACAAACGCGAGGAACTGTTCGCGATCGACGTGCTGGGGCAGCGGGATCTGCGCACTGGCAAAGGGGTGATCGTGCGCGTTCGCATGCGCGTTCGCGTTCGCGTTCGCGTTCGCGGTTTGGCGCGTGACCTGATCGCCCTGCACCGGTACCAGCGCGGGGCGCTCCGGGATCGCACGGCTGGCGGTGACCATGGCCACCATGCTGTCCGAGAACAGCTGCGGTGTGGTGACGAGCGCACGCGGCGCGATCCGCACCAGACTCTCGCGCACCGCAGCGAGGCGTGCTGAGCGCAAGCCGTGCGTCCAGTTCAGCAGCAGATGCGTGGCGGTTTCCGCCTGCGATCGTTCCAGCGCGTTGTGCCACCATCGCTTCTGCCAGCGCCCCGCGTCGATGACCGTGAGCTGCAGCGGCAGCGTGAAGTGCGCGAGTTTGCGGTCCTGGGTGAGATGTCCCAGCAGTTCCTGCGCCTCGGTCGCTCCGTTCGCCTCGATGATCAGCACGCTGCCGGGGTCGGGCGGCACCGCATGCAACGTGTCGAGCAGTTCGCGGAGGGAACTGCAGCAGACGCAGGCGCCGTCGAGTGGGGTCACCAGGGCGTCGAGCTCCGCGAGGCGAGAAGCATCGATCAGGGCGTTCTCGAAGTCGTTCAGCACGATGCGGACACGCACGCCCTGCGCATGCAGCAACGGAATGACATCCGTCAGGAAGCGCGTCTTGCCGGCGCCCAGAAAGCCGGCAAGGAGGACCAGCGGCATCATCGCGGTCAGCTCTCCACGGGCACGTGCCGCCCTTTACGGCTTGAGCACCGCAATGGCCGCCATCGCAACCTGTTCGTCCTGCGCGCTGGTCACGCCACTGACGCCCACCGCGCCGATCACGCGACCGTCCACGATGATGGGCACGCCGCCCTGCAACGCGACCAGGCCGTCCACTGACAGAAAGGTCAGCGTGTCGTTCAGCACCCGGTCCGAATACACCTTGGTGGGCCGGCCGAACCGCGCGGCCGTGCGCGCCTTGCCCTGCGAGATCTGCACGGTGCCGGCACTGGCGCCGTCGAGTTTGAGAAAGCCCACGAGGTCGCCGCCCGCATCCACGATCGCAATGGACACGTTCCAGCTGTTCTGCCTGGCCGTTGCCTCGGCGGTCGAGAGCATCGATTTGACGGCGGCCACGGTCAGGGCCTTGGTGGAGGCGAGCTGTCCTTGCGCTGCTGCCGGAGCGAGCAGCAGCGCAAGGACAGCGGCCAACGAGCGCAGTGCGCGGCGCGAGGCAGAAACGGAAGGGAGTGAAATGGTCATCGGGGGAAGATGCCTGTTTGCCGACGCTTCGCCACTGTTCGCACGAGGCGGCGTGCCGCTACGGTTTCGCCACCGTTGCTGGATCGCCATCGGACACGTAGCGCCCGGACGGGCCGGGTTTGTCGAGGTCCCTGAGCGTGATTTCGAGCGCATTGCGATACATGATTTGTCGGTTCACGCTGCGATAATCGAAACGCGGGTCGTACGGACTCTCGTTGGGATTGCCGGACACCTCGAGGACGGCATCGTAGCGGTACTGCACGGTCTTCTTCGACTTCGGATCGGTCCAGGCGCCAGCGGCAGCCAGCGCACGATTCGTCGGCCACATGCCGAGTGGCAGTGCGAACGTGCGGACCTTGTAGCCGGGGACCGCCGAATCGATCGCCATGTCTCCGCGCGCAATGAACTCCTGCACACGATCGCCGGCCTTGTCGAGACGCGCGTGATACAGCGTGTGGTTGCACAGCTCGTACCCCTGCTTGTGCAGAAACTGCAGCTTGGGAAAACGCCACTCGGACTTCTGCCCTTCGATGCCCTTCTCACCGAAGAACGAGCGTCCCGCCTGCGCTGCAGGGAGCAGGCAGAACACCGCGCGGCGCGGCCAGTCGGGATGCTCGTCGGCAAACTTTTCCAGAATGCCGACCGCGGAAGATGGATCGATGACCAGCGACCCGTTGCGCTCGACGTAGCGAAACTGCGATGGCGACGCATCGTCGAACACAAGCACGACCGGTGACATGCCACGCGGCAGCGACTGAATGCGCTTGTCGATCACGTCGGTCATGTTCACCGGCACGTAGCCCCTGCGCCGCAGCTCCTCGAGATCCGCTCGCAGTCGTTGCGGCGTTCGCGTGAACTCGCCTCCCTCTTCAGGGACGATGAGATGGTACTCGAGCACGGGAATGCGCCCCATCTCATTGGGTACCCGGTTGGCGGAACCACTATCAGGTGTGGGAACGGCGCGGGCCTGGCCGCTGCCGTCTGCTACCACAGCGGCAGGCGCAGCATCGACGGGCGTGCTGCCGGCCGGTTGCGGCACTGTCTCGCCGCAGGCAGCGAGTGCGAAGGCGCTCCCCAGCGCCGTACGAAGGAGGGCCGTACGAAACGGAGCGGAGAATGTCGTGTGACGTGTCATGGTCGGAAGCAGTGCAACACAAAGGGATCGCGGTTGGCGTAGCCAAGTATAGCAGACTGCTCAATCGGCCCCCCACAAGCACAGGACGGGGCATGCCGAAGTCGCTCGGCATGCCCCGTCCTGTGCTCCATGCTGCGGAAAATTGCCGGAACTTACGGCACGATCGGCGCGCCCGGTCTCGCCGGCGGTTCGACCTTCGAGCGCCCGATCTCGAGCTGTCCTGCGCTCTTGAGCAGCGCATTCACCTTCGGCAGCTCCGCCGCGATGATGCGGTTCAGGCGCGCGATCTCCTTGTCGAGCTTTCCACCCAGCACCGCGTACACGTCGTATGCCTGCTTCGGCGGACGCCGCTCGCCACCCGCGATGAAGCCCATCAGGCCTCCCAGCTGGTCATTCAGGCGGATCGGGTAGTTGAGCGGATCCTGGCCGCTCTGGTTCTTCGTCTGGTAGAGCGAATCCTCGACCGCACTCAGGCTGTCGGCGAAACGCTTCACCAACGTGCCGTAGCTCGCGTTGGCCGTCATCGCCTTGCCGCGCTCTTCCATCTCGCGCTTGAGGTTGCGGATCTCGATGACGCCTTCGTTCGCCTGTGTGATGCGATCGCGCGTCTGCAGCGCGAAGCGCACCTGCTCCTGCAGGTCCGCATTCGTCGCCTCGCTGCGCGGGTCGCGGTCGACCGTGAAGTTCGCCGTCACCGGCGCGAACTTCGCGACGGTCATCTTCACGCTGTACTCACCCGGTGCCATCGCCGGGCCGTTGCCGCTGCCCGCCCAGTTGATCATGCCGCGGAACGTCTTCGCGTTGTCGTGGCGCATGTTCCACGTGTAGCGGTTGATGCCCGGGCGATTGCCCGGCTTGGGCGGACCGGCCAGGCCCGCGGCACCACCGCCACCACCACGACCACCAGCCGGCGTCGCAGCCGTGTCGGCCGACGACACTGTCGCCAGCAGCTTGCCGCCCTTGTCGAACAGCTCGAACTTCACCGTGCCCGTGTCGAACGGCAGGCGGTACACGAACGTGGGCGCGGCCTGGCCGTTGAGGCGCAGCACCGGCGCCGGCTTGAAGAGATACGGCTTGCCTTCCGCCGCCTTGTTCTCCGGCGCCCACCGCAGTGCCGTGAGGCCTTCCATCACCCAGAACGCGCGGCCGTGCGTCGCGATCGCGAGATCGTCGTCGCGGAGCATCATGTCGTGCACCGGGACCGGCGGGAGATTCATCTGCAGGCTCTGCCAGTTCGCGCCGCTGTCGTACGAGTACCACACGCCACGCTCCGTCGCGGCGTACAGCATGCCGGGGCGGTGCAGGTCTTCACGGATCGCGCGCGTGAAGTGATCCGCCGCGATGCCGTCCGTGATCTTGGTCCACGTGGCGCCGTAGTCCGTCGTGCGGTAGAGATACGGGGCGAAGTCGTCCATCTGGTAACGGTTGCCCGCCGCGAACGCGGTGCCCGGCGCATGCGGCGACGCCTCGATGATCGACCAGCGCATCCACTCCGGCAGTCCCTTGGGCGTGATGTTCTTCCACGTGGTGCCGTTGTCGCGCGAGATGTGAAGCAGGCCGTCGTCCGACCCGGTCCAGATCACGCCCTTCGTGATCGGCGACTCGGCGATCGTGAACACCGTGCCGTAGTACTCGACGCTCGTCTGATCCTTCGTGATCGGGCCGCCGGAGGGGCCGAGCGTGCGCGGATCGTTGCGCGTCAGGTCACCGGAGATCGGCGTCCAGAGCATGCCGCCGTTCGTGCTGCGGAAGACGACGTTCGAGCCGACGTAGATCGTGTTCGACGCATGCGGCGAGTGGACGATGGGATACGTCCACTGGAAGCGGTACTTCGAATCCTTCGCGTCGTGGCCCATCGGGTTGAGCGGCCACGGGTCGATCGACAGGCTCTTGCCGGTGCGACGGTTGAGCATGTCCATGCTGCCGCCGTAATTCGCGCCGTACATGATGTCGGGATCGCTCGGGTTGGACGAGATGTAGCCAGACTCGCCGCCGGCGACGCCGTAGAACGTGCTGAACGGGTTGGCCGGTGCGGCCGGCGCACCACCACGTCCGCCTGCTCCTCCACCGCCTCCACCGCCTCCACCGCCACCGCCACGTCCCGCTGCTGCCGTTTCACGCACCGGCCCGCACGACGATCCCGCATCCTGCTTCGCGCCACAGACGTGATACGGGAAGTGGCTCGTGAGGTGCACATGGTAGTACTGGCCCGTCGCCGTGGCCGACCGCACCGACGTGGTGCCACCGTCGGTCGTGTAGATCACGCCATTGTCGTGCGCGATCGCGATGCGCTTCGGGTCCGTCGGGTCGATCCAGATGTCGTGGTTGTCACCGCCACCGAAGCCGCGCACGAATGTCTTGCCGCCATCGCGCGACACCATCGGCGACACCTGCGGGGCGTACACGACGTTCGTGTCCTTCGGATCGGCGTACAGCTTGGAGTAGTACCACGCGCGCTGCCGCAGATTGCGGTCGCCGGAGGTGTACGTCCACGTGGCGCCGGCGTCATCGGAGCGGTACACACCACCCGCGGCCTCGTGCTCCACGATGGCCCACAACCGGCTCGGCTTCGCCGGTGACACCGTGATGCCGATCGCGCCGAGCATGCCGGCCTGCGGCATGCCGGGGTTGCGCGTGAGTTCGGTCCACGTGTCGCCGCCGTTCGTCGACTTGAAGATGCCGCTGCCCGCGCCACCGCTCACCAGCAGCCACGGCTTGCGGCCGGCCTGCCAGAAGGTGGCGTAAATGATCTTCGGGTTCGTCGGGTCGAGGATCATGTCCGCGATGCCGGTGCTGTCGTTGCGGAAGAGGATCTTCTGCCACGTCTTGCCGCCGTCCTTCGTGCGGAACACGCCGCGCTCCGGATTCGGGCCGAACACGTGACCGAGTGCACCGACGTAGACGATGTCGGGATTGGTCGGGTCGATGCGGACACGCGAGATGTACTGCGTCTCCTTGAGACCCATGTACTGCCACGTCTTGCCGGCATCGCTCGACTTCCACACGCCGTCGCCATGCGAGACGTTGCCGCGGATGGGCGTTTCACCGCCACCGACCCAGATCACGTCCGGGTTGGACTCCTGCACGGCGATCGATCCGATGGTGCCGCCGAAGTAGGCATCCGACGTTGGCACGGATGTGGTGCCGCCATCGACGGTCTTCCAGACACCGCCGCCGGTGGTGCCGAAGTAGTACTCCTTCGGGCGGGCCACGGAGCCGGCCACGGCCGTCATGCGGCCGGACTGGTTCGGGCCGATGTTGCGCCAGGAGACGGAGTAGCTGGTGTCAGCCGCCCGGGGAGCGGCGCCGCCGCGGCCACCGGGCTGCGCGGCAAGGGCGGTGGGGAGGGCCAGCGCGAACAGCGCGGCCCGGGCGAACGGGAGGGTACGAGTCACGGTGGGGAGGTGGACCGGGGGAAGTGCGGACCTGCGGAGCTATGAAGAAGTTACGCGGAATGGGCCGGATTCGCTCGCCGTGCGGCGGCCGGCTCTGTGGCTCGCGACGGGCGATCGTCTCGTGGGCTGGTTTCTACAGCGTCACGCG
>JAZKCW010000156.1:8423-28791 GCA_040387895.1 Gemmatimonadota bacterium
TCTGTGGCTCGCGACGGGCGATCGTCTCGTGGGCTGGTTTCTACAGCGTCACGCGGAGGCGCGGAGAACTGCTCGCGGAGGCGCTGAGAACTGCTCGCGCTGACGCAGCACTGCCAAAGTGGACACCTACACAAAAGCAATAAACAAAGAGAAAGAAGAAAATAGAATGAAATGATGCGTGGCGCGCCGAACGGATGGTGGTTCATTCGCGCGCTAACCCGAACATTCCGCGATCCCTCCGCGCCTCCGCGCGCAGTTCTCCGCGCCTCCGCGTGACGCTGTAAAGCCTTGCCACGCGCACCACCGCCTGTCGACGCCACTGATGCCTCCCGAGCCACCTCCGCTAGATCACATCACCGGCATCATCATCGACGAAGCGCTGGCGTTGCACCGAAGACTCGGTCCCGGCATGCTCGAATCGGTGTACGAGACCCTGTTGGCACAACGCATCGAACGCCGCGGCCTCACCGTGCGCCGCCAGTACCCAGTCAGCTTCTTCTTCGACGGAATAGAGTTCGAGCACGGATTCCGTGTCGACCTGCTCGTGCAGGAGGCGGTGATCGTCGAGATAAAGTCGGTGGAGCACCTGCTGCCCGTACACACAAAGCAGCTCCTCACGTACCTGCGATTGATGGACCTCCGCCTGGGTCTGCTGCTCAACTTCGGCGCAGACCTGCTTCGAAACGGGATCACCCGCGTCGTGAACGACCTGCCACCAACGAACCGCGCCCTGCTCCGCATCAACAAGTCGTGATGCTCGGCAGGGCGCGTATTCACATTGGAAGGCGGCGTGTCAGCCGACCGGCTTGGGCTTGGCCGTCGGCGACAGATAGATCGGGGGCAAGCCGAGCTCCGTCAGCAGCGTGTTGAGCGCCTTGATCTCGTTCGCCTCGAGCTGCTGCAACCGCTCCAGCTGCGTGTCGATCTTGCCGCCCAGCTCGGACAGGATCTCGCCGTGCTGCTTGTTGGGTGCTGCATCCTGTCCGAGCACCTGGTCGTTCAGGCTGAGCATCATGTTGTACAGCTTGATCGGGAAGTGCAGCGTGGCCTGATCGTCATGGTTGTACCAGTCGACCAGCTCCGTGCGCACGACCTCGAGCTGCGCGCGCACCGGCCTCGACGCATCGCGCACGCGCTTCGCGTACGCCTGCTCGGCACTCTGGTCGACGCGCGTGTCGATCTGCTTCTGGATGTCTTCGATGCGCGCGAACGCTTCGCCGATCTGGTTGATGCGTCCCTGCACCTTCATGCCCAGCTCGAACTGCTGCGCGAGGTCCGCTGTCGTCGCCTCGAGCCGCGGGTCGAGTTTCACGATGAACGAGCGCGTCATCGTGTCACGCCCGACGATCAGGCGCACGCGATAGTTGTCCGGCACGATCGTCGGCCCGGCAAACGTGCCCATGTCGTTCACGACGTTGCGCACGCGCTTGGCCTCGGGATAGCGCAGGTTCCAGAAGAACCGGTTGCTGCCCGGCCGCGTGCTGACGATGGAATCCGCGGCGAAGTACGCCATCGAGTCCGCGCGCGCGACCTTGCGCAGCGAGTCGGCGATCGCGAGCGAATCCGGCGCGAGAATCCGCGGGGTGGCGTCACGAGCGGGCATGCTCGATGGTGTTCCGGTCGCTGCCGGTGCCGAATCGCGTGGTGCCGCGCCGGTGCGGCTCGCGAACGACCGCATGACGTTGCCACGCGCGTCGATGAACTCGATCGTCACCTTGTCCGTCGGCTTGTCCTTGAGCCAGTAGTCGACGAGCACGCCGTCGTACGGGTTCTCGCCGGCGCCACGCCCGCCGCCACGCCCGCCCGCGAAGCGATAAGCCGTGTCGGGCTGGAACAGGTGCACGCGCTTCGCCGTGACGGAGTCGTGCATCTGGCGGATCGGCGAGATGTCGTCCAGCACCCAGAAGGCGCGGCCGTGCGTGGCCACCACGACGTCGTTTTCCTTCACGCGCAGGTCGCGCACGCTCGCGCGCGGCAGGTTGAGCTGGATCGGCTCCCATCGGCCGCCGTCGTTGAGCGAGACCCACACGCCGATCTCGGTGCCCACGAACAGCAGGCCCTTGCGCGCCGGATCCTCACGGATGCTGCGCGCGTACGCGCCCATCGGGATGCCGGCATCGATGCGCGTCCATGTCTTCCCGTAGTCGCCCGTGCGATAGACGTACGGACGGAAGTCGTCGAGCTGGTACCGCGTCGCCGTGAGATATGCGACTGCGGGATCATGCGGCGACGGCTCCACGCCCGTCACGCGCGTGTGCTTCACCATGCCCTTCGGCGTCACGTCTTCCCACGCACCACCGCCGTTGCGTGTGATGTGCACGCGGCCGTCGTCGGTGCCGGCCCAGAGCAGACCCTTCGTGATCGGCGACTCGTCCATCGCGTAGATCGTCGCGTACCACTCCGTGCCCGTCATGTCCTTGTGAATCGGGCCACCGCTCGGCCCCATCGTCGCCGTGTCGGCGTACGAGAGGTCGGGCGAGATCTTCTCCCAGCTGCGTCCTTCCGTCGTCGACTTCCACACGTTCTGCGACGCGACGTACAGGATCGACGGATCGTGGCGCGACAGCATCACCGGGAACGTCCACTGAAACCGGTTCGGCACGTCCTTCACCGGAATGCCGTCGTAGTTGTTGAGCCACACCGCGATGTCGCGCTTCTGCTGCGTGCGATTGTCGTGGCGCGTGAGCATGCCGGTGTAGCAGCCCCCGTACGTGACGGCGGGATTGCGCGGGTCGATCGCGATGTGCGCATTCTCGCAGCCCGCCACCGGGAACCAGTCACGGTCACCGATGGCACCGAAGTCGGAGCGCGAGGCGATCGACACCGTGGTGTTGTCCTGCTGTGCCCCGTAGATGCGGTACGGCCACTGGTTGTCGGTGATGACGTGATAGAACTGCGACGTCGGCTGGTTCATGTTGCTCGACCACGTGCGTCCACCGTCGAGGGAGATCGACGCACCGCCATCATTGCCGTTGATCAGGCGATTCGGATCCTTCGGGTCGACCCACATCACGTGCGTGTCGCCATGCGGGACGCGCAGCCGCGTGAACGTACGGCCGCCATCGATCGACTTCGACACCTGCAGGTTCATCACGTACAGGGTGTTCTCGTTCGTCGGGTCGGCCGTGATGCTGCTGAAGTACCACGGGCGGATCTGGAACATCTGCTGGCCATTCGTGCGGCTCCAGCTGTCACCGCCATCGTCGGAGCGGAAGATGCCGCCGAGCGTGTCCTTGGCCTCGACGCTCGCATACACGCGACGCGGATTGGCCGGCGACACCGACACCGTGATCTTGCCGAGCGGCAGTTTCGGCATGCCGCTGTTGGTGGAGAGCTCGGTCCAGGTGTCGCCGCCGTCGGTGCTCTTCCACAGGCTGCTGCGTCCGCCGCCGGCGTCCATGCCCCACGGTGAGCGCTGGAACTTCCACATCGACGCGTACACGACCCGCGGGTTGGTCGGGTCGACGCTGATGTCGTTCGCGCCCGTGCTGTCGTTCAGGTACAGGATCCGCTTCCAGTTCTTGCCGCCGTCGTTCGTGCGATACACGCCACGCTCGGTGTTCGGGCCGAAGGCGTGGCCGAGTGCGGCGACCCAGACGATGTCGGGATTGGTGGGATGCACACGCACGGTCGGGATCTGTCCCGCATCCTTGAGGCCGAGGCTCTGCCACGTCTCACCACCGTCCGTCGTGCGATACACCCCCGTGCCGTACGTGAGGTCTTCGCGTGGTTTCCCTTCACCGGTGCCGACATACAGCACGTTCGGGTCGCTCGGCGCGATCGTGATGGCGCCGACGCTCGAGATGTCGGTGCGGCCGTCCGTCACGTTGTCCCAGCTGGCGCCGGCGTTCACGGTCTTCCAGACGCCGCCGTTGACGGAACCCATGTAGAAGACGAGCGGCTTGTTGGGATCGCCGGTGACGGCGACGGCACGGCCGCCACGGAACGGGCCGACGAGCCGCCAGCGCAGGCTCTTGAACGCCTTGTTGGTGGCGGCGGGGTCCGTGTAGAGCGCGGGATCGTACGCCGGGAGCGCCGAGGCCGTGGCGCCGGCGGGTCGTCGCTGCGCGAGGGTTGACGCCGGTGCGAGGGCGACCGCGGCTGCGACCATGCCGGACAGCGCGAGGGCCGCGAACGAGCGATGAAGCTGAGACATTGGGCGGGGCAGGGAAGGCTGGAAACGGGAGGGGGTGCTGATACCCTTCAAGCATACGACGCGAGGCGCTCACCGGCGACTGCCGACGGCGACGCGGGTCTCATTTGAGGATGGGTGTGATGTCCAATGATTTGTCGGGTCTTGCGGGACTGCTGGCGCGCGTGCGCACCCGTGCAGCAGTTGGTGGGGGCGGCCGGACGACGGCCATGGCGACGATGGCAGCGGCGATGATGACCGCGCGGTTCCTCGTGCCGGCGGAGACACTCTCCGCGCAGTCCGTGACGTTGAGCGCTACCGGTGCGCATGCGGACCACGCGTTGCTGGACGACATGCGGGGATTCCGCTTCGTGGTCGAACCGCCGTTCGGCAAGCGTTCGCTGGCGCTGCGGCTTGGCGTGTCCCGCCTGACATCCTCCCGGCGCGGCCCGGCATTCACCTGCTCAGGCCTGAGCGCCCCGGGTCAGCAGTGCGCCGCCGAACCGGCACGCACGACGGGTGCGCTTACCTGGGTGCTGCTCGGCATCAGCGGACGGGTGTTCGAACGGCCCGGCCTGGAGTTGCGAGTTGCGGCTGACGCGCTGGCAGGAAATACGAGGTCGCGGACGGCTGGACAGACGAGCGGGCGGGTGCTGAACGGTTCGGAGATCGTGCTCGGGGGTGCAGCGGATGCAACAGTCCGTTGGTACCCGGGCAATGGCCGCCTCGGCGTGGCGCTCGGAGCGGGGTATACAGCGACTGGGATAGCCGGCGGCGAGCAGTGCGTGGATTGTTATATCGCGTTCGATCGCGGGCCCGGGGTGGGGATGGTGAGCCTGGGGGTGACGTATCGCGGGAGGTAGCGGCGGAGAGCGCGGGTACCACAGGGTCCGGTGTGCCACGCTGCACTGCGAATTGTGGCCATGAGGCATGAGCGATGAGCCCGAGCCATGAGTAGCGAACCGAAAGCGGTGAGCGATAGCTAAAGCTCCAGCTTCAGCTCCCGGCTGTCAGTTCGCGACTCCCAGCTCGAGCTCATCGCTCATGCCTCATGGCCTCGTCACGGCTATCCCGACAGGCGCACCAATCCTGCCACGCGGCCGGCTCCCGCTCACTCCTCCCGCAACGCCGTCGCCGGATCGATCGCCAGCGCCCGCCTCGCCGGAAGCCAGCTGGCCAACAACGCCGCCCCCATCAGCACCGCCACCGTCTGCGCGAACGTGGCCGGATCCACCGACGGCATCTCGAAGAGCACCGCTTGCAGTGTCCCCGCCAATGCCGCCGCGCCCGCGATTCCGATCGCGACGCCCGCGGCCGACAGCTTCATCCCCTGTCCTACCACGAGCCCCAGCACCGACCGCGGTGACGCACCGAGTGCCACGCGTACACCGATCTCCTGTCGCCGCTGGCTCACCGCGAACGCGAGCACGCCGTAGATCCCGAGCGCGCCGAGCGTCAGGCCGAGCAATCCGAACAGCACCAGCAGCGACGCGAGCAGGCGCGGACGCGACACTGCCCGGCCGACCAGGTCGTTCAGAGTGCCGACGCTGCTGATCGTCTGATCCTTGTCGACGTTCCATATCGCTTGACGCACCGCCGTCGCGAGCGCCAGCGGATCGCCGTCCGTGCGCGCCACGATACCCATGTGTGAGCGGCGGTTCTGCGCGATGTGGATGAACATCTGCGGGTCGACCGCTTCCGCCGGCCCGCGCTGACGCACGTCGCCCACGACGCCCACGATGCGGAACTCCTGGGGGCCCATGCGTATCGCCTTGCCCACCGCGTCCTCACCCGGCCAGTAGAGCTTCGCCATCGTTTCGTTCACGAGAAACACGACCGGCGCGCCCTCACGATCCGTCGGCTCGAAGAAGCGTCCGCTCTTGAGAGGAATCTCCATCGCAGTGAAGTAGTCCTTGCTGACGTGGTGCAGGTACACCGGCGGTGACTGTCCCGGCTGCACGGTGGTCGAGCCCACGGGATCCGGCTTGCGCATCTCGCCGTTGCCCTGCGTCGGCAGATCACGCACGGAGCCTACCGCGCGCACACCCGGCACCTGTCGGATCGCCTCGAGAATCGATTCGTAGTACGTGAGCGCGGCGCCCGGTGTCGAGTACCGCTCTGGGACGCCCATCGACACCACCAGCGCGTTGTCCGGGTTGAAGCCCATGTCGACGGAGAGCAGGCGCAGCAGGCTCTTGGTCGTGAGCCCAGCCGCCGTGATGAGCACGACCGCGAGCGCGACCTGTGCGATCACGAGCGCGTTCCGCAGGCGCCCGCCGGATTTGCCCAGTGCACCACGCCCTCCACGCAACGCGCCCTCGAGCGAAGGCCCGGCGACGCGCAGGGTCGGCATGAGCCCGAACAGCAATCCGGACAGCAGCGAGATCACGAGCGTGAATGCGAGCACAGTGCCATCGAGCGACAGGTCGATGCTGCGAGGAAGACTCGCCGCGCTCGATCGTGCCAGCGCGCGCAGCGCGAACATCGCGAGCCCCACGCCCAGTGCACCGCCGAGCAATGCGAGCGTGAGACTCTCGGTGAGCAGCTGCCGGATGATGCGGCCTCGGCCCGCGCCGAGCGCCGAGCGAACGGCCAGTTCACGTTCACGTGCGCTGGCGCGCGTGAGCAGCAGGCTGGCCACGTTGACGCAGGTGATCAGCAACACCAATGCGACGGCGCCGAGCAGCAACGAGAGCGGGCGCTGCACACTGCCGACGATGCTCTCGCGCATCGGCTTCACCGTCACCGACTCCCAGCCTGCGTTTTCGGTGTACGCACCGGCCAGTCGCGCCGAGATCGTGTTCATCGCCGATGCGAACTGCGCTTCGGTCACCCCGGGCTTGAGACGCGCGATCACCTGGAGAAAGCGAGCCGCGCGCACGCGGCCGATGTCGTCGGGACCGAAGTACGAGAGTGGAATCCAGACATCGAGCTGCTGGTCGGCTGGATACGTGAAGTTGCGAGGCATCACGCCGACCACACTGAACGGCTCTCCATTGAGGGTGATGCGACGGCCGATGATGTCGGGTGCGCTGCCGAAGCGGCTCTCCCAGAGTCCGTAGCCCAGTACCACGACGCGGTTGCGCCCTTCGAGCTGGTCCTCGGCAGTGAACGTGCGGCCCAGCGCCGGCGCGGTGCCTAGGGTCTCGAAGAACTCTTCCGCGGCAAGAGCGGCTTTCAGGTCCTGCGGTGCACCATCACCCGTAAAGTCGACACTGGTCTGCCCGTCGGCGAAGAAGAACCCGCCCATGCTTTCGGCGACGGTGTTCTCGCGGCGCCAATCGATGTAGTCCGGCTCCGACACGGCGCCTTCGCTCACGTCATCGGCGCGATTGGCGTGCCAGACGCGCACGAGCCGGTCCGGTGCGGCGAACGGCAAGGGCTCGAGCAGCACCGAGCGCACCACGCTGAAGATGGCGGTGTTGGCGCCGATGCCCAGCGCGAGCGTGAAGAGGACGATGAGCGTGAAGCCCGGCGCGCGCAGCAGCGTGCGTGCCGTGAACTTGAGATCGCGAAAGAGTTCGTCGAACGTCGCCATGCGATGCTGCCCCCGCTCGCGCCGCAGACTCTCGGCGCTGCAATAGTCCCTGGTATATGCGATATCGCCGAACCGGCGACGCGCCTCGCCCTCGGCGTCCGCTGGTTGCCACCCTGCGGCCACGAGTTCTGCCACGACCATGTCGAGGTGGAACTCGAGCTCTTCATCCACGGCAGCACGCACGCGCGCACGGGTGCGTCGCGGCAACTGCAACGCCCTTCGCGCTGCGGGCACCTCCTCGTGCGGCACTGTCATGCGCGGTGCGTGTCAGGCGGTGTCGAGCACGCGGAACAGCGCATCGAAGTAGCGGCGCAGCTCGACGACTTCGGCGCGCAGATGCTGGCGGCCGGACTTTGCGATGGAGTAGAACTTCGCGCGCCGATTGTTCTCCGAGACGCCCCATTCCGACTCCACCCATCCCTTACGTTCGAGCCGATGCAACGCCTGGTAGAGGGCGGCGTCCTCGAGCGCGAGGTCGTTCTCGGTACGCTGCCGGATCCACACGGCGATGCCGTAGCCGTGCATCGGCTTCCAGGCGAGCGCCTTGAGAATCAGGACGTCGGCGGTGCCCTGCAGGAGCGACAACGGTTCACGGGCCATGCACTCTCCGATGTAGCGGAAGGAGCAGTCGTTCCGCTACACCGGGTAGCCACCAGGCCCACGGCGTCCAGGTCGCGCCCCCTCATGCGGTGATCCCTCACGATGTGAGGGGAACGTGCCGACGGGAGCGGGCGAGGGGAAGCGGGGTGGGACGAGCGGCGTGAAGGTGGGGCTAGGCGCTCGTAGAGACGAATACGCCGGCGCGCGAGGCGAACTGCGCAGTGACGAGTCGCGCGTGCGCCGTGAAGACGGTACCGGCGCGACGGCAGCTCACGATGTCGCCCACGACATCCAGCGCGGCGCCCACGATGCGCACACGCCGGCCGACGGGCAACGCTGCCCCGGCATAGAGGCTGATGCCATCGAGCGAGAGATCGCGCAATCGCACGTCGACGCCATCGGTACGCGGATCGAGATAGAGCAGCGCCCAGTCGGCCTTGCTCACGCGCGGCATGCCGCGGCGCTCGATACCCGCCCGACTCGCAGTGGCCGCTCCTGACGCATGGACGGCGGCAGTGAGTGGAGCCCGACAGGTCGCACAGCGTGCAGTCGAGGGCTGAAGACTCGCGACGCGCGCGCTGCAGAACGGACATTGCGGGCCACGGTCGCGCGGCGTTGCCTGATCGGGCGGCGCCGCGTCACGTCGCGCGCGCGACTGCCGGGTGGCATCATACGCGGCGCGCCGAGCGCTGTCGGACAGTACCGCATACGCATCGTTGATGAGTGCCGCCGTCTCGTGATCGCCGCCAAGATCGGGGTGATGCCGCAGCGTGGACATCAGGGTGCGGTAGGCCGCCTTGATGACCTCGAGGGGCGCATCCGGCTGGACGTGCAGGAGGCGATAGTGGTTGCGGCGATTGGGCGGCATGCCGGAGGTGACGCATGGCGAGGTATTGCCGCAACGTGGGCATCAGTGCCTCACTGGCCCGGCGACGGTGCACTCCGCTTTGAACCGCAGGTAAGCGGATATAAACAGATAACAGCGGAAACGAAGCGGATTCGTACGGTGAGCAGAGAGAGGACGACGTCGCATGGCAGATGTCGTCCTCTTTCTTGTGGGGCTTCGCACGAGTCCCAGCCCCACATGCTGTTGACAAAAGAAACGCGATCTCGCCACTAGCGCCGTTGCGCTGTCGATTGGGCCGGACAGATCCGTTTCGTTTCCGGTCGTTTCTGTTTCTATCCGTTTACCTGCAGTTCAAGTCGCATCACAACATCGCCGGCCTACTGCTGGTTCGTCGCCGGCACCGGGCTCTTGTTCCACACGAACCGCTTGAAGAACACCCCCATGCGGTCGAACGTGTCGATCCAGTTGCGATGCAGCATCGACTCGTGCAAGTCGTCCGGCACCACGATCAGCTCGTGGTAGATGTTCCGCGCGCGCAGCAGCTGCACCAATCCCACGGTCTGTGCGAAGTCGACGTTGCGGTCGTCGTCGCCGTGTACCAGGAACACCGGCGACTTCCAGCCGTCGATCGCGCCCACCGCCGATGAACGGAACGCCAGGTTCGTCGAGTCGAGCTGGTTGCCGTACAGGTGTACGCCCGCGAGGTCGGCGCCCGCGACGAAGATGTCCGAGTTGCGCGCCAGCGCCTGCGACGTGAGCAGGCCGCCGTAGGAGAGTCCCCAGATGCCGACGCGCTTCGGGTCGACGTCCGCGCGCTCCTGCAGGTACTTCGCGCCGGCGACCACGTCCTGGTACTCCGAGTTGCCGCGCCCCTGTGTGCGCTCTGCATTGCGGAACGAGCGTCCGTAGCCGATGCCGCTGCGGTAGTTGATCGACAGCACCACGTAGCCCTGGCTCGCGAGCCACTGGTTGTAGGCATACGACCAGTGGTAGAACTGCATGTAGTGATAGCCCGGCATCATCTGCCGCTGCGGGCCGCCGTGCACGAACACCATCGCCGGGCGGCGTTCACCCGGCTTGAGGTCGGCCGGGAGAAACAGCTGGTTGCGGATCTCGAGGCCGTCCGCCGCCTTCGTGATCACCGTGGTGGGCACCACGTGCGCAGCGGTCGGGAAGTCCTTGCCGAGGACCGGGAAGATGCGTTTCGGTGCGCCGCCGGACGTGGCGACGAGTGCGACCGATGCCGGCGTGCGCGCATCGAACGAGAGCACCGCGACGCTCTTGCCGGAGGCGAGGGGCTGCGGGTACGTCTCGATTCCCTCGCCGGTGGAAATGCGCTCCGGCGTGCCGCCAGCCACCGGGACCTTCCAGATGTGGCGGCGCTCGATGTCCGTCGCGTTCGTGCAGTAGTAGAACGTGCGACCATCCGGTGCGAGCGCCACCGACGTGGCGTCCTCGATCAGGCCGTCCGTGGTCGTGAGGCGCGTCGGCTGACCACCGTTCACGCTCAGGCTGTACCAGCGCTCCCATTCGTCGCGCGGCACCGTCACCGGAAACACCACGTGGTCACCCGCCCACGTCATGTTGTTGAGGCTCGTAAACACGCTGTCACGCGGCGCGTTGTGCCAGACTTCCTTCGCCTCGCCCGTCGTCGCATCCGCGATCATCAGCGACAGTCCGTAGCCGCCGGCAAATGTAGAGTTATAAAAGCCGGGCGACGCGCGAAGACTGCCGCGCGGTGCACTGTCACGCTGCGCTCCACCCTCGCCGCGGCCACCCGGTGCGGCCTGTGCACCACCGCCGCCGCCGAAACCGCGTGCGCCGCAGCCTCCGGCGGGATTGCCCGGCTGCTGTTGCGCATTCGCATTCGCGTTCGCATTCGCGCCCGGCCCGGGCGGGTTCCCGATGCCGCCCTGTCCACTCTGCGTCTGGTTGCCGAAGGCCGTGCCAGGACGCCGATGGAATGCGATGCGCTTGCCGTCCGGTGACCATGTCGGGCCGCCGTCGCAATCCACGCCCGGCGCGAGGTACGTGACACCGCGAGTGCGCGTATCGTAGACCGCGACGAACGCGTGATTCACGCGGTCACTCACGAAGGCGATCTTCGACCCGTCCGGCGACCAGCGCGGGCTGCCGTTTCGCCCCCACGCCTTGATGAAGGGAACGCCGCCCGTGTCGGTGGCCGTCACCGCGCCGCCGCGTGCGACGCGTGCCCGGTAGATCTGCGCATCCTTCACGTACAGCACGTACCGGCCATCCGGCGACAGCGAGGGGCTCGCCCCTTCCGCCACGCGCCACGCGGGTCCGCCCGTCGATCGAACCGCCCAGATGGCGCGATCCGCACCATTCGGATCGTGTGACGGATTCGCCACCCAGCCGAAGCGGTTGGGCGCCGAGCCGCGCACGAAGACGATCGTTGAGCCATCGTCCGAGATGGAGACGTTCGTGAGGTCGATGCCGTCGTCGTTCAGGAAGTTGGTGACCCGAACCGGCGTGAACGACGGGGCGGCCGCCGTATACACATTCCGGAGCCCGCGGTCGTAGGTCATCCACGCCACGCGGTCGGCCTTGCGCGCCGACACCAGCGTCAGCGGCGAGGCCGGCGACAGGAACTGCGCGACGGTCGGCTTGCCCTGTGCGAGCGAGTCCGCGGGCAGGGCCGGCAGGAGCACGGCGGTCGTGAGGGCAATGGCGCCTGCGAGGCGACCGGCGGGAGTAAACATGACGACGGCGCGAGACATCGAACCTCGGGAAGGAGTCTAGCGCAAACCTACCTCCAGCACCCGACCCATCGCCACCGAGCGGTCGCACTCCACCGCGAACAGCTCCGCAGTGTAGTCGGCCAGCGAGTACGGTGCGTGCACGACCATCCGGACTTCGTACCACGGGCCGTCGGCACGGGTGCTGAACAGCTCGCCGACGCACGGCACGCGCGCGAAATGTTCGACGACGCACGTGTCCCAGGCGTACTCCCCGGGTGCGCGCGAGTGCACGAAGAGACGCATCGCCGTCAACGGTGCGGCGGTGGTGACGCAGGCGACGCAGGGAACGCCGGTGCGGCAGACGATGCCGCCGATGACATCTCGCGAACCCGCTGCTCGATCCAGCGCGCCATCATCGGATGCGGCAGCAGCGGCAGCCCCACGTACCGGGAGCGGGTGCCCTTGATGTCGTTGGGGACCTTGTCGCGACTCACGCTTCCGGTCGACACGAGCACGGGTACCACGATCACGTCCCGCCCCGTCACGCCGTGCTGCAGCTCGATGAGCTCCCGCACCCGCCGCACCGCCTCGGCGCGCACCGGCGCCGGCGCGTCATCACGCACGAGCTCCACGCGCACATCGCGAAAGCCGGTCCACGTCTTCACCGAATCCGCCACCGTCCGCAGGTTGCCCATCCAGGCGGCGTAATCCTCCGCGGAGTTGGGCCCGTGCCCGACGATGAGCAGCGCTTCACTGCCCGGATTCCCCGTCATCGCGAGCGCGCGATCGGAGAGAACCCGCGCGACCGGCAGTGCGTCATCCATCGCCTTGCTCACGCGCATCGGCACGCTGGGAGTCGGTCGCTCGATGCCGGCCATGTGCAGGTGATGCATCATCGTTTCGTCGAGCGCGACACTGTCGCCTGCCAGATAGCGAATCTGGCCGTAGTGACCACTGTGACTCGACACCAGCATCGGCACCACGACGATCTCGTTCACGCCCGCTGCCGTGAGGCGCGCCACGGCATCCTGGAAGCGCGCGGTCTTCGCGCCGGCACCCATGAGAAAGCTGACCTCCACCGGGCCGCCGGTGCGGGCCTGCGCCGCGACTTGCTGCACCTGCGCGTTCCACGTGGAATCACCGCCATGAGCCACGACCACGGTGCCGATGCGCGCGGCGCCCTGCGCAGCTGAAGCCGCGCGCGGCTGAGTCGCCGCGTGTTGCGCGCTGGCGGTCTCCGGGGGGAGCAGCGCAGCGACACCAAGCAGTGCCGAGAGCAGCGACGTGCGCATCAACGACGTGCGCAGCAGCGACTTGCGCAGCAACGACGAGTGCATGATCGTGCGACCACGGGTGACCGTTTCGAGAGACATCATGGTGCGACATTCCGGTGAAGGGTCCATGAGAACCCCGTGAAGAGATGACGGCCGGTGTAGCCGGCCCACTGCGCCGGCCTCCGGTCGAAGAGATTGTCGGCGCCGAGCAGGAACTGCGCGTCGGTGTGCAGGGCGCGCACGGGCAGCGTGAGCCGGGCATCGGTGCGCAGGAACCCGTCGCGCCATCCGGTCACCCGTGCCGCCCCGTCGCGCTCCATCGGCGTGCGCCCGGTCCACGCGCCGGCCACATTCAGGCGGCCGCGCCATGGCGTGGCCACACCGACCGACAGGCGTGCGCTGTGCGCGGGCCGCCCGAGCAACGGTTGGCCGGTCGCTGCATCGCGCGTGACGAGGCCGTTGTACGCCGCATCGACACGCAGGCCTCCGAGCCCGCCGAAGGTTGTGCCCGTCTCGAGCTCCACGCCGGCGGTCGTACCGTCGTCGATGTTGCCGTACTGATAGACCGGCGCCTCACCAGACCCGGAGATGGCCTGCGTCTCGATGAAGTTGCGATACCGATTGTAGAACAGGTTGCCGCGCACGAATGAACCCGCGCCGTTCCAGTCCGCACCGACGCTCGCGTTGCGAGACGTTTCGGGTTGCAGCATGGCGTTCCCGAGCACGGCGTAACCGGCGTTCTGGTTCTGGAACACCATGAAGAGCTCCTTGAAATCCGGCGCACGGAATCCTTCGCCGGCCGACGCACGCACGGTCACGCTCGGCGTGACGTGATGGCGCAGTGCCACGCGTGGGGTGACGTGCGTGCCCCACTGCGAGCTGCGCGTCACACGCACCCCCGACACGGCCGTGAATGCCGGCGAGAATGCGACTTCGAGCTGGGCGAAGGGCTCGACGCTCGTGATCGACCGCAGCCCGCCCCGTACGCGTTCCGTCTCCGTCTCGTCACGCCGCACGATGGTGCCGACGTCCAGCGCGTGGACTCCGTTCGGGCCCACTCTCCCGTTGTACAGCAGTTCGCCCTGCAACACGCGCTGGCGCTGGCGCTGCCCGGTGTCGCCAGCGATCGGCTTGCCGAGCACGCTGCTGCGCGAGAGGTGGTCGAACGACGATGCGGAGAACGTCGGTGCGAGACGGTGGGCACCGCGCGTGACCGTACCGGCGACGCGCGCGTTCCACTGACGGTTGTCCGCGAAGGCGAACAGCGTGCCGGAGCGCCAGCGCTGGCGTTCGTCGAGCGACAAGCCACTCAGTTCGATGCTGTGCAGCATGCGCGTACCGGAGTCCCTCACCGCGCGTGTGCTGTCGCCGGACCACCGGATCTTGGCCGCGAGATCCGTGCGCGCCGTGAGCGCACCGTTCAGCGCATTGCGCCCCGGCGTGGTCTCGGTGCCACGCCGGCTCACATCCAACCCGCCCAGGAGTCCACGGCGGCCACCGGACACACGCGCCGATCCGTCGCGCCGCGCCTGCGTGCCCATCGTGAGACCGATTGCCGACTCGACGCTGCCTTGCATCGGGGCTCGCGTGATGATGTTGATCACGCCGCCCATCGCATCCGTGCCGTACAGCGCCGACTGCGACCCCTTGATCACCTCCACGCGCTCCACCATCTCGGCCGGAATGCGTGAGACGTCGAACACGCCCGAGATGCGCCCCGACACCGGTTGGCCGTCGAGCAGCACCAGCACCCGTTCTGATCCGATGCCCTGAAGCATCACGCCGGTGCCGGAGGGATGACCGCCCTGCAGGGCGATGCCCGTGCGCTGCAGCAGCGCAGTGGCGAGATCGGAGCCGCCGCTGCGTACGATGTCGGCGCGCGTGATCACCTCGACCGACGTCACGGCATCCTTCAGACGTTGCGAGCGACGTGCAGCAGTCACGACCACCTGATCGAGCGCCACCGCCGTCTCGTCGAGCGTGATGGATCGACGCAACGTTGCCGCACTGCCGGCGCTCCCGTCGAGCGTCACCCGTTCGTCGTGCGCCGCGTATCCGGGCATGCGGACACGGATACGATAGCTACCATACGGAAGCGCCGGCGTGCGCCACGCTCCCTGTGGGTCGGCGCGCAGCACCAGCGTGTCGGTTCCGATGATGCGCACTTCCGCCGCCAGCGGCCGCAGCGAACCGCGGCCCCTCACGCTGCCCTGGATGCGTGCGGTGCCCTCCACTGCCGTCTGCGCGTGTGCGCGGGCGGGGACGAGGCTCGTGAGCATTGCGGCCGACAGCGCGAATATCAGGCGCATCACGGCACGCGTGCGTGCAGGTGTCACGTGCTGCATCACCCGGCGATCTGCTCGTACCGGAACGTGATGTGCCGCGCCTGGCCCACCGCGTTGTAGTAGTTCACGATCTGCAGCTTGTACACGACTGCGCCACGCTTGACGAAGTACACGTCGAAGGTGGGCGAAATGCGGTTGTCGTTGCCGATGTTGTAGCGGTAGAAGCGATTGGTGCCGAACACGCCGGCATAGACGTCGGTGCGGAACGCATTGGCCTGCACCGCAGCCGATGTCGTCGCCGCGAAGCCGGCGGTGGCGGCCGCGGCCGCGGCCTTGGCGGGCCCACTCACGCCTCCGTTGACGCGCACCGTGAAGCCGTCGAAGCGCAGGTCCCACTCGTTCGCGGCGGTCGTCAGCGTGCCGGTGTTGAGGTCCACGTTCCTGGCGCCCGGCGTGGTGAGGTCGATCTCCAGCGTCCGCACCGGCCCGAACGCCGCCGTGGCCGACGACTGGACGGCGTACTCGAGGGTGACTCGACCCGCCGAGGTCGCGGTGGGGTTCTGCAGGCTGCGCACGCGCACCTTGGCGAACGACAGGCTGTCGGACAGGCGGACGAGGAAGGTCTTTCCGCTGTCGGCGACGGCCGCGGATCCGACGCCGGCGTACCAGCCGCTGATCGCCGGGGTCATGGCGTCCGCCGTGAAGGCAAGACCGGCGGGTACTGCCGAGACGGTATCGAAGGCCGCTTCCTGATTGGCTGGCGTCATGCCGACGACGGCGTGGTTGGAGGCAGACAGGTTCTGGCAGAGGCAGGCGCCGGCCACCCCGCCGGGCCCGGCCGCGCCGCCGTTCAGTGTCACGTTGGTCGCGCTGAAGGCGATGTCCCACGCTCCGGATTCACTGGCGGAGGGCTGAGGAACGACGAGGCTGCTATCCCTGAGACTGACGTAAACCCATGATGAGGTTGCGTTTACGGTGAACTCGCCGGCGGAGGCCGGTGGTGCGGCGATCACGTCGTCGGAGGCGCAGGCGGCGGCCAGAAGCGGAATGGAGGCCGCGATCAGCGTGCGCGTGAGCCGACGGAGACGGGTAAAACGGAAGAGAATGACGGGCATCGGTAGATGAGAAAGGTTCTCAAAAGTCTTGAACGCCGAACCGTAGGCGTCAATCCCGAGTGAGTCAATCGGGATTAGTACGGATGACGGTTTCGTTACACGGACGCGTGTTGAGCCCGTGCCCGACGCGCCGTTCGGCACCGCTTTCAGCGGCGCGCATGCCTGCCACGTACCTGCCACATGCCCCTCTCCATCCGCTCGCTCGCCATCCGTGCCGCCCGTACGGCCGGTGCCGCACTTCTCCCCGTTGGCACCCTCATGCTTCTGGCTACGGTCACGGCGCCAGGGCTCGCGGCGCAGACTCCGGCGCGGCCGTCCACGGGCAGTCCCGCCGGCGTGATCCGCACGGCCGATCCGGCCAAGCGCGGTGTCGCGCTGTCCGAATTCCCTCGATTCGTGAAGCTCGCCGACGGGGTCTACGGCTACGAGGAGATCCGCGCCCCGGGCTTCACGACCGTGAGCCTGGTCGTGATCGGTCGCAACGGCGTGCTGGTCGCGGACGGGCAGGGCAGCATGCCCGCCACCACCACGATGCTCGAGCGCATTCGCACGCTCACGCCGCTGCCGGTCAAGTGGTACGTCATGGGCTCGGACCACGGCGATCACACGGCCGGCAACAGCGTGCTGCCGAAAGACATCACGTACATCGTGCATCCCACCTCGCGCGCGCAGCTGCAACGCGACTCCGCAGGCGCCGGCGCCGGGCGTGTGGTCGTCGTACCACCGCGTGCAATGACGAGTGATCACGAGACCGTCGACATCGGCGGGCGCGCGGTGCACGTGCGCTTTCTCGGACGCGCACACACGGGCGGAGACCTCATGGTGCACCTGCCGGAGCAGGGCATCCTGTTCATGAGCGAGGCCTATCTCAATCGCGTATTCCCCGCGATGCGCTCCGCGTACCCGACGGAATGGGTCGCGACGGTCGATCGCGCACTCGCGCTCAAGGACGTGTCGACATTCGTGCCGGGCCACGGCTTCATCGAGTCCGCCGCCGTGTCGCGCGAGGAACTGGTGGCATTTCGCGACGCCCTGGTCGCGGTCAACGCCGAGGTGAAGCGGCTGCACGGGCTCGGCCTGTCAGCCGAGGATGCAGTGAAGCAGGCGCAGTGGGGACAATACGCGGAGTGGTTCCTGGCCGGGCAACAAGCGGCCGTTGCCGTACGCCGGGGCTACGAGGAGCTCGCGGGGAAGCTCAAATAAAACTCTTTCCGAATTCCTCCATCAGCCATCATCCATCAACCATCAACCGATAGCCATCAGCTATCAGCTGGCAGTTTGGAGCTGCCAGCTGACCGACAGATGATGGCTGATGGCTATCAGATGATAGTTGATGGTTGATGGCTGATAGAGATGCCTAGTGCAGCGTCAGATAACGGAACGACTCACTCGTCCGTCACACATCCCTCGCTCGCGCTCTTCACGAATCTCGCGTATTTGAACAGCACGCCCCGCGTCGCGCGCAACGCCGGCGCGGTCCACTCGGCTCTCCGCGCCGCCAGCTCGTCCTCGCTCACATCCGTCGTGAGCGAAAACGTGCCCGCATCGATCGTGACCATGTCGCCGTCGCGCAGCAATGCGATCGGTCCGCCGTCCTGGGCTTCCGGCACCACATGCCCCACGACGAATCCGTGTGTGGCGCCCGAGAAACGTCCGTCCGTCACCAGCGCGACCGTGTTGCCGAGTCCCGCGCCGATGATTGCGCTCGTCACCGTGAGCATCTCCGGCATGCCTGGCCCGCCGCGCGGCCCCTCGTAACGGATGATCGCCACGTCGCCCGCCTTGAGATCGCCGCGTTCGATCGCGTGGAGGGCTTCTTCTTCCTGATTGAACACGCGCGCCGGGCCGCGGAAGCGTTCGCCTTCCTTGCCCGTGATCTTGGCGACGGCGCCCTGCGGCGCAAGGTTGCCGCGCAGGATCGTGATGTGTCCGCGCGCCTTGATCGGGTTGGACAGCGGGCGAATCACTTCCTGGCCCTCCGACAACGGTGGCACGTCCGCGAGGTTTTCCGCCAGCGTGCGGCCCGTGACCGTGAGACAGTCGCCGTGCAGCAGCCCCTGCTCCAGCAGGTAGCGCATCAGCGCCGGTGTGCCACCGACCTTGTCCAGGTCTTCCATCACGAAGCGGCCACTCGGCTTCAGGTCCGCGAGGTACGGGACGCGCGCACCGATCTCGTGGAAGTCGTCGATCGTGAGCGGAACCTCGGCGGCACGCGCGATCGCGATGAGATGCAGCACGGCATTCGTCGACCCGCCGAGTGCCATCACGACCGTGATCGCGTTCTCGATAGCCTTGCGCGTCATGATCTGCTTCGGGCGGATATCGCGCTCGAGCAGCGTGCGGATCGCCGCACCGGCTGCGGTGCATTCCTGCTGCTTGCGAGGATCGACGGCCGGTGTGGACGAACTGTACGGGAGCGTCATGCCGAGCGCCTCGGCGGCCGATGCCATCGTGTTCGCCGTGTACATGCCGCCGCAGGCGCCGGCGCCCGGGCAGGCATGGCGCGCGACCTCGTTCATCGACACCAGGGTGCGCTGTCCGGCGACGAACTCGCCGTAGCTCTGGAACGCGGAGGCGATGTCGATCGCCTCGCCGTGAAGATGCCCCGCGCGAATGGTGCCGCCGAAGATCATCAGGGCCGGGCGATCGAGTCGCGCCATCGCGATGAGGCAACCCGGCATGTTCTTGTCGCAGCCGGGAATCGCGATGAGGCCGTCGTACCACTGACCACCCATGATCGTCTCGATCGAATCGGCGATCAGATCACGCGAGGGCAGCGAGTAGCTCATGCCGTCGGTACCCATCGAGATCGCGTCGCTCACACCGATGGTGTTGAATCCCATGCCGAGCATGCCCGCTTGCACGACACCGGCCTTCGCGACCTTGCCGAGGTCGAGCAGGTGCATGTTGCAGGGATTGCCGTCGAACCACATGCTCGCGACGCCGACTTGCGCCTTGTCGAGGTCACCCTCCGTCATGCCGGTGGCGAAGAGCATGGCGCGTGACCCGACCTGGGCACGATCCTGCGTGAGTCGGGCGCTGAAACGATTGATGGTCATGTCGTGGTGGATCGGGTAGGAATCGTCCGGCTCGCCTGACGCGAGCCGGAGTTTGTGACGCGAGAGCTTGCGGGAGGTCGGGCGACTGCGCACCGTTGGCGCACATCACGATGCAGTCGGATGCAGTTGCGTGCGATCGCATGCCGCAGGATTCCGTAGCATGCAATCCGCACTGCGGTCGTTCTCCCCACCAGTTCCAACAGGAGGCCTCATGGCCCGTCCCAGATTTGCCGTCGTGGTCGCGGCGCTCGCCCTCTCGTCGTCGGTTGCCGTTGCTCTCACTGTCGCGCCGCACTGGTCCGGCACTGTCGCCGGAAAAGATGGCTCGAAGACCACGGGTTCGGCCATGATGATGGCCACGTCTGATGGAGCCGGAACCGAAGTGACGCTCACGCTCAAGGGCGAGACCGCGTCGGTGACGCGTCCGTGGCACATCCACGTCGGCAGCTGCGCGAAGTCCGGTGGTATCCTGGGTGGTGGGCGCTCGTACACGCCGATCACGGTGGACGACAAGGGCAGCGGCACGAGCAAGGCGACGCTCATGCTCGCAGTGCCGGATACGGGCAGCTACTACGTGAGCGTACATGAGTCGCCGGCCAACATGAGCAACGTCGTGGCCTGCGGCGATCTCGCGGCTGGCAAGTAATTCCAGCATCCGGGCCCGGTACTGGTACCGGGACCGGGGCTGCAATGTGGGACGAGCGGTGGTAAGCTAGGGCGTCCGGTCTCCTCTGTCTTCCGTTTCACCGGAGGCCGGCGCACCTCTTCCGCCCAAACAATGCGCGCTTCCCGGTTGTCCCCCCTCGTGGCGCTGGC
>JAZKCW010000157.1:0-5381 GCA_040387895.1 Gemmatimonadota bacterium
GGCGCATCGCGTTCCTTCCCGACGGCCGGATGCTCGTCACGGAGAAGGTCGGGCCAGTGTGGCTGGTGACGCAGAAGGGCGAGAAGACGCCGATCTCCAACGTCCCCGCCGTCCTCGCGGCAGGCCAGGGTGGCATGCTCGGCGTATACGTGTCGCCCAACTACGCGACGGACCGCTCCGTGTATCTCACGTATTCGGAGCCCGGCGACAGCGGATCGAGTCTCGCGCTCGCGCGTGCGAAGCTCGCAACGACGGCGACCTCCGCGACGCTCGAAGGCCTCGAAGTGATCTGGCGTGACGGTGCACGCGGACGCGGCGGCCAGTTCGGTGCAGCCGTCGCGTTCTCACCCGACAAGCGCTTCCTGTATCTCAGCGTCGGCGACCGTCAGCGCATGACGCCCGCGCAGGATCCCAACTCACCATTGGGCAAGATCCTCCGTCTCACGCTCGACGGAAAGCCGGCGCCGGGTAATCCACAGGCAGGGAAAACGGGCGCGCAATCGCTCGACATCATTAACCCGCCGCGCGACACCGAGCTCGCCAAGGCCGCGCCGGTCGTGCGCCAGTACTCGTTCCCCGGCCCGAACCTCACGCCATCGGAGACGTGGGCCACGGGCTTCCGCACACCGTACGGCCTCGCGTTCGCGCCGGATGGACGGCTGTGGGAAGTGGAGCACGGCCCGCGCGGCGGCGACGAGCTCAATCTCATCGAGCCCGGCAAGAACTACGGCTGGCCGCTCGTCGCGTATGCCGTCAACTACAACCGTGTCGAGATCCCGAACCCCGACACGCGCCCCGACCTCGTGAAGCCGGTGATCTACTGGACGCCGATCGTCGCACCGGGCAGCCTCACGTTCTACAACGGCGCGATGTTCCCGGCGTGGCGCGGGTCGGCGCTGATGGGCGGGCTCGCGACGCGCACACTCAGCCGCATCACGTTCGACGGCAAGGGCGGCGCGAAGATGGCGGAGCGGTGGATGGTCGGCCACCAGATCCGTGATGTCGCTGTGGCGCCCGACGGTGCGGTGTGGATGGTGGAGAACTTTCGCGAAGGCGGGCTGTTTCGCGTCGTGCCGAAGTAAGCGCAGCGGGATTGCTGGCAGTGCGCATTCGCGTGCACTGCCAGCGCATGCTGCAAGCCTGACACGCTAGAAGCGCTCAGCGATGTCCAGGCCCGTGGGGAAGTACACGGAATACGAGACCGATGTCTCGTGCGTCGTGCCGGTCGAGGAAGACCCTCCCACCGACGTACCGGACCCGGTTTCGGTGGACGTGCTGCCACCGCCGGTGCCTCCGAGGGTGACGATCCCGAACAGCTCGATCGACGCCTCGCCCTCGAGCGAGATGCTCGTGGTGCGGCTCCGGTTGGTCGTCACCTCCCGATGCACCGCCTGAATGGCTTCGACGGACGATGCCGCCGTGGTCGTCATGGTGTCGTTCACCACGGTGACATCGAAATGCATGACGGAGCCACTCTTCACGACGAACGGGTGCGATCCCGAGATGGTCGTGTCGCGATCGATCACCGAGCTGGTATTCAGGTTCAGCTGGTACGGCATCACTGCCGGGTGAAAATCGATCAGCAGCATGAGTTTCTGTCCGTCGGACGCGCGCAGGTCGAACGAGTCGGACGCATGCGAGTCCTCGGCCCGCAATCCGCTGTTCTCGTACAGATACTCGTTCGCATCGGTTCTCTTGAGCTTGACCTCGAACTCGCCACGCATCGGCTTCCCCCGATTCTTGATCGCCAGCGACAGGCGGGCTCCCGACGCGGCCGAGAAGAGGTTGCGTCCCTTGCTGTAGCTCTTGATCTCCAGTGCCTTGCGCCCGTGATACGGATTGCCCGGTGCCTGCGCGATCCTGTTCGCGTCGAACCCGTACTCCTTCCCGGAGTGCAGGAACTTGATCCGGAGCGGACTGTTGCTCACCACGCGTCCGACATACGGCTTGCCGTCGTCGAACGTCACCCCGACCGTGCTGTCCGCACCGATGGCCTCGTTGGCCTGCGCGTAGTGCACGACTTCACTGGTACGCGTGCCGACCGGGAATAACCCGGTCGTCTCGAGCACTTCGAACCAACCCGAGTGCTGCCGGAACGTGTACTTGCTGCCCGAGTGCACGAAGCGGCATTCGATCCTGCCACTCGCGTCAATCTTGGTGATTTGGGCGTAGTACTGCTTACCGGTTTCCTGTGGAAACGTGACGGCGAGAAAGTCCGATGTGCGCATGGCTGATCCGGTCAGGGAGGCGATCTGTTCAACACTCCACTCGCGCAGCTGTCACTCCTCCGTCGTGATCACGAAAGACCGGAGGACGGCGCGAACATATGATCACCGGGCAGGCACGTCAAATCGCGGTCGCGCGCATGCGGGATTGCGCGCGATCCGTTTCACTCAAGCGATGAGATTAATCCGTGATTAGTGTCGTCCATTTCATTAAGACCGAATCATGACGCATGTATTAGCCGTCGGAGACCGGCCAGCGCACCTGAAATTCGAGCTCCTGCACGTCGCCATCGCGTTCGTGCTCGATGTTGAAGACGGCACTCGCGGGAATGCGAAGCCGCTCGCTGGCGACCTGAATGGTGAATGCTTCCTTCGTCTCGATGGCATCGGCGAGGCGGCGAAGCTTGGCGACGAACTGGGCGCGGGTGTACGTGCGTTCGATGTCGCGGTCGCGGCGTGCGGGCATTGGGGATCGGGATCGAGTGTGAGTGTCTGTTGCAAGCCGGAATCTTATGCTGCCGATGATCTCCACATTTCATACGGTGGTTCGCTGCGCACTACGCGCCCGTACGCGCAGACGATCCACGATCGGCCGGCGCTGACCCCACGATCCGGGCAGCGATCGTGGATCCACTCGCCCCGCCGAGCGCGGCGAATGCGAACACCGCGATCGTGGAGAACACCACCTTTCCCACCGGGATGCCCGTGATGTTCACGCTCAGCCCGATCCAGAGTGCAGCGGCGATCACGCCACCCAGCGTCGAGAGGACGAGCGCCTGCCAGGCGAGCGGCTGCTGCTCGCGCCGGGCAAGACCAGCGAACACGCCGCCGAGCAGCGCGCCCAGCAGGATGGCGATGCCGTAGCGCACTGGTGGATCTGCGGTCAGTGGCGCAGTCGCCGACGCGAGTCCAGTGGCCGTGGCGGTAATCTCCAGCGGGCCAGTCGCATCGGCCGTCACATACGCCTCGGCTGTCGATCCGGGGTGCAGCAGTACGTTCCGCGGTTCGACCGTCGCGTTTCCGGCACTCAGCGAGACGGTCACGGGACTGGTGAGTGGTGCGCCTGTGACGGTCAGCACGAGGCGGCGGCGCTCGAGTCCGAACGCCTGGAGATTTCTGGGTGGGTTCTCGAAATTCAACACGCTCGGCAGCCGAAGGTTGACGCGAACATCGTCCTCCGGTGCACCATTCGCGTGCACATGCAGCACCACCGACAACGCATTCAGCGAGCTCTCGACGACAATGCGTTTAGGCTCGGCATCTTCGGCCGTGAACGACACCGCGCCCGGTTCGACGCTGGCATCGGTGACGATGCTCAGGCCAATGCGACCTTGCAGAGCGCCCGGGGTCGTGACACTGCGCAACCCTACGAGCACGCTCCCTTCCGCCCGTCCGCCATCCCGGTCCACGTAGCGCAACCGCGCTGGGTGCACCACATACGGACGCCAGGTGCGGATCTCACCACTCCCTCCCACCGGCTCCACGAAATCGATGGGAATCTCGGAGACGGCCTCCAGTTCGGTCGCCGCCGGACCGTGTTCAGCCAGCACTTGCAGACGGAGTGCGTCACGGAGTGCGTCGCTGGCTGGCCTCGAAACCGAATCGGTGCGCGCAACGAGGAACGATCCGGCTGCAACCTGAACCGTCGCGGAGCCCGGTCGGACACCGGGCCGGACAGTACGGAGAATTTCGTCGTTCACCCTCGGACCGCCCACTACGTGTGCATTGCCGGCCTCGACCTGCGCCCTCATCGCGTCAGACAGGAGACTGACCTGCACCGTGCGGGGCTGAGCGCTGACCGTCGCTGCGGGAACGACAAGGGTGGTTGCCGCGAAGAACAGCACCGTGCAAAACGACACTCCCGTGGGGTTACGCATTTGCGGCACCTCGAAGATGGCGGGTCGCCAGAACGTACCACTCGGCTGCGTCGGTGTCGAATGAGTCGAATGACGGGAGCGTCGGTGGGAGTTTGACGGGGGCCACTCCGGCGGTGCAATCTGACTCCATGCACAGACTTCTCCTCGTCGTACTGCTCGTCGCCGTGACATCCGCGCGCGCATCCGCACAAGCCACTCGCCCGTTCGATGTCACTGAGGCGACGATCGCCGACGTGCACGCCGCCATGCGCGCAGGTCGCCTCACCTGCCGCGCACTCGTGCAGGCCTACATCAAGCGGATCGACGCGTACGACAAGAAGGGCCCCGGCCTGAACGCGATCACCGTCGTGAATCCCGATGCGCTGAAGACCGCGGACTCGCTCGACGCCACATTCCGTGCGAGCCGCCAGTTCGTCGGGCCACTGCACTGCATCCCGACCATCGTGAAGGACAACATGCAGACGATCGGGCTTCAGACCGCGGCGGGCAACATCGCACTCGCGGGCTACGAGCCGACGAAGGACGCGTTTCAAGTGAAGCGCATCAAGGAAGCGGGTGCGATCGTCCTCGCGAAGTCGAACATGGCGGAGTTCGCGTTCAGTCCACTCGAGACGGTGAACTCGCTGCTTCCCGGCTACACGCACAATCCGTATGACGTCAATCGCGTGACGGCAGGATCGTCCGGTGGAACCGCGGCCGCCGTTGCGGCGAGCTTCGGCGCGGTGGGACTGGGCACCGACACCGGCAACTCCATTCGCGGGCCCAGCGCGCATCAGGCGCTCGTCGGCATTCGCAGCACGATGGGGCTCACGAGTCGCGCCGGCATCGCACCGCTCAGCCTCTTCGCCGACATCGCCGGCCCGATGACTCGCACCGTTGCGGACGCCGTCGCCGTGTTCCAGGCTGTCGCGGGCTACGATGCCGACGATCCCGCCACGGCGCCGTCGAAGGATCGCGCGATTCCCAACTATGCGGAGTTCCTCAAGAAGGACGGGCTCAAGGGCGCACGCATCGGTGTGCTGCGTCAGGCGTTCGAGGGCGCGCCGGTGGACTCCCAGGTACGCGCGGTGTTCAATCGCGCCGTCGCCGACCTGCGCAAGGCTGGTGCGACGGTGATCGATACCGTCATCATCGCCGAGTCGGATTCGATCCGGCGTTCGAACCGCGGTGGTTGCAGTCCGTTCCGGTCCGAGATCAACGCGTGGCTCGCGAGCCAGGGGAGCAACGTGCCGGTGCGGTCGATCGATTCGATCGCGAAGTCGGGTCGATACCATCCGTC
>JAZKCW010000158.1:0-2991 GCA_040387895.1 Gemmatimonadota bacterium
ATTCCTGCATCTGCCGGATCTCGGCGTCCTGCGACTGGTCGATCTTCTTCGCGAGACGCAGCAGGCGCGGGTTCGCACCGCGTGTCACCGCGAGCTTCGACATGTAGATCGCCTGCGCATGGTGCGCGATCATGCCCTGCATGAATTCCACGTCCGCGACGGTATAGAGCGCGCCCTTGGGAATCGTGATGGGCGCCATGCCGTGGTGCTCGTGCCCGCCCGCCGCAGGGGCCGCTGCAGTCGCGGGGGCCGCGACCGTGGCAGTGCTGGTGGCCGATGCCGCCCCGGCGGCCGCAACGTCAGCCGGAGGCGCGGGCGCCGGTACCGGTACTGCCACCGGCACGGGAGCCTCAGGTGTCTGCCGAGGTGTGCAGCCGATCAGCAGGGGAAAAATCAGGGTTGCAGCGGCTAGGCCGCGAGCAATGGGCGTATTCACGCTCAGCCGTATCCGTAACAGAAGGTGGTGAGACCAGACCTGTAGCCTACCGATCCGGCGTTGGGCGCGCCAGCGGCGTGACCCGCGGGGAACTCACGTGGGCAGCAATCCAGGACCAGCCACTTTGGACCCCACGAGTCTACCGGGGATCCTGCCGCGACAGCTCATCCAGTCGCAGGAGGATGCGGTCGAGCTTCACGTGCAGAGGATCGAGCACCCATCGATTGAACGCCGCCACGCCAACGGCTGCGACGAAGAGCAGGACAAAGAATTCCAAGAATGCACTCCACAGATCGAATGTGCTTCGGCGCGTCGCCTACCGAAGCGGGCGCCCCATCAGGTCCACTTCCATGACGCCCCAGCCGTTCCCGTGATCGAACGTCGATCCACGATCGGGGCGAATGTAGAACTCCCCGAACGACAGCATGCGCAGAATATTGTCCGGCCGCGTGTGCCAGCTGGCCCAGCCGAGCGGGGAATCGCCGTGGGTGTCGCGCAGGGTCCGGTCTGCGCCGGCGTCGAGCAGCAGCTGTATCGTGCTCTCGGACCCGAAGGCAGCGGCGCGGTGCAGCGGCGTCTCGCCGCGCGTGCGGCAGTCGCGCATGAAGCCACCGGTTTCGGCATCAGGCATGGTGCGACGATTCGGATCCGCGCCCGCCGCGAGCAGCACGCGCACCACCAATTCGTACGCTGGCCGGTTCGGCTTGCACAGTGCGGCGTGCAGCGGCGTCTCACCAGACAGGCGATTCGGCCGATTGACGTCGGCCCCCTGCTCGATCAGGAACTCGCACAGCCGCCAGTGCCCGAAATAGGCAGCGCATTCGAGGTCGACGAGCGCCGCGATGCTGTCCAGACGCTCGCCGTTCGCGAGCAGGAAGCGCATCGCACTCACATCGCCGTAGCGCGCGCACGAGTACAGCAGCGGGTAGCCATCGCCGTCGCGTGAGGTGGCCGCGTTGCCGCCGGCGACATACTCGAACACGAGGTCCGTCCGACCGGCGACGATACGTTGCAGCATGAGATCCTGCGCGTTCACGTCCATCGGGGATGCCCTGAAGGTGTCCTGCTGAGACAGCAATGGTTGACACAACCCAGCCTGGTGCAGCATCCTATCCGCAGTGCGCATTGGGGCGCCTCCTGTCCGCGGCAAGGGAGAATACTCCCACCCATCTGGTTCGTGTCAACATCCTCGAACCTTCTTCCGGCCTGTCACTCAGCGGACGTCAGGCACACACGGGAGGAGGACCACATGCACCGGCGTATCACGCCCAGGACGTCCCTCGACGGTCTCAAGAGGGAAGCGAAGCGCCTGCTGTCGGCGCTTCGGAGTGAGGATAAGGTTGGCGACAGCGAAAGCGCCGCCACGCGCGAACGATTGCAGCGCGCACACCCCGGACTGCCGGTAACACCCACGCTTCGCGACGTGCAGCACGCGCTCGCACGCGAGCACGGGTTCGATGGGTGGACCGCGCTCAAGATCGCGGTCGAACTGCGGGTGACTGCAGCCGGCGACGATGCGATGAACGCCAGCGGCATCGATGCGACGCTCGTCGCGCGCTTCCTCGACAATGCGTGCCCCGACCACCACGTGCGTGGTGGCCCCGACCATGTGCGTGCGCGGCACACCGCGATGCGCTTGCTCGCACGATACCCAGCGCTCGCCACCGTGAGCTTCAGCACCGCCGTCGTGTGCGGTGAGATCGCCGTGGTGGAGCGGATGCTGCGCGACGATCCATCGCTCGCGACGCGCTCCGATGGCACACCATCGGAACAGCGGGCCGGCGCAGGCGGCAGCGGGGATCTCGTGCGCACGGACCTCGATGCGAAAGGGTGGGAGCCCCTGCTCTACCTGTGCTTCACACGCCTGCCGCTCGCCACGTCGAATGACAACGCACTCGCCATCGCCCGGCTGCTGCTCGACGCCGGTGCCGATCCGAACGCGTACTTCATGGCGGGCGATAGCCGCTACACCCCACTTGTCGGCGCGATCGGCGAGGGAGAAGAGAATCGCCCGCCCCATCCGCGACGCAACGCACTGGTCGAACTGCTGCTCGAACGCGGCGCGGAACCGTACGACATCCAGGTCGTGTACAACATCGGCTTTCATGGCGACGCGGGATGGTTCCTCGAGCGCATCCACGCGCGCGCCATCGCGCTCGGCCGGCAGGCGGACTGGGACGATCCCGACTGGTCGATGCTCGACATGGGAGGCTACGGGTCCGGCGCCCGATGGCATCTCGAGCGCGCGGTGAAGAACGACGATGCAGTGCTGGCAGAATGGTGCCTCTCGCACGGGGCCGGTCCAGACGCGGCAGCGGCACGCGACGATCGCTTTCCGAAGCATTCCCTGTACGAGGAGGCCATGATGCGTGGAAGCACCAGGGTCGCGGACGTACTGCTGCGCCATGGTGCGACTGCCTCGGACATCGAGCTCCCACGGACCCGGGAGTTCACGCAGGCGTGCCTTCGCCTCGACCGTTCGCGCGCCGATGCAATGATTGCCGAACATCCCGAGCTGCTGCTCGCGCCCGAACCATTGCACGAGGCAGCGCGAC
>JAZKCW010000158.1:3001-3499 GCA_040387895.1 Gemmatimonadota bacterium
CTTTTGTGATCGTGCGGAAGAGCTTGGAGTTGGGCAGCGCGACGGGATCGTGCGGACGTCGTGACGTTCCTGCTCGACCTTGGCGTGTCGCCCGACGTGGAAAACGCGGGCAAGGAACGCGCGTTGCACGCAGCCGCGTACGTGAACGCCATCGCGGCCGCGACTGTCCTCGTCGAGCGCGGTGCAGCGATCGACCCCGTCGAGTCGAGCTGGGGCAACACACCGCTCGGCGCCGCCGCGTACAGCCAGCATCGCGCGATGACCGACCTGCTGGCACCGTACAGCCGCGACGTATGGGAGCTAGCGCACGCCGGCAAGGTCGAGCGCTTGCGCGAGGTGCTGGCCGAGCAGCCCGAGCGGGCGCGTGTGGCATGGGATGGTCACACGCCGCTGATGTGGCTCGCCACCGACGATGAGGCTCGCGCAGTCGCGACGGCCGAACTGTTCCTCGAGCATGGCGCCAACCCGACGCTTCGCAACAACGATGGCATGACGGCC
>JAZKCW010000159.1:0-2651 GCA_040387895.1 Gemmatimonadota bacterium
CACCTCGACGGGTCGCTGCACGAGTACACGCCGGAAGCCGTCATGCGCATCGAGCGCAACCTGGGCGCCGACGTCATCATGCAGCTCGATGAACTGATCGCTGGAGGCGCCGAACATGGGGCGTCGCGCTCGGCGATGGAGCGGAGCCTGCGCTGGCTCCAGCGCTGCCGGGTGGAGTTCGATCGCATCACACGCGACGGGCGCGAACCCGCACCGAAGATCCCGGTGCCGCCCGGAGCGCCACCGCTCGCCACGGACGATCCGGCCACCGACCTGCCGGCCCCGGCCCAGTCGCTCTTTCCGATCGTGCAGGGCGGAACGTTCGCGGATCTACGCCGCGCGTCCATCGAAGGCATCCTTGCGACCGGTGACTGGCATGGTGTCGCCGTCGGTGGCCTCTCCGTCGGCGAAGCGAAGCCCGCGATGTATGCGACCATCGAGACGTGTGAACCGCTGCTGCCGAAGGACAAGCCCCGCTATCTGATGGGCGTCGGTTTCCCTGATGATCTCATCGAGGGCGTGCGGCGCGGCATCGACCTGTTCGATTGCGTCGTGCCGACGCGCATGGGCCGGCACGGTACGGCCTTCACGCCGGATGGCACGATGCAGATCCGGCAGAGCAGCTATCGCAACGATCGCCGCCCATTGGTCGACGGCTGCAGTTGCCCGGGGTGCACACAGTACGATCGCGCGTACCTGCGACATCTCTTCGCGAGTGGCGAGATGCTCGGCCTGCGCCTGCTCGCCCTGCACAACGTGACGTTCCTGCTGAACGTCATGGCGGACGCACGCACGGCACTGGAGGCCGGCGTCTTTCAGGGATGGAGCACCGCGTGGCTCGAGCGCTACCGCGCGCGCGGCGCGGCGAGTGGCAGCATGAGTGGCAGCATGAGTGGAACCATGAGTGACACGAACGTGATCGACGAGGACCTGCCGGCCGACGCGGTCATCGACTGAGTAACGCGAATCAGGAACAGCCTTCCACGTACTCCACCTCCGGCTTGCGTCCCACACGGTACATCGTCACCCGCGAGCCATCCGTCTCGAAGACTGTCATGCGTGTGGTGTCGCCGGGCGTGGTCACCTTCAGGTAGTGTCCGACCGGCCCGGTGTACTTGTGGGGCTCTTCGCGCACCGCGTTCCCGTAGATCTCCCTGATGCGCGCTTCGGTGTCGCCGACGCGCGCGCCCTCGGCGGTCGCCACGGTGCTGTCACGCACATCGATGCGTACCAGCGTATCCGATACGGCCATGAGGTACAGCCGCCGGGGCAATGAGGCCGCCGGGATGTACTCGCACGATCCCGCGGCGAATGGCGGTGCGGCGGGCAAGCCGAACGCGGTACGTACCTGCGCGGTCGTCATGCCGACCCGCACGCCTTCGATCCCATCAGTGCGCATCTGCCACGTTCCCGTTGCGGCGGGCGGCGTCGGCACACCCGCCGTACCTGCGGCACTATCCATCGGCGCGTTCGCGGCATCGGTGCTCTGCTGCGAGGCGGTCGAATCCGACGTCGAGCGATCGACGGTGGTACAGGCGACGGACATTGCCGTCGCGATGACCCCACACAGCAGTAACGGCGACGAAATGCGGAAACGATGACGGGTCATGGATTCGGCTGCAGACGTTTGGCCAGGTAGAACTGCCGGTATCCCGGAGGATAACCCTCGAGGGTGCCGAACAGCTCGAAACCGTGCTTCTCGTAAAATGGCCGGGCCTGGTATTCGAACGTATCGAGGTAGAGGCCGAGACAATCGCGAGCCCGTGCTTCGGTCTCGGCGGCCTCGATGAGCGCACTGCCCAGACCACGCCCGCGCACTTCTTCCGAGACCCAGAGCTTCGCCACGAACATCCAGCGATACACGGAGTGCCCAAGCAGACCACCGACGACGGCACCGTGCTCGTTGCGCAGGAAGATCTGCACGGACTGCATGTTCGGCTCGCCGATGAAACTGGTGTTGAACTGGCGCAGGCCGCGAATGACGGTTTCGACGTCCTCACGCGGGGCGTGCGGTTCGACGGAGACGCGCAGGGCGCTCACGACAGCAGGTCGCAGTACGCGAAGCGACCATCGCGCAGGACGACCTCACCGATGCTGACGGGCACGCGCGCATCGAAGATCGGCGCTGCGGACACGAACGTGTGGAACTCGCCCTGCTCACCGCACGGGTCGACGGACGCCGGAAGATCGGCGAGCAGCGCAGCATCATACGGGCGCCCACAGAAGCTCGCATCGAGCTGCGTGGTATCGACGCACACGAGATGCGCCTCGTACCCCTCCTCCACGAACTGCCGGGCCAGCACGGTCGTATCCTGCGCCCACAGCGGAAACAGGCCTTCCATGCCGAGGCCAGCGATCTGTCGCTCGCGGTAGTCCCGCACATCGGTAAGGAAGAGATCACCGAAGGCCATGTGCCGCACGCGGGGAAATGCGCGCTGCAGTGCCGCGACTCCTTCCGCGAACGCGGCTTCGTACGCCGCATTCGACGACTGCGGCTGCAGGCCGATTTCGAACAGCGGCAGCCGGAGCGCCCGAGCCTGCGCCTCGAGCAGGGTGCGGCGCACGCCATGAATGCTGATGCGGTCGTACTCGCGCGTCACACTGGTGAGCAGCGCCACGACCTCGTACTCGGCGCTCGCCTGCAGCGCCGC
>JAZKCW010000160.1:0-6015 GCA_040387895.1 Gemmatimonadota bacterium
TCGATGAAGATGTTCTCGGGCTTCACGTCACGGTGCACGATGCGGCGCTCGTGCGCGTGTGCGAGTGCGCCGGCCACTCCGCGCAGGACATCGGCCGCGCGGTCGAACGGAAGGGGTCCGCTGGCGCGAAGCACCGCGCGGAGCGTCTCACCTTCGACGTACTCGTTCACGATGGCGACCGCGCCGCGCTCCAACCCCTCGATGCCGAGCGTGCGCACGATGTTGGGATGGTCGAGGGCCGCCACGGTGCGCGCCTCGCGAGCGAACCTGAGCGCGGCGTCCGCACTATCCGCGGTCGAGGCGCTCAGCAGCTTGATCGCGACCTGCGTCCCGCTGGCGCGCTCGCGCGCCAGGTACACGATGCCCATCCCGCCACGCCCGAGCTCGGAGATGAAATCGTACCGGGATGTCAGCGGGAGCGCTTCTGGGATGAGCGCCGCATTCGACAGGGGGGACGTTGTTGCCTCGCACGCTTGGTTGTACGGGCGAGACTTTGCACTCTCCGTGCCCCCTGTCCCCTAGATTGGCGCGCTTTCCGGCGTGGCGTCCGGTGCGGTGTCCGGATTGGCCTCCGCGATGATGCGCTTCGCATCATCAAAGGCGCCCTCGCTCCGGGAGACCACCAGCGTGGCCACGCCATTGCCAATCAGATTGGTGATGGCACGCGCTTCCGACATGAAGCGGTCGACACCAAGCAGCAGCGCGACTCCCTCGACCGGCACGGTGCGTGTCGCAGCGAGCGTGCTGGCCAGCACGATGAAGCCACTGCCGGTCACGCCTGCCGCACCCTTGCTCGTGAGCATCAGGATGCCCAGCAGGCCAAGCTGCTGCCCGAGCGTGAGCGGCACGTTGTACACCTGCGCGATGAAGATCGCGGCCATCGACAGGTAGATGCTCGTGCCGTCGAGGTTGAAGGAGTAACCGGTGGGAATCACCAATCCCACCACCGGCTTGGCGCAGCCATAGCGTTCGAGCTTGAGCAGCATGCGGGGCAAGGCCGCCTCCGACGACGACGTGCCGAGCACCAGCAGGATCTCCTCACGGATGTACCGGAGGAACTTGAGCAGCCGGAACCCGTACATCCGGCAGATCGCACCGAGCACGATGAAGATGAACAGCGCCATCGTCAGGTACACGTCGAGCATCAGGCGCGCGAGCGGCAACAGCGTCTTGAGGCCGAACGCACCGACGGTGTACGCCATGGCGCCGAACGCACCGATCGGCGCGACGTACATGACGATCGCGACGATGCGGAAGAACACCGCCTGCAACCGCACGAGCAGATCGGCGATGTCCCGGCCGGCGTCGCCGACGGCGGTCAATGCCACGCCGAAGAGCACGGAGAAGAAGACCACCGGCAGCAGCTCACCCGATGCGAAGGCGGCCACCACATTGCTCGGCACGATGTGCAGCAGGAACTCGAGCGTGCTCTGGCTGGCACCGGCCTTCGCGTAGGCCGACACGTCGCCGGTCTTGATCGCGGAGATGTCGAGGCCACTGCCGGGCTTCGTCACGTTCACGACGATCAGGCCGATCGCGAGCGCCAGCGTCGACACGAGCTCGAAGTAGAGCAGCGCCTTGCCGCCCACGCGTCCGAGCTTGCGCAGGTCCGCCATGCTCGCGATGCCGTGCACGATCGTGAGGAAGATGATCGGCGTGATCACCATCTTCACGAGATTGATGAACGTGTCGCCGAGGGGCTTGAGGCTCTTCGCGAAGTCCGGCGCGAGCACGCCAAGCGCGACGCCACACGTCACGGCGAACAACACCTGCACGGTCAGGTTTCTGGCGAGTCTGCGCAGCATCGGGTCGTTGAGTGGGTACGTCAGGTCAGGCGGCGCACACCCAACAGTCCAGCGCGAAGCAACGCCAGGCCACCGAGTGCGGCGGCACCATCGATCACGAAAACGATCTGCCGGTCCTCGTAGTTCGGACAGTCCAGCAGGACGAGTCCGACCGTGAGCGTGGCGGCGGCGCCCAATGCACCGGCGCCGAGCATCACCAGGGGAATCGACGTGAAGGTGTCGAGGATGCCCCACGGTGCCACGCCGCGCGCTTCGAGAAAGGTGCGGAGAATGCTGTGTCCGATCACCGCCGCCAGCGTCGCGAAAACGAACCCGCCGAGGATGCACGGGACGAGGAAGCGATCGATGAAGGACAGGGCGCAGGATGGCATTGGACCGGCGTATCTTGTGAGGGTGCTTCCTCCGTCGCCAGTCTCGGAACGGTTCAGCTTTCAGCATTCCCCGTTTTCCGCCCCGTGTCCTCGCGCTCATATCGTCCTGCCTGGTGGCTTCCCGATCCTCACAGCGCGACGCTCTGGGGACGCGTCGGCCGTCGTGAGCCGACACCGGAGACCGCGATCGAGCAGTGGGAGACGCCCGATGGCGATTTCGTGGAGATACTGCGGATGGTGCCGGCGCACTCGCTGCCGGCCGCTGCGCCCCGGCTGTTGCTCTTCCATGGTCTCGAGGGCGGGGCGCACTCCCACTATGTGAAGGCGATGTTTCGCGAGGCTGGATCGCGCGGATGGGGAGCGGACCTGATGCTGTACCGGACGTGTGGTTCACAGCCGAACCGTCTGCCGCGCAGCTACCATTCCGGTGAGACGGCCGATCCTGCGTTCGTCGTTGGACGGCTGACCGCCGAGTTCCCCGGTGCACCGATCGGGCTGATGGGCGTATCCCTCGGCGCGAACGTGCTGTGCAAGCTGCTCGGCGAGTGGGGGGACGCGGCTCCGGCACCGGTTCGAGGCGCAGTGGCGATGTCGACCCCGTTCGATCTGGCGCGCGCCTCACGGCACATCGGCCGCGGCTTCGGCGCCGTGTACGAGTGGTCGTTCCTCAAGTCGCTCGTACCCAAGGCACTGGGCAAGATCGCACGTCATGAGGAGCTGGCGCCCCTGACCACCGTGAGGGGGGCGCGAACGCTGTGGGACTTCGATGACCGTTTCACGGCACCACTCCACGGATTTCGCGACGCGGCCGACTATTATGCCCGCGCGAGCTCCCTGCCTTACCTGCAGTCGATCCGCCGTCCAACGCTGCTGCTCAGCGCCGTCGACGATCCGTTCCTGCCGCCGGCAGTGCTCGACGACGTTCGCGCGGTCGCTCGGCAAAACGCTGCGTTGCGCGTCGAGTTTCCCGCACGTGGTGGACATGTTGGGTTCACGGCGGGGCGTTGGCCCTGGAAACCGTGGTACTACGGTGAGTGGCGCGCGGCCGAGTTTCTGGCGGAACAGTTCGCCGCCGCAAGGAGGGCGGACGCGCCACCTCCGTCGCAATCACAACCAGTAACACTACCAATTGCAGCGGCGGACCCGAGCATGGCGGGATGAGCCGAGGAACGGGCGACTCGCCCATGTCGTTGCTCTCGGACCCTCGCATGCCAGGTGAGGGGTAGGATGCAGGTCCGTACGCTGCAGGACGCGGCGCGTGCCGCGGTTCGACCTCAAATCAAACGCACTCGCCCCACGTGATTTCCGCCGGCCTGCTTCTCTTTCTTACGGGCCTCGTGCTCGGCGTCTTCGCGATGCTCTACGGCACCGAACGCCGCGTGCATCCTGCGCAGGCGCCGCATGAGCGGCAGAGCGAGCATGATCCTGCCGCCGAACCTTCCCCGGTCTTCAACCTGGCGTCGGTCGCCGCATTCGCGACGGGATTCGGTCTCGCCGCATATCTCGCGTCACGCTATGGATCCTGGCCACTGCTGGCGGAACTCCTGGTCGCAGTCGCGGCCGGTGCGCTCTTCCTCACGCTGCAATCGATACTCATCGCGCGCTGGGCGATCCCGAGTGCGCGCGCGGATCATCCTGACGCGCGTTACCTGCTGCAGGGGACGATCGGGCGCGTCACGCGTGAAGTGCCGCACGCCGGCGAAGGCACGATGCGCTACGAGTTGGACGGGGACGCCTACGACCTGCCGGTGCGTGGCATCGACGGCCAGGAGTTGGCGCACGGCACGGAGGTGGTGATCGATCGTGTCGAAGAGGGCGTCGCGTACGTGGAGTCGTGGGCCGTCGTGGAACAGCGGCTCTAGGGGGCGACGACCCGTGCCGGGCACATGGACCTGGACTGATGCGTGGACGTTCATCGCGCTGTTCGTGGGCATCCGGATCGCGTTCATCTGGCTCGCGACGAAAGCATTCATCGCGATGATCCCCGACGGCGACTGCTGCCCGATGTGCGACAGCTACACGCTCCCGATCGAACGCAGCGGCTGGTGGCGCGTGCTCGGCCCGCGATTCCGCCGCAGCTGGTGCCTCGACTGCGGCTGGGAGGGTGTACTGCGCCGCAGCACCGCGTGGGCTCCGGCCGGACCCGCAAGTACGCTGCGGCCAGTGCGACCCGAGTCAGTTCAGCGAAGCCGACGCTGACGCGGTGCGCAGTCGGGAATTCGGTGCGGGCGACTTGAACTGCGCACTGCTTTCCGCGGATCGGCGTGGGCGACCTGAACTGCCTTCCGCGGATACGAACTGATTGAGCGGAAACGCGCGGATCTGTCCTGCGTGTCGGACGGGATCACGGTGTGCATGGCAGGTTCGGTTTTCTTTGTAGACAGCGTGCAGGGGCTGGGACCCATTCGGAGCCCCACAAAAGAAAAGGACGATGCCAGCCCTGCGCATCGTCCCTTGCCCCTGCACCGTACAGATCCGCGCGTTTCCGCTCAATCAGTTCGTATCCGCGGAAGGTCGTTGCAGTTCAAGTTGCCCACTCTAGTGCGCGGAATGCAGTTCGCCATTGCAGTCGACCAAACCACAACGTCAGTCCTGCTCGCCGACCTGCGCGTAGAGCCTGAGCCAGTCCGGCCAGTTGCCGCTCAGCTCGAAATAATCGTCGAAGTACACCAGGCCGACGCCTTCGAGTGCGTCGATCAGTTCCGTGAGCGCGGACTCACCCACGAGTGGTCCGATCGCAATCAGGCCGCCCTCCACGCGGAATTCGTCCGGCGTGAGTCCGAGCGTCTCGTCGAACTGCTGGCGGGTGAGCCCCTGCCGTTCGAAGGCGGTGCGCTTGATGAAGAGCGTTGGAGCGGTGTTGTCGAGTGTCAGTGCCATGGTCGGTTCCGGTGAGGGCAGACCGGAAGCTTAGGGCGGGCCGCACGACTGTGGTACCTTGAACTCTCCATGACAGCGCTCCCTCGCCTCACCGGTCGCAGCGGCGACCGCATCGCCCCCGGTTCCGCATCACTGGAATCGATCTTCGACGTGATCGTCATTGGTGGTGGCCACGCCGGTACGGAAGCCGCCACCGCGGCGGCGCGCGCCGGGGCTCAGGTCGCGTTGATCACCGGGGCGCTCGAGCAGATCGGACAGCTCTCCTGCAATCCCGCGATCGGTGGCATCGCCAAAGGCACCGTGGTGCGCGAAGTCGATGCACTCGGCGGAATCATCGCGCGCGCCACGGACATGGCGTCCGTGCAGTTTCGCATGCTCAATCGCGGGAAGGGCCCCGCCGTGTGGGCTCCGCGTTCGCAGTGCGATCGCGGGCTGTACCGGCGTGCGATCCGCACGTTGCTCGAGGGCCAGGCAGGTCTGGTGACCATTCAGGGCATGGTCGCGCGCCTGTTGTTCGACGAGAGTGGTGAACGGGTCGCGGGCGTCGAGACACTCGAAGGGCGCCGCTTCGGTGCACGTGCCGTCGTGCTCACGACCGGCACGTTCGGCCGAGGACGCATGCATATCGGTACGGGCACGCAGATTGGTGGTGGTCGCGCCGGCGAAGCTCCGTCCACGCACCTCGGCGAACAGCTCGAAGCGATCGGGCTCGCAACGGAGCGATTCAAGACGGGCACGCCCCCGCGCATCGACGGGCGCTCGGTGCAGTACGACACGCTGGAGCAGCAGGACAGCGAGATCGAGCAGTTCGATTATTCGTGGTCGCATTTCTGGACGACACCGCGCGTGGTGCGCGATGAACGCGGTGTGCACACGCGTCATCCTGCGCAGATGCCCTGCTGGATCACGTGGCTCGAACGCGACGGCAAGGCGCTCATCGCCACGCATCTCGCGGAGTC
>JAZKCW010000161.1:0-31889 GCA_040387895.1 Gemmatimonadota bacterium
GGTTCATGCTCGCGTTCGACCGGCCACTCGACGCATTGATGACGTCGAGCGCCACGTCGCTGCGCACGCCCGCCTTCTCCAGCGCAACGAGGCCCTCGGCGGTTCCCCAGATGTGCATCGCCAGCAGCGCGTTGTTCACGGCCTTGAGCGCATCGCCGGTGCCGACGGCGCCGCAGTGCACGACGCGCGCGCCGAAGCAGTCGAGCACCGGCCGCACGCGCTCGAGGACCGCCCCGTCACCGCCCACCATCACCGTAAGCTTCCCCTGTTCGGCACCCGTCACGCCGCCCGAGACGGGTGCGTCGAGGAACGCGATACCGCGTTCGGCAAGGCGAGCCGCCATGCGCCGCGACGTGGCCGGATCACCGGAGGTGCAGTCGACCAGCGTGGCGCCAGCGCGCAGCCCGGCCAGCAGCCCGTCGGGACCGTCGAGCAGGCCCTCCACGTCGGCGGACACCGGCAGGCAGGTGATCACGATGTCGCGATCCGCCGCTGCGGCCGCGGGCGTCGCGGCAACGCGGGCGCCGGGCTGCGCAGCGGCGAAGTCCGTCGCGCGCCCGGCTGTGCGATTCCAGACGACGAGATCGAACTCGGGGCGAACGAGGTGCCGGGCCATCGGGGTGCCGATTGCGCCGAGGCCGAGGAATGCGATGCGTGGCATGCGGCCCAAGATGCTACAGTTCACCGGGTGAAACGAGAGCGCGCCGCACGAAACCGATGAATTCTCCCTCCTCCCGAACGCAGATCCGGCTGCAGCTCGATGGCCTCGTGGCGGTGCATGCCGTCCGTGCCGTCTGGACGGCGCTGGGCGCGGTCCCGGGCATCGTGTCCGCCGAGGTGACGATGGCCGGCGCGCTCCTCGTCGTGGAGGGGGCTCTCGACCGTGACGCCCTCGATGCAGCACTGGACGCAGCCGGTGTGCGCATCGTGTCGCTGACGGTGGAACAGCGGCGCGTGCTACCGCTCGCCGACGGTGCGGGATGAGCCTTCTCGCGACTGGGTGCGAGCACTAACTTGCCCGCGCGACCGCCCCGTTGCTCTGAAGTGCCCAGCTCACAGTAGCCGTTAGTAGACCTTCGATCGCCGCGCGGTGGCAGGCCCTCCGGGAGAGGCCCTGTCCCGGGAGGGGACCCGGATGACGCCACCCCAGTCGAACGAAAAACGGCCGCTTGCGGCCCTGCTCGTGCCCGATCTCCTGGAGCTGCTCGAGGAGGCGCCGCAGAGCGTGCGCGCGCAAACCGAGGAGATGCACCCGGCCGACCTCGCCGACGTCGCGGAAGCGATGCCCGAGGAGGCCGTGCGATCGTTCCTCGCGGCCCTGGGCAAGGAGCGCGCAGCCGAGGTCCTCGAGTACCTCGATGAAGACCTGCGCACGCATTTCCTCGAGGAGCTGACGGCACGCGAGGCGGCGTCGATCGTCGCGGAGATGACGCCCGACGAGCGCGCGGATGCGCTCGAAGAGCTGGATGAGGACACGGCGGACGAGATCCTCTCCGAGCTCGAGCCGGAAGACAAGGCCGAGACGGAGCGCCTGCTCCAGTACGATCCGTACACCGCCGGCGGCCTGATGACGACCGATTTCGTGTCGGTCGACGATGCGCTGTCCGTCGAGGAGGCGCTGCAGGCGGTGCGCACGATTGCGCGTGGTGGCCGGCGCGAGGCGATGTACACGATCTACACGACCGACCCGCAGGGTCGGCTGCGTGGCGTGCTTTCGCTGCGCGAGTTGCTCGCGGCACCGGAGGGTGCGCGCGTGACGGATCTCGCGTGGAGCGAGGTGGTGAGCGTCCATCCGAACACGCTGCAGGAAGAGGTGTCCAAGGTCACGTCGAACTACGACCTCGTGACCCTGCCGGTCGTCGACAACGACGGCCGCATCCTGGGCGTGATCACGGTCGACGACGTCATCGACGTCATCCAGGAAGAGGGCACGGAGGACGCGCAGAAGTTCGGCGGCATGGAGGCGCTCGAGGAGCCCTACATGCAGATCGGCCTCTGGCAGAACGTGCGCAAGCGCGGCGGATGGCTCGCCGTGCTCGCCATCGGCGAGATGCTCAGCACGTCGGCGATGGCGCACTACGAGGACGGCATGGGCGGTCAGGGCGCGATGCTCATCCAGTTCATCCCGCTGGTCATGAGCTCCGGCGGCAACTCCGGATCGCAGGCGACCTCGCTGATCATCCGCGCCATGGCGCTGGGCGAGGTGCGGCTCGGTGACTGGTGGCGGATCGTGCTCCGCGAGCTGCCCGCCGGCTTCATCCTGGGCCTCCTGCTCGGCACGATCTCGGTACTGCGCATCCTCGCCTGGCAGGCTTCCGGCTTCTACAACTACGGCGACTACGCGATGCGGATCGCGCTCACCGTGGGCTTCTCGCTGGTCGGCATCGTGACGTTCGGCTCGCTGACGGGATCGATGCTGCCCTTCCTGCTGCGCCGCTTCGGCTTCGACCCCGCCAGCGCCTCCGCCCCACTGGTCGCCACGCTGGTCGACGTGTCGGCGATCGTCATCTACTTCTCCGTGGCCTACGGACTGCTCGCGGACATGCTGCGCCCCTGAGCGCAGTGGTCTGCGGAAGCGTGTCCCCGCGCCTATCACACTCGTCCAGTGCAGGCAGGCCGGCCCCTCTGGCCGACCGTCTTCCCAAGGAATGGCATGACGAAACATCTGGTCACCGGCGCTGCCGGCTTCATTGGCTATCACACCAGCGAGCGGTTGCTGTCGCGTGGTGACGAAGTGGTCGGCTTCGACAACGTCAACGACTACTACGATCCGACCCTCAAGGAGGCGCGCCTCGCCCGTCTCGCCAAGCATCCGGGATTCCGGCTCGTGCGCGGCGAGCTCGGTGATCGGCCCGCCCTGGAGCGCCTCTTCAGCGAGGAGCGCTTCACGAAGGTCATTCATCTCGCGGCGCAGGCGGGTGTGCGCTACTCACTCACCAATCCGCACGCCTACGTCGACAGCAACCTGACGGGGTTCATCCACATCCTCGAAGGCTGTCGCCATCATGGTGTGCAGCACCTCACCTACGCCTCCTCCTCGAGCGTGTATGGTGCGAACACGGCGATGCCGTTCTCGGTGCACCAGAACGTCGATCATCCCGTGTCGTTGTACGCCGCCACGAAGAAGGCCAATGAGCTCATGGCGCACACGTACAGTCACCTGTACGGGCTGCCGACGACGGGGCTCCGCTTCTTCACGGTGTACGGTCCATGGGGCCGACCGGACATGGCGATGTTCCTGTTCACGAAGGCCATACTCGACGGGAAGCCGATCGACGTGTTCAATCATGGCAAGATGCTGCGCGACTTCACGTACATCGACGACATCGTCGAGGGCGTGATCCGCACGAGCGATCACACGGCGCCGCCGAACGCCGAGTGGAACAGCGACAAGCCGGATCCCGCGACGAGCAAGGCGCCCTATCGCATCTACAACATCGGCAACAACAACCCGGTGGAGCTGATGCACCTCATCCGCACGATCGAGGCGTCGCTTGGCCGGACGGCGGAGAAGCGCATGCTCGACATCCAGCCCGGCGACGTGCCCGCGACGTACGCGAACGTGGATGCGCTCGTGAAGGACGTGGGGTTCCAGCCGAAGACGCCCATCGAAACCGGCGTGCGCAACTTCGTCGCGTGGTATCGCGAGTATTACGGCATCGGCGACTGACGATCGGCCAGGCTTCGACGGTTTCCGTCATGTGCTGAACGCAAAGGCGGCCCGAGTCCATGACTCGGGCCGCCTTTCAGTAGCGCCTCAAGGAACGCAGTTCAGCTAGCGTCCCGGGCGGTCGGTCGAGTCGCGACCCGGGCGGCTCGCCGGATCACCATCCACTCGATCCTTGAAGTCGTCCAACGCGTCGGAAACCTTGTCGGCCAGGCCGGACGCGCCTGCGCGCAGGTCACGGCCATGATCGCCAAGCGTGGTGTTCGAGGGGTTGACCGTGCTGCCGTCGAAGTTCGTACGGTCGCTGCCCATGCCGACGCCAGCGGCGCCTGCGGCTGCGGCCCCCATCGCGCCACCCGTGCTTCCCAGGCGCTGCGTACCCACCTGACGACCACGTGACCACGCATCCTGTGCGTACTGACGCACACTCGTCCAGTCGTTCTGCCCCGCGGTGGAATACGCGGACGAGAGATGCGGCTCCACCTCGTCGAACGAACGGCTCTGGTAGTCCGGGTTCACGCCGGCGAGATGACCGAGCTGGTAGGCGGGGCGCACATCGTTGTACGCGGGGCGGCTGCCAGTGGAGCGGTCCGTGGTGTTGGTCGCGGACGATGTGGCGGAGTAGTTCGACTGATGATGAGTCTGGTAGAACTCGTCATCTTCCTGATTGAACGCATGCGAATCGGCGAGATGCTTGCCTGCCCACCACCCACCGACTGCGCCGGCCAGTCCACCGATGATCGTGCCAATCGGACCAACGATCGATCCGAGCGCAGCACCAGCCACGGCACCACCCGTTCCTCCGGTCGCGCCGGCGATGGTGTCCTGATCCGGTCCAACATTCCCACTGTTGTGCAGGTCGCCCGTGTTTCGGTTGTCCATGGTTCCACCTCGATAGAGAGCTGATGAAGTCGTCTGCCGTGCGACGTGCCTCATGCATGTTCAATACCGAACGCAGGTCAGGCGTACACGAGCATTGCGGTTTGAAGCCGCCGCTACACGTCGTCCGGCTGTCCTTTCCGGCGGTCGGTGACGATGAACGCACCGAAGCCCACCAGCGCCACTGCGGAAAATCCGAACCACTGGAATGCATAGGACTTGTGCGGCCCCTCGCTTGGCGACGGCGGTGGAATACGCGCCGGCCTGCTGACGTCGCGCACGACGGTGTCGCCAAGCATCAGGAGGACGAACGGTGCGAGCGGACGCGCCATCGCCGCCGAGAGGCTATCGCGATCGAGGGTGCGAACGGCGCGCGGCTCCGATGGCATGCGCACCGCGCCCGGTCGTGGCACGGGGAACGACGTGACCAGGGCGTCGAACTGCAGGGTGTCACTCTCTCGCGTCGCGTTCCAGTCGACCGTGCGACCGTCCGCCGCCGCCACGTAGCCACGCAGCACCAGCACCGCCGTATCTCCCCACGTCCCATCGAGCGGTCGCACCGGTGTGAGCAGGTACACGCCGGGCGACCCGTTCTGCGAACGGGTCGCGTGCACCATCTCGGCACCGTAGTCGGCGACGCCGCGCACGGACACGCGCCGCCAGTGAATGACGGACGTGTCCTGCCCGCGCACGGCACTCACGCTCACCGGCGTCGCTTCGCTCCGGGAGCGGACGAGCGCGTTCTTCGTGCGCCGCTCCTGCAGGCGATCCAGCTGCCAGAAGCCAAGTCGAATGCATCCTGCGGCCGCTGCGATCGCGACCAGTCCAAACAGCACCATCGTGACCGTGACGCCCGGCCGTCTCCCGCTGCCTGCGACACGCCAGCGTCGATCAGGCGTCGTCATCGTCGCCGGGAGGACGTCGGTCCATCGGAGTGACCGATGGCGGGAGCGCGGGCGGCCGCTTCGATCTCGGACGCTTCACGAAGCCGGTGACGCGCTCCTTGAGCGAACGGCCGGCCTTCGCGGCATCGTCCGCGTTCTGTGCCTTGTCGCTTTTCTCGGCCTTGTTCTTCTTGCCCTTCCGCTCCTTGTCCTTCTTCGAGGGCTTGTCCGGCTTCCCGGCCTTCTCCGGTTTTGGCGTCTTGGGGGCCTTTGGCGTCTTCGGAGCCTTGGGCTCCTTGGGCTCCTTGGGCGCCTTCGGTTCCTTCGACGGCCTGGCCCGCGGGAACGGTGGCTCGTCGAGTGGCGACGATGGCGACGATGGCGCATCACTGCGCTCGTCACTGCGCTCGTCACTGCGCGCGTCACTCCGCGCACCCGCTGCGGCATCCGCAGGAGGCGCGTCGAGCGACACCAGCAGCGCGTACTCCGCGTCATCCGGCGCGTCGTCCGCTTCCACCGGATCGGCTATCAGGACGACCACGCTCATCGGCGGCAGCGTCAGCACGGCGGACTGCGGGAAGCCGTGATACGGATGGAGCTCGGTCTCGATCGCCGCCGGCACGACAAAGCCGCTGCCACCGAATCGTTCGTCGTCGCTGTTGAGCGCGTAGCGGTACGTCGTCGCTCCCGGGGTGCCGATCCGGTATCCCTCACGCGGCACGGGCGTCAGGTTGAGCACGACGATCGCGTGCGCGGCGCCGTCGAAGCGTGCGTACGACAGCACCGACTGCTCCTTGTCCGCCACATCGATCCACGAGAAGCCACCGGGCTCGTGATCGCGCCTCCAGAAGGGGGAATGCGCGTTGTACAGCGCACCCAGCTCCTGCAGGAACAGGTCGATGCCCTGCCGCCGCGGATCCGCCGCGAGATGCCACTCGAGGCTTCTGTCGTGATTCCACTCCCGCTGTGGGGCCAGCTCGGTGCCCATGAACAGCAGCGACTTCCCCGGGCGCGTGATGGTGTAGCCCAGCAGCGCGCGCAGGTTGGCGAACCGCTGCCACGTGTCCCCCGGCATCTTCTCCAGCAGCGACTTCTTGAGGTGCACCACCTCGTCGTGCGACAACGGATTCACGAAGCGTTCGCTGTACTCGTACATCATGGCGAACGTCAGCTTGTCGTGCGCGCCGCGCCGGAACAGCGGATCGATCCGGAAGTAGTCCAGCGTGTCGTGCATCCAGCCCATGTTCCACTTGAACGTGAAACCGAGGCCGCCATCGACGATAGGATGCGTGACGCGTGGCCAGGTCGTGCTCTCTTCGGCAATCGTCACCACACCGGGGTGCAGCGAATGCACCGTGTAATTCAGCTGCTTGAGGAACGACACCGCCTCGAGGTTCTCGCGCCCTCCGAAACGGTTGCGCAGCCACTGGCCAGCTTCGCGCCCGTAGTCGAGGTACAGCATCGAGGCGACCGCGTCGACACGGAGCCCGTCGATATGGAACTCCTCGATCCAGTACAGCGCATTCGCCAGCAGGAAGTTGCGCACTTCATGCCGCGCATAGTTGAAGATGTGCGTGCCCCACTCGGGGTGATCGCCCAGTCGCGGGTCTTCGTGCTCGTAGCACGCCGTGCCGTCGAAGCGACGCAGTGCCCAGTCATCCTTCGGGAAGTGCGCCGGCACCCAGTCCAGCAGCACGCCGATGCCCGCCTCGTGCATCACGTCGACGAACGCACGGAAATCGTCGGGGGTGCCGTGGCGTGACGTCGGCGCGAAGTACCCCCCGACCTGATAGCCCCACGATCCGCCATAGGGATGCTCCTGCACCGGCAGAAGCTCGATGTGCGTGAAGCCCAGACGTTTCACATGCGCGGCCAGTCGCGGCGCGAGCTCACGGTAGGAGAGCATCGAGTTGTCGTCGCTCCGCATCCACGACGCGAGGTGCACCTCGTACACCAGCATCGGCTCGCGCAGGGGCTCCCCATCGGTGCGGCGCGCGAGCCACTCGCCATCGTTCCACGCGAAGGGCGGCTCGTCGACCACCACGGCAGCATGTCCCGGGCTCTGCTCCATCATCGCCGCGAACGGGTCCGTCTTCACGCGCAGTGCGCCGCGCGGCGAGCGGATCTCGTACTTGTAGATGGCACCTTTCTGCAATCCCGGCACGAACAGCTCGAACACGCCGCTGCCACCGAGTGCACGCATCTGGTGCGCACGGCCATCCCACGCGTTGAACGACCCGATCACCGACACGCGGACGGCATTCGGCGCCCAGACCGCGAACGAAACGCCGGACACGCCGTCGATGACCCGCGCGTGCGCGCCCATCTTTTCCCACAGCCGCAGATGCCGGCCTTCACCGAAGAGGTGCAGGTCGATGTCGCCGAGTGTGGGTGAAAAGCGGTAGGGGTCGTCGAAATCCCGCGCTGTCCCGCCGACCTCTGCACGCACCCGGTAGCGCACGGGGGGCGCCTGACCCGGCACGAAGAGCACGAACAGGCCGGCCGCCCCCCCCACGGTCGACATGGGGATCACGTCGCCGCCCAGCAGAATCCAGGCGGAGGTGGCGTCCGGGAGGAGAATGCGAAACACCACGCCGTCGATGCCGTCGCGCGTGGCGGGGTGCGCACCCAGCACATCGTGCGGTGATCGGCTCTCGCCACGGAGAACCCGTGCGATCGAATCGCTCGTGGGCATGTCGGGATTGTTCATTCCCGAAAGATATCTGCGGGTGTAGGGACGGGACGGCCCGGGCTCGCGTGCTCCGGGACCGTTCTCCGGTTGCCCGTTGCCGTCAGAACAGCGACGGCTGTTCCCCGAGCGTTTCGGGCTCGACCACGGGCAGGCCAAGCCGGCTCTGCAGCATCCGGGCAGACGCAGGCGCATGTCCGGCGAAGTGATTGTTCACGTAGCCGAACACGTCCTGCACGCGCCCCTGCAGCACCGGCAGCGCCTCGGCCCAGGCATCGAGTTCCGCACTCCGATCGACCTGCAGATGCGAATAGTCGGTGAGCGACCGGTCCGGGCCCATCCACCGGACGTAGCTGAAGTTCGCCGTGGGCCGATCGGCGAGTCGCAGCAACCATTTGCGGGGAATCCATCGCCCGTCGCTGAGCGCCGTGCCGACGCCATGAGCGCGCAAGAGGGCGAGCGTCTCGCGGGTGATCCACGCGCGCTGTCGGAACTCGATGGCGAATCGCAGGTCGCCCGGCAACCCGGGCAGGAACGACTCGAGTGCGTCGCGCTCGAGCGGCGAGAAGTCCGGGCCACACTGGATCAGGATGAGCCCGAGACGATCCTCCAGCTCACGGGCACGATCGGCAAACCGTTCGAGCACGTCCATCGCGTCGACGAAGCGGCGCTCGTGCGTGATCTCCTGCGGCAGCTTGAGCGAGAACGTGAATCCCGGTGGAGTGCGGTTCACCCATCCCCGGACAGTGGATGCCGGCGGGATGGCGTAGAATGTCGAGTCCACTTCGACGGTGTCGAATGCGCGCGCGTAGACGCGCAGAAAATCGGCGGCGCGTGTGCCGGAGGGATAGAACGCACCCGTCCATGCCGGATAGTTCCAGCCTTGCGTACCGATGCGAATCGTCCCGCTGCGGCGGTCTTCGTCCCGCGGTGTTTCCGCGTTCATCAAGGGTGCGCCTCCGCTACTGGCTGGCCACGCAGCCGCGATGCACGCAACCGGAGCCTACGCAGCGCACGATTTTGCCGGGCAATGCCGGATCCAAAAGGCGCAGATGCACATGGGCCCAGCGCGCAGCACTCCGTACCACGCCGAACGCGTGCGATCCCGCGAGTGACACCGCGAAGGCGGCGAATCGTATCAACACAGTGTAGGACCCGTCCACACTGTTCTGGACTTTCGAAGGACGCGAACCTCGCGTGCATAACACCGGAGAAACCATGTTGAACATCGCCCTCGCCGCCGCCCTGATCGCCCTTGCTCCTGCTCCGCTGCCCATCGGCATGGACGCCGATCGCGTCGCTGCTGTCGCGCGTGAAGTGAACGTGGATCCGCTGGAGAATGCACGCCGCCTGCTCACCGAGGGCGCGTATGACGAAGCGCGTCGTGAGTTCCTCATCGCCATCGTGCTCGAGCGCGACGCGGGCCGAGTCCCCACCGAAGCATCGCTCGGTCTTGCGCACACACTCTTCGGGCAGAACCGCGCGCGTGATGCCGCGACCGTGCTCGAAGAGCTGGCGTCCGATGCGTGGCGCAAGGGGCAGCCCGACTGCGAAGCGCGCGCGCTGATGGACCTGGTGTGGCTGAACGCGCGTGCAGGACGCAACACGGATGTCCGCGCCGACATCGGACGGCTTCGGACGCTGATGAATCATCCCGACGTGAAGGAGTCGACGCGCAAGGACATCAACGCGCGCATCCGCTTCTGAACAGGTCATGCGCGCGCTCCGGTAGAGTGTGGGGCACGTGACGGTGATGGTGCCGCCCGCGATTGAAAAGCTACAATCGCGGGCCCATCATCCCGAAGCCTGACTGCCGGCGTGGTCGGCACCAGCCTTCCGACGGCCAGCATGCTCAGCGATAGGTCTCGAAGAACCCGCGACCCTGCCCGGCGAGAACGGACGTACCGACCCGGCCACGCAGTGTGGCCGTGCCTGCCATCTGCACGAACCACGGCCGCCGCAAGGCACGCGCCGTCTCGCCCTCACCGCGCTCAGCGGTCGCGAGACGGGTGTCCGTCGCCACGGCGTCGTCGATCTCGATCGTCAGTTGCAATGAGTCCATGCCGCGCACATCGGTGAGCGTGGCAGTGGATGGCACGCGTACCCGCCCGGTCGCCGTGACGACTTCGCGACCGTCCACGTAGGCGATCTGGGACGGGCGAAACAGCGCCACGAACCCCGTGCTGTCGGTGACGTAGACGAACAGCGGCGACTCGGCGCCGTCCGACGGTGGATTCACGCGCCCGTACAGCAGGGTGTATGCACCGGCCCTAGTGGCACCCCATTCCCAGGTCACGCCGCTCCAGCCGCCCCAGTTGTGGTCGTGGTACGCCTGCACGTCCGCATACGATGAACATCGCGCCGCCACACAGAGCGTGCCCGTCGCACTCGCGCGCAGTCCCGCGACCGCGTAGCCGGATGCGAAGTCGCCGCTCACGAGCGTCGCGCCCGGGAAGTACGCGCGCGGTGCCGGCTGCACCACCAGGTCCAGCGTGAGCGGCACCCCCGTACCCTCCTCACGCACATCGCTGTGCACTTCGTAGGCACCATCGTCCCGCACGCGCACGAATCCGTTGCCGATCTGGAGGTCGGCATCGCGGGTCGAGAATCGCACGCGCTCGCGCGGGACGGTCGCGGAGAAACGGCGAGGGGCGCGCCCGCGCTCGTGCAGCGTCACCAGCAGCTGCCCGCCCCATTCCGTTCCCGTCACATCGCCACCAACGATGAACGAGATGAAGGCCCACTGGCTCGCATCGCGTGACAGGACGTTGAAATAGTGCCACTCTCCCCATGAACGGCGGTCCGCGAGCTCCGCCGGCGGCAGGTGGAAGTGATCGATGTCGTGCCGCAGTTCGGCGAGCGTCGGCGCCATCCAGCGACGGTCGCCGTTGTCGTCATCCCATTCCCCGCGCAGCACACCCGGCATCGCTCCGAGCGTGCGTGTGGCCGATGGAATCTCTCCGCTCGCGCGTACGGCCTGCTGCGTGCCGTCGGCCAACGTGATGTACAGCAGCTTCCCCTCGAGCTGCGGCGCGACGGTGTGCAGGGCGTTGCCCATGCGCGGCGACGTCAGCACCTGCTGATGTACGAAGCGCGCGTTCGGCACGGAGAAGAAGAGACCACCGAGACCACCCGTCGTGAGCACTTCGATGTCGATCCCTTCCGGCAGTACGGTGACTTCGCCTCCACCGACGAGTTTCTCCTGGCTGGCCTGGGACACCATGGCTTCCCCGACGGCCAGCAGCGTGATCATCACGCCGACACCGAGCCCGAATCCACCGCACAGGAAGAGCGCACGCCACGGCCGGTACGTGACGCTCCGCCACGCCAGCAACCGCGAGAGCATCAGGCGAGCAGTGCCGACCGGCGGGTGAGGCGCGGTGCTCACGCGCGCCCGTCGCTGACGACCCGGCCATCGCGCAACGCGATCACTCGCCCCGCGGCCCGCGCCACCACCGGATCGTGCGTCACGAACACGAGGGTGGTGCCATCACGATTCAGCCGCGCGAACAGCTCGAGAAGACTCGCGCCGGTGTCGGCGTCCAGCTCACCCGTCGGCTCATCGGCGAGCAGAACGCCCGGAGCGTTCGCCAGCGCGCGTGCGATCGCCACCCGCTGCTGCTCACCGCCCGACAGCTGCGTCGGCCGGTGGCCCGCCCGATCACCGAGGCCGACGTATCCCAGCAGCTCACGTGCGCGCCCGCGTCGTACGGCGCGGGGTACACCTGCTTCCGCCATCGGCAGCTCGACATTCTCCGCCGCGGATAGTGTCGGCATGAGGTAGAAGCGCTGGAACACGAAGCCGACGTGTCGCAGGCGGAACTCCGTAGCTTCACGATCGGACATGGTGCCGGTATCGCGCCCACCCACCGTCACCCGCCCCGACGACGGCGTGTCGACGACGCCCAGCAGGTGCAGCAGCGTGCTCTTGCCGCAACCGGACGGGCCGGTAATGGCGGCGAACTCCCCTGCCGCGATGTCGAACGACACACCGCGCAGTGCGGTGACATCCGCTTCGCCCATGCGATACACCCGGGTCACCCCGTCGCACCGAATCATCCGACCGCCTCCTCGCGCAGCGCGCGCGACACCGGCATGGACGCCGCACGCCAGGCGGGAATCAGCCCCGCCGCCGTGCCCGCCAGCAGCAGCAGCGCCAGCGAGCGCAGCGCGGCATCTCCGCTCCAGACGAAGAAGTCGAAGCTCGCCGGAAGCCCGGGAAAATCCCGCAGGATCGCGTTCAGCCAGCGCGCCGTGACGACGCCGAGCGCGAGCCCGCCGACGATTCCGGCACCACTGAGCAGCAACCCTTCGAGAAGTACCTGTTGCAGCACGGCCGTCTTGTGCGTGCCGATGGCGCGCATGACGGCGATCTCGCCGCGCCGTTCATTGACCGACAGTGTCACGAGTGTGCTCACGAGCAGGAAGCCGATGCCGAGGCTGATGGCACCGAGCACGAAGGCGAGTTGGCGGAAATAGGAGAGACGCTCCTCCACCTGGCGAATCGCGGTCTCGGTGGAAATCGCCGTGACGCGAGGTTGCGTACGGGCGATCCAGGCGCGAACGGCTTCGACGCGCGCCGAGTCGCCGCCTCCTCCGACTTCCGCCATCGCCAGCGACATGCGATCGCGGAACGCGGGCCCGAGCATCTCCCGCACGGATCGAAGCGGCAGCGCGATGACCGGCGTCTCCGACGGGATGTAGAAGAAGCGACCTACGCCCACGATGATGACGCTGCGTTCGCCGCCGGCCGCGCGCAGCTGTGCATTGAGGCGCGCCGTCACCCGCACGGTGTCGCCGACCGCATGTCCACTCCGTTCGAGGAACGTGCGGCTCGCGACGCCGGTCAGGAGAGTGTCGTTCGACACGCTGCTCGCGAGCGAGGAGAGACCCTTCATGTCGCGGCCCTCCTCCACGGCATAATCGCCCTGTACCTCGGGCTCGAGACCCAGTGCGAATGTCGACGGAATGCCGCTCGCAGGCAGCGACAATGTGGTGCCGAGAATCGGGCTCACGGCCTTGATGTCCGGCGAGGCGCGGAGAGCAGTCACGATGGCCCCTGCCCCGTCGATCGTTGCCTCGGTGTCGAACGGCAGCGTGCCTTTCGGCGCGACGCGCAGCTGATACCCACGGGCCAGGAGCAGCGACCGGAACGAGTCGCTCATGCCCGTCGCGAGCATCACCATGTCGAGCAGCAGTGCCGCGGCGACGGCGATGCCGACGATGGCCAGCAGGGTGCGCGCGGGATGGCGGCGTAGCGTGGCGAAGGCCAGCGTGAATCGCATGCGCCTATCTCCCCAGCAGCGTGAGTGGAGGCGTGCGTACCAGCCGCCATGCCGCGAGCGCCCCAGCGAGGATGCCGAGTACCAGGGCGAGCGCGGTTGCGAACGTGAGAATACCGGGCGTGATGAGCGCAAACACCAGCGGCGTCCGGTAGACGGCCTGATAGTGGCTGTTCACGAGCTGCGAGGCCACCCACCCGATCACGGCACCGAGCGCACTGCCAAGAAGGGAGACGATAGCCGCCTCGATCACGATGGCGCGAACGACGGTCGCACGCGAGATGCCCATGAGTCGCAATGCCGCGATGTCGCGCCGGCGCTCCTCGACCGTTAACAGCAGCAGACACAGCAGGAACACCGCACTGGCGACGACGGTGATGATGCCGATCGCCCGATGGAAGCGTTCGACCACCCGAAAGGTGCGCGAGCTTCCGACGGCGACGTCGGCCGACCGGTGCGCGCGGAACCCGAACGCCACCGCGTTGATGCGCGCGACCGTGGAATCGATGGGGGCAGCGGTCCCGCGACCGTCCGGGGCGCGCACGCCGAGCGCGAAGCGATCGACGCGATCCTCGAGCGACAGCAGCCCTTGCAGGTGGTCGAGGTGCAGGCGCACGCGATATTCCGTGCGCGCGACTTCCGAGGGATCGGCACGACGTTCCATGATCGCATCGACCCGGACACTGTCCCCAGGTTCGCCGGGACTCGCGGAAACGCGCACCACTGAACCGACGGACAGTCCGAGATCCTCGGCCATGCGCGCATCGATAGCCATTCCGCGAATCGCGGGCGGCACGCGACCGATGGTGGGCGACGGCGGGGGCGAGCCAGGCGCACGAGCCCCACCCTGCGCAGCAGCGGGCCGCCCTGAGACCACGAGGTGCAATGCAAGGACAAGTGCAGCGGCACAACGAACGAACGACATCAGACTTGCAGCAGGAGCAGCAGGAGCAGCAGGAGCAGCAGGAGCAGCAGGATCATGAGCGCGACAGGGGAGATCAGGGTGGATCAGGCGTTTCGATGGTGTCCACGAGCACCTGTCCAGCAAGACTCGGCCCGACCATCAACTCGTTGCTGCCGATGCGTAACGTCAGGGGCCCATCGAATGGTGCCCGCGTGATGAGTTGGACCTCGACGCCGGGCTGCAGAGCGATCTCGGCGAGATAACGCAGCAACGACCCATCGCGATCGCTCACTCGCACCATGCGCGCGCGTTCTCCCACGGCGAGGTCGGCGATCGTTCGCCTTGGCCGCTCATCGACTGTGCCCTCCGCAGTCGGAATCGGGGCACCGTGCGGGTCCTGTGTGGGGTTGCCGAGCGCCACCGCCATGCGTTCGATCAGGGCATCGCTTGCGGCGTGCTCGAGCCGCTCGGCCTCATCGTGCACGAGATCCCAGGGATAGCCGAGCACGCTGGTGAGATAGCTCTCGAGAATCCGATGACGGCGGATGGTGCGCAGCGCGGCACGCCGGCCTGCATCGGTGAGCTGGACACCGCGATACGGAACGTGATCGAGGTAGCCTTGGGCCGCGAGACGGCGAATCATGCCGGTGGCGGACGCCGGCGCGACGTCGAGCGCATCGGCGACATCGCTGGTGACCGCCGTGCCGAGCCGGGTCTCGAGCTCGTAGATCGCCTTGAGGTAATCCTCGACGGGAGCGGTGAGCGCGGGTTGCGGCGATGGTGCCGACACGCCTGCGGACGCACTCGCGGGCACAGCCTGTGATTCGGGTTTCCCGCGTGGCATCAGGCTCTCTCAGCCTGCGGCCGGACGTGCATTGCGGGGGGGGTGCTGCGGCCCACGCACCATGAGGACGGGCACCATCGTGTGATGACGCACCGAGTTCGCCGTCGTGCCGTAGATCACGTCCTGAATTCCGCGGTGCCCATGAACGGCCATGGCGATCAGGTCGCATTCCTCACGAGCGGCGGCGGCGATGATCTCCTTGGCGGGGTCGCCCGCGGCGAGGATCGACTCGGCCTCGAACCCCTCGTCGCGGAGCGCGGCGCAGCACGATTCGATGTAGGCGCGGTCACGCTGGATCTCCTCCGACTCGCGCAGCGCGAGCGCCTTCATGTTCCGCGCGGCGAATCCGTCCGCGACATGCAGCAGCACCAGCGACGATCCGGCCAGTCGTGCGAGCTGCCGGACGTGATCCAGGATGCACGAGTCGTATGCACTGTGCTCGAGCGGGACGAGGATGCGGCGATACATCAGCGCAGCCACTCGCGAACCGTCTGGAACAGGAGCCAGATGTTGAGCGACGCGATCACGAAGGCCACGGTATAGGCAGCCAGCTTGAGGCGTCCGGAGTTCACGAATTCGCCCATCTTCACTTTGTCGGAGGTGAAGCGCACGAGGGGGAAGACGGCGAAGGAAAGCTGCAGGGAGAGGATGACCTGGCTGAACACCAGCAGTTTAGCCGTGCCACTCGCCCCGTAATAGATCGCGACGAACGCGGCCGGCACAATGGCGATCGCGCGCGTCAGCAGCCGTCGGAGCCACGGGCGGATGCGGAGGTTGAGGAATCCTTCCATCACGATCTGCCCGGCCAGCGTTCCGGTCAGCGTGCTGTTCTGGCCAGAGGCGAGGAGGGCGATCGCGAACACCGTGCTCGCGCCGGCGGCACCGAGCAGCGGCGTGAGGAGCTTGTAGGCATCCTGGATCTCGGCGACGTTGTTGTTGCCGGTCGTGTAGAACGTGGCTGCCGCGACGATCAGGATCGCGCTGTTGATGAACAATGCGAAGGACAGCGCGATCGTCGAATCCAGGAACGCGAACTTGACCGCCTCCCGCTTGCCCGCAGCGTTCTCGGCGTACTTGCGCGTCTGCACGATCGATGAGTGCAGGTAGAGGTTGTGCGGCATCACCGTGGCGCCGAGAATGCCGATCGCGATGTACAGTTTCTCGGGGTCCGTGAGGATGCCGATGGTCGGTACGAAGCCCGTGGCGACGGCGCCCAGGTCGGGCTTGGCCATGACCAGCAGCACGAGGAAGCAGCCGCCCACCACGGCGACGAGGCCGATGACCAGCGCCTCGAGCATGCGGAAGCCCTTGTTCTGGAGATAGAGCACCAGCAGCACGTCGAGCGCGGTGATCGCGATGCCCCATGGCAGCGAGATGCCGAAGAGCAGGTTGAGCGCGATCGCCGTGCCGACCACTTCCGCGAGGTCGCATGCCGCGATCGCGATCTCGCACATCACCCAGAGTGCGAACGAGACGCGCGGTGTGTAGTGGTCGCGGCACGCCTGCGCGAGATCGCGTCCCGTGACGATGCCGAGCTTCGAGGCCAGCCCCTGGAGCAGGACCGCCATGAGATTCGACAACAGGATGACGGACAGCAGGGTGTAGGCGAAGCGCGAGCCACCGGCGAGGTCCGTCGCCCAGTTGCCGGGATCCATGTAGCCGACGGCGACCAGGTAACCTGGACCGGCGAACGCCAGCAGCTTGCGGAACCAGGTCGCGCCGGAGACTTCGACGGAGCGATGAACTTCGGAGAGCGACGGCGCGTGCCGGGCTCGGCGCCAACCCGGATCAGGGGCTGGCGGCGGAGCCTGAGCTTCGGGCGCGTTGGTGGGCTGGGCGGGGTCGAGTGTGGGCACAAAGCAAGTTTAGCCTAGGCTAAACTTTGGGCAAGGGGCTGACGATGCGTGGCCAGCAATGCACGGGCTGACGATGCACGGCCATTGTGGCGGTCACGGCCCTCAGTGCCCCGCCGCTGCTCCGTCCCGCCTCGGATCGGCTACCCCGACCCGTCGTCCGTTCTTGCCGACGAACACCGCGTGCACTCCGCCAAACGAGATGTCCGCGACGCGGCTGAGCGGCCGGTAGCCGCGCCGCACGAGCGCCTGATAGACATCCTGCGAGAACCCCGGTTCCACTTCCACGTCACGCGACGCGGCGCTCGAATGGATGCGCGGCGCGGCCAGCGCGAACGCCGGATCCTCGCCGAACGCCAGCATGCGCAGTGTCACCTGCACGATCGAGGGCTGGATGTACTGCGAGCCCGCCGCTCCGACGACCAGCCGCACGCTGTTGCCGTCGAGGATCATGGTCGGGGCCATCGTGCTGTTGGAATAGCGATTCATGCCGCGCGTGCGCGCGTCGAAGTTTCCGCCGGCTGAATTGAGAAAGAATCCACCGGTGTATACGCCGGACCCGAAAAGCACTCCGACCGTGGTGGTCGCGGACACCGCGTTCCCCTCGCCGTCGACGATCGACATGTGCGAGGTGAAGCTGGTGTTCTCCAGCGCGTCGTCCGCCATCGGAGCTTCGCGATTGGACGGCGCGCTGGTGCGCCTCGTCGCCGACGGATATGCACCGAGGACGTCGCATGCGCGCGGCGGCGCGACCGAGTCGAATGTCCACGGATCTCCGGCCACCGCGGTATCGGGAAACGCCGTTGCCACGAGCCCTGCGCGCTGGCGCGCGTACCCGGCACTGCTGACGCCTCGCGCCGGCACATCGAGCGCCGCCGGGTCTCCACGCCAGCGGGATCCATCCGCCCCACCAACCCGGAGAATGTCGGCGAGTTTGGCGACGGCCTCCGGCTGCTCCGTGAGTCCGCGCGCGTCGGCGATGCCGGAAACGTCAGCCATCTGCAGCATCTCGAGCGTACTGGCACCGCCCATCGGAGGTGGCGCGCTGAGCACGGTGTACCCGCGCCATGCCGCGCACAGCGGTCGCATGGACGTCACGGGATATTCAGCGAGGTCACGCACCGTGATGAGACCGCCGAGTGAACGCGTCTTGGCCGAGAGCGCCTCGGCGATCGTTCCGGTGTAGAAGGCCGGCGCGCCTTCGTTGGCGATGCGGGTCAGTGTCGACGCGAGTTCCGGTTGCACGAGGCGGTCGCCTGGCCGCAACGCGAGTCCACCCGGCATGAAGCGCGCGGACGCCGCAGTATCGGCGAGCAGCTTCGCCGATGAACTCGCGATCGTGCGCGCGAGCAGTGGCGATACGATGAAGCCTTCACTGGCCAGTCGGATCGCCGGCGCCATGACCTGCGCGCGCGACAGGCGACCCCAACGCTTGTGCGCATCCAGCAGCCCCGCGACCATTCCTGGTGTCCCCGCGCCCCTCCCTGGCCGGCGTGCGCCGCTGTCCGCAGGGACCGGGCGCGCCCACGCCGTGTCCTCACCGGAGCGCGCATAGAACGACAGATGGTCGGCGCGGCGGGCGCGCGCATCGTAATACGTCAGCGCGCCACCACCGCCCAGACCGGTCTGCGACACATCGACCACCGAAAGCGCGAAGCCCGTCGCCACCGCTGCGTCGATGGCATTGCCGCCCAGTCGAAGGGTCTCCGCACCGGCGGCCGCGGCATCCGGATGCGACGCCGCCACCATGCCGCGGCTACTTTCGGCGCGCTTGCCCGACATCGGTGCTCGTGATTGCGGCACCGGATTTTGCGCACAGGCAACGGCGCTGAGCATCACCGCGACGATCAGGGAGACAGAGCGGGATCGGATCGACTGCGTCACGGGAACTCCGGTGATGGATGTCCCACCTGGGACATCGGGTCAGGGCTCGAAGAGCGACAGCAGCTGCCGCACGATGCGTTCCGTCAATCCCCACACGAGATGCTCGTCCACACGGTAGGCGGGAAAGCGCGCGCGTACCCCGTTCACGGTCATTACATGCTCGGCCTGCGTTTCGGGATGCACCAGGACGCGCAGCGGAACCCAGAAAGTTGCGGCAACTTCGCGGCTAGGCGTGAACTCCACGCCGGGCCGCACGACGGCGACATACGGGCGCACGATGATCGGCGGGAGCGCACGGGTGCGCGGCGCCAGGTCGTCGAGCCGTCCGAGCATGCATCCCGCGGTCAGGTCGAGCGCGAGCTCTTCACGCGTCTCACGGATCGCGGTGTCCTCGAGGGTATCGTCGCCCGGCTCGATGCGACCACCCGGAAACGCCACGTGCCCGCTCCAGGGGTCACGCTCCACGATCGCGCGCTTGATGAACAGCAGCTCCGGCTCATCAGCCGGCACGCGTATCACCGCGGCCACCGCCGCCAGGCGCGACTCCGCGAGAGGCGTGGCGCTGGTTGCGACCCGTGCGCGAAGACGTCCGGCGAGCCGCGCGACCTCGGGACGCGCGAGTGCGCGTGCGATCTCGGGATCGAGTGCGCCGTCGGCCGTGGGTCGGGAATGCAGTGGCACGTGCGTCAGTCGGCGACCTCGCCGCCGGACGCGACCCAGTCGCGAAATCCGCCGGCCATCGACGAGACGTTCGTGTATCCCATTTCCTCCAGCACACGCGCGGCGAGTGCCGACCGGTTCCCGCTGGCGCAGTACAGCACGACCGGCGTCTCCCGCGACACCCGGGACTCGATCTGCGACTCGAGCACTCCGCGCCCGATGTAGATCGCTGAGGCGGCGTGGCCGAGGTTCCACTCGTTCTGCTCGCGGATGTCGACGAGGGCGAGCGACTCGCCGCGGGCGAGCTGCTCCTGAACTTCGCGTGCCGTGGTTTCGCGAATAACGGCCTTTGCTTCGGCGATGAGTTGCTGTGCGGTCTTCATGGCAGTGCTCCGGGAGGCATCAATGAGAGGAGATGACGGGCAATGTGCGTTCCACCCGAAGCGTGCGCGCCGTCGCGTCCAGCGTGGCGACCGCACCAAGCGGCAGCGTCCACTGGTCCGCCACATGGCCGACCGGTGCGCCGAGTACGGCCGGCACGCCGGTGCGATGGGCAAATTCGGACATCACGGCTTCGATGGTGCGCGCGCCGTCGTCGGATTCGCTCGTGCACGCCGTGAACTGACCGAGCAGGAGTCCGGCGCAGCCGTCGAATGCACCCGCGAGCCAGAGTTGCGTCAGCATGCGGTCGAGCCGGTACGTGGCTTCGTTGATGTCCTCGAGGACGACGATGGCGCCGCGAAAATCGATGGCCCAGGGCGTTCCGCACAGCGATGCGACGAGTGCGAGGTTGCCGCCGGCGAGCCGCCCCGTTGCCTGCCCCTCGCACAGCGTCGTGGCGGCGGGCATTGCCACTGGCCGCGCCGTTGGTGCGGGTCCGCGCATCACGTCCGCGAACGAGTGCCGGGAGAATTCAGACAGCGTGGCGCGCGCAGTCGGACCATGGAAACTCACGAGCCCGGCCCGTTGCCAGAGCGCATGCAAGGCCGTGATGTCCGAGTATCCGATGAGTGCCTTCGGGTGATTTCGGACGAGCTCGACCGGAATCGACGGCAGCAGCCGAGCGGCGCCGTATCCACCGCGCAGGCACCAAATGGCGTCGATGTCGGGGTTCGTGAGCGCGTGCAGCAGGTCGCTGGTGCGGGCGGCATCCTCACCCGCGAAGTATCCATTGCGCGACAACGCATGGGTGCCGGGGACGCCCGTCCACCCCATCGCCGTCGCGTTCGTCATGGCATGCTCGAGCTCATGACTGCCGACCAGCGGCCCGGCTGGCGAGATCAGCGCCACGCGTGCGCCGGCCGCAAGTCGTGCAGGCTCGCGCAGTGCCGTCGCGGAATCCGTTCCTGAACCCATGAGTGAACGTACCGGGGCCACCACGCTGCAGCAACGTGACGGCGATCCGGTGCGGAGCGCGGGACGCGGAGCGCGGGATGCGGAGTGCGAGTCGAGTGCGAGTCGAGTGCGACGCAGAGAGCGTGAGTCGGACCGTGCGACCCGAGGCTACCGCCCCGCCGTCAACCGCTCCGCGCGTTCGAGATACGCGTTGCGAAGCGCCGTGGTGCAGGGGCCCGGCGTGCCGTCCCCGATCGTGCGCTCGTCGATCCGCGTCACCGGCAACACGAAACTCGTCGCACTCGTCATGAAGCACTCATCGGCCGTGAGCGCATCCACCAGCGTGAAGGCTCGCTCGCTCACGGGAATGCGCAACGTCTCGGCCAGCGTCAGGATCACGTCGCGCGTGATGCCCGCGAGAATCTTGTGCGACAACGGACGCGTGCGGATCGTGCCGTTCTTGACGATCCAGATGGTGCTGGAACCACCCTCGGTCACCTCACCGTCCTCGTGCATCAACGCCTCGTACGCGCCGGCGGCCCGCGCCTCCTGCTTGGCGAGCACCTGCGCCAGGAGCGCGATGCTCTTGATGTCACGGCGCGCCCACCGGATGTCCGGCACCGACTGCAAGGCAATCCCGGCGGCGTTCGGGTCGTAGCGCATCGGCTTGGGGCGAGCATAGGCGAACTGCGTTGGCGGTGTCGTCGCGGAAGGAAACGGAAAGTCACGTTCCGCCACCCCCCGCGTGACCTGCAGGTACACCAACCCTTCCTCGATCGCGTTCCGTTCGGCCAGCGACTGCATCACCGCGCCCCACTCCTCCGCCGACTGCGTCCCGCCGATGTGCAGGGCGCCCAACGATCGCTCGAGCCGCACGAGGTGCAGGTCGGCATCGAGCAGGCGGCCGTTGAAGACCGCAGCCACCTCGTACACGCCGTCGGCGAACAGCAGCCCGCGATCGAAGATGTTGATGTGCGCGTCGCGCTCCCGGAGGAACGCGCCATTCACCCAGCACTCACGTGTACCGCCGGGTGCAACGGGAGGAACAGGCGGGGCGATGGACGACGCCGGATCGGTCATGGGAGCGCGCAGAAGGAAGCGGGAACGATGGAGACGATGGAATGGACAGACCTCTGCAAGGTGCAACGTGCCGGTACGGTGCACAATGAACTGGTGACGGGAATCGGCCCCGGTCGATGCACCATGCTCCCGTGCTCACCATCCGCCACGCCGCCCGCCTGCTCGCGCAGGCCGATTCGCCGCAGTCCACCGCACCGATCGTGGAGTTGCTCGGGTTTCCCACCCTGCCCGACGCGGTCCCCGCCGCAGCCCTGCACGACCTGGGGCTGGACGGTCTCGTCGACGAGGCGCGTTTCCTCACGGGCGCCGGAAGCCTGCGGCTGCTCCTCGCCCGACTGGCCGCCGATGACGGCGACGCGAGCGACCCACGCGACCGAGTCCGCAACACCTGCCTCGCCCTCGCCCGCCATGCCCCCACTCGGCACTGGTGCGTGATCGCCCTCGACGGTCCGCGACGGGTCCTCTGCATCGCCACGGTCACGACGGACGCCGGTGGCCCGCGCATCGCCGCCCTGCGCGTCGATCGCGACCGGGTCGTCGATTCGGATGCTGAAACCCTTCGCGCGCTGGCCGCCGTCACGGAGACGCATGGCGCCCTCCGCCACGCACGTTTCACCGACATCCTGCGGCGGGACGCACTGTCGACACGCTTCTACCGTGCGCTCGACACAACAGTGACGATGATGGCGGATTCGGCCCTTGGCCACGCCTCACCACCGGAACGCCACGAGCTCGCACTGCTGTGCGCATCCCGCTGCCTTTTCCTCGCGTTTCTCGAGGCAAAAGGTTGGCTCGACGGTGACCGGAACTTCCTGCTTCGGCACGCGACCACGAGCCTGGAGCTCGGTGGGCGGATCCACGAGCGATTGCTGCGCCCGCTCTTCTTTGGCACGCTCAACACTCCGCTGCGGAATCGCGCACCGGCCGCGCGCAAGTTTGGCGCAGTGCCATTCCTGAATGGAGGCCTGTTCGCGCCAACTCCGCTGGAACGACGGCGCGCGTCGGTCCGGTTCTCGGACGATGCCCTGGTGGCCCTGATCGGCGATCTCCTCGACCGGTACCGGTTCACGGCGCACGAGGACAGCCTCGCGTGGTCGGAGGCCGCCGTCGATCCGGAAATGCTCGGGCGCGCCTTCGAGTGCCTCATGGCCACGGACGAACGACGACGCTCAGGGTCCTTCTACACGCCACCGCAACTCGTCGACCAGGTGGTGCGCGATGCGCTCGCGATCGCGATGCCGGGCGTACCGGACGGCGCATGGAACGACACCGGGGAGATGAACGCGATGTCGGCACGTCAGTGTGCGGACACGCTGGACGCGATCCACGGGCTGCGCGTGCTCGATCCCGCCTGCGGCTCGGGAGCGTTCCTGGTTCACACGCTCGAACGCGTCGCGGCACTCGCCCTCCGGTGCGGCGACACCCGGCCCATGCACGAGCTGCGACGCCACATTCTCACCAACTCCATCTTCGGCGTCGATCGCAACCCGATGGCGGTATGGCTGTGTGAACTGCGTCTCTGGCTGTCGGTGGTGATCGAATGCCCCTTCACCGATGCAGCACAGGTGCCTCCGCTGCCGAACCTCGACCACCACGTGCGATGTGGCGACTCCCTGGCGGGCGGTGACTTTCAGTTCGCCCCACCAGGCGCGCGACGCCTGCGTGGGCTCCGGGAGCGATACACGCGCGCAACCGGTCGCCGAAAGACCATGCTCGCAGCATCGCTCGATCGCGAGGAACGCGCACGCGCCCTCGCCGAAGTCGAACGCCGCATCAGTGCGGTCGATCTGGTCCGGCGGGAAACGCTCGGCGTGCTCCGCGCACGTGACCTGTTCGGCACGCGTGCAATCCGGTCTGTCCGTGATCGGCAGGAGCTGCATGCGATGCGCACACGACAGCGCGAACTGCGCACGCATCGGCAACGGCTCACCCTGGGCGCGGCACTGCCGTTTCGCTTCGCCACGTACTTCGCCGATGTGGCATCCTCGGGAGGCTTCACGCTCGTGATCGGAAACCCGCCGTGGGTCCGGCCGCATGCACTGCCGTCCGCGGAGCGAGTCGCACTTCGGGCAGAGTTCACCACGGTGCGCAACGCAGCGTGGCAGCCGGGCGCAGCCCGCGCCGGCGCGGGCGCCGGATTCGCGGCGCAGGCAGATCTGTCGGTCGCCTTCGTCGAACGATCGGCCCGTCTCCTCGCAGTTAATGGCACGCTCGCCCTGCTGCTCCCCGCCAAGCTGTGGCGCACGCTCGCCGGCGGCGGTGTGCGACGCCTGCTCTCCGCGGACCTGCACCTGCGCACGATCCGCGACTGGAGCGATGCCCCTGCCCTCTTCGACGCGGCCGTGTATCCGTCGCTCGTGGTGGCGCAACGCCCGCCGTCGTGCGTCTCCGAACGCACTGCCGACGGTGCATCCGCACGCATGACGGCACATGCTCCATCGCACACACCATCACACGCACCATCGCCTGCATCATCGCGCATCCCGCCGATTCAGGTCGTCGTCAGCAAGCACCACTCAGCAGCGCGCTTCACGGTGCGCGCCCGCGAACTCTCCCTCGACGGTGATCCGTCGGCCCCGTGGATCTTGCTGCCGCCACGCGTGCGCACTGCCTTCGAAGCGCTCCGGCGAGCTGGCACCCCACTTGGCGACTCCCCCATCGGCCGCCCGGTCCTCGGCGTGAAATGCGGATTCAACGCCGCGTTTCTGGTCCAGGCGACGGAAGGCGACGACGCGCACGCAAGCATCACCGCGCACGGGCGCACGGGAGTCATAGAACGACAGCTCCTGCGTCCCGTGCTGCGCGGCGAAGACATTCTGACGCGAGGCGACAGCACTGATACGTCGCCCCCGGCCAGCAGCCCTGCGCTGGCGGGGGCCCGATCAGCGCCGGCAGATCACCGCATCATATGGACCCACGGCGCGAACGGACTTCCTCTACCCGTGCTGCCACCGCATGCTGCCAGGTGGCTCTCGGCGTGGCGACGACAGCTGGAAACGCGAGGGGACGCGCGGCGCAGCAAGCAGTGGTGGACCCTCTTTCGCACGGATGCCGCGCGCCACGATGCGCCGCGCGTTGTTTGGGCCGACATCGGCCGTCGACTCCGCACACGCGTGCTGTCGGCCGGTGATCCCACCGTCCCGCTCAACAGCTGCTACGTGCTGCGCACTCCGTCCGAGCAGGACGCGTGGGCGCTCGATGCCCTGCTCACGTCTCCGATTTGCGGCGCCTGGCTCGACACACTCGCCGAACCCGCACGCGGCGGCTTCCGGCGTTTCCTCGGCTGGACCGTCGCGGCGCTGCCGGTTCCAGCGGGCTGGAGCGAGGCGCGCAACGCGCTCGCGGTGATCGGGGAGCGCGCCGCACACGGTGTCGCAGTCGATCGTGACCTGCACATCGTCACCGTCGCGTCGGCGTACGGGCTCACGGTGCGGGACGTGCAACCACTGCTCGACTGGCACAGCCGATGATCCCCGTCAATGTGGACGGCGCGATGCACCGGATCGATCTTGCTGCGGCGCGCTGGCTGTTCGGGTGGTCAGTGCTCGATGATGCATCGTCGACCGTCGAGAGCACGCTGGGCAGCGTATCGCTCATGCCGCACCAGCTCGATGCAGTCGGACGGATCCGAACCGCCCTTCGTGAATTCCACGGCGCGCTGCTCGCCGACGACGTCGGCCTTGGCAAGACCTTCGTGGCGCTCGCTCTGGCGAGAGAGTACAGCAGCACGCTCGTCATCGCGCCCGCAGGCCTGCTTGCCATGTGGCGCAAGGCAATCGACTCGGCAGGCGTTTCCGGTGTCATGCTGCACTCGTTGCAGGCGTACTCGCGAAGAGGGATGGGTACCGTGCCTGAGGGCTCGCTGGTGATCGTCGACGAGGCGCATCATCTTCGCACCAGCACCACGCGCCGATACCGGGCCGTGGCGGACGTGCTCGGTGGCCTGGACGTGCTGCTGCTGTCGGCCACACCGGTCCACAACCGCTCGCGCGAACTGCGTGCGCAGCTCGGCCTCTTTCTGGGAGGGCGAGCGGATGCCCTCGATCCGGAGTTGCTGGCACGGGTGGTGGTGCGCCGGACGACCGCGATCGTGGGCACCACCGTGCAGCGGCCGACGGTGCGCTACTCGCGCCCCCGCACGTTCGACTACAAGCCGGAGACGCTCTCGGCGATCGTCGGATTGCCGGCACCTCTTCCGGCACACGGTGGCGTTGCGGCCGGCGCGTTGATCCGTCTCGGGCTGCTGCGTGCGTGGTGCTCCAGTGACGCGGCGCTCGCAGTGTCGATCACGCGTCGTCGGATGCGTGGTTCCGCGTTGCGGGAATCGCTGGTTGCCGGCCGCCACCCGACGGGCACCGAGTTGCGTACGTGGCTGTTGGGCGACGGGGACATGCAGCTCGCGTTTCCAGAGCTTGCCGCCGCGCAGGAGGTCGCGCCGGCACGGCTGCTCGCGATACTGGATGCACACCTCGAAGCCCTCTCCGCGCTCTCCGAACTACATCGCCGCTCGGCCCGAGCCGACGGGAGTCGGGCCGGTGCCCTGCGCGATCTCCTGTCACGCGAGCCGGCAGGCCGCGTGATCGCGTTCTCCCAGTTCGGGAGCACGATTCGCGCCCTCTACCGCGCGCTGTCCGACATCGCGGGGGTCGGCATGCTCTCGGCCTCCGAGTCACGCATCGCGAGCGGGCGCGTGACCCGCGGTGATCTGCTGCGACGATTCGCGCCCGAGGCACAGGGCGTACCTCCGCCACCAGCACATCAGGCGGTTCGGCTGTTGCTCGCGACAGACATGCTGGCGGAGGGCGTCAATCTTCAGGACGCGCACATCGTCGTGCATCTCGATCTGCCCTGGACGGACGCCTTGCGACAGCAGCGCGTCGGCCGCGTCGCGCGCATCGGATCGCGCCACCGTGTCGTTCAGGTCCACACGTTCGGCGCACCACCACCGGCGGAAAGTGCGTTGCGGCAGCTGGAGCGGCTGAGCCTCAAGGCGTCCCTTGGCGAGCAGTTGGTGGGCAACGCGGATGGTTCACGCAGCGCTGCGGACGACGCGTCGGCCGTGCGCGCACTTCTGCGGAGCTGGTCCACCGGCAGCCCATGTCACGAACTGCTGGCGGACAATCGCATTGCCGTGGCCTGTGCGTGGCGCCAACCCGACTCCTCGATGTCCGACGGCGACGCTAACGAACCTGGAACGCACGCCACAGATGCCCTCGTACTGCTGCAGCACCGCGGTGAGTGGAAGCTCCTGTGCGGGAGCGAGCGGCTGAGCGACGATGCGGGAGTCGTGCGCCGCTGCCTGCAGGCCGTCGACCGCGAAGGTCTGGACGGCACGCGCAATGATCGCGGGGTGCCCGCAGTCTCCCATGGCATACGGGAATGGGAGAGCCGAGCGGTCCACCAGGTCGAGCGTCTCGTTGAAAGGTGGCATCGGTCGTTTGAGCTTCGCGCTGTCGCGGGTTTCGCACCGGAGCAGTTGTCGGACGCGCAATCGCGCGCGCTGGAGCGCGTCCGCACCGTGCTGGCGGCCGCGCCGCCCATGCAGCGGAGCCGGCTCGTCGAGGCGGCGGATGCGGCGATGGCTATGGTGGGCGGCGCACGAGGCGAAGGGGCCGATCGGGCGCTGGCCTCCTGGCTCGCCGCGTCAGGTGCCGCCTCCGTTCCCGAGTGGTTGCGCGCGTGGTCCGCGTGGCCGGCGCTCGCACACGGTCGTCGGGCTGTCGAGCACGGGGCGAGCGCCGACGAGGTGCGGCTTCGCGGGGTCATCCTGCTCCCCCGGAAGGTGGTCCGCTAAGCTTCGGGCATGACTGCAGACTCACGGCGCATGGCGCTCCTCTTCGATCTCGATGGCACCCTCATCGACTCCATCGAGCTGCTCCTGACGTGCATGGAGCATGCGTTCACCGGCCGGTCGCCCGCCCCCTCGCGCGCGGCGTGGACCGCCGGCATCGGCACCCCGCTGCGCACGCAGCTGGCGGAGTGGTGCGACGATGACGCCGCAGTCGAGGAGCTCGTCGGGAAGTACCGGGATTTTCAGGATCTGCATCTCGAGCGGCTGACCTCCCCCTATCCCGGCGTGCTCGATTTCTTCGCGTGGGCGCGTGGGGAGGGCCATGCCACCGGGCTCGTGACCAGCAAGGGACGCGGCATGACGGCGCGTTCGCTCGAGCATGTCGGCCTGGCCGACAGCTTCGATACCATCGTCACCTACGAGGACACCGAGCGGCACAAGCCCGGCCCCGAGCCTGTGCAGCTCGCGCTCGACCGGCTGGGCCTTCCGGCGAGTCGGGCGATCTTTCTTGGGGATTCCACCCACGACATGCACTCTGGCCGAGCGGCTGGCGTGAGAACCGCCGCGGCGCTCTGGGGGCCATTTTCCAGGGAGGAGCTGGCTCCGGCCGAGCCGACGTGGTGGCTGCATTCCATCGACGAGCTTCGTCCGATCGTGGCGTCCGCCGTCTAGCCGTTCGTCCTGCCTTCAAACCATCTGGGCATCCGGGTCATCCAATTGGCAGACACGTGAACGGAGCCCGATGCACGCGCAGCTCGTGACAGATCCCAGACTACCACAGGACTCGGCCCAGGGGTCGGCACTCTCGCCGATTCCCGCCGACGTAGCCGCCGCGGTGGCCGGGGATCGTCGCGCGTTCGAACGGCTTTATCGGCTGCACGTCGACCGTGTGTATTCGCTCTGTGCCCGCATGCTGGGCGATCGCACGCTCGCCGAGGAGCTCACGCAGGATGTGTTCGTGCGGGTGTGGGAGAAGCTGCCGCAGTTCCGCGCGGAATCGGCTTTTGCGACCTGGCTGCATCGGGTTGCCGTGAACGTCGTGCTCTCGCATCGCAAGTCGGCAGGCATTGCGGGAGCGCGGATCGTCGGGGATGACGAGGCGATCGAGACGACGGCGTCGCGGCCGGTGGCGGTCGGTGACCGGATGGATCTCGATGCGGCGATCGCTGGTTTGCCGGCCGGGGCGCGGACGGTGTTCGTGCTGCACGATGTGGAGGGCTTCACGCACGAGGAGATCGGCGTGCAGCTCGGCATTACCCCAGGAGGAAGCAAGGCGCAGCTGCATCGTGCGCGCCTGCTGCTCCGCCGGGCTCTTTCTCGATAGCACCCTACACGACCATGACCACACGACCACCAACATCAGGGGAAGACCCGCGGCAGGCACCAGCCTGCATCGCGTTCGAGGAGCGCCTGCCGGCGTGGCTCGAAGGTCAGCTCGATGATGCCGAGCGGCTGACGATGGAACGGCACCAGACGGGATGCGCGGAGTGCGCGCAGCTGATGGCCGACCTCGATGGCATCGTGCAGGGGGCGGCCGCACTTCCGGTGCTCACGCCGTCCCGTGACCTCTGGCGCGGGATCGAGGCGAAGCTTGCCGCACCGGTGATTCCACTTGGCGCGCGCCGTGACGAACTCCGCGCGGACGCGGGTGCCGAGACGGGTGCCGTAGCGGGCCTGTCGCCCGTGCGGCAGCGCAGCGTGAGCGTGCAGTGGTTCGCGGTGGCGGCGACCATGCTGGTCGCCGTCAGCTCTGCGCTCACCTGGACCGTGGCGCGGGCAAGTTTCGACAATCAATCCACACCGGCGTCGGTGGCCGCAACGGATGCGCCGCGCACGACGCCGGCCGCTTCGCCCGTTGGTTCGGAGGCGGGGGCGCCGGTGTCATCTCCGTCGTCCGGCCCTGAGGCAGTGCTTCCGGGTGCAACGCTCGCATCGGGCGCGCCTGCGGGACAGCAGGACAACGGGGCCACAACCGCCAGTCGCGCGAGCAACGATGATCGCGGCGATGCAGGTGGAACCAGCGGTGTCACGCTGCGTGCCGCCTCGATGACCGATGTCGATGTCATCTACGAGCGCGAGATCGCTGCACTGCGGCGCATCGTGGACGAGCGGTTCGCCGAGCTCGATACCGCGACCGTGACCGAACTGCGGAACAACATTCGCACCATCGATCGCGCGATCGAGGACAGCCGGCGTGCGCTCGCGCGTGACCCGCGCAGCCGGGTGCTGTCGTCCGAGCTCGATCGCACCCTCGAAGCGAAGCTGTCGCTCATGCGCCGGGTCGCACTGCTGTGATGAAACACTTCTTCCGGCATCGTGTGCTCGCAGCACTCCTTGCGAGTGCTTCGGTTGGAGCACTGGCGATGCCCGTCTCCGCGGTGCATGCCCAGAGTCGCGGCGACACGTCGTTCACGATCGGGCGCAACGCGCTGCTCGACATCACGGTGCGGGATGGCTACCTGCTCGTGCGTGGCAGCAACCGCGATGATGGCGAGATCCGCACGAACAGCACCGGTATCGACATCAAGTCATCGGGTTCGGGTGTAGTGGTCGGTGTCGGTCGCGACGGCGCGCGCACGAGCCGTGGCCGCGACTCCGAGAGCGCCCGCGTCGAGATCAGCGTGCCGCGCGGTGTGCGTCTGGTGATCTCGGGAGGCCGGGCCGACATCGAGGTCGATGGCATCGACGGTGACGTGGAAGTGCGCTCGACCAGCAGCGACATCACCCTGCGCCGGCTCGGCGGGCGCGCGATCGTCGAGTCCCTCTCGGGCGATATCGTGATCAGTGAGGGCGTCGGTGCGCTTCGGGCCACGACGTCGAGCGGTGACCTGCGCGTCGAGGGCCTGCGCGGCAACGCCGATGTGCACACGACCAGTGGCGACGTGCAGGTGAGTGGCACCGGCGTCTCGCGATTCGTCGTGGAGACCATCACCGGTGACGTTACGCTCGACGGGTCGATCACGAACGACGCGCGGGTACAGGTCTCCACGCACACCGGGGACGTCCTGATGCGCCTGCCCGACCGCACAGGCGGTGAACTGCAGTTTTCCACGTTCAACGGCGAGATCCACACCGCGATTCCGCTCACGACCGGCGGCACGCCCACCGGCCAGTCGAACCGCGAACGGCAGACCGGTCAGCGATACACGTTCGGCGGTGGTGGCAGCGCCGTGATCTCGGTGTCCACGTTCAACGGTGACTTCCGCTTCGAGCGCGGCTCCGGCCGCCTCATCGAACGATGATCACGGCTCCCCTGCACTCTCTCCTGCACGCTCGCGCGCCTTTTCCTGTGCATTCTCTGCTGCATCCCTTTTCCGGCTCGACTCGCATGGCTCGCATCGGACTTTCCCGTGGCACGATCTTCGGTCACTCGCTCTCCCGCGTCGCGCTCTCCCGCGTTGCGTCAATCGTCGCCGCGGCGGCGCTCTGCACCTACGTGCCGTTCTCGACGCTCGGTGCACAGCGCGACAACGACAACCGCGACGATCGCGCGTTCAGCTGGAGCGGTAACATTCCGAATGGCCGGCGCATCCTGGTCAAGAACATCAATGGTGCGATCGAGGTGCAACGCAGCAATTCCGGCCGAGTGGAGGTGACGGCGGAGAAGCGCTGGCGCCGCGGCAACCCGGAAGACGTGCGCATCGAGCAGCGCAAGATCGGCGACGAGGTGCTGATCTGCGCACTCTGGCACGAGGAGTCCCGTTGCGACGAGGACGGCATCCACACCCCGCGCAACATGAAGTGGAATGACCGCAACGATGTGTCCGTCCGCTTCGTGGTCCGTGTACCGGAAGGCGTCCGCGTGGATGTCGCCACCGTCAATGGCGGCCTCACCGTGAGCGGCGTGACCACGGACGTGCGCGCCTACACCGTCAACGGCAGCATCGATGCGCAGAGTGCCGGCGGACCGGTTCGGGCGAAGACGGTCAACGGCAGCATCAAGGTGTCGATGGGGTCGCTCGGCCGTGCCGATGACCTGGAGTACGAGACCACCAACGGGTCGGTGACCATCGACCTGCCGAGCAACTTCGGTGCGCAGCTCGAACTCTCGACGGTGAATGGTCGCGTGTCGACGGACTTCCCGATCACGGTGTCCGGGACGCTCTCCCCGAAGCGCCTGCGGGGAACGGTGGGCGA
>JAZKCW010000162.1:0-19346 GCA_040387895.1 Gemmatimonadota bacterium
CACCCGACGCTCAGCGAAGCCATCGGCGAAGCGGTGCTCGACTCGCTCGGCAAGATGGTGCACGCTTAGGCGCGAGTCCCCTCGCGTGGAGGTGTACGTGCCGGACGCTTTGACCCAGGACCTGACCGACGGATCGCACACGGGGCGCCTGCTCCTCGTGTGCGATCTTGGCTTGCTGGACTACGACGCGGCGTATGCCATCCAGAAGGATGTGGCGCGTCGCCGGATCGCCGGCGAGGTCGATCAGGACGTGCTGCTGCTGGTCGAACACCCGCCGGTCGTCACCCTGGGCCGAGGCACGAAGCCCGGCAACCTGCTCGTCACGCCCGATTTTCTGCTCTCACGCGGGATCCAGCTGCGCGACATCGATCGTGGTGGCGACGTGACTGTGCACGAGCCGGGGCAGCTCGTGGCGTATCCCATCGTCGACCTCAAGCGGCACAAGCAGGACCTGCACTGGTACCTGCGGCAGGTCGAGGAATCGGTGATGGGCGCGCTGGCATCGTTCGGTCTCGACAGCGGGCGCGTGCCGGGACGGACGGGCGTCTGGCGCGAGGGGCGCAAGCTCGCGTCGATCGGGGTGCATGCACGCGAGTGGGTGACGTGGCATGGCGTCGCGCTCAATGTCTCCAACGATCTCGACACGTTCGCGCACGTCGTACCGTGCGGCATCGACCAGGTGGAGATGACGACGGTCCTCCGGGAGTGCAGCGTGGCGGGCATCGTGGCACCGGGAATGGCGGGCGTTCGGGACGCACTCGCGGAGGCGATGGCGGATGTGTTTAGTCTCACGCCGATTTCTGTTACCTCGGCACCGACCAATCCGTATTCCACGTAGCCGTCCGGCCGTCACTCTCTCGGCCCGGTCGTCACGATTTCCACTATGTTTAGCGGCTCACGCTCCCCCGCGCCGACTGCGGGGTACGTCTGCATCGCTCCACGAGCGGGACATCCGTCACCTTCAAGACCCACACGCCTATGCGCTCATACTCTGTTCGTCGTTTCCTTCCGCTCGCCCTCGCCGCTTCGGCCCTCCTGCTGGCTGCCTGCGGTGACAAGGAGGTCGGCTCTTCGCTCCTGAAACCAGTGCATGAGGGGATGCCGAAGGATTCGCTGGCCGGCATCATCGGCAACGGACCATTGACTGCGCAGTTCGCCGACTCGGCGCGCCTCGAGCGTGGCTTCCGCCGCAGCGTCTACATCGTGGACGGCAAGCAGTACGAGGTGCTGTACTACCGCGAGGCCCCCGGCAACGTAGCCGAGTCGGTACTGCAGGCGGTCGAGACGCCTGTCGTGCTCTCCGACGGCAAGGTGCTCGGGTGGGGGTGGAAGTTCTACAACGAGGCGATGGAGAAGTACAACCTGCCGTCGCCGCTCAAGGCGGATTCGGCGGCCGTCAAGTAACAGGCGGATTTGCGGGCGGAATGCTCGCGCTGCGCAGTCTGAGAACGGAGCGACAGCAACGACGAAGGGAGCCATGCGAGTGCATGGCTCCCTTCGTCGTTTACCAGGCCGGGTAAGCCCAGCCGACCTTCGATGATGAATGCAGAACGGCCCTGCCATTGCTGGCAGGGCCGTTCTTTTCAGCACCGTCATGCCGTCTCGCACTGGCCGTACTTCACGGCCAGTGCGAGGGGGAGCATTACGGGACGACGGGCGGAACGTAGTTAGCCGGAGCCGACACGAGGGCGCGACCGAACGAGTTCTTGGTCGCGATCGCGCGGTACGTGCCGCTGTTCAGCTGCAGCGAGGTGAGCTGCATCGAGCCGATGCCTGCAGTGCGGAGGACGTAGGTCCACACGCGCTCGGCGCCGTTGTCGGCGATGTACATGCTGCAGGTCTGCGACGCGGAGACGCAGGGCGCTGCCGTGCCATCAACCGAGCCGACGAATTCCCACGCGCCGCTGGTGGCCTGGCGGTAGAAGTCGACGCGGGTGAACGGTGCGGAGAGCTGGTTCACGGTACCAACCGCACGGGCCTTGAGACCACCGGCCGGGCTGTTGAACGATGCGTCGTTCGGATCAGCGATCATCGTGTAGTTCGTGAGGCTCGTGACCTTTGCAGCCGTTGTCCAAGCAGCGTTGTCCGGCGTGATGGTGCCGGCGACGAACGGGATCATGCCGACCTGTCCGAGGCCACCGATGTTGCCGGCGTAGAAGCCGACGGACGCCGGCGCGACGTTGGCGCCACCCACGAAGTACTCGAGGCTCGTGTAGAAGCGAGTGCCCGAGGTGAACGGGAACCCGGCGCTGACGAGCGAGTCACGCGTGATCAGGTTGTCGAACGCGGTGGCCGTGGTGGCCGTGGCCGGGAAGGCCAGCGTATCCGTGCCGTACAGCACGCGGAGGCTGGTCAGCGCCGTCTCAACCGAGTCCTTGAACGTGCCGGTGAAGCTGCCCGCGAAGACCGAGTCGATCAGGAACAACGGGTTGTTCGCGACGACCGAGAACGGCTTCCGTGCATTGATAGCGATGGAGCGAACGGCGCCCGTTGCAGCGTTACCGGCGCGATCCGTCACGCGCGGCGAATAGCTGTAGTAGGCTTCCGTCATGGTCGTTGCGTACGCCACGGCCGGGAGCGGACGGTAGCCGTCGACCAGTGCCGCACCGAGCGCACCCGCGGCGGCACGGACGCAGTTCGGCGCCGTGATGAACGAGGCACCAGCGTTGGTCGTGGCCGGCGACGTGACCGGGAACGAGCCCACGAGGCACGAACCGAGGTTCAGGAAGCGGTTCGCCTGAGCCAGGAAGTGCGTGGCTGCAGTTGCGTCATCGAAGCCGGCGCGCTCGTCGAGCGCCTCGGCCTGGAACAGCGTCGTGCCGGCGGCCGGGGCCACCGAGACAATCGTGTTCTGCGCAAGCGTCGCGGCCGCGTAGCGGATGACCGGCAACGTCTTGTCGACGCCGAACGTGTTTGCGGCAGTCACAGCGGCTGCAGCGTTGAGCAGCAAGTCCTCGGCGATGTAGCGCACCGAGTACGGGCCACCAGCCGGGCCACCAGCGAAGTTCGTCTGGCACTCGGCAACGTCAGCACCCGTGTTCGTCGACAGTGCAGTCCACAGCACCGGCGACACCGTCGGGCAACCAGCAACTTCGATACGGCGGGAAGCCGTCTTGACACCGACACCAACGTCCGTCGCGGTCACGTTCGTGGTCGCGGCGAAGTTGTAGGCACCGTTCACCCAGCCGGCCAGTGCGCCAGTGGCCTGGGGGAGGATCGCATACGTCACAGCCGTCGGAGCGAGGTAGTCGACACGGATCGTGGCCGGAGCCGCGACGAGTGCCGGGTTGGCCGTGTTCGTCTTGAAGCCGGCGACCGTCGCGACGGTCGGGCCCGTGATGTTGTCGCTGTACGTCGAGGCGGTGATCGTCGGGAACACGTCCGGATCGCTCGCGAGCAGCGTCTGGTACGGGCAACCGATGTTCTTGGTGTTGGCCGTTGCCGTCGCGCCGTACGTGAGACGCCACGGACGTGCATCCGTGCCGGCCGTGAACGTCGTCGACGTGCCGCAACCGGTCATCGCGACCGTGATCGTGCGCATCGTGCGGCCAGCCGTGTAGATCACCGGGGCAACCGTGACGGAGCCACGGCCAGCATCACCGGGGCCACCGAAGAACGTGCGGCCGCCAGCGACGACGTTGCTCACCGGAGCCACATGGCTCGCGACGAAACCGTCGGTGTTGTTGAAGTTCAGGATCGCCAGGTTGTTTGAAGCGATCGTCGTCGCCTGGTCGGCAACGGTGAGCGTCGCCGCCAGGGTCTTCTGACCGTTCGTGTAGCGCACCGTGGCATCGCTCAGGTCGGACGCGACCGTGAAGTCAGCCGTGTTGATGAACATGTTGATCGTGCCCGACGTGGCGCCACCGGCGCCGAACATCTGCTGCGCTGCCGGCGCCTGGCCGACTGCGGGGCAGGCCGTTGCCGGCACGGTCACGTTACACACGTACACCTGGGCGCCGGTGATCACCTGCGCGTTGGAGACCAGGTTCAATGCAACCTGGATCTGGCCAGTCACGTTGTTGATGTCGACCGGGTTGTTCGTCTCGGCCTGCGTGATGTTGGCGATCGAGACCTGCGCGCGGGCCGTCACGGTAACCGGGACAACCTGCGTGAGGCTCGTTGCGGCGAACGCGGCGTTGCCAGCCGAGGAGGCCGTCACCGTGATCGACGCCGCACCCGACGCGACTGCAGTGATGAGGCCGGTTCCGCTAACCGTGGCCACGAGCGGGTTGGACGACTGGTACGAATACGTCGCGGCAGCGGCGCCCGTCGGCTGGACGGCCGACGTGGACAGCTGACGCGTGTCGCCGACGCTGAGGCCGAGCGGAGTCGGCGTCACGGACAGCGAGGTGATGCCGGTCGGCAGCGACGTGACGGTGATCTGCACGTTCTGCGTGAGCGTCGTCGCGGTGTAGCCAGCGCCCGTGCCGGACGCGGTGACCGTGATCGTGGCGCTGCCCGGTGCGACGGCCGTGATGACGCCGGTGGTCGAAACCGTGGCGACTGCGCCATTGCTCGTGCCGAACGCGTACGTGGTCGCAACGGCCGTGGCCGCAGACGTCACCGAGCGGGTGATGGTCTGCGTCTGGCCAACGGCGAGCGTCGCAACCATCGGGGTGACCGCGAGGCCGCTGATCGCGGCCGGAGCGGCCGTCACTGCGACCGACGCCGATGCCTGGCCGCCGTTCTTTGCTGCCGTGATCGTGACGTTACCCGGCGCCACCGCGAGCACGCGGCACTGATCCGAGACGACCGTCACCGAGGCGACGGCGGCGTTGCTGGACGTACAAGCGAGGGCCGCCGTTGCGCCGCCCGAGGCCTGCACGGACAGGAGGCCGACTTCGCCGACGTTGAGCGTCGTGTTGGTCGGTGAGATCGAGACGGTAGCCGCCCCGGGGGTCACCACGACGTCATCGCCGCAAGCACCGAGTACGCTAAGCGCACCGAGGCTCAGGGCGAGGAACGCCTTATTCCGAGAAAAGAGTTGCATTAATCCCCCTCTTACGAGGTCGTGGAGGTAGCTGTCTGCACCAGGCTCGGGTGGCCCACCGCTGACGAACTGCATGGAAGCACGCGGCGCTTTTCGCCGCTCGCTCATTCAGGAGCTCTGGTCGGACTGAACACGTTTCGGGGAGCGGCCGAGCGGAGTTCACTTCAACACGAGTCACGAATGCCCGTCTGCACCTGCACCTGCGACTGCACCAACTGTCCTGCACCAGCGAGCCTGCGCTCTGTTTCACCGCGCGCAGTTCCGCGCGATCGTTGCGGGGCTACAGACACCGCTAGCGTAGACACAGCCGCGCCCGTGTGATGGGCGCAGCTGGGGCCGTATAGCGATGGGGGAACCTAGGGGTGATCTTCCGCACGGTCAAGCGGTTGAGGTTCCTTGGTTCCGGTGTCACCCATCACAATCTGGTATTGCCGAGCCTGAAGGCGAACTTATCCACAGAACCCGTACGCGCGACCAAAAATGCGGGGAAGACAGCCAATGGACGGACATGGCCTGAGGGGCGTCACAGAAGTCGCGTACCGTCACGAAACCGGCATGGGTTGGTGATTTAGCTGGCACGCATTTTCGGTATCTATTCGGATTTTGGCCGTTATGGGGTCGAATGTGTCCGCCGGCACCGCGCCGCGACCTATCTTGCGCCATGGCCGATCTGCCCCGGATTCACCTCCCCACGCACCTCGAAGTCCCGGCCCCGCCGGGTAACGTCACGGGCCCGGCCCTCAATGCGGCTCAGGCCGATGCAGCAACGCATGGGGACTCGCCGCTACTGGTTGTGGCAGGAGCGGGTTCGGGCAAGACACGCACGCTGATCCATCGGGTTGCCGCCCTCATCAGCCGCGGTGTGCCCCCCGGTCGCATCCTCCTCCTGACGTTCACCCGACGGTCCGCGCAGGAAATGCTCGACCGGTGTCAGCGCCTCGTGGGGTCGGCCTCGCAACAGGTACAGGGCGGCACCTTCCATGGTGTGGCTCACCGCCTGCTCCGCCGATACGGCCCTTCCGTCGGCCTCCCGGCAGACTTCACCATCCTCGATCAGGGCGACGCCTCGGATCTGATGGGCATCGCGCGCGCAGCCCTGGGCTACGCCGACTCCCGTGGCCCCAACGCCCGTGCGGGCGCGCCACGCTTCCCCCGCGCCGAAACCCTGCTGGCCGTCTACTCCCGGCATGTGAACACCGACCGGCCCATCGGGGACATCGTCGCCGATGGCTGGTCGCACTTCCTCGCGTGGACCGGCGACATAGAGCGCGTCTTCGGTGAGTACGTGCGACGGAAGAACGAGCGCAACCTGCTCGACTACGACGACCTGCTGCTCTCGTGGGCACTCCTTCTCGAGCACGACGCCACGATCGCCGAACAGATTCGCGGGGGCTTCGAGCATGTGCTGGTCGACGAGTACCAGGACACCAACCCGCTGCAGTCCCGCATCCTGCGCGCGCTCTGCACGCACGGGCGCATCACGGTGGTCGGCGACGACGCGCAGAGCATCTATTCGTTCCGCGGTGCGACCATCCGCAACATCCTCGACTTTCCGGCACAGTTCCCGGGCACGCGGATCGTCACCCTCGAGCGCAACTACCGGTCGGTCGCGCCGATCCTCGAGACGACGAATGCGCTCATCTCGCGCAGCACCGAACGCTACAGCAAGCAGCTCTGGACGGAACGCACGGGCGGCGAGCCGCCCTGGCTGGTGACCCTGCGCGACGAGCACGAGCAGACGAAGTTCGTGGTGGACCGGATCCTCGAGCTGCACGACGAGGGCATCCCGCTGCGCGAGATGGCGGTGCTCTTTCGCGCCGGCTACCTCTCGGCCGACCTCGAGATCGAGCTCGCCAACCGTCGCATCCCGTACGAGAAGTGGGGCGGCCTCAAGTTCCTCGAAGCGGCGCACGTGAAGGACATGCTGGCGTTCCTACGGGTGCTGGAGAATCCGCGCGACGAGGTGAGCTGGTATCGCATCCTGCGCCTGTTGCCGGGCGTCGGTGATGCGACGGCGCGGTCGGCGATCGAGGCGCTCACGGCGCACGCCTGGGCCCCGATGGCCATCGGGTCCGTGCGCGCGCCCTCACGCGCCCGTCCAGGGCTCCTGGCCATCGGCGCCATGCTCGACGGCATGCGCCGCGCGCACGAGGCCCGGGAAGGCACCACGCCGCCCTCGGAGTCGATCCGCCTGATCCGCCAGTTCTACGACCCGATCCTGACGGCGACGTACGATGATGCCCCGCCCCGGCTCGCCGATCTCGACCAGCTCGAGACGATCGCCGCGGGCTACGCGGATCGTTCGAGTTTCCTCTCGGCGCTGGCCCTCGAGCCGCCGTCCAACACGCAGGATCTGGCGGTGGGCGGGGACGACGGCGAGAGCGACGCACTGATTCTGTCGACGGCACACTCGTCGAAGGGCAAAGAGTGGGACGTGGTGTTCGTCATCCACGTGTCCGACGGCATCTTCCCGATGGCGCGCGCCGCGGACGACGAGGCCCAGCTGGAGGAGGAGCGACGCCTGCTCTACGTGGCGATGACCCGCGCGCGCGACCAGCTCTACCTCACCTATCCGCTGCACAGCTACGCGACGCGTACGGGCGCGGACTTCGTGTTCGGCCAGCTGTCGCGGTTCCTCGACCCGGGCGTACGCGCCACGATGCAGCGCGTCACGCTGGCCAACGACGGTCAGCAGGCGCTCCCGGGACCACGCGAGGGCGCCGAACCGGCGATCGTCGACCTGCGCGCGCTGCTGCGGGGCCGGTTCGGCGCGTCGTGAGCAGGTGTCTGCTGTGGTGCATGCCGCGGACAACTGCGGCGCACTACCCGGATGTCATGGAGAACGGCAACTGCAACTGCTTTCCGCAGATACGAACTGATTAGGCGGATAACAACCGATTTGCTCCGTGGACGGGGCGAGGGCGATGCGCGGGGCGGGCATTGCCTGCTTTAGGGTGGGGCCCCGCACCTGCCCCAGCCCCCGCGTGCTGTTCACCAAGGAAAAGCGAAACTGGCCACGCGCGCCATTGCTCCGTCGCCCACGCCGTACAGATCTGTTCGTATCCAGTAAATCAGTTCTTATCTGTGGAAGTCAGTTGCAGTTGTCGGTGGAATGCACCAAGACCTCGTTCCGCAGTCGCGCCGCGGCGCCCGCCCCTGCCATCTTTCCGGCAGCACACGACCGTCGCACCTCCTCGAATCCCACCGGTTCAATGCGTCCTCTCATTGCCCTCGCCGCGCTGTCGTTCTCGGCGAGCCCGCTGCTCGGGCAGGCCAAGCCCGCCGCGAAGCCCGCTGGCAAGCCCGCCGCCTCGGCCAAGCCTGCCGCTCGCGACTCCTTCGCACTGAGTGCGCCGCTGCCCGCCGATCCGGCGACGCGTGTCGGTACTCTGTCGAACGGCCTGCGCTACTACGTGCGTCGCAACGCCAAGCCCGAGCAGCGGGCCGAGCTGCGGCTGGTCGTGAACGCCGGCTCGGTGCTCGAGGACGATGACCAGCGCGGGCTCGCGCACTTCGTCGAGCACATGGCGTTCAACGGCACGAAGAACTTCGCCAAGAACGACATCGTCAAATACCTGGAGGGCATCGGCGTGCGCTTCGGCGCCGATCTCAATGCCTATACCGGCTTCGACGAGACCGTCTACATCCTGCCGGTGCCCACCGACAGCGCCGGCATCCTCGAGAAGAGCTTCTCGTTTCTCGGTGACGTCGCCAACGGCGTGCTGTTCGATTCCGCCGAAGTGGTCGCCGAGCGCGGCGTCGTGCTGTCCGAGTGGCGCACCGGGCTCGGTGCCGAGGAGCGCATCCGCACCAAGCAGTTCCCCGTGCTGTTCAAGGGCTCGCGCTACGCCGAGCGTCTGCCGATCGGCCTGCCGAACATTCTGGAGAACGCGTCCGTGGGGCCCGTGCGGCGCTTCTGGCGCGACTGGTATCGCCCGGACCTGATGGCCGTGATCGCGGTGGGTGATGCGGATCCGGCTCGCCTCGAAGCGCTGATCAAGAGCACCTTCGGCCCGATTCCGAAGCGCACCGGCGCGCGGGCGCGGACACTCGCGCCGGTCCCAACGCATGCCGCGACGCTGTTCACGGTGGCGACGGACCGCGAGCTCACGACGTCGTCCGTGGGCGTGCTCTGGAAGCTGCCACCGGTGAAGACCCGGACGGTCGGCGACTTCCGCACGCGGCTCGCGGAGCAGATGTACGCACGCATGCTCAACCAGCGCTTCAGCGAGATCTCGCAGAAGCCAGACGCGCCGTTCGTCGGTGCCGGTGGTGGTGGCGGCAGTTTCGTGCGTACCGTCGACGTGTTTTCGCTCGATGCGACCGCGAAGGAGGGCCAGCTGCTCGAATCGTTGCGCGTGCTGCTCACCGAAGCGGAGCGCGTGCAGCAGCATGGATTCCTGCAGAGCGAGCTCGATCGCGCGCGCACGAGTCTCCTGCGCGCCTTCGAGCGGGCATACCTGGAGCGCGACAAGACCGAGTCCGCCGCGGTCGTGCAGTCGTACATCGACAACTACCTGACGGGCGACGCGTATGCCGGACGCGCTTTCGACTACGAGGCCTCGAAGCGGCTCCTGCCGACGGTTACGCTGGCCGAAGTGAATGCACTCGGACGCACGCGAACCGGCGATGCGAATCGTGTCGTCACCGTGACGATGCCGGAGAAAGCCGGTCTCGACGTGCCGACCGAGGCACAGCTGCGGGATGTATTCACGAAAACCATGGTGGCGAAGGTGACGCCGTACACGGAGACCGTGGCGGAGGGCGCGCTGGTGGCCAAGGCGCCTCAGGCGGGCAAGGTGGTCGCCGAGAAGAAGAACGATTCGCTCGGCGTGACCGAGTGGACGCTGTCGAATGGCGCTCGCGTCTACATCAAGCCCACCGACTTCAACGCCGACCAGATCCTGATGTCAGCGTGGAGCCCCGGCGGGTCGAGCTTGTTGCCCGACAGCAACGTCATCCGAGGCATGTTCGCAACACTCGCCGTCGAACGCGGGGGTGCCGGTGAATTCTCCGTCATCGACCTGAACAAGAAGCTCACGGGCAAGGTGGCCGCCGTGAGCACCAGCATCGACGACCTGAGCGAAGGGCTGCAAGGGCAGGCCTCTCCGAAGGATCTCGAAACGCTCCTGCAGCTGATCCATCTGCGCATGACGTCGCCGCGTCGCGACACCGTGGCCTTTCAGGCACTGATGCAGCAGTTCGAGGCCGTGTTCAAGAACAAGGATGCCGATCCGAGCTCCGTCTTCAGCGACACGATCCAGATGACGCTGGCCAACGGCAGCCCGCGCGTTCGTCCGCTCTCGGTCGCGATGCTCAAGGAACTCGACCTGGCGCGCATGGAAGCGATCTATCGGGACCGCTTCGGCGACGCCGGCGATTTTTCGTTCCTGTTCGTCGGCAACGTCGATCCGGTCGCGCTCAAGCCGCTCGTGGAGCAGTGGATCGCATCCCTGCCGGCGGCGGGACGCAAGGAGACGGCGCGCGACGTGAGCCCCAAGCCGTTCACCGGCACCATCGACAAGAAGGTGCGCAAGGGCGAAGCGCCGCAGAGCCAGACCGCATTGCTCCTGCTCGGCTCGGGCGCGTGGACGCGCGAGCAGTCGTACCTGCTCTCGAGCGTGGGCGAGGTGCTCGAGATGCGCCTGCTCGACCGGCTTCGTGAGGCGCTTGGCGGCACCTACTCGGTGAGCGTGAACACGTCGTACGCGCGGAAGCCGCGCGAGGAATGGCAGGTGGTCGTGAGCTACGGATCCGCGCCGGACAAGGCGGACGAACTGTTCAAGGCCGTGCAGCAGGAGATGGATTCGCTGCGCCGCGTGCCCCCGTCGGCAGCCGAGGTGGAACGCGTCCGCGAGCAGCAGCGCCGCGAGCAGGAAGTGGCGCGCAAGCAGAATGGCTGGTGGACCAGTGTCCTGCGCAGCCGCCTCGAGAACGGCGACGACCTGTCGACCGTGTATTCGATCGATGGGTTGATCGCGGGTCTCACGGCGGACAAGCTGGCCGCCGCGGCCAAGACCTATCTGGACGAGAAGAATCGCGCCCGGTTCGTGCTCCTGCCGGAGACGAAGGAAATCATCAAGTAGCGCGATGCGATGCAGGGAGTGCGCACGACGATAGCGGGGCGATATCGCTCCGCTATTGTTTTTTCGCCTTGTCGTTTTCCCGCTCGCGCGCCCGCTCACGCGCGATCACCGCATCGACGGCCTTTCGCAGGTCCCGGCCGTTCGCGACATACACGGAGTCGAACGCATCGAGCCGTTCGGCATAGACCCGGCGCGACAGCAGCACGGCATTGTTGAGGGTCACCCGGGCGCCCCATCCCGCCGGATACCCGATCAGCCGCGGGGCGACGCTGTCCACGAGACGCTGTCGGGCGCGTGCGTACACGGTGTCGCGCGCCGCGACCCGTGCGACCGTGGAATCACGCGGCAGCAGCGTGAACACGCTGTCGATCTCACCGGCCAGGCGCTCCCAGAATGCGCCGAGCACGAGGTCATTCTGCCAGTCCTCCACCGCGCGCCGCGTTGCCGACGTGTCACCGCGCGCCCGGAAGAAATGCTCGGCCCCGCGGCCGCCGACGAAGCTCGCGAACGATTCATTGAAGGGCACGCGCCCCTTCGCGAAGAAGGTATTGTGCACCAACTCGTGGATGATCGTGTTGGCCAGCGTGATGGAATCGGCGCCGATCGTCGTGCTCACGAGTGGATCGTTGAACCAGCCCAGGGTGCTGAAGGCGGATGACGCGCCGAGCGTGACATCGAACCCCTCGGCGCGGAGCTTCTCCGCCTCGCGCCTGGCCTCCGCGAAGTCGAAGTACCCCTTGTAGGGGAATCGCCCGACGACCGGGAAGCTCCAGGTCTTGCGTTCCAGGCGGTCGCGGTAGGCGGCAGAGAGCACGAGTACCAGCGTGTCGCGGTCGAGCTGCGAGAACGTCGTGAAGCTCTCGCCGGCCTTGAGGCCGAGCGAGTCGACGGCGAACTGCCGTGCCGCGACCACGAGGCCGAGCTTTGCGCGTGTCGCGGCATCGACGCCCACGCCAGTTCCCGTCCCATTCACCAGCTGGTCGATGGGCTGACGGCGCGCCAGAATGCGCGCCTCTTCATATGCAGCGCGCGAGATGTAGCAGCCCATCGGAGTCAGGGTCGCGACGAGCGTCACGAGCACGACCAGTGCCGCACCCGCACGCCGCAGCGCGCGTGCCCAGTACCGTCGTACCCAGCGCAACGGTGTCAACCGCTGACGCGCCGGCGCGACGGCCGCTAAATTCTCAGGTCCATGTCGTTCGTGCATCTGCATTGCCACTCCGAGTATTCGCTCCTCGACGGCGCGAACCGCATCGATGATCTGATCACGCGTGCGCAGCTCTTCGAGCAGCCTGCGCTTGCGATCACCGATCACGGTAACATGCATGCCGCCTGGGAGTTCCAGGAAAAGGCGCGCAAGGCGGGCGTGAAGCCCATTCTGGGGATGGAAGCCTACGTGGCTCCCGCCGATCGCCGCACGCGCGGCCGTCCGGCCCCCGGGGTGAAGCCGTACTACCATCTCGTGCTGCTCGCGCGCGATCTGGTCGGGTACCGCAATCTGGTGAAGCTCTCCTCACTGGGGTACACCGAAGGCTTCTATTCCAAGCCCCGGATCGACCGGGAGCTGCTGGCCAAGCACTCGGAGGGCATCATCGTGTCGTCGGCCTGTCTGGCCGGCGAAGTGGCGTCGCACCTGATGGACGACCGCATCGAGCAGGCGCGCGAAGCGGCCGCCTGGTACGCGGAGCTGTTCAAGGACCGTTACTACCTCGAGGTGCAGGCACACCGGAGCGAGGGCCAGGCAAAGCTCAACGCGAAGATCTTCTCGCTCGCCGACGACCTCGGGTTGCCGGTGCTCGCGACGAACGATGCGCACTTCCTGAAGCACGAGGACCACGCGGCGCACGACGTCCTGCTCTGCATCGGCCTGGGCAAGGATCACGCTGACCGCGACCGCATGAAGTACGACGACGGCTTGTACTTCAAGTCGGCGCCGGAGATTGCAGGTTTTTTCCCGGGCCGGGCGGACGTGCTCACGAACACGCTGGCCGTCGCCGATTCCGTCGACGTCCAGTTCGAGAAGAAGTACTACGTGCCGTCGTTCCCGCTGCCCCCGGGCATCGAGAACGAGAACGCGTACCTGGTGCAACTCGCGACCGAGGGCGCGAAGGCCCGGTATGGCAATCCGCTACCCGCGCACGTGCAGGAGCGTCTCGACTACGAGCTCGATGTCATCACGAAGACCGGGTACGCCGGCTACTTCCTGATCACCGCGGACTTCATCAAGGCGGCGCGCGATCGCGGGATTCCCGTCGGCCCGGGCCGAGGGTCGGCAGCGGGATCGATCGTGGCGTACTCCACCCGCATCACCGATGTGTGCCCGCTGGAGTTCGACCTGCTCTTCGAGCGCTTCCTGAATCCGGAGCGCGTGTCGATGCCCGACGTCGACGTCGACTTCTGCTTCGAGCGGCGCGGCGAAGTGATCGAGTACGTCCGGCAGAAGTACGGCAAGGACAGCGTCGGGCAGATCGTCACGTTCGGGACCATGAAGTCGCGCGCCGCCATCAAGGATGTCGGCCGCACGCTCGGCTTCACGCCTGGCGAGACCGATGCGCTCGCGAAGCTGATCCCGAATGCGCCGAACTTCTCGCTCACGGTGAAGGAAGCGATCGAGCAGGTACCGGAGGTCAAGCGGTTCTATCAGGCGGAGCCACGGTACAAGCAGCTGCTCGACTTCGCGATCTCGCTCGAAGGGCTGTCGCGACACACCGGCGTGCACGCGGCCGGTGTCGTCATCGCACCGGGCCCGCTCGACGAGTTCGTCCCGATCTGCACGCAGGCGTCCAAGGGCTCGGGCGCCGGCGACGACGAGCGGGTGATCGTGACGCAGTACGACATGAACGCGCTGGAAAAGGCGGGCATGCTCAAGATGGACTTCCTCGGGCTGACGACGCTCACCGTCATCAGCGATACGCTCGTGCTCATCAAGCAGCGCAGCGGTGTCGATGTCGTCCTCGAGGAGCGCGGCTTCACCGATCCCGAGACATACCGCCTGTTGCGTGCAGGGCGGACGGCCGGCGTGTTCCAGTTCGAATCGCCGCTCGCGACGGACGTGCTCAAGCGCATGCGCTGCGACCGGTTCGACGACCTCGTGGCGTCGAATGCGCTGCTGCGTCCCGGCCCGCTCGACGCGGGCATGCACAACGTGTACATCCGGCGCAAGCGCGGCGACGAACCCGTCGCCTATGCGCTGCCGGAGCTGGAAACGATCCTCTCCACCACGTACGGCGTCATCACCTACCAGGAACAGGTGATGCGTATCGCGCAGACGCTCGCGGGCATCTCGCTCGCCGAAGCGGACGTGCTGCGAAAGGCCGTGGGCAAGAAGGACGCAGAGCTCATCAAGAAGGAGCTCGGCAAGTTCGTGTCGAAGGCCATCGCCAAGGGCCACGACAAGAAGATCATCGAGGAGATCTCGGGGCAGATCGAGACCTTCGGCCGGTACGGCTTCAACAAGTCGCACTCGGTCGCCTACTCGGTGCTCTCGTATCATACCGCGTGGCTCAAGGCGCACTACCCGGCCGAGTTCATGGCCGCGCTGCTGTCGTCGAACATCGGCAAGACCGAAGAAGTCATCAAGTACATCGCGGAAGCGCGCGAGATGGGCATCGAGGTGCTCGCGCCCGACGTGAACGAATCGGGATGGCGCTTCACCGTCATCGCCGACAAGCGCATCCGCTTCGGACTGGGCGCCATCCGCAATGTCGGGCGCGGGGCGATCGACTCGCTCATCGCGGCACGCGCGGACGGGCCGTTTACTTCCCTGTACGACCTCTGCTCCCGGGTCGACCTGCGCGTCTGCAACAAGCGGGTGTTCGAGGCGCTGATCGCCACTGGTGCGTGTGACGGGCTCGGTGGTCATCGTGCCCAGCTGATCCAGGCCCTCGACCACGCGATCAACGAGGCGTCGCTCCGTCAGGATGAGGCCGCCAAGGGGCAGGCCTCACTGTTCGGAGACATCGGCGGCGGCCCGAGCGACGAGCCGGCACCACCGCCGACCCTTCCGGCCGTCACGGTCTGGTCCGAGAGCGAGCGGCTGAAGCGGGAGAAGGAGCTGCTCGGCTTCTACATTTCGGGGCACCCCCTCGAGCCTTTCCGGACCGAATGCGAGCTGTTCGCCTCCCACACCATTGCCCAACTTGGGACGTGGACGATGGAGTCGGTGACCATCGGGGTGGTGGTCACGGCGATCAAGCGCCAGATCTCCAAGAAGTCGGGGGCGGAGTTCGCTCGGTTGACAGTGGAGGATTTTTCAGGATCTTCCGAAGTACTGGTCTTTCCCGAAGCGTGGTCGGTGATCGCCGAGCAGGTGCGGACGGATGTGCCGCTGCTGCTCAAGGGTGGATACGGGAAGCGCGACCAGGAGGTCGAGGATCCCACGTTCATCGTGGCCTCCGTGAAGCGCTTTGCCGAAGTGCGCGCGGGTGGTGAGCTGGCGGTGGCGATCGACCTGGCAAAGGGTTCGGATCTGGCGCCGTCGGTCATGGAAGACGTTCGTGTTGCTCTCGAGGCGCATCAGGGTTCCGCGCCCATCGAGTTACGCTGGAAGGACGAGAGTGGCACCCCGGTGCGCTTCCGTTCCCGCTCGCTCACGGTGGCGGCATCACCCGTCGTCCTGTCGGATCTACGCGCGCTGCTTGGCGCCGATCGTGTGCGCCTCGTGCGCACCGATGGCTAGCAAGCCGCCGCTTCCCTTTTCCCAAACGCCATGGCAGCCGCCCCGATTCTCGAGTTCGAGCGTCCCATCGCGGAACTCGAGAAGCAGATCGAGGAACTGAAGAAGGTCGCCGGTGAGCGCTCGCTCGACGTGGCGCAGGAGATCGCGCCGCTCGAGCGCAAGTTGTCGGAGCTGCGGGTCCAGATCTACCAGAACCTGACGCCGCTGCAGCGCGTGCAGGTGGCGCGCATCGCGCGGCGTCCGTTCACGGCCGACTACATCCGCCTCGCGCTCACCGATTTCATCGAGCTGCACGGCGACCGTGCATTCCGCGACGACGCCGCGATCATCGGCGGCTGGGCGCGTCTCGAGGGCGAAACGGTGATGATCATCGGGCACCAGCGTGGCCGCGACACGAAGGAGAACCTGCGCCGCAACTTCGGCATGCCGCATCCCGAGGGCTATCGGAAGGCGCTCCGCCTGATGAAGCTCGCGGAGAAGTTCCAGGTGCCGGTGCTGACCTTCATCGACACGCCGGGCGCGTGGGCCGGCCTTGGCGCCGAAGAGCGTGGCCAGAGCGAAGCCATCGCACGCAACCTGCTCGAGATGAGCCAGCTGCAGGTCCCGATCATCGCGACGGTCATCGGTGAAGGTGGCTCGGGTGGCGCACTCGCCCTCGGTGTTGCGGACCGCGTGCTGATGCTCGAGAACGCGGTGTACTCCGTGATCACCGTCGAAGGCTGCGCCGCGATTCTCTGGAAGGATGGCAAGAGCCCCGAGATGCGCGAGAAGGCCGCCACGGCGCTGCGCCTCACGGCGCAGGATCTCGTGGAGCTGCGCGTGGTGGACGAGGTGGTGCCGGAGCCGATCGGCGGTGCGCACTCCAATCATGACGTGACGGCGGCGACGTTGCGCGAGACGCTCATCCGCAACCTCGAGGATCTCAAGCGCTACAAGCCGGACAAGCTGGTGCGGCGTCGGCGCGAGAAGTTCCTGCGTATGGGTCAGTTTACCGAGTAGACGAACCCGTGGCGCACCTCATCGAAGTCGCGTTTCGCGGGAACCGCAAGGAGTTCTTCCAGTGGACAGGTGACACGGCTCCACCGCTCAAGGCGGGGATCATCGTGGAAGCCGACCGTGGGGAGGACTTCGGCCGTGTGCATTCCACCGGCGAGCTCGCGGAAGTCCGGTGCAAGGGATGCGCACACGGCTGCGGCACGACGCCGCCGCCGCGCGCCGGCTTGCGCCTGGCAAGTCCGGAGGAGATCGCACGGGACCGCGAGCTCGACGACGAGAACGAGAGCGCGCGGCGCAAGGCGATGGAGCGCGTGAAGGCCAATGGCCTCGTCATGAAGCTGACGGACGCCGAGTGGCAGTGGGACCGCCGCAAGCTGACGTTCTATTTCACGGCGGAACGTCGCGTCGATTTTCGTGGCCTCGTGCGCGATCTGGCGGCGCAGTTCCGCACGCGGATCGAACTCAAGCAGATCGGCGTGCGTGACGAGGCGAAGCGCCTCTCCGGCATCGGACGCTGCGGCCGCGAGTATTGCAGTGCGTCGTGGTTGCCCGACCTGCGTCCCGTCAACCTGGGCGTGGCGAAGGACCAGAAGCTGTCGCTCAATCCGCAGCAGATCTCGGGTGCCTGCGGGCGTCTGATGTGCTGCCTGCGCTACGAGCACGAATTCTACGTGCAGAGCCGTCGGCGCTTCCCGAAGGAAGGGAAAATCCTGCAGACGAAGCTCGGCGAGGAGAAGGTGCTCGCCTGCGACATCTTCAACGAGCGCGTCACGCTGCGCACGGCCGAAGGCGATACGCGCGTGGTGCCGCTCGCCGACCTGCGCGAGGAGATCGGTGGGTTCGGCGAGGCGATCGTCGCGGAGCGCTTCGACGTTGGCACCGACAACAGCGACGACGTGCTGCCGGAACGCACGAGCGAGATGCCGGTCGCGCGGGTGCTGGCCGTCCTTCGCCCGGAGCCGGATGCGCTGCTCGACGTGGTCGAGACGGTTGGTGAGCCGGTCGTCGCCGCTGTGTCCGACGATCTCGCGGAGGGCACGGCAGTCAGCGCCGGCACGGTGGAAGCCGAAGGCACCGAGACGCGTCGCAAGCGGCGGCGTGGTCGTCGCGGCGGACGGCGCCTCCGCGCGGCGGAGCAGCGCGCGAACGGGGACGCGCCGAACGAGAGCGCCAACGACAGCGCGAACGACAACGATGATGATGCAACCGATGTAGACGACGCGAACGACACCACCGGTGACGGCGCGGACGACACCCCTGATTCCCCCGACCACCGCTAGCGTGCGCAGATTCTACCTCACCACCGCCATCGACTACGCCAACGGCGACCCCCATCTCGGGCATGCGCTCGAGAAGATCGGGAGCGACGTCATTGCGCGCTATCACCGGCTGCGTGGCGATGAGGTGCACTTCCTGACGGGCATGGACGAGCACGGGCAGAAGGTGCAGACGACCGCGGAAGCGCAGGGCGTCGAATCCCAGGCCTTTACGGATGAGATCGCGAGTCGCTTCCAGGCGATGTGGGCCAGGCTCGACATCAGCTACGACCAGTTCATTCGCACGACGTCGGCGCATCACAAGGCCGGTGTGCAGGCGCTGATCCAGCGTATCGCCGAGCACAGCCCGGAGGATTTCTACGAGCGCTCCTACCGGGGCATGTACTGCGTCGGGTGCGAAGCGTTCAAGCAGGATGCGGACATCGTCGACGGACGCTGCACGCTGCATCCGACGCGTGTGCTCGAGGAAGTGGAAGAACGCAACTGGTTCTTCCGCCTGTCGAAGTATCAGGGCTTCCTGCAGGAGCTGATCGAAACCAATCCGCGCTTCATCCAGCCGGAGAGCCGTCGCAACGAGATTCTCGGGCTGCTCGCGCAGGGGCTCGAGGACATCAGCGCCTCGCGTGCACGACTTTCATGGGCCGTCCCGTTTCCGCTGCCACTCTCCACCGGGGAGACGCAGGGCACGTACGTGTGGTTCGATGCGCTCCCGAACTATCTCACCGCGACCGGCTTTCCGGAGGCGGGCTACGAGACGCGATGGCCCGCCGACCTGCACGTCATCGGCAAGGACATCACGCGCTTCCACGCCGTGATCTGGCCGGCCATGCTGCAGTCTGCCGGGCTCCCGTTGCCGAAGCAGGTATGGGCGCACGGGTTCGTGCAGCTCGCGGGCGAGCGGTTCTCCAAGAGCGCCGGTGTGAAGCTCGACCTGGGCGAAGCCATCGATCGCTACGGCGCCGACGCGTTCCGCTATGTGCTGTTGCGCGAAGTCCCGTTCGACAGCGACGGCAACTTCTCCTGGGAGCGGTTCGAGGAGCGCTACACGAGCGACCTCGCGAACGCGCTCGGCAACCTCGCCAGTCGCGCCACGGCGATGGTGGAGAAGTACTTCGAGGCCGTGGTGCCGGGTGCGACGCGTCCCGACGCGGAATCCGGCGACGACGCGGATGTCGCGTCGTACCATGCGGCACTCGACGGATCGCGCGGATGGCTGCTGCACGATGGCCTGTCCGCCGTGTTTCGCATGACCGCGCGTACCAACGAGTACATCCAGGCCATGGCACCGTGGACGCTCGCCAAGGATCCGGCGAAGCGCG
>JAZKCW010000163.1:0-15053 GCA_040387895.1 Gemmatimonadota bacterium
GTCGGTCGTGACGGGGGTGACTGGCTTCGACGGGGTTGGTGAAGCTATGGCTGCGTGCCCAGGTCCTCGAGCACCTGGTAAAACACTCGGGAAAATTCCAATCGCGAACAACAACCTCGCGCTCGCCGCCTAACCTTCGGGTTAGCTCGGCAGTGCTCACAAGGCAGCCCGCCCGGGGCGGCATGTGAGTAACGCAAATCTGGGCTAGCTGGCGTGTGCGTCTCCCGCACGCTGGCAAAGCAAAAGGAGACTTGTCGGTCAGTGGGCTTTCTGTTGGCCAGCGGACCGAGACCTCAATCAACAGAATACGCACGTAGACGCTGTGGTCGATTCAGTCTCGGACAGGGGTTCGATTCCCCTCACCTCCACTGACATTGCACTGAAAACGAAAAAGCCCTGCCTTCACCCGGCAGGGCTTTTTTCGTTCAGACTCCCGCGCACCTGCCGCGACTTACTTGTCGCAGACCGGACGACCCTCGTCCACCGCCTCGGCGGCATCGGCGCGCGTGCGCGGAATGATTGGCAGCGTCTCGCGGAAACCGACGTACACCACGCACGACTTGCCCGGTGCGGACGGATGCGTCGCCACCGCCGTCCATCCCTTGCTGTGCGCATAGATCACCTGCACCTGCACGTTCTCGAGTGCGCGGTCGGCGGCCGACACGGTGGCCGGCCGGCTCTTGGCGACCTTGGCGACGTCGGCGCCATAACGACTGTGCCCGACGAAGAAGGACTCCTCCTGCGAGACCAGCAGGCGCAGGCGCCGATCGACGAGCGCCATCGGGGCGTCCGCCTTGTCCTTCTTCGAGCGCCCGGGAATGCGGAAGCGCGGCATCGGGATCTTCGGGAATCCAATGCCGCCTGCCGTCGCGGTCACGACCGCAGCGGCGGCCGGGGCGGAGGTCACGGCCGCCGGCTCCAGCACGAGCGCGGAGAGGAGCAGGGACGTCAGGGTCGAAAGTGCAAGCATCGGGGCCTCGGCAGCTGTCTCGGAGTGCCGAAGCCTGGAGCGCGGCTTCGACGGCACGCCGCACGGATGCGCGGCGCTTCGACAATCGACGAGGGGGGTGACACGCAGTCACGCTGCGTTTCGACAGGCGTGACGGTGCTGTCCCGCCGCGTGACTGCGCTCGTGGCCCGACTGCCGTCAGCTCGCCTTCTGCTGCTCCGCGAGCGCCGCATGCGCCGCTGCGAGCCGTGCGATCGGCACGCGATACGGAGAGCAGGACACGTAATCGAGGCCGGCCTCGTGACAGAACGCCACCGAGCGTGGCTCTCCACCGTGCTCACCGCAGATGCCCATCTTGAGGTCGGCCTTCACCGACCGTCCGTCGCGCACCGCCATGTTCACGAGCTTGCCGACGCCACGCCGATCGAGCGTCTGGAAGGGATCATCCTGCAGCAGCCCACGATCGAGATACTGCGGCAGGAATCGCCCCGCATCGTCGCGGCTGAGCCCCATCGTCGTCTGCGTGAGGTCGTTCGTGCCGAAGGAGAAGAAATCTGCGGCCGTCGCGATCTCGTCGGCCGTGAGCGCGGCGCGCGGCAATTCGATCATGGTGCCGATGAGATACGGGATGCGCTCGCCCATCACGCCCATCACCGCGTCGGCCGCACGCTCGATGACCGCGCGCTGATGCCGCAGCTCCGACACGTCGGACACGAGCGGTACCATGATCTCCGGCAATACGTCGATGCCGCGACGCGTCGCGCGGACCGCGGCCTCGAAGATCGCGCGCGCCTGCATCTCGGTGATCTCGGGATACACGATGCCCAGCCGGCACCCACGATGCCCGAGCATCGGGTTCGTCTCGCGCAGTGCGTCGACGATGCGGCCGAGCTCCGAGCGCGACATACCGAGCGTCGAGGCGAGCATGCTCGTTTCCTCACCGCCGTGGGGCAGGAACTCGTGAAGCGGCGGATCGAGAAGCCGGATGGTGACCGGCAATCCGTCCATCGCCTCGAAGATGCCCTCGAAATCACTCCGCTGCATCGGCAGCAACTTCTCGAGTGAGCGACGGCGGCCTCCCTCGTCGCGCGCCACGATCATCTCGCGCATTGCGGTGATGCGCTCGCCTTCGAAGAACATGTGCTCGGTGCGACACAGGCCGATGCCTTCCGCGCCGAAGTTGCGCGCCATGCGTGCATCGCGCGGCGTATCGGCGTTCGCGCGCACCTTGAGCCGACGAAAGCCGTCCGCCCAGGTCATCACGCGGGCGAACGCCTGATACACGGGTGATTCCGACTCTTTCAGCGAACCGGACGTGACGCGCATGACTTCACTGGGCACCATCGGCAGATCGCCTGAGAACACACGCCCCGTGGAGCCGTCGAGCGTGATCCAGTCCCCCTCGCGGATGACGAGATCGCCGACGGTAAGACTGCGATGCTCGTGCGAGATGTGAATGCCGGTGCAACCCACGATCGCGCACTTGCCCATGCCGCGCGCGACGACGGCCGCGTGGCTCGTCATGCCGCCACGTGCGGTGAGTACGGCGCGTGCCGCCACGATGCCGTGGAAATCCTCCGGCGTCGTCTCCTCACGCACGAGGATCACGTTCTCGCCCTTGGCCGCACGCTGCTCCGCGACATCCGGATCGAATACCGCGACGCCGCTCGCGGCACCGGGACTTGCAGGCAAGCCCGTCGCGATCGGTGTCGCGCGCACGGACGGGCTGATCACGCGATGCAGCAGCTGGTCGAGCTGATCGGCCTGCATGCGGCGCACTGCTTCGTCGCGGGCGATCAACCCTTCAGTCACCATCTCGCTCGCGATGCGCAGTGCCGCAGGCGTGGTGCGCTTGCCGGTGCGCGTCTGCAGCAGATACAGCGTGCCGCGTTCGACGGTGAACTCGATGTCCTGCATGTCGCAGAAATGCCGCTCCAGCCGGTCCTGCGTCTCGAGCAGCTGCTGGTACGCACCCGGCAGGTGACTCGCCATCTCGTCGATGTGCAGCGGCGTGCGGATGCCGGCGACCACGTCCTCGCCCTGTGCATTCACGAGGAACTCGCCGTAGAAGCGGCGCTCGCCCGTGCTCGGATTGCGCGTGAACGCCACGCCCGTTCCGGAGTCATCGCCCATGTTGCCGAACACCATCGACACGATGTTCACGCCGGTGCCCAGCGTGTGCGAGATGCCATTCACCTTGCGATAATCGACCGCCTTCTTGAGCGTCCACGAGCGCCACACGGCCTCGATCGCGCCCCACAGCTGCACCCGCGGATCCATCGGGAAGTCAGCGCCGGTCGAGTGGCGAATGAGCTGCTTGTACTCCGCGACAAGCCCGCGCAGCGCATCGGCGCTCAGCTCGGAGTCCGTCTCGACTCCATTGGTCAGGCGCTTGACGGACAGCAGCTGCTCAAAGCGCGCGAGCGGGACGTCGAGCACGACGTCCGAGTACATCTGGAGGAAACGCCGATACGAGTCGAACGCGAAGCGGGGGTTGTCGCTCGCGGCGGCGAGGCCTGCCACCGTCTCGTCGTTGAGGCCCAGGTTGAGAATGGTCTCCATCATGCCGGGCATCGACACGGACGCGCCGGACCGGACGGAGACGAGCAACGGGTTGGCCGGGTCGCCGAAGCCCTTGCCGCTGGTCCGCTCGAGCTGCTCGACCGCCGACGTCACTTCGGCGCGCAGACCTTCGTCGACCTGTCCGCGCTCGAGGTACTCGATGCAGCGGTCCGTCGCGATCGTGAAACCGGGAGGCACGGGCACCCCGAGATTCGTCATCTCGGCGAGGTTTGCGCCCTTGCCTCCCAGCAGCACCTTCATTTCCCGTGTCCCGTCTGCCTTGCCGTTGCCGAAAAAATAGACAGAACGGGTCACGAAGATCTCCAATTAGTTCAGGAAGAAACGAGCCGTGGAATCATGCGACGCCCCCCGCCATGGCCAGCCCGCCGCCCGCACGGAGCAGCTCTGGATCAGCGGGAATCGCCGTGGGATACCGACCGGAGAAGCAGGCGTGGCAGTAGCCACCCGGACCCTCCGGCATCGCGGAAAGCATGCCATCGAGCGACAGGTAACCGAGCGAATCCACCCCGAGATGACGCACGAGCTCCTCGTGTGTCATGGTCGCCGCGATGAGCTCTTCCCGGCGCGGGGTGTCGATGCCGTAGTAGCAGGGACTGATGATCGGGGCACTGCTGACACGCATGTGGACTTCCCGGGCGCCAGCCGCGCGCACGAGCGACACCAGCCCGCGGGTCGTGGTGCCGCGCACGATGGAGTCGTCCACCATGACCACACTCTTGCCCTGCAGCACCTCGCGCACCGGGTTGTACTTCACCTTCACCTTGGCGTCCCGGCCGGCCTGTGTCGGTTGAATGAACGTTCGGCCGATGTAGTGGTTCCGGATCAGGGCCAGTTCGTACGGGATCCCCGACTCGTCGCTGTAGCCCAGCGCCGCCGAGTTGGAGGAGTCGGGTACCGCGAAGACGAGATCCGCGTCCGGGGCAGGGCACTCGCGGGCGAGCTGCCGGCCCAGCGCTCGGCGCGACCGGTCGACCGAGCCGCTGAACACGTTGCTGTCCGGACGGGCGAAGTACACATGCTCGAACACGCAGCGGTGCACCGGCGCGTCGGGCAGAGCCTTCACCGAGCGGATGCCGGATTCGTCGATCGCGATCACCTCACCGGGCTGCACCTCGCGCTCCAGGACTGCGCCGACGATGTCCAGGGCGCACGACTCGGACGCGAACACCCAGCCATCGCCCAGCCGCCCCATGACCAGCGGGCGCCACCCGTGCGGGTCACGGGCCACGACCACCGTGTCGTCGACCACGACGAGCAGGCAGTACGCGCCCTCGACGCCGCTCAGGGCCTCCGCCACCCGGCTCTCGGGCGTCGGGCCATGCGCGCGCGCGATGCGATGCACGATGACTTCCGAGTCCATGGTGCTCGAGAAGATCGCGCCTTCGTCCTCCAGCTCCCGCCGCAGCTCCACGGCGTTCGTGAGGTTGCCGTTGTGCGCCAGTGCGATATGCCCCTGGCGAACGCGAGCCAGGATCGGCTGGGCGTTCTCGATTGCCGATGAGCCCGCCGTACTGTACCGGGTGTGGCCGATCGCAACGGGACCCTGCAGCGTCTCCATCTCGTCGTCGCCAAAGCCCTCCGAGACGAGACCCATGGCGCGACTGACCCGCGCCCGTCCGCCTTCGTCGACGGCCACGATTCCCGCCGACTCCTGGCCGCGGTGCTGCAGCGAGTACAACCCGAGCTGGGTCAACGCTGCTGCGTCACGGTGTCCGTAAATGCCGAAAATGCCGCACATGAAGAATGTCTCTGCTGGTGTGGATCGTACGTTGTGCTACGTCAGGGCGCGTGGGACGTGGCGACCGCATGCTCTGCGGGCGTCTCGCCATCCATGGCCAGCGGAATCGCCTCGTGAAAGGCTGCAGCGAGCGCCGCGACTGGCGCCATGAACGTGTGATCCGAGATGGAGAATTGTGCGCCCTCATCGGCCTTCGTCACCGCGCCAATGACGCGCGCGGGTACGGAATGACGTGCTGCGATTGCGACGACTTCATCCGGCGACGGGGTGGAGATGATCACGCGGCCATGCGCTTCGCCGAAGAGCAGCGCGCGACGCGGCAACCCAGCCCACGGGGACAAGTCGACCTTGAATCCGAACTGCGCATCACGCTGCACGATGGCGCACTCCGCAAGCGCCACGGCGAGGCCGCCATCGCTGCAGTCGTGCGCCGACGCGACGACGCCCGCCCGGATGGATTCCAGTACCGCATCGACCAGCCGGCGTTCCGCCTGCGGATCGCACACCGGCGGCTCGCCAATGGCGAGTCCGTGCAACGCGAGCAGGTACTCGCTCGCACCCAACTCCGCGGTCGGCTCGCCCAGCAGCACGATGCTGTCTCCCACGTTGCGGAACGAGGAGCGCGTGACGTGTGCAAGCGACTCGACGAGACCCACCATGCCGATCGTGGGCGTCGGATGAATCGCGCCCTGCGGATTCTCGTTGTAGAGCGACACGTTGCCGCCGGTGACCGGCGTCTCGAGAATCGTGCACGCCTCGCCCATGCCCGCGATGGCTTCCTTGAGCTGGAAGTAGACTTCAGGCTTCTTCGGATTGCCGAAGTTCAGGTTGTTCGTGACCGCCAGCGGGCGGCCACCGCTGCAGGCAACGTTGCGCGCGGCCTCGCAGACCGCCGCACGGCCACCGTTGCGGGGCGAGAGTGCCACGTGACGGCCATTGCCGTCGATGCACAAAGCAATGGCCTTGTCGGTGCCGCGCAGGTGCACCACGGCCGCATCGCTGCCGGGGCCGACAATCGTGCTCGTGCGCACGGTCGAATCGTACTGGCGCCACACCCACGCCTTGCTGGCGATCGTCGGTGAAGCGAGCAGCTGCTCGAGCGTCCAGCTGTCGTCGCGCTCCTCGGCGCGCGGAACCACGGCGTGCGGGTCACGCGCCCGGGCGGCGCGCAGGGCATCGCTCTCGCGCGCGTCGATCGTGTACTGCGGGCACTCCGTCACGAGACGCGAGCCGGGAAACTCCGCCACCACGCGGTCGCCTTCAGTGACGCGATACACGGGCTCCGCGATGACTTCCCCGATGACGGCTGCCTCGAGGTCCCACTTGCCGAGTATGGCACGCACCGCGTCTTCGCTGCCGAGCTTCGCGACGACCAGCATGCGCTCCTGCGATTCGGAGAGCAGGATCTCGTACGGGGTCATGCCAGTCTCGCGCACCGGCACCTTCGTGACGTCGATCGTCACGCCGACATCGCCGCGTTCGGCCATCTCCGCGGACGACGACGTGAGCCCCGCCGCGCCCATGTCCTGGATGGCGACGATGTGTCCGCTGCGAATGAGTTCGAGCGACGCTTCGAGCAGCAGCTTCTCGGTGAACGGATCGCCGACCTGCACCATCGGGCGCTTGGCCTCGCTCTCGTTGCTCAGGTCTTCCGAGGCGAACGACGCGCCGTGAATGCCATCGCGGCCCGTGCGTGCGCCGACGGCCATGATCGGATTGCCGACACCCGATGCCACCGCCCGAATCAGCTCGTCCTCGCGCATCAGGCCTACGCACATGGCGTTGACCAGCGGATTGCCCTCGTACGACGGGTCGAACACGACCTCACCGCCGACCGTCGGCACACCCATGCAGTTGCCGTAATCGCCAATGCCCTTCACGCAGCCGGCGAACAGCCACCGCACGCGACCCGAGGTGAGCGGCCCGAAGCGCAGGGAATTGAGCAGCGCGATCGGACGCGCGCCCATCGTGAACACGTCGCGCAGGATCCCACCGACACCGGTGGCGGCACCCTGATAGGGCTCGACAGCGGACGGGTGATTGTGCGATTCGATCTTGAACGCCACCGCGAGCCCGTCGCCGACGGAAATCACGCCGGCATTTTCGCCCGGGCCCTGCAACACCCACGGCGCTTTGGTCGGCAACGTCTTGAGCAATGGGCGCGAATGCTTGTACGAGCAGTGCTCGCTCCACAGGGCACTCACGACACCGAGTTCGGTGAACGTGGGCGTGCGACCGAGCATTCCGACCAACCGCTCGTACTCGAGCGGCGTGATGCCATGTTCGGCGACGAGCGCTGGAGTGATCACGGGGTCGCCCGGACGCGGCTGCACATCCGTCATCGTGCTGCTCATGCGCCGACCCTCGCCAGCAAGGATTCGAACACAGACGTGAACAGCGGCACCCCGTCGACGGAGCCCATGATCGGCTCCATGGCACGCTCGGGGTGCGGCATCATGCCGAGCACGTTACCGGCGGGATTCACGATGCCGGCGATGTTCCGCACGGAGCCGTTCGGGTTCGCGTCGGCCGTGACCTCGCCGCGCGGTGTCACGTACCGGAACAGCACGTGCCCTTCACCCTCGAGACGCTCGACCGTATCCGCATCCGCGGTGTAGCGGCCATCGCCATGCGCGATCGGCACGCGGATGACCTGATCGACATGGTAACCCGACGTGAACTGCGTGCCGACACTCTCGACGCGCAGGTGCACCGGGGCACTGATGAAGCGCAGGCTCTCGTTGCGCAGCAGCGCGCCGGGCAGCAGGCCGGCCTCGCAGGCGATCTGGAAACCATTGCAGATGGCGAGCACCGGCCCGCCGGCCTTCGCGAACGCGACGACCTCGCGCATGATCGGGCTGAATCGCGCGATAGCACCCGGGCGCAGGTAGTCGCCGTAGCTGAAGCCACCCGGCAGCACCACGACGTCGGCATCCTGCAGGTCGTGATCCTTGTGCCAGCAGTACACCGCGTCATGACCGAGCACACCGGACACCGCGTGAAACGCGTCCTCGTCGCAGTTGGACCCCGGGAAGCGAACGATGGCGGCCTTCATGACTGCTCCACCGCCGCGATCTCGAAGTCTTCCGTCACCGGGTTGGCGAGCAGCTTCTCGCACATCGAACGGGCACCGGCGCGCGCCGCGTCGGCCGACTCCGCGTCGGTTTCGACGACGAGATAACGCCCCACACGCACATCACCCACGGCGGCGAAACCGAGCGAGTGCAAGGCGTCCGTCACGGCCTTGCCCTGAGGATCGAGAATGCCACGGCGCGGAACGATGTGAATGCTGAGTCGAAAACGGGTCATGGATCCTGTGGGTTTGCGGGCGGACTGGCGGGCTTCCGAAGTTGTGCAAGGCGCTTGCGGCGATTGCGGCGCCGCTGGCGTGCCCGGAGTGTTTGATCGTCGACGTCATCCTCGTCGTCCAGGTCGTCGGCACCATCGCGCTGACCCGGCAGACGTTCCAGCAACCCGAGCAGCACGGTGCGGCCGATGCCATACAGCACATAGCCCATGAGCGCGGGGAAGAAGAACTGCTTCGGCAGGAAGATCACGCCGGCGAGCGTCCCGATGACGAGCAGCAGGCCGAGGATGCCGCTCAGGGAGCGGAACCCGACGGTCGGTACCTTCGCGTACTGCACGTTGCTGATCATCAGCATGCCCAGGCCGAGCATGACCCAGCGCAGCATCTGATGCCACGGCAGGTCGCCGATCATCGTCTCCATGTACAACGGCGTCTGGCTGAACCAGTAGTACGTCGCGAGCGTCATGCCGGCCGCGGGACTCGGCAGGCCAGTGAAGTGCTTGACCGACCGCCCGGCCTGCTCGACGTTGAAGCGCGCCAGGCGCATCACTGCGCAGGCGGTGAAGAAGAAGCAGAAGATCCAGTCCCAGCGGGTGTCGTGCAGCGCGAGGAAGTACATGATCAGCGCGGGCGCCGTGCCGAACGAGATCGCGTCCACCAGCGAATCGAGCTCCGACCCGAACTTGCTGCCGCTGTTCGTGGCGCGTGCCACACGTCCATCGAACGTGTCCGCAATGGCACCGAACACGATGAACCGCGCTGCCGCATCGAATTCGCTGCGCGACGCCGCCACCACCGCGAACATGCCGAAGAACAGGTTCGCCAGCGTGAATCCGTTGGGCAGCAGCACCACCGGACGGCGACGCTGCAGCGGCACGCGCTCCCGCGATTCGGCGCTCAAGCGGCGGACTCGTTGCCACGCACCGGAGCGCGGAACACCCACGCCGTGCCGAGCGTGCCCACCGTCAGCGCAAACGCCAGCAACCACAGCGACCACGATCGGGCACGCAGCGCGATCGCGAACACCAGCGCAGCCGCCGCAGCCGCGCCCAGCAGGTACGGATAGCCCTCGCGCGCGAACATCACGCGGCCTCCGTTGCGCCGAGTCGCGCGATGTCGAGCGGCGCGCCGGTGATGCGCAGGAACGCGTCACGGTAGCGCAGGCTGGTGGCCTCGATCACCTCGGGCGGCAGCGTCGGCGGCGGTGCCTCACCATTCCAGCGGCCCGCCCGGCGCTCGCCGTCCAGCCAGTCCCGCAACGGCTGCTTGTCGAAACTCGGCTGCGAACGGCCAGGCGTGTAGTCAGCGGCGCTCCAGAAGCGCGAGCTGTCCGGGGTCAGCACCTCGTCGATGAGCAGCAGGCGCCCGTCGCGCCAGCCGAACTCGAACTTCGTATCGGCGACGATGATGCCACGCGGCTCTGCGGCATCGCGGCCGAATTCGTACACACTCCGGGCCAACCGCTCGAGCGTCGCCGCCGTATCGGCTCCGACGCTCCCCACCACGGTCGCAATCGTGATGTTCTCGTCGTGGCCCGTTTCGGCCTTGGTCGCGGGGCTGAAGATCGGTGGCGTGAGGCGGTCGCTCTCGCGGAGCCCATCGGGCAACCGTTCACCCGCGAGGGTGCCTGACTCGCGATACTCCTTCCATGCCGATCCGGTGATATACCCCCGAATCACGCATTCGATCGGCACGACCTCGGCCCGCACGCACAGCATGGCGCGCCCGGCGATGACGTCACGGTGCTCACGCAGCGCGGGCACCGCGGCGATGATCTCGTCGGTGTCCGCGGTGATCAGGTGATGCTCGAGGATGTCCCCGAGCTGGCCCAGCCACCAGGCGGTGAGCTGCGTCAGCACCATGCCCTTGTAGGGAATGGGCTCGTTCATGACGACGTCGAATGCGCTGATCCGGTCTGTCGTCACGAGCAGCAGACGGTCGGCATCGACCTCGTAGACGTCGCGCACCTTGCCGCGGCGGGCGAGGGGCAGGGGCAGGGACGTGCCGGCGAGAGCGACGCTCATACGCGCACTTCCTCGAGTTCCGACTCCACCCGTGCCGCCAGCACCGGCGCCACCGTTTCGCTCAGGAACTCGTCGACCTGCTCCGGCGCGCGCCCGACGAACCGAGACGGGTCCGCCAGCTCCTGCAGGTCGCTCAACGGCACTCCGAATCCGGGATCCGCCGCAAGCCGTTCCAGCATGTCGTTCCGCGGTGCCCCTTCCTTCACGGCGCGCGACGCGGCCATGCTGTGCCCGCGAATGAGCTCATGCGCGACATTGCGGTCACCGCCCGCGCGCACGAAGCGCACGATGAGCTCCTCGGTGGCCATGAACGGCAGCTCGTCGTCGACACGACGCCTGATGCGGGCCGGATACACCTCGAGCCCCCGCACCACATTCTGCATGAGCATCATGATGGCGTCGGTGGCGAGGAACGACTCCGGAATGGCGAGCCGTCGATTTGCGGAATCGTCGAGTGTGCGCTCGAAGTATTGCACCGAGTGCGTCAGGTTCGCGTTCGGCTCGAGCGTCAGCACGAAACGCGCGAGCGCCGCGATGCGCTCGGAGCGCATGGGATTGCGCTTGTACGCCATCGCGCTCGATCCGATCTGCTGCTTCTCGAACGGCTCCTCGATCTCGCCGAACGCCTGGAGCATGCGGATGTCACCCGAGAACTTGGACGCGGTGGCGGCTATGCCGGCGACCACACCAAGCACACCCGCGTCGATCTTGCGCGAGTACGTCTGGCCGCTCACCGGAATCGACGCCGCGAAACCCATGCGCGCCGTGACCAGGCGATCGAGCTCGCGCACCTTGCCGTGGTCGCCCTCGAACAGCGTGAGGAAGCTCGCCTGCGTGCCGGTCGTGCCTTTGACCCCGCGGAACGGCATGGTCTCGACTCGGTAGTCAAGATCGGCCAGATCGAGCAAAATGTCCTGCATCCACAGCGTGGCGCGCTTGCCGACCGTCGTCAGCTGCGCGGGCTGCAGGTGCGTGTAGCCGAGCGCCGGCAGTGCGCGATGCTCGCGGGCGAACTGGTCGAGCGACGCCAGCGCGTCGGTGAGCTTGTCGCGCAGCAGCGCCAGCCCGCGGCGCATGAGGATCAGCTCCGCGTTATCCGTGACGAAGCAGCTCGTCGCACCGAGATGGATGAAGTTGCGCGCGTCCGGCGCCACATCACCGAACGCGTGAATGTGCGCCATCACGTCGTGCCGGAACTTCTTCTCGTACTGCGCCACCGACGCGAAATCGATGTCGTCGAGATGCGCCCGCATGGCGTCGAGCGCCGACCCGGGGATGTCGACGCCGAGTTCCCGCTGCGATTCCGCGAGCGCCAGCCAGAGCCGGCGCCAGAGTCCGTATCGCGTGGACGGACCCCACAACGTCAGCATCGCACGGGAGGCGTAGCGATCGGCGAGGGGCGACGAGTAGGCGGACGTGTCGGAAGCGGTCACGAGAACGAGGGGAGGGGAAGCGTGCTAGCGAAGATAGAACGACGTCTGGAGCAGTTGCCGGTTGCGCTCGAACTGCAGGTAGACCGGCCCGCGCTCGCCGTACTCGGAGATGAGGCGTGATGCCGTCTCCGCATCCGGCACGCGGTTGCGCCCCACTTGCACGATGACGTCACCCGCCTGCAGGCCGATTTCGTCCGTGATGCGCTCGGTGACGCGGTACACGAGGGCGCCATTGGTCGAGCCGACCCCGCGCTCCTGGCGGATCTGGTCCGTGAGCGTCACGAGTTGCAGCTCGCGCAGCACGGTGACCTTGGGCGCCGATACCTCCGGCGCATCCTGCACCACGAGATTCAGCGGGACTTCACGCCCGCCGCGGCGCACGACCACCGGCAACGTTTCACCGACGCGCAGGTCGAGCAGGCGCGCTTCCCAGTCGAACGTGTTGCGCACGGGCCGGTTCGCGGCGCGCACCACCTCGTCGCCGACCTGCACGCCCGAGCGCGCGGCCGGTGATCCCGGAACGACGCGACCGACGATCGCACGAGAGCTGGCGGCTTCGCGTACGTTCTGCGCCTGCGGAACGCTGAGGCGGATGCCGACCCACGGCTGTCGCACGGCGCCATGCTCGAGGAGGTCCTCGACGATTCGCTTCGTGCGATCGATCGGAATCGCAAAGCCAAGGCCCACCGATCCGCCGGTCGGCGAATAGATCGAACTGTTCACCCCGATCACTTCGCCCATCGCGTTCACGAGCGGGCCCCCGGAGTTGCCGGGGTTGATGGCCGCGTCGGTCTGCAGCATGTCGACGTACGCACCGCCGTTGTCCCCACGACCGGCAAGGTTGCGCCCGACGGCGCTCACCACACCCACCGACACGCTCGGTTCGCTGTTGCCAAGCACGAAGCCGAAGGGGTTTCCGATCGCGATTGCCCATTCACCGACGAGCAGGTCGAGCGAATTGCCGAGCGGAGCGACGGGCAGGTTGCGCGCCTCGATCTTCACGACGGCGAGATCGTTGGTCTGATCCACTCCGACCACCTTCGCCTCGTACGTCGTGCCGTCGCGCATGGCGACCGACACCCGCGCCGCGCCTTCGATCACGTGCGCGTTGGTGACGATCACACCGTCGGCGCGCACGATGAATCCGGAGCCGATACCCGCGCTGCGACGTTCACCCGACGCACCGCCCCGGAAGTACTCGAAGAAGTCCACGGGCACTCGCTGGACGCTCTCGGTCTGCACCGTGACGACCGCGGGCGCGACGCGCTCGACGGCGGTCGTGATCGCCGTGCGACGAGAGGATGCAATCGACTGGGCCGGAAGCGGTGCATCCGTGCGTGGCGGCGCCGGCAGCGTACGCGACGGGCTGCCGGTGGCACCGCCGGCCTGCGCCTGCGAGTCCGATGGGTTGGCGCCCTCGCATCCAGCGACCAGCATCGATACCGCTGCAACGAGCGTAAAACGTGACATGGTCAGCGACGAACGGGTCATGATGGTGTGACGCGAAGTCGTTCACCCGCGAGCGGCCGGCGCACGGCCTCCATGGCCGGACCATCGGTGAACGGATACGACAGCAACGCGCGCAGCGCCGCGGTTCCGACCACTGCCGCGTCGGCGCCACCCGTCGCGCAGGCGAGCAGCGATGCACCGGGCGCCGGGAACAGCGCGACGAGGTCGGCCTCGGATGCCGCGCCGTCGAGGATGCGCCGGGCGCTGTCGATCACGGAGGCGCCGCTGCCGCCACTCGCATCGAGCCGGTCGACATCGACGAACACGTACGACACACCGGTCCGCGCGGCGAGCATCGCCTGCGCAGGCGTTGCAACGAAAGTCGCCGCGATGCGCACGCCGTTCGTGGCCAGCCGGTGCATGAGTGGGATGTACGGCTCCGCAAACGGCAGCTGCACCACCACGTTGTCGGCGGCACGGCCCAGGCGTTCCGCTTCGGCCTCCGCGCGCTCGGCGGACAGCGGCGGCAATGCGACGAACACCGGCATCACCGCGGCGCGCGCGAAATCACTGAGCCAGGAGATCGATTCGTCCTCCGTGACCGCGCCGTGCAGCGCGGCATCCGGCAGCACCACGCCGTCGATGAGCGCGCGTGCGCCGGCCCACTGCACATCGTCCAAAGCGTCGGTTGCAAGAAAGAGCTTCACGAAGCACTCACCGATGACGCAGTGCCCATCGATGCATGTGCGGCCGTAGCCTCGGCGTACAGCATGGGCGGGTAGATCACGTTGCGCAGCGAGAGCCCGCTGGCCGGGGCCGGGGCTGATGTCTCGGCGTTGTCTGGCAGCGCCAGCAGCCGCGCGATCGAACCGCGCGGACGACGCCCCTGTGCCACTTCGACCATCGTGCCTACCAGGAATCGGACCATGTGATGGAGAAACCGGTTCGCCTCGACCTCGAACACCCAGCCGCCCTCGCGCTCCTGCCAGTCTGCGCGACGTATCACGCAGCGATGGTGGTCGTCGACCGGCGCCGTACGTGCCACGGCAAATGCCCGGAATGTGTGTTCTCCCAGCAACGCGCCTGCCTCATCCCGCAGCACCGCCCCATTGAGTGCGCGCCCGAGGGGCCACTCATACCGCCGCCGAAAGGGAGAGCGTGACGCGTCGTCCGTGCCTACAAGATAACTGTATTGCCGCCCGGTTGCGCTTCGCCGGGGATGAAATTCCGGCACCATTCGATGCGCCGCGGCGATCCAGATGTCCCGCGGGAGCAGGGCATTCATCGCCTTCCGGATTGAGGCAGGCTCCCATCGTGCCGAGACTCGTACGCCGACCCCTTGGCCGTGGGCATGCACGCCGGCATCCGTTCGGCCCGCGCCCGTGGCCACCACCGCCTCACCGCACAGCCGACCGAGGACCTGCTCCATCTCGCCCTGCACGGTGCGGGCGTCGGGCTGCCGCTGCCAACCGGCGAACTGACCTCCGTCATACTGGGTCACGAGGAGGATTGGGCGTTCGTCCATGTCGCGTGGCAAGCTATGCCGGTCACATTCCCGGTACAAGCAATT
>JAZKCW010000163.1:15153-28045 GCA_040387895.1 Gemmatimonadota bacterium
GCAATTGCGCGGCGGGCTCCACCACTGTTTTGTCCTACCACTCCATGCCTCCGCGCTCCCTCGCCTCGCTCGCATTCGCCCTCGGCGCCACGTCGGATCTCGACGGTGCGCTGATCGCGCTCGGCGAATCACTGGCCGACCTCGATCGGACCGCGAGTCTTGCCCTGCTGCGGTACGACGCTCGGCAGGAAATGCTGCGTGACCGGCTATCGCCGGTGGGCCCGGAGGTGGTGCGCTCGTCGTTCGAGACGACCTTCGATCACCTGCCCGAGGCCACACGCGTGAAGATTCTCGCGGGCGGCCAGTTCGTGGACGTGACCGACAAGTCCGCGGATTACGCGCGCCTGGTGGGATTCGCCGCGCTCGACGGCGGCATGCTTGCGCTGCGCGGCCTGCGTGTGGAAGGGGTGCTGTCGTCCGTCCTGGCCGTGTACGAGCCCCGGAAGATCTTCGGCAGCCGCACGACAGAGCGACTGGCGCCGGCGGTGGCGCTCTTCGACCTGGCATATGGACGCCTCGCCGAGCGTGACGCGCGCGAAGAGGCAGTCCGAACGCTCGAGGATGTCACGCAGCGGGTGCACGGGGAGTACGTGCGACGGCTGGGTGCCATGGAGGCGGAGCTGCGTGAGGCGCGCAACACGCCGCGGGAGACGCCGACCTTCCGTCCGGCAGAAGCCATCGCTCTCGAGGCCGATGCGGCGCGCGCGGCCGAGGAGACCCGGCGCGCGATCCGGCGCGCCGAGATCACCGACCAGCAGCTCACCGCGGCCGTCGGGCAGCTCGAGGGGGCGCACATCGAGCTGCACCGGCGCAACGAGACGCTTCGCCAGAAGACTAGGTCGCTGTATCTCGTCGACCGGCTGCTCACGCTCGACGCGAACACGCAGGACGTGCGCACGCTCGTCGACGGCGTGCTGGCGTTGGTCGGCGATGACATGGGTGCCCAGCGCTGCTCGCTGATGCTGCGCGCGCCGGAGCCGGATCACCTGTACCTCGCGGCGGCGCGCGGTATCGCGCCGCACATCATGGAGGGCACGCGCATCCGCATCGGCGAAGGGGTGGCCGGACGCGTCGCTGCCGCGCGCGAGCCCCTGCTCGTACAGGACGTCCGGGACGCTGCCCAGCATCCCCTCCTGCGCGACCAGTATTTCACGACGGGCAGTTTCATCAGCTTCCCGCTCGTGTACCACGACGAGCTCGTCGGGGTGCTCAACCTCACGAACCGCGCGCAGCGCGGCATATACACCGACGAGGACGTGGAACGCGTGCGCCTGCTCGGCCTGGTGATCTCGCTCATCGCCGTCCGCCACAACTTTGCCGAACGCCTGCTCGGGGTGATGGGTGCCTACTGACGATCCCCTGGCGATTGCCATCCGTCGGCTCGCTGCGCGTGAGTCGCTCGACAGCAGCATGATCGCGGGCGCATTCGGCGCCATCATGCGCGGCGAAGGCTCGTCGGCGCAGGTCGCCGGCCTGCTGATGGGGCTCCGCGTGAAGGGCGAGACCGCCAGCGAAGTGGCGGGCGTGGTCGAAGCGCTGCGTCACGCGATGATCGTGCTTCCAGCGCGCTTGCCGGACGATCTCGTGGACACCTGCGGAACCGGCGGTGGTGCCCTCACCACGTTCAACATCTCGACCGCATCGGCGCTGCTCGCGGCAGGCATGGGCGTGCGTGTGGCGAAGCATGGCAACCGGTCGTTCACGTCGCGCTCCGGCAGTGCCGACGTCCTCGAAGCGCTCGGCGTGGTGATCGACACGACACCGGCAGCCATGGCAGCGACGCTCGAAGATGCGGGCATCGTCTTCATGTTCGCCCCGTTGATGCATCCGGCGCTGCGACACATCGGTCCGATCCGTCGCGAGCTCGCGGTACCGACGGTCATGAACATCGTCGGACCGTTGGCCAACCCCGCGCGCGCGGGGCGGCAGGTGGTCGGCGTCGCCGAACCCGCGCGGCTGCATCTGCTCGCCGATGCGCTGGCGAAGCTGGGCACCCGGCGCGCGATGATCGTGCACGGCGAACCCGGTCTCGACGAGGTGTCTCCGCTTGGCCCGACCTCCGTCGTGGAAGTGCGCGAGGGGCGCTTGCAGGAGTGGATCATCGATCCGGCGCTGGCCGGAGTGAGCGACGTCCACGCCGATCATCTGGCGGGCGGCGACCCCGCACAAAATGCCTTGCTGATCGAGGAGGTTCTGCAGGGCGGGGGGCCGCCGGGCGCCCGCGCGGCCGTGGTGCTGAATGCCGCCGCCGCAGTGCACGTGAGTGGTGCCACGGCAGCATTTGCAGATGCGGTGGAGCAAGCGCGAAACGCGCTCGCCACCGGGGTCGGCGCGAGCGGGTTGCAGCGTCTCAAGATGGCGTCACAGAAGCACGCGGCGGCAGATCCGAAGCACTAAGCCGCGACGGGGCACGTTCGTCCGGGATCGGCGGCTGGCACTCTAGTAGCGCCGCAGGACGCCGACCACGATGCCCTGAATGCGAACGTCGTCCTCGTGCACGTAGAGCGGCGACATCGTCTCGTTGGCCGGTTGGAGGCGAATTCGCCCGTCCCGCTCCCGGTAGTACCGCTTCACCGTGGCGCCGGAGTTGTCCAGCAGCGCGATCACCATCTCGCCGTTGTCCGCCGTCTGCCGGTCGTTGATGACGACGTAATCGCCATCGCGGATCTGCTCCTCGATCATGGACTCGCCACGCACGCGCAGCACGTAATGGCTGCCGTTCTTGCGCAGGAACCCATCGGGCACCGACATCGTTTCGCCAACCGACATCGCTTCGATGGGCGCGCCGGCAGCCACCGTACCGAGGAGGGGAAGTTCGACCGACCGCTGATACATCTCGGACGGCAGGATCTCGATCGCTCGACTCTCGTTGTAAGAGCGCTTGATGTACCCCTTCCGTTCGAGGTTCGTGAGGTGCTCGTGCACCGTCGCGAGCGAGTTATAGTTGAAGCGCGACGCGATTTCCTCGAAGCTGGGCGCATAGCCGTTGGCTTCGTTATAGTCGGAGAGATACGAGAGTATCTCCCGCTGACGCTTGGTGAGCGGCATGGCGGCTCCTGAGGGGTCGTGCGAACGAACCGAGGTCACCTTCTCGGGACAATCATCCCGATGAATCGGCCCGAAAAGGGGCCGAATCCCACGCTAACCGAAGACAGGCCGAAGTGCAAGGATTTTCTTCGTCCGCGGGCGCACCGGTGCACGCCCCCCGTGTCTGGACCCCGCCGACGGGCACCCTTGGCGGGCTCACGGCAGCCGCACACGAGCGCGCTGCCGGCGTTGCCGCCGGGCTGGACAGTCTGCGCGCGCAGGTCCGTGACCTCGCGCCCGCACTCCCGTTCGCCGCGGGACTGCGTGGCGACCGAATCCGTGTGATCGCCGAGGTGAAGCGGGCGTCGCCCAGCAAGGGGGCGATCGCGCCCGGTATCGACGCGGCCGCCCAGGCTGCCAGCTACGTCGACGGCGGGGCGGCGGCCATTTCCGTGCTGACCGAGCCCACACGATTCGGTGGCTCGCTCTACGACCTGCGTGCAGTGACGGCGCGGGTCGCGGTGCCCGTCATCCGCAAGGATTTTCTCGTCGCGCCGGTGCAGCTGTGGGAAGCCCGCGCCGCCGGTGCATCGGCCGCGTTGCTCATCGTGCGCGCGCTGAGCCCGGACGAGCTGCCGATGCTGATGGACACCATCCGGGAGTGTGGCCTCGAGGCCATCGTCGAAATCCGCGACAGGTGGGAGCTCGATCGTGCGCTGGCGGTCGATGCGCGCGTGATCGGCGTGAACAACCGGGATCTCGAGACGCTCGTGATCGACCCGGCCACTGCGCCGAACCTCATCCCCGCGATCCCCGCGGACCGCATCGCGGTGGCGGAGAGCGGCATGCGCGAACCGGCGGACGTCGTGCCCGCGGCTGGTGCAGGCGCCGATGCGATTCTGGTCGGCAGCGCGGTGTCGGCCGCCACGTCACCGGCCGATGCAGTGCGGGCGCTGGGCGGTTTTGCGCGCGTCTCGCGGTGAGCCACGCCGAAGGGGCGACCACGCCTGACCATGAAGTGATTCCGCAGGTCGTGGTCAAGATCTGTGGCCTGACCAGGCGACAGGATGCAGACGCGGCGGAAGCCGCGGGCGCGGGGTTCCTGGGCGTCATTCTCGCCGGCGGTCCGCGGTTGCTCGAGCCCACGCGTGCGGCGCAGGTGCTTGGGGCGCGCCGGGACGGCGTGCGTCGGGTCGCGGTGTTCGGCACGCAATCCGCGGCGCAGATCGGCGACATCGCGCTGGGCCTCGATCTCGACGTCGTGCAGCTGCACGGGGACCCGACGCCACGTGACGTGGACGACATCAGGCGGCTGACAGAACGTGCCGTCTGGCCGGTGCTGCGCGTCGAAGGTACGCAGCTTCCGGACATCGCCGCCGATTTGGCGGAAGTCGCAGGCACCCTCGTCCTGGATGCGCATGTGATCGGGCAACTGGGCGGGACCGGCGTCTCGCTCGACTGGTCCGGACTGGCGGATTCCGTGCGGAACCTGCGCGACAGAATGCCCGGCCTGCAGCTCGTCGTTGCCGGCGGGCTCAGGCCACAGAATGTGAAGGAGGCCATCCGCCTGCTCGGACCGGATGTGGTCGACGTATCTTCCGGCGTCGAAGCGATGCCCGGTGTGAAGGATCCGGAGGCGATCGAACGCTTCGTGAACGCGGTGCGACAGGCAATGGGGAACGTGGCATGACGATGGTGCAAGGGAGTGCAGAGACCACAACAATCGATGCGGCGGGCCGATTCGGTCCGTTCGGCGGTCGATATGTCCCCGAGACATTGATTCCGGCGCTCGACGCGCTCGAGGCCGCCTTCGACGCCGCGCAGCGCGACCCGGCGTTCCGCGCCGAGCTGGATGCGCTGCTGCGCGAGTACGTGGGACGCCCGACGTCGCTGTCGTTCGCCCCGCGTCTCTCCGAGCGGGTGAAGTCGCCGGTGTGGCTCAAGCGCGAGGACCTGAACCACACGGGTGCGCACAAGATCAACAACACCGTCGGCCAGGCGATGCTGGCGCTGCGCATGGGCAAGCGGCGCATCATCGCCGAGACCGGCGCAGGGCAGCATGGCGTGGCCACGGCCACCATCTGCGCCCGGTTCGGCCTCGAGTGCGTCGTGTACATGGGCGAGGAGGACATGCGCCGTCAGCAGCTCAATGTCCTTCGCATGCGACTGATGGGGGCGACCGTGGTGCCCGTGACCGCCGGCACCCGCACGCTCAAAGACGCGACGACCGAAGCCATCCGCGACTGGGTCACCAACGTCGAAGGCAGCCACTACATCATCGGCTCGGTGGTCGGCCCCGCGCCGTACCCGCGCATGGTGCGCGACTTCCAGTCCGTCATCGGGCACGAGTCGCGCGCGCAGATGCTCGAACGTGCCGGGCGCCTGCCGAAGACGGTGGTGGCCTGTGTCGGCGGCGGGTCGAATGCGATGGGCATCTTTGCCGGTTTCGTCGCCGACGCCGATGTGCAGCTGGTGGGGGTCGAAGCCGCCGGCGAAGGGCTCAACACGGAACGGCACAGCGCATCAATCGCGAAGGGCAAGCCCGGCGTGCTCCATGGTTCGCTGAGCTACCTGCTGCAGGATGCGCACGGGCAGGTGCATCCCGCGCACTCCATCTCCGCGGGCCTCGACTATCCCGGCGTCGGTCCGGAGCATGCCTGGCTCAACGACAGCGGCCGTGCGGAATACGTGTCCATCTCGGATACGGAAGCTCTGCGCGGTGTGTCCCTGCTGTCGCGACTCGAGGGCATCATCCCCGCGCTCGAAACGGCGCACGCCGTGGCATGGATCGAACGCGAGGCGGATCGCTGGGCGGCGGATGAACCGATCCTGCTCTGCGTGAGCGGTCGTGGCGACAAGGATATGGCCACGATCAGCCAGTACGAGATTCCGGGCGCGTGAGTCGGGCCATCGACGGAGAAGTGCAATCGCCTGCGGCGATCGCCGCCATCGAGGATGCGATCCGCGCATTCGCGAAGGCGCTCCGTGCGATGCAGCTGTACCTGCCGAACAATCCCACACGCGCGGGCGCCATCGAGGGTGCGCGGGGCGCGTTTGCGCGCGTGTGGCCGCAGGTCGACGTGATCGAGATCGCGATCCACGAGTCGTCGCTCGTGTGGGAAGACCGGGTCGTCTACGACGATTCATCACGCGGCGCCGAGGGGCTGCCGTGGCTCATGTACCGCGACGGGCTGCGGTTGCTCTGCATCGAGGCGGGGTTCGAGAAGGAGGGCCTCGATGCACTCCTTGCGATCTTCCAGCGTGCGCGCGGCGCGCCGGCGGACGAGGACGATCTCGTCACGCTGCTGTGGGTGGCCGACATCGCGCACGTCACCTACCACCACGTCGAGAGTAATCCCGTCAGCCAGCACCTGCCGGCCGGCGACGCCGATGTCGCGGGCGCGCCGCGGCTGCCGTTGGCCGCGCAGAGTGTGGAGGCGGAGCCGGTCGGCGACGGACCGCCACCGGGCGTCATCCGGCTCGAGGACTTCGACGAGACGCTCTACTTTCTCGATCCGCGCGAGACGAGCTACCTGCAGGAGGAGGTACGGCGCGAGTACGCGGATGATCCGCGCCATGGGGCCGTCGCGTCGTTGTTCGAGATCATCGCGATGCCGATCGATACCCCGACTCGCCTCGAAGCGCTGGCACTCGTGGATCAGCTTCTCCTCGAGTTTCTTGCCGCGTCGGATTTCGAGATGGCGGCCACGGTGCTCCGCGATGCGGCGTTCACGCGCGGGGTCGTGAGCGATGCGCCGGAGGTGCAGCAGACCCTTGCGTCGCTGCCGGCTCGCCTGAGCGAGCCGACCGTGATGGGACAGCTGCTGCAGGCCGTCGACGAGTCATCGCGTACTCCGAATGCCGAGCTGCTGGAAACGCTCTTTGTCGAGCTGCAACCCACGGCATTGCACGCACTGCTCTCGTGGCTCGGCACGGCGCCGACCTCGCTCGCGCGTGCGAGCGTGGAGCGCGCGTCGCTGCGGCTGGCGGCAGGACATACCGGTGAGCTGAGCCGGCTGCTCGAACACACCGACCCGGACGTGGTGCACGGGGCGCTGCGCATCGCCACCGGCCTGGCCACCGCTGCGACGGTGCCCGCACTCGGGCGGATCCTCGCGAGCGGCACGCCACGCGTCCGCACGGAGGCCGTGGCAGCGCTGCGGGAGATCGGCACGCCCGGCGCGATGCGCGCCCTCGAAGCCGCCATCGACGATGCGGACCGCGAAGTGCGCGTCGCCGCGCTGCGTGCGATCGCGGTGCGAAAGCACGGGGCCGCGCTGGCGCGGTTGCGCGCCGCGATCCGACGCAAGGAAACGCGCAACGCGGACCTGGCGGAGAAGATGGCGTTGTTCGAGGCCTTCGGGACCGTCTGCGGCGATGACGGCGTTGCCGAGCTGGACGCGCTGCTGAACGCGCGTGGGCTGCTCGGCTCCCGCGAACCGACCGAGACGCGTGCGTGCGCCGCGCGCGCGCTTGGGCTGATCGCGACCGCGAACGCCACGGCGTCGCTGCAGCGCGCGGCCGACAGCAAGGACATGGTGGTACGCAGCGCCGTCACCCGCGCACTGCGGGGCGGCGCGTGACTGCGCATCCGATCGACGGCGGCGCGTTCAGTGGCAATGGCAGCTCGGGACACGGCGGCGGGCACGCTGACGCGGGCTCGGAACTGCATGCCCAGCGCCTGGCGCGCGGCTACGTGGTGAGCCTGCACGCGGCGATTCGCGCGGTGCGGTTGTACCCGGTCGAGAACGTCGCCGTGCAGAAGGCCATCAACGAACTGACCGCCGCCGCGCTCCGCATTGCCGCGTCGGAAGCGGAGTGCGTGCTGCGTCGTTTCGGTGACTACCTGTTCGTCAACGACACGCGCCTTCGCCTGACGCTCGACAACTATTCGGCGGTCGTGTACGTGCTCAACCTGCTGCGCGAGGCCGGCGTCGGCGGACTGGTCGTGACCGATCAGGCGGAGCCGCGGGCCTGGGTGGTCCTGCTGGCGTTCCTGCAGGCGCCTCCACTCGAGTATCCGGTCGAGGAGCGGATGGCGCAGCTGAGTCAGCGCCTGGCGCACGCGAGCGTCACGGCATTCGTGCTCGTCGAGCCCGCGGACGATCACGAGGCGCTGGACACGGAACTCGACACCCGGGAACGCGCCCGGCAGACGTACATGCGTTCCCTCGACGTGACGCGCGACGTGATGACGGCCGCGCGCATCGGCCGCAGTCCGGGGCTCAAGCGCGTGAAGCGCGCCGTGCAGGGCATCGTCGATGCGATCCTCACCGATCCGTCCTCGATGATGGGCCTGACGACGTTGCGGGAGTTCGACGACTACACGTTCGTGCACAGCGTGAACGTGTGCATCCTCTCCATCGCGCTCGGGCGCCGGATCGGACTTTCACGTACGCAGTTGCTGGACCTCGGGCTCGCGGCCCTCATGCACGACATCGGCAAGGCTCGCCTCCCACTCGAGGTGCTGAACAAGCGCGGCTCCCTCGAGGAGGCCGATCGCGAGATGTTGCGCACGCACCCCTGGCAGGGCGTGCTGGCGCTCTTCAAGCTGCCCATGGGTGCCGGTCGTCCGTGGCGCGCCGTCGTCAGTGCCTTCGAGCACCACATGAAGATCGACGGCACCGGCTACCCGATGCCTCACCGCCCCCGGCCCCTGTCGCTCTTCAGCAAGATCATCGCGGTGGCCGATGGCTACGATGCCGCGACGACGACCCGCGTCTACCAGAGTGTCCCGTGGTCACCGGCGGACGTGCTTCGTGGCATGCGTGACAACGTGCGCCTGGGGCTCGACCCCGTGATCGTGAAGGCGCTGATCAATCTCACGGGCATCTACCCCATCGGAACGCTGGTGGTGCTCGACACCTTCGAGCTCGCGCTGGTGCACGCCGCGCATCCCGACCCCGCGGTGCTGTCGCGCCCGATCGTCCGATTACTTTCCGATGCCCAGGGAAATCGGTCCGCCGACGCATCCCTGTGCGACCTTACGGAGCGCGACGCCAGTGGCCAGTATCTCCGCACCATCATCCGTACCGAGGACCCGGACCGCTATGGCATCCGCATCGGCGACTATTTCGCCTGAGCCGCACGCAGCCGACGCCACGTCGGCGCTCACGGCCCGCTTCGACAGCCTCCGCCAACAGGGCCGCAAGGCATTGGTGTGCTACGTGACCGCGGGGCACCCGGACCCGGAGCGGAGCGTGACGCTGCTGCGCGGACTGGAAGGCGCCGGTGCGGACGTGATCGAAGTCGGCGTGCCGTTCTCGGATCCGCTGGCCGATGGTCCTGTGATTCAGCGCAGTTCGCAAGCCGCGATCGAGCATGGCGTGACGCTCGCCAGCACGCTCGACATCATCGCGGCGGCGCGGCTCACGGTGCCCGTCGTGCTCTTCAGCTACCTCAATCCGATCATCGCTGCCGGGCCCGACGTGCTCGCGCGCGCCAAGGCCGCGGGCGTGCACGGGGTACTCGTCACCGACCTGCCGGTCGGCGCCGATCCCGCGCGCGAGGCCTGGTTCGGCGCGAGCGGCCTCGATTTCGTGCGACTCGTTGCCCCCACGACACCGGCGGCGCGCATGGCGGAGATCAGCCGGCACGGTGGCGGGTTCGTGTATCTCATCAGTCGTCTCGGCGTGACGGGCGAACAGGCTTCACTGGCGACCGACCTGCCCGCGACGGTCGCGCGCCTCCGCTCCGCTACGACGCTTCCGCTGTGCATCGGCTTCGGGATCTCGACCCCCGAGCAGGCGCGCGACGCCGCGAGGCTTGGCGATGGTGTCGTGGTCGGCAGCGCGATCGTGCGCGCCGCGGATCGCTCGGTGGAGGAGGCGGTTGCCCTCACCGCCTCGCTGCGACGCGCCATCGACTCCGTCTGACCTCACCTCTGCCGGTGAACGCACGTTCCATGACCACGAGCGAACCGCGAGCGCACGTTGAGTGATTCGATCAGCAAGTCGCTCCCGAAATGGGCCGTGGCATCCATGCGTCGGCGGGAGCACGTCGGCCGCGTCGTTGCGTTGCTCGATCGCTGGTCGCAGGAACTCGCGCTGGACCCGCGCGAGGCACGCGCGTGGCACGATGCCGGAGCCTGGCACGATGCGCTGCGCGACGAGGACGAAGACGCACTGCGTGACCTGACCGGCGATCGTGATCGTCCCTGCGGCCTGCTCCACGGCCCGGCCGCCGCGCTGCGGCTGGAACGAGACGGGGAGCCGCGCCACGACGTATTGGAAGCGATCCGCTGGCATACCGTCGGATGCGCAAAATGGGCACGCACCGGGCGCGCGCTCTACATGGCGGACTTTCTGGAGCCTGGGCGGAAGTTCATGCAGGAGGACCGCGCGTTTCTCGCGTCGCAGGTACCGAACGCGTTCGACGCGGTGTTCCGTCAGGTCGTGCGCATGCGACTCGAGTGGGTGCTGCGTGAAGGGAAGGGACTGACCACGGAAGCGGTCGCCCTCTGGAACAGCGTGCGGTGATGGGCCACCGTCCGTGACGGGCAGCATGCCGCAGTTTCCGTCGCCCCTCGAGCCTGCACGACACAGTCGGAGCGGGTGGATCGCGCTTGCGCTGATCCTGCTCGTCGTGGTCGTGTCTGCGGGCGCATGGTGGCAGCGCTCAGCCGAACCGTCCGGTGTCGCCGAGAGCCGCGTCACGGTACCGCTCACGGATCCGTCCGCGCGTGCACCGGAAGGCGAGCGCATTCGCGTCCGCGTCATCAACGGCACCCGGACACGCGGCCTCGCACGTCGCGCGACCCTATTGCTCCGCGATTTCGGCTACGACGTGGTGGACTTCGACACCGACACGCGCCGTAATCCGGAGCAGAGCATCATCGAGGTCCACACGGGCAAGACGGAGATTGCCGAACGTGTGAAACGCATTCTCGGCACGGGCGAACTCGCCACCGTGCCCGATTCGCTACGCTACGTCGACCTCACGGTCGTCGTGGGTCGCGATTGGCAACCGCCGACCCAACCGCTCCGTCCGTAGCTGGCCGCACGCGGCGGCAATGTCGAGGCCGCGGCTCCGACGCACCGCCGTCTCGATGCCCCGAGTACGCAGCGCGCGCGCAAACGCGGCAATCACGCTCGCACTCGACGGCACGAACCCCATGGTGCCGCCGGGATGCAGCGGAATCAGGTTCACGAACGCCCGACAGGCGCGCGCGAGCTGCGCCAGCTGTGCGGCGTGCTCCGGCCCGTCGTTGACCCCACCGAGCATCACGTACTCGAACGTCACGCGCCGATCGAACTTGCGTGCCGCCTCGATCACTTCGGCGAGCGGATACTTGGTGTTCACCGGCATCAGCGTGCGGCGAAGGGCATCGCTCGGCGCGTGAATCGAGATCGCGAGCCTGAACTGTTCCGGACGCTCCGAGAGCGCGACGATGCCGGGGAGAATGCCGACGGTGGAAATGGTGATGTGACGTGCACCGATGCCGAGCGCGCGCGGATCGTTCAACAGCGACAGCGTGGGCGAGACCGCCTTCCAGTTCATCATGGGCTCGCCCATGCCCATGAACACGATGTTCGTGGCGAGCAGCGGCGGCGTCAGCATGCGCAGCTCACGCACCTGTCCGGCGATCTCGGATGCGCTGAGGTTGCGCTGGAATCCCATGGCTCCGGTCGCGCAGAACGCGCATTGCAGTGCACAGCCTGCCTGCGACGAGATACAGAGCGTCAGCCGGTCGTCATCCGGAATCGCGACCGTCTCGATCAGCTGTCCGTCCGCCAGCCGGAACAGGAACTTCTCCGTCCCGTCCGTTGACGCCTGCCGCGTCGCAAGTTCGAGGCGCGGCATAGTGAATCGCGCGTCGAGTGCGTCGCGCATCGCCTTCGGCAACTCCGTCATGGCGGCGAAGCTGGCGACGGGACGCTGCCACAGGCGCGCGAACACCTGACCCGCGCGATAGCTCGGATCGCCGCGAGAGGCGAACCATTCGCCGAGCAGCGCCAGCGCATCGTCGGGCGCGAGATCGAGCAGGTTGGTCTGCGCTGCGGATGTCGTGTCGACCACCTCGGGCGACTCTGGCAATGCGGTCACTTCACGAGAGAACTGAGGGTGAACTGGTAGAGCGGGCCAAGACCGGAAACGCCTTCCTCTCGGGCGATGCCGACGACGAACCGCGCGTAATGCAGCGCCAGGCCCGAGCGCACCCGACTGAGCGTCCGCCCGGCCGCTTCGGTGCGCAGGTAGGCGCCGCGCACTTCGAGCCGGTCGATCTGCGCACCGAGAAATGGCCCGCGCTCCTGGGCGCCACGATTGACGCCGTTGTGTGTGTACCCAGCGCGCAATTCGCGGGTCCGGTCTCCTAGAACGCGCAGGTCGGCCGCGGCGAGGAACGCCGGTCGGTCATCCATCTCGCGTCCGGGACGCCAGAGGAAACTCGACACGGCGACGCGCGCATCACGCCACGGCAACTCGTCCACCACGATGCCCAGATCGGCGGCGATCGCATGTCGCACGTCCTGGTCCGACCGGCCCTCGCGGACGCGCGCGGCGATACCGGCCGTGAGATGCGGTAGCAGCTGGCGTGAGGCGGTCGCCGAGAGCAGCAGTGACGCGTACGTCACGTTGCCCAGCGACTGAGGGTCCGCGTCCGTGCGCGTGATCCCACCGACGGAGGCGCGCGCCACCGAGAAGCCGAGCGTCACACCGTTGTCGCCGCGGCGTGCGGCGGACAGCAGTTGCCCATCCACACTCTGATCGGCGCCGGGTCGGGACACCGTTGCAACACCCAGCCGCCAACGGTTACCGGGTCGCAGTGCCGTCGACGCAGGGTTCCAGAGACCCGCGCCTGGCTCGTTTGCGAGCGCGGCAGGTTCGAGCACCGCCCCGAGGGGAAATTCCCAGAGATCACGAG